>NZ_CP049742.1:992500-1592500 GCF_015482585.1 Mangrovibacillus cuniculi | reverse complement strand
TGATATTATTTTGTAAGAGGTACATACAACTTGTTAAAGGGGTTTTTAAAATGACAACAAATGTAGCAAAACTAATTGATCATACGTTATTAAAAGCAGATGCTGTAACTGCAGAAGTAGAAATACTATGTACAGAAGCACGCGAATACGGATTTGCATCTGTATGTGTTAATCCGACTTGGGTTAACTATGCTGCTGAGCAACTAAAAGGCTCAGGTGTGGACGTATGTACGGTTATTGGTTTCCCTCTAGGCGCATCTACTCCAGAAGTAAAAGCATTTGAAACAACAAATGCTATTGAAAACGGTGCGACAGAAGTAGACATGGTCATCAATATCGGTGCACTAAAAGATAAAAATGACGAGTTAGTTCTTCGTGACATTAAAGCAGTAGTAGATGCTGCAAAAGGAAAAGCATTAACAAAAGTAATCATTGAAACATGCCTTCTTACAGACGAAGAAAAAGTACGTGCTTGTGAACTATCTGTTAAAGCAGGTGCGGATTTCGTTAAGACATCTACTGGATTCTCTACTGGAGGAGCAACGGTTGAAGACATCGCATTAATGCGTAAAACAGTTGGCCCAGACTTAGGAGTAAAAGCATCTGGTGGAGTGCGTTCAGCTGAAGATGCAGCTGCAATGACAAAAGCAGGAGCAACGCGTATCGGAGCAAGCTCAGGAGTAAAAATCGTCCAAGGTCTAACGGCTGATAGCGATTATTAAGATATAAATGTCAATAAGAGCTAAAACAGGTACAGTCTTTTAAGACTATACCTGTTTTTTAATTATAAAAGGTCTAAGTATTAGGTGCTAAATTCATAGTTCTGCAGAAATAATGCATAATAAATATTTATCTTTAGGGATTGGAGCGGAAGGGGGGCGACTCCTGCGGAAAAGGTTAAATGTCTAGCTCCAGGTGCGCAACCACTCGGGAAAGTCCAAAAGCCCTCCGGTGGCTGAAGAACTGCCTCCTCGGTCTTCTGAACTTTCCTGTCGTGGCTAAACGCGCGCCTTCCGCTTTTCGAGGCGGAAAGCGTCCCCCTGCAGCGGAAATCCCGGTGCAGTCACTAAGGATTTTGTCTATTTCTATTCTTAAATTCAACCAAATAACCATTTCTCTTTTTAGGGTTGACCTTCTTTTTTGTATCGTTTATAATCAGATAGTGCATGGTATTTTCATGCAGTTAATTGTTTAATTGTAGTGTGTGTTCGGAGGGAGGGAAACGAGATGTCAAAAACAGTTGTTCGTAAAAACGAATCACTAGAGGATGCTCTTCGACGCTTCAAACGTTCTGTATCTAAGGCAGGTACAATTCAAGAGTCTAGAAAACGTGAGTTCTACGAGAAACCATCCGTAAAACGTAAGAAGAAGTCTGAAGCAGCTAGAAAACGCAAGTGGTAAGAGGTGTTTAGATGAATCTTCTTGAACGTTTAAATGACGATATGAAGCAAGCGATGCGAGCTAAAGAAAAAGAGAAGCTTACTGTTATACGTATGATAAAAGCTTCTTTACAAAATGAAGCGATCAAACTAGGTAAGCAAGATTTGACAGAAGAAGAAGAGCTTACAGTTCTTTCTCGTGAAGTCAAACAGCGCAAGGACTCCCTTCATGAATTCGATAAAGCAGGTCGTCCAGACCTTGTTGATAAAGTTCGCAATGAATTAACTTACGTAGAAGTTTATCTACCTCAACAACTTTCAGAAGAAGAGTTACGTAACGTGATTCAAGAAGCCATCCAAGATGTTGGGGCATCTTCTAAAGCTGATATGGGGAAAGTCATGGGAGCTGTCATTCCGAAGGTCAAAGGCCGTGCGGATGGATCTCTTGTGAATAAATTAGTTCAACAATTGCTTTCATAAGCTTAAGGCTACCGGTTTTATCGGTAGCCTTTTTACATAGAGAAATTACTTCTTTCTTAGAGTAACAATTGGGGTATAGTGATTTCTTACAATTTGTACCTTACTGTTTTCTTCCTAAGAAGTTGATCACATATTATTTTTCGTAATTTAGTTCTTTATTGCATAAAATAAAGTGAAACCTATTTAATCCTGATACGTACATAACAATAAGACAGGAAAAGGAGGGACCCAATGAGAAGGTGGCTTATTATTTCATGGCTACTGCTACTTTGCTTCTCTTTGATAAATCCAATCGTAACTTTTGCGAAAGGGGAACAAAAAGTATTTGTTATTCCTTTACAAAATGAAGTAGAAAAAGGATTGTTGCAATTTCTAACAAGAGGCATGGAAGAAGCAAAGGAACAACAAGCAGATTATATTGTGTTAGACATTGATACTCCTGGAGGAGTTGTTGATGCAGCAAGAGATATCGGCTCATTATTAGATTCTGTTGATATTCCAATTATCGCTTACGTAAATCCAGAAGCTATCTCTGCTGGCGCATACATTTCTCTTCATGCAGATTACATTTATATGCACCCCAATGCTCAAATGGGTGCAGCGGGCGTGATTGATGGTGCAGGGAATGCAGCAGGTCAAAAGGTTCAAAGTTATTGGTATGCGGCTATGACTTCTGCTGCGGAGAGTCATGGTAGAGACCCTCTTTATGCACAAGCAATGACGAATGCAGATATCGATCTTCCTAAATATGATGCGGGGAAAGGTAAGTTTTTAACATTGACCACTAGAACTGCTGAAGAAGTAGGTTACTCCAATGGTTCTGCTAGTACAATAAACGATATATTTGCGGACCTTTCGATAGAAAATCCTCAAGTTTTGTCTGTTGAAGAAACTTTTGTAGAGAAATTAGCACGCTTTATTACAAATCCAGTTGTTGTGCCAATCCTTCTATCCATAGCTGGACTAGGGTTAGTGGTAGAATTATATTCACCGGGATTCGGTATTGCAGGAACTATGGGGTTAAGCTCTTTACTCTTGTTCTTCTATGGACATCTAGTCGCTGGTTTGGCTGGATATGAAGCGATATTATTGTTTATCATTGGGGCAGTGCTTATTATTTTGGAGTTTTTTGTCCCAGGAGGCATTCTTGGTATTTTAGGTGCTCTTGGTGTTGTAGGTAGTATTTTATTGGCTGGAGGTGACATTGTACAAATGGGATATGCCATCCTTATATCTTTTGTTGTTGTCATCGTTGCTATGGTTGTATTAGCTAAAGTATTTGGTAAAAGAATGCGATTATGGAATCGTTTAATTTTGCGAGACGCTACCACTACTGAATTAGGATATGTATCAAATGTAAATAGGCTAGAAATTGTAGGAAGAACAGCTGTTACTGTTACTCCACTCCGCCCGAGTGGAACTATAATGTTAGAGAACGAACGGCTTGATGCCGTTTCAGAAGGTGGTTTCTTACCTTCTCATATAGAAGTACAAATTATTAAAGTAGAAGGGTCTCGCATTGTCGTTCGTGCGTTGACTCAATCTAAGGAGGAATAATTCAATGGTATTAGATCCAGGAACCATTACTTTGCTACTAATCATAGTAGTAGGTGTCATTTTGTTAGGAGTAATCCTAACGTTTGTTCCAGTTATGCTATGGATTTCTGCATTAGCTGCAGGGGTTCGAATTAGCATCTTCACGTTAATCGGTATGAGATTACGTCGCGTAATTCCAAGTCGAGTAATTAATCCATTAATTAAAGCACATAAAGCAGGGTTAGACGTTACAACAAACCAATTAGAGAGTCACTACCTTGCAGGTGGTAATGTAGACCGTGTTGTAAATGCTTTAATTGCTGCTCACCGTGCCAATATTGAATTATCATTTGAGCGTTGTGCTGCTATTGACCTTGCAGGTCGTGACGTATTAGAAGCAGTACAAATGAGTGTTAATCCAAAAGTTATTGAAACACCGTTTATTGCGGGTGTAGCGATGGATGGTATTGAAGTAAAAGCAAAAGCTCGTATTACAGTTCGTGCAAATATTGAACGTCTAGTAGGTGGAGCAGGAGAAGAAACAATTGTTGCACGTGTTGGGGAAGGTATTGTTTCCACAATAGGTTCTTCTGATAACCATAAAAAAGTTTTAGAAAACCCAGATATGATTTCTCAAACAGTTTTATCTAAAGGTTTAGATGCAGGGACAGCGTTTGAAATCCTGTCCATCGATATTGCGGACGTTGATATCGGTAAAAACATTGGTGCGGAATTACAAACAGAACAAGCAGAAGCTGATAAAAATATTGCACAAGCGAAAGCAGAGGAACGTCGTGCAATGGCCGTTGCAAGAGAGCAAGAGATGAAGGCAAAAGTTCAAGAAATGCGTGCGAAAGTTGTGGAAGCAGAAGCGGAAGTTCCACAAGCTATGGCAGAAGCCTTACGCTCTGGTAACATTGGAGTAATGGATTACATTAACTTAAAAAATGTGGAATCAGATACAGAAATGCGTGAGTCCATTGGTAAATTAACAGACCCTAAAAAAGGTGATAACGATCGTCAGTAACAAACTAAACCTTCTAAATTCGAATGATCATAGGAGGTGATTTCTTTGGAAGGGTTAATAATTGCCTTACTTATTGGTTTGATTTCTTCATTCTTTAACAAACGCAAGGAAAAAAATGAAAAAGAAGTAAAACCTAAATCAAGACCAAGGGAAAACCCAATGGAGAGACCAGTACTAAAAACGGAACCTCGACAAACGAAACAGCCTGTTAAGAAGAAAGAGATCGTCCAAGTTTCCGAAACAATGAAACAATACGTAGAGAAACAAGAGTCACGAGAACTAAAAGAAGGTAGACCTTCTATGTTGCGTAAAAAAAATATTGTTTCAGAGAAGAAAGACAGCTTTGAACCAGATCTTTCTTTCTCCAGGGAACAAATTGTATCTGGTATCATCTTTTCGGAGGTAATTGGTAAACCAAAATCCTTACAAAAGAATACCAGAAGAAGATAGAAGAAATAAATATGTATTAGAACCCCCTTTTCGCTCATATGTATGAGTAGAAAGGGGGTTCTTTTTGTTATGGCTAAACATTGGCGTAAAACTCTTCAATCATGGGTCACGAAAACGATGGATCTACCTGACGATATAATGATGGATTTACCTCGTATTACCATGATTGGACAACTTCACATATACATAGAAAATCACCGAGGACTCCTAACATTTACAGATTGTGAATGCAGGTTATTGCTAAAGCAAGGCCAGCTTTTAGTAAAAGGAAGCGGGTTTGTTATAAAAACGATACTTCCAGAAGAAATATTACTGGAAGGAAAAGTGGATAGCGTAACATTTTTAGAGGAGTAGGAGGAGGGATACTATGCGAAACAAGTGGATGTTACCTTGGTATGGCATTGTCAAGGTAGAGATAGAGGCAAAGAGTATTGAAAGAAATTTAAATAGTATATTAAAGTCTGGTATTCATATTTGGTCTATTGAAAGAACAGGAACTACCAGTGCATCTTTTCATATGTCGCTACAGGATATTAAGAAATTACGGCATCTTGCTAGAGATCTAGATGCTCGTTTTTCCTTTAAAAGAGGGACAGGCGCTCCTTTCCTAATGAAAAGAGCTTGGAATAATAACGGATTTGTCTTAGGGATGTTTTTATTTTTCTTCGTCTTATTTATGCTATCCAATATTGTTTGGGGGATTAATATAAATGGAGCAAGTCCAGAAACAGAGCATCAAATTTCCAAAGAATTGGACAAGATGGGGTAAAGGTTGGAAAGGTGCAATTTGCTCTTAAGTCTACAGAATCCATTCAAAAGACATTGACAGACCGTATGAATAACATTACATGGGTTGGTGTAGAGTTAAAAGGGACAACTTATCATTTAACTGTAGTAGAGAAAAATGAACCCGAAAAAGAAGAGTATGTGAGTCCTCGTCATCTAGTCGCGAAGAAAAAAGCTGTTATCCAAAGATTAGTAGTAGATGAAGGGTTAGCGATTGTTAAATTGAACGACTATGTTAAAAAAGGTGACATTTTAGTGTCCGGTAATATCGGAGCAGAAGATAAACCACAGTTGGTTGCTGCAAAAGGAGTTGTACTTGCAGAAACATGGTATACAACAGAAGCAGAACTTCCTTTAAAATCTGAAATTGATGTTTTAACAGGTGAAAATAAAACAATGTATCGGATCGGGTGGAAAGATACTTCTATTCCTATATGGGGATTTTGGGGAAAAGATTATCAAAGGGAAACGGTAGAAAAGAATACATCAAGCTTTCATTTTTTAGGGATGGAATTACCGATAACGTTTACTAAACAAGTGATACATGAAAGTGAACTCGGTATAAAGACTTATACGAAAAAAGAAGCAAAAGATGTACTGTTCAAACTGGCAAGAGAAGATGTTCTCTCTAAAGTATCTGACGATGCCACGATTAAAAAGGAAAAAATTTTGCATGAGCGTGTAGAGAATGGTAAAGTGAAAGTAACTATTTACTATCAAGTGATTGAGGATATTGCAATCGCTCAACCTATTGTGCAAGGAGACTAATGAATGCAGGAACTTCAACCAGTTATCTTTCAAATCGGTGACGCTAATGTCGCCGTAGCATTATTCGGTTCAGCTGATGCTCATTTAAGGCAAATAGAAGAATCCTATCGTGTTCAGCTTGTTACACGTGGAGAAGCCGTTTATATTATCGGTGAACAAGAAGACGACCTACATGAGGTTCATGGTGTATTGGATGCTCTTACTAAAGTAATTAAAAAGGGTATTACTATTTCTGGTCGAGATGTTATTCAAGCTATTCAGATGGGAAAAGCTGGAACCCTAGACTATTTCAGTGATCTTTATGAAGAAGAAATAGGAAAGAATACAAAGGGTAAACCAATACGTGTAAAGACGCTTGGTCAGAGACAATATATCCATAGTATGAAGAAAAATGATTTAACGTTTGGAATTGGACCAGCAGGAACCGGTAAAACGTATCTAGCTGTTGTAATGGCAGTGAATGCATTAAAACAAGGTAATGTAAAGCGAATAATTTTAACAAGACCAGCAGTGGAAGCAGGAGAATCTCTAGGGTTTTTACCTGGTGATTTGAAAGAAAAAGTAGATCCGTATCTACGTCCACTATATGATTCACTCCATGATTTATTAGGCTCAGAGCAAACGCAACGTTTAATTGAACGTGGGACAATAGAAATTGCTCCATTAGCATATATGCGTGGTAGAACATTGGATGATGCATTTGTCATTTTAGATGAAGCGCAAAATACAACTTCTGCCCAAATGAAGATGTTTTTAACACGTCTTGGCTTCGACTCCAAAATGGTTATCACGGGAGACAGAACGCAAATTGATTTACCAAAAGGAGCTAAGTCTGGCTTAGTGGATGCAGAAAAAGTCCTACATAACGTAAAAGGGGTTTCTTTCATCCACCTAGAGCAAGCCGATGTAGTAAGACACCCATTAGTGGCGTCCATTATATCTGCTTACGAGACGACAAAAGACGAAAAATAAATCATAGATAATTACCTTCTAACAGAGCAGTGATAAGAATATCGAAAACAGGTGCATTCTTTAAAGAATGCACCTGTTTTTATTAGGAATTAAAGATAGAACATGTTAATGCAGTTTCATTACTGAAGATTTTTGTCTTCGCAGAAAAAATCTTCAATAAAAAATGATTTATTTTCAGTAAAGTGCTATCATTTTACATACAAACATGTAAAAGATAGGAGGGTGCATATGGAGTGGGGGAAGAAAATTCAACAACTACGATCACTTTTAAGTGAACGAATGTTTAATGTGGTCATTTTAACAATCTTAGGTTTAATAACGTATGGGTTATTAATGGATAGTATTAAACCTGACACATACGATGTACAACCATTTTCTATCGCAGACCGAACCATTACAGCTCCAAAGACTGTTCTAGATCCTGTAAAAACAGAAGATGAACGAGAAAGAGCTGCAGATTCTATAAATGATGTGTATGTCTTTAAAGATGAAGTAGTCAACAATCAAACTGCCTTGCTATCATCTGTTTTTGATTTGTTTATTGAAGCGCAAAAACAAACAAAAATAGTAAAAGAAGAAGTGTCAAGTAATGCTAGTAACACAGATTCTTCAACAGAAACTAGCACTGTAGATCGAAAGGTTTCTCTAACTATTGAAGAACAAGTTACATACATAAAAGCACAGCTATCGGATAATAGAGAAAAAACAATTATTAATGAATTAACTGATAGAGAAATTCAGTTATTATTGGAGCTTTCATTAAGTCAAATTGAAGGCATAAAAGAAAACATCGTAAGTGACGTAAGAGAAATTTTAAATTCTAGAGTAAGAGAAACAACACTCACAGATGCTAAGCAACAAGCAGCATATCGGGTAACAGAATATGATTTTCCACAAGATGTTATAAGAGTATTACAGTTAATGATTAGAGCTTCTATTACACCAAGTGAACTTTTTGATGAAGAAGAAACAGAATTAAGAAAGTCGGATGCTAAAGAATCTGTTGAGCCTGCAAGAATATTACAAGGACAAGTAATAGTTCAAAAAGGTTATATTATTGATAGAGAAGTATATCGACAGTTAGAATTGCTTGGTGTACTAAAGAATAACCCAACAATCTTCCCATATTTAGGTCTAGGTGTATTTGTTTTATTAGTAGTTGTATTTATGCACGTATTCTTAAAAAGAAGTGAAGAAGATGTAGATATTAAACAAGCGCACTTAATTATGGCGAGTATTATATTTATCTTCTCTTTGCTTTTAATGAAAGGGATTAGGTTGGTAACCGAATTAGAAATTCCTAATCTGTCTTATATGTATCCTGCAGCTCTTGCCCCAATGTTGATTAGATTACTGATTAACGAACGAGTTGCTATTGTCCAAGCAGTACTTCTTTCAGCTTGTGGTAGTATTTTATTTCAACAAAGTGTCGGAGGATTACTAGATCTAGAGTTTGCCCTATATAGTCTCTTTAGTGGATTAGCTGGAGTGTTGTTCCTTTCGGCTAATAGTGCTAGAAGTAATATACTACAAACGGGATTTGTCGTATCTGTTGTAAATATGCTTGTTATTTTAAGTACAATTATGATTGGTGATGGCACGTACTCACAAATAGAATATGTCTATTTTACTATCTTCTCGCTTGTGTCAGGATTGTTAGCTGCTGTATTGACGCTTGGACTGTTACCATTCTTTGAAGCTGGATTTGGAATACTTTCACCTATGAAGTTAATTGAATTATCCAATCCTAATCATCCATTACTAAAGAAAATTCTAGTAGAAGCACCGGGTACATATCATCACAGTGTCATGGTTGCGAATCTTGCAGAAGCTGCATGTGAAGCGGTTGGAGCAAATGGACTATTAGCAAGAGTAGGGTGTTATTATCACGATATAGGAAAGACGAAGAGACCGAAATTTTTTATTGAAAATCAGATGAGTGGTCCTAATCCACATGATCGTTTACGACCTAGTACAAGTCGAGACATCATTATTGCTCACGCTACTGATGGAGCAGAAATGTTAAGAAAAGCTAAGATGCCAAAAGAAATTATTGATATTGCGGAACAACATCATGGGACTACACTTTTAAAATTCTTTTATTTTAAAGAAAAGAAAGAAAATGAAGATGTATCAGAGCAATCGTACCGTTATCCTGGTCCAAAAGCACAATCTAAAGAAGCTGCTATCATAGGGGTTGCAGATAGTGTTGAAGCTGCAGTTCGGTCCATGGATCACCCGACATCAGAACAAATCAAGAAAGTAATTGATTCCATTGTTCAAGATCGTCTAAATGATGGGCAATTTAATGAATGTGATCTAACATTAAGTCAACTAGAAACTATTAAAAAAACATTTAGCGAAACATTAAACGGTATATTTCACTCCAGAATTGAGTACCCAGAAGATGAAAAAAAGGAGAAGGAAAATGACTAGACTACTAATTGATTTCTTAGATGAAACAGAGAAAGTAACAGAACAAGAACAGGCATTAGTGGAGAAACTTTTACAGCATGCTGCAGAAGTAGAAGAGGTACCAGAAGAAAGTGAAGTCTCTGTTACGTTCGTAACAAACGAGCAAATTCGCGTAATCAACCATGATTATAGAGGTAAAGACCAGGCAACTGACGTCATTTCTTTTGCGATGGAAGAGATGGGAGAAGATGAATTGGAAATTATCGGGGAAGATATTCCTTTAATGTTAGGCGATATCATCATTTCCATAGAACGTGCGAGAGAGCAAGCAGAAGAATACGGTCATACGTATGAAAGAGAATTAGGCTTCTTAGCGATACATGGTTTACTACATTTACTGGGATACGACCATATGACAGAAGAAGACGAGAAGAAGATGTTTGGAAAACAAGAGGAAATTTTAACTAGCTATGGGCTATCGAGAGCGTAAATATTCCTTTAAACGTTCATTTGGATATGCAATTACCGGTGTATGGTATGGGCTTAAAAAGGAAAGACATATGCAGTTTCACATAGCAGCAACTATATCTGTCACTATTTTAGGCTTACTAACACGCATCACGTTAGCTGAATGGAGAACGATTTGGCTAAGCATTGGGCTTGTCATATCTTTAGAATTAGTCAACACAGCCATTGAAAAGTGTGTGGACCTTGTAACACAGGAGTATCATCCCATAGCTAAGATTGCAAAGGATGTCGCGGCAGGAGCTGTACTCGTAGCAGCTACTGTATCTGTCTTGGTAGGAGGAAGTATTTTTCTACCGTATTGGTTCTAATCTATTTGTATTTGTTTTCATTTTACGCTAAAATTAGCGCACACGAACAACTGAGGAGTAAAGGAGAGAACTAACATGAATCGTGATCAATTATTAGAAGAAGCTAAAATTGCTAGAGAACGTGCATATGTACCATACTCGAAATTTAAGGTAGGTGCAGCACTTTTAACAGAAGAAGGAAAAGTATACCATGGTTGCAATATTGAAAATGCAGCATATTCTATGTGTAACTGTGCGGAGAGAACGGCTTTATTTAAAGCGTATTCAGAAGGAGACACAAAGTATACTGCGATTGCCGTAGTAGCAGACACAAAGCGTCCTGTTCCACCTTGTGGAGCATGTCGTCAAGTAATCTCAGAACTTTGTAGCCCTGAAATGAAAGTATACTTAACAAACTTACAAGGTGCTGTGGAAGAGTTAACAGTTGCGGAACTGCTTCCAGGAGCCTTTTCACCGGAGGATTTAACTTAATATGTTACAAAATCAAGATCATAAATCAGGTTTTATCTCGATTATTGGACGTCCAAATGTGGGGAAATCAACATTTCTAAACAGAGTAATTGGACAAAAAATCGCTATTATGAGTGACAAACCACAGACAACTAGGAATAAAGTACAAGGTGTATATACAGATGATCGTGCACAAATGATCTTTATCGATACACCTGGTATTCATAAACCAAAGCACAAGCTAGGAGACTTCATGATGAAGGTTGCTACAAATACCTTACGAGAAGTAGATCTAATTTTGTTTATGGTAAATGTGACAGAAGGCTTTGGAAAAGGGGAAGAATTTATTTTAGAACAATTAGAAGGAGTACAAACTCCAGTATTCTTAGTTTTAAATAAAATTGACCAAGTACACCCTGATCAGCTGCTACCAATAATTCAAGATTATCAATCAAGATATGATTTCGCGGAGCTAATCCCTATTTCTGCACTAGAAGGAAATAATGTTGAGACATTATTGGAAGTACTCTATAAATACTTACCAGAAGGTCCGCAGTTCTACCCAGCTGACCAGGTAACAGACCACCCAGAGAGATTTATTGTATCCGAATTAATTCGCGAGAAGGCTCTACATTTAACACGTGAAGAAATTCCACACTCATTAGCTGTTGTTATTGAAAAAATGGAAAGACAAGAGGAAAATCGAGTTCACGTGATGGCAACGATTATAGTGGAAAGAGATTCACAAAAAGGGATTATTATTGGAAAACGAGGAGCAATGTTAAAAGAGGTTGGAAAGCGGGCTCGTCAAGATATTGAAGCACTGCTTGGCTCTAAAGTATACTTAGAATTATGGGTGAAGGTGCAAAAAGACTGGCGCAATAAATCATTGCATCTAAGAGACTTCGGCTTTAGAGAAGATGAATACTAAGAATTAAATATAATGATGGAACCCATTTCTTCCACAATTTTCGTTTCATGTTTTATCCGTTTAAGGTCATTCTATAGGTACAGGCTAACTGATTAAAGCGTTTACTAACATGAAAGGCGGGGTTTATAATGCTGGATCTTACCTGGAAAGTTTTTTCAAGCACTGGTGATATTTCCACATACCTTTTGTACAAGGAATTGGAACAAGACCTTCATGAGCAAACACATGGTACAGAGGAAGCGATCGAACCACTGGATTTTCCTGCAACGTAACGTTAGTGATGTACCCCATTGGTAAAAGGGGGACTTATAATGCTGCATAAATGTGAGGGATATGTCATTCGAACTGTCCCTTATGGCGAAACGAACAAAATTGTGACACTTTATACCCGTGAGTTAGGGAAAGTAGGAGTAATGGCAAGAGGCGCAAAGAAAACCAACAGCCGTCTTTCATCAATTACTCAGCCGTTTACTCACGGCTCTTTTTTATTTCAAAGAGGTCAAGGAATTGGAACGCTTCAACAAGGGGAAAGGCTTTCATCTACGCGAAGTATTCAACAGGACATTATGAAAACGGCTTATGCTTCCTACCTTAGTGAATTGCTTGATAAATCTGTAGAAGAATCTAAACAGGATCCATTTCTGTTTGAGTTTTTCCACCAGCTAATGTCCAGATTAGAAGATGGAAATGACCCTGAAATTTTAACTGCTATTTTTGAAATAAAGCTATTGCCTTTATTAGGGTATTATCCCACGTTAAATCAATGTGCTAACTGTGGTGAAACAGAAGGACATTTTCATTTCTCTATAAGAGAAAATGGACTACTATGCCATCGCTGCTTTGAAGTGGATCCTTATCGATTTCAAGTTACCCCTCACACTATACGTCTAATTCGTGTATTTTATGCATTTGACCTTTCTAGATTAGGAAATATATCTGTCAAAGAACAGACAAAAAAAGAGATAAGACAAGTTATTGATAGTTACTATGAGGAGTACACGGGAATATTTATAAAGTCTAAACGGTTTTTACGTCAAATGACGTCAGATATGTGGAACCTTTCCTCGTCAAATGAGAAAGAAACTTGACTTTTACAGCTAGATAGAGTAGTTTTTGTTTATCATATTATTTTATTATGTTGTGTTGAAGAGAAGGAGTAAACAGCTTGTACTTTAAAGCGAACCTAGGATAGTGAAAGCTAGGTAAGGAACAACTGTTGAACGGCATCTTGGAGCAACTTCTTTAAAAGTGACTGGAGTTTTTCTTCAGTAACTAGGGTGGAACCGCGGGTCAACTCTCGTCCCTAGCGTTATCTTTAACGCTAGGGGCGGGAGTTTTTTTGTTACGTGACGTAACAACTCATCGTTGACCACGTGATGTGGTCTGTACTTAGATGAGTCTCCTTATTGTCCTTCTTGTAACAACTCATCACCCGCAACGTGATGTGTTCAACGATAAGTCTCCCTTTTGCTTAATCGCTAACAAGTACATGTCCATTACTAGATGCAGTAAACACTTTGATAAGTTTCCTTTGACTGCGACCTATAGGGGAAAATCCTATGCAGTCTTTAAGGTTAAAAAGAATAGGAGGAAAATAAGTGAATATTCAACAGATGATAGTAACACTACAACAACATTGGTCAAAGCAAGGTTGTATCTTAATGCAAGCATATGACGTAGAGAAAGGTGCAGGAACAATGAGCCCGTATACGTTCTTACGAGCAATTGGGCCAGAGCCTTGGAATGTAGCGTATGTAGAACCAAGCAGAAGACCAGCGGATGGACGTTATGGAGAAAACCCTAACCGATTATATCAACATCACCAATTTCAAGTAATTATGAAACCATCTCCAGATAACATCCAAGAACTTTACTTAGATTCACTTCGAGCACTTGGTATTGATCCATTAGAACATGATATTCGTTTCGTAGAGGATAACTGGGAGAATCCATCTTTAGGATGTGCAGGTCTTGGATGGGAAGTATGGTTAGACGGTATGGAAATTACGCAGTTCACATACTTTCAACAAGTTGGTGGATTAGAATGTAAGCCGGTTTCTGTTGAGATTACCTATGGAATAGAACGTTTGGCTTCTTACATTCAAGATAAAGAGAACGTTTTTGATTTAGAGTGGACAGAGGGATTCACTGTACGTGATATTTTCTATCAACCGGAGTTTGAACATTCCAAGTACACGTTTGAAACATCTAATCAAGAAATGCTTTTTGAACTATTTGAAAAATATGAAGCGGAAGCGAAAGCTCAAATGGAGCATGGTTTAGTTCACCCAGCATATGATTACATCCTTAAAAGCTCACATGTATTTAACTTGTTGGATGCAAGAGGAGCAATTTCTGTAACCGAAAGAACGGGATATATTGGTCGAATGAGAACGCTGGCAAGACAAGTAGCCAAAACGTTCTACGAAGAGAGAGAAAAACTAGGATTCCCTATTTTAGCTAAAGAGGAGGCGGCGAAAAATGACTAAAGATTTATTATTAGAAATTGGGTTAGAAGAAATGCCAGCTAGGTTCGTTACACAATCTAGTGAAGATCTCGAAGGCAAGGTAAGAGATTGGTTAGTAGAACAAGGTCTAAGTTTCGCGTCAATAGAACGTTTTTCCACTCCTCGTCGACTAGCAGTAAGAGTTAATGGATTAGTGTCTCAACAAGAAGATAAAGAAGAAATCGCAAAAGGTCCAGCCAAAAAGATAGCAGTAAATGAAAATGGGGAATGGACAAAGGCGGCAGTTGGATTTGTTAAAGGACAAGGTGGGACTGTTGACGATTTGTTCTTCCAAGAAATAAAAGGTATCGAGTATGTGCACGTAAAGAAATTTACGAAAGGTAAATCTACGATTGATTTACTACCACAATTAGAAAAGATTGTTATATCCTTAACGTTTCCTAAAAATATGAAATGGGGTTCCAATGATTTAAGATATGTACGACCTATTAAATGGTTGGCTTGTATGTTTGGGTCAGAGGTTATTCCTTTTTCGGTAGTTGGAGTAGAGACTGGACGTACTTCACAAGGGCATAGATTCTTAGGAAAAGAAACAGCTATAGAAGAACCAAGTACGTATGAAAAACAATTGTTAGCTGAATATGTTGTAGTAGATGCATTTGCTAGAAAAGAAGCTATTGTCTCCCAATTAGAAAAATTAGCGGAAGAAAAAGGTTGGATTATTCCAGTTGATCCAAACCTTTTAGAAGAAGTAACAAACTTAGTAGAATACCCAACTGCATTATTTGGAGCATTTGAAGAAGCGTTCTTAACTTTACCCGAAGAAGTTTTGATTACTTCGATGAAAGAACATCAGCGTTATTTCCCGGTAAAGTCTCAAGGTGATACTTTATTGCCTTTCTTTGTAACTGTTCGAAATGGTAATCATGAACATATGGAAAAAGTGGCGAAAGGAAATGAGAAAGTATTACGTGCTAGATTATCTGACGCTGATTTCTTCTACAAAGAAGACCAAAAGAAAGACATTGAGAGCTTTAATAAAAAATTGGCTGCCATCGTGTATCAAGTAGAAATAGGGACCTTGGCTGAGAAAGTGGAAAGAATAACAAAGCTTACATCTTTCGTTTCAGATAAGCTACATCTAGAATCAGAGACAAGAACGAAAGCGGTAAGGGCAGCAGAAATCAGTAAATTTGATTTAGTTTCTCAAATGGTATATGAATTCCCAGAGCTTCAAGGAACGATGGGAAGGGATTATGCGACTAGATTAGGAGAAGAAGCGGAAGTTGCACAGGCAATTGAAGAACATTACCAACCAAGATCTGCTGAAGATACTACAGCGGAAAGTAAAATCGGTGCAATCGTAGCTATCTCGGATAAATTAGATACCATTGCTTCCTCTTTTGCGATTGGTAGAATTCCTACTGGTTCACAAGATCCATATGCATTAAGAAGGCAAGCTACAGGTATTGTCTTAACGTTAATGGATCATTCATTTGGTCTTTCATTAAAAGAACTGTTTAACGAAGCAGTAACTCTACTTTTAGAAAAAGGTATAGGACAAAAAGACAAACAGCAACTTGTAGAAGAACTAACGGAATTCTTTACGGCTCGTGTTAAACAAGTGTGTTTAGACCGTGGTGTTCGACATGATATCATAGATGCTGTTTTATCAGGTGGACTAGAAAATATTCCTGCTCTAGTAGAGCGTGCTATAGTATTAGATGACCAAAAGAACAATGAAGAGTTTAAGCCAGTCATGGAGTCTCTTGGTCGTGTAATAAACTTATCAAAAAAATTAGAAGGAACTCCTTCTATTAACAAGGATTTGGCAGAACATGATGCTGAAAAAGCTCTAATAGATGCTGTAGTAGCATTATCTGAGAATACAAGTGAATTAAAGAATATGGATCAAATGTATAATCAACTAAAAGGGTTACAACCAGTTATTGATCAATATTTTGAACATACGATGGTAATGGTAGACGATGAAGGCATCAAGCATAACCGTCTATCTACTTTAGCTACATTAGCTGCAATCATTCTACCTTTCGTAGACCCAAGTCTTGTATTGGTGAAATCATAAAATGAAAACGAAAGTCTCGATTTTATTCGAGGCTTTCATTTCTAACTATATTTCATTTCCTAAAAGTGTACTGTCGTTTATAATAGAATTAAGAAGCAATTATGTAGGGTGGTGGTTCCAATAGAACTAAATCAGCGCCAAGAGAGAATTTTACAGATCGTAAAAGAAAATGGCCCCATAACGGGTGAAAACATTGCCGAGCAGCTAAATCTAACACGAGCTACATTACGCCCGGATTTAGCAATCTTAACAATGGCAGGTTATTTAGATGCTAGACCAAGAGTTGGATACTTTTTCACTGGTAAAACAGGGTCACAACTACTAACAGAAAACTTGAAGAAGATCGTCGTGAGAGATTATCAATCTGTGCCTGTAGTTGTTCAAGAAAATGTATCTGTATATGATGCCATCGTTACAATGTTCTTAGAAGACGTTGGAACACTTTTTGTCATAGACGAAAATACGCATTTGGTAGGAGTGCTTTCCAGAAAAGACTTACTTCGCGCAAGTATCGGGAAACAAGAACTCTCAAGTATTCCAGTGAATATTATTATGACTAGAATGCCTAATATTAGTGTCTGTACAAAAGAAGATCGACTTTTGGACATAGCGCAAATATTAATTGAAAAGCAGATTGATGCAGTACCAGTCGTCCGTCAAACTGAAACAGGGATGGAAGTTGTCGGGAGAATTACAAAAACGAACATCACAAGAGCATTTGTCTCTTTAGCATTAGAAGATTAAATAGGGGACAAGGGATGAACGAATAATGCAAGAACCTACTATTTATGTTGTATCAGATTCTGTCGGTGAAACAGCCGAACTTGTAACGAAAGCTGCTATAAGTCAGTTCCCAACACCATTAGTGGATATTAAGCGATATGCTTACGTAGAGGATTTTGATCATATTGAAGACGTGTTATCTTTAGCAAAACTACATACGTCTATGATTGCATTTACGTTAGTAAAACCCGAAATGAGAGCATATTTAACGAAAAGAGCTCAAGAAGAAAATGTCCTAGCGTATGACATAATGGGGCCATTAATGGATGGGTTTAGTAAATTGTTTAACACAGAGCCATTGTGTGAACCAGGTATGGTACACAGATTGGATGATGATTACTTTAAAAAGGTAGAAGCAATTGAATTTGCAGTAAAGTACGATGATGGTCGTGATCCTAGAGGACTTGCAAAAGCGGACATTGTTTTAATTGGTGTTTCAAGAACATCCAAAACGCCATTATCACAATATCTTGCATTGAAAAGGCTGAAAGTAGCAAATGTACCAATAGTGCCAGAAGTAGACCCTCCGGAACAGTTGTTTAGTTTACCAAAAGAAAAATGCTTTGGTTTAATGATTCAACCAGAAAAGTTAAACGATATTCGACGAGAACGTCTTCGTGCACTTGGTTTAAGTGATTCTGCTAGTTATGCAACAATTAAGCGAATTAACGAAGAAATGGAATACTTTAAAACAATTGCTGATAAACTAGATTGTCAATTAATAGACGTGACGAATAAAGCAGTAGAAGAAACTGCTAACTTAATTCTTCAGCGTTATCAACAACTTCACCAACATAGATAAAACAGTTCTTTGGAGATTTTCTCCAAAGAACTGTTTTTTTGTTACGTGACCAGTAACAACTCATCGTTAGCCACGTGATGTGGCTTGCTCTTAGATGAGTCTCCATATGATTTCGTTAATGACCATCTAGTATTTTAAGTTATATATACTAGAGTATCCGCACATTTTGATAGAAACTATTAAATCAACCCAATCGACGAGTTACCCTCTTCATATACTGTCATCGTAAGACAAAAAAATATATTGGAGGTTTTAAAATGGGTTGTTGTAGAAATGGACAAGTACGTGGTGTAATGAATGGCCGTAGAAACGGAGATGATGTAGCTGGTGCTCGTGATAATCAGAGAGATTTTAAAGTAAAGGTGAACGCTTATATCGATGGTGATGACTTCTGTCGTGCTGTTAATCGCTGTCTTGGTGATTTAGTTGCAGGTGCGAATGACGACGATAACCATAACGGTAGACGTCGACGTCATTGCTGGGAAAAGTTCTAAGTAAGGAAGGAAAACAGGTACATTCTAGAGAATGTACCTGTTTTATGTTAGGTGACCGGAGCTTGGATGAGTTTATTTAGCCTAAGTACAATAGTAATACAGAATGAATGCTTTATCCGTATCTATCTTTAGGGATTGGAGTGAACATCCCTTTCTAGCCAGAAAGAGTAAATATATGTAAATTATTGCGAAGTGTCTTAACTATAATCAATATTACATAAATTATCGAAAAAATGTAGTCAAATGCACATTCCTATACTATAATAAAAAATTGTGATAAAAATAGTTCTAAGAGGTTTAGACTAGACAAATAAGGAATAAACTATTTAAGAGTTCATGTCAAGAGTACCGTAAACAAAAAAATTCGACAAAAACATTTCTTTTCTATAAAAAACCGATAAAATTAGAAGGGATTTGCTTTTTTATGTAGAATAACGTTGAGGAGGACCAATGATTTGGGTTGATGCAGATGCTTGTCCGGTAGTTCAAGAAATTACACAAATAGCTCAGAGACGATCTATAGAAGTATATTTTATCGCTTCCTATGATCATATGAGAACGTCCCCAACTTTTGGGAAATGGATTTATGTGGACCCAGGGCAAGATTCAGCGGATTTATATCTATTAAATCGTTGTAAACCTCGTGATATCGCTGTTACACATGATATTGGGCTAGCTAGTCTCCTTTTGGCTAAACGTGTTTACGTCATTGCTCCTACGGGAAAAGTATACACAGAAGAAACTATTGATACGGCACTTACCATGAGATACTATTCAGCCAAAGAAAGACGAAAAGGTAATTATGGAAAAGGACCAAAAAAATTCACACAAGAAGACAAAGACCGATTTATTCAGTCTTTAGACCGTCTTTTAAACAATCAAAATTAATATGACTAGTTATGAATAAGTGGGTGACAAAGACGTCCGATGGAAAAAATACCAAAAGAAACCATTGAACTCATTCGTTCAAAAACGAATATTGTTGATGTAATTGGCGAATATGTCCAATTAAAGAAACAAGGTCGCAATCACTTTGGACTTTGTCCTTTTCATGGGGAGAGTACACCATCGTTTTCTGTATCGGAAGACAAGCAAATATTTCATTGCTTTGGATGTGGTGCAGGAGGAAATGTTTTTACCTTTATCATGGATATAGAAGGCTATTCTTTCGTAGAAGCAATTTCCAAAATAGCCGATAAAACAGATGTGCAGTTAGATATTCATACAAATGAAAATACTAACTCAGACCGTTTAGAGTCCCCAGAACATCGAATGATTCAAGCGCATGAATTACTACGTAAATTTTACCATCATTTACTGGTAAATACAAAAGAAGGTCAAGAAGCGCTGGAGTATCTGTTAGAGAGAGGTTTTACACGTCAGACGATTGACGAGTTTCAAATAGGGTACTCTTTACCTAGTTGGGATTTTACTGTTAAGTTTCTTGAAAAAAGAGGATTTTCTCTTAAAGAAATGGAAAGCAGTGGTTTAATAATAAAAAAAGAAGATTCTAATTCGTATTTCGACCGCTTTAGAAATCGAATAATGTTTCCTTTAGAAGATGAAAAAGGACGAACAGTTGCTTTTTCTGGTCGTGCTATACAACCGGATGAACAGCCAAAGTATTTAAATAGTCCAGAAACACCTATTTTCCATAAAAGTACGGTATTATATCATTTTCACAAAGCGAGGACGTTTATTAGGCAAAAAGACGAAGTGGTGCTTTTTGAAGGATTCGCAGATGTTATATCTGCTACTACAGCGGATGTCAAAAATAGTGTTGGGACAATGGGAACATCCCTAACTCCACAACACATTCAAAGCCTAAAGCGTATTACAGACAAAGTAGTCATTTGCTTTGATTCCGACAAAGCTGGTATGGAGGCTGCGAACAGAGCATCTGTTGCATTAATACAAAGTGGATTTCAAGTGAAAATTGCTCTAATGCCAGATCGAATGGACCCTGATGACTATATAAAAAAGTATGGTGGGGAAAAATTTAGAGTAGAAGTTATCCAATCAAGCCTTACGCGAATGTCCTTTCTGTCTTATTTTTATCGTCAAGGTAAAAACCTCCAAGAAGAAGGAGATCGGCTTACCTATATCGAAAAGATGATAGGAGAAATATCGCACATCGAAAGTCCTGTCGAACAAGAGTTATATGTTAAATCCTTGTCAGATGAATTTAACATACAGATGGATACACTAATAGGACAAGTAGAGAAGGTAAGGAAAAGTAATCCAGATAATAAACAAAAACAGAAAAATAGTCCATCTACTATGCATACTCCAGTACGTTTGCCAGTAAAATCACTAATGCCTGCACATATTAATGCAGAACGTAAATTAATTGGTTGTATGTTAAAAGATAGTGAAATGGCTTCAAAGGTTCACCGTTATTTAGACGGAGTGACTTTTTATATAGATGAGCATGAAGCAATAGTAACGTATTTATATGCTTTTTATGATCAAGAGGAAGATAGTGGCTTGTCTTTTATTGACATGTTAACAGATCCAGAGCTGCGTAAGATTATTGTAGATATTAAGATGTCTATGGATGATGAATACGAAGTAACAGATCAAGAAATTCTTGATTACGTCAAAGTATTAAAGAAGCATATTAATGTACTAGCGATTAAAGAAAAACAAGAACAACTAAAGGCAGCGGAGCGAGTTAAAGATTATCTTAAAGCTGCAAGAATTAATCAAGAAATTAATGTGCTCCGTCGTAGTTAAGATAGCATTACTAGGGTGTTTGTAAAGTTTGGAAGGAGGGGACATATGGCTGAAAAATCAGCTCGTTCCAAAGAAGTAGAAACTGAATTAACTGTAGATCAAGTGAAAGAACAAATCATCGAAGCAGGTAAAAAGCGTGGAGAAATCACGTATGAGGCAATTACAGAGAAATTAGCTAATTTTGAATTAGACTCCGATCAAATGGATGAATTCTATGAGGCGTTAGCTGATCAAGGAATAGACGTAGTAGCAGAGAGTGATGCATCCACTCCAGCACGAAGTGAATTAAAAGCTGCGGACGGAGAAGAGGAATTTGATTTAAATGACTTGAGTGTTCCTCCTGGAGTAAAAATTAACGATCCTGTACGCATGTATTTAAAAGAGATTGGGCGTGTTGACCTCCTTTCAGCAGAAGAAGAAATTGATCTTGCCCTTCGAATTGAACAAGGTGATGAGGAAGCGAAGCGTAGACTTGCTGAAGCTAACTTACGTCTAGTTGTAAGTATCGCGAAACGCTATGTTGGTCGTGGTATGTTATTCTTAGATTTAATTCAAGAAGGAAACATGGGCTTAATCAAAGCTGTTGAAAAATTTGATTACCGTAAAGGGTTTAAATTTAGTACGTATGCTACTTGGTGGATTCGTCAGGCAATTACACGTGCGATAGCAGACCAAGCTCGTACAATTCGTATTCCTGTTCATATGGTAGAAACCATCAATAAACTAATCCGTGTTCAACGTCAACTATTACAGGATCTTGGCCGTGAACCTTCTCCAGAAGAAATAGGAGAAGAAATGGATTTAACACCAGAAAAGGTAAGAGAAATTCTAAAAATTGCTCAAGAACCAGTTTCTCTTGAAACGCCAATTGGTGAAGAAGATGATTCACACTTGGGTGATTTTATAGAAGACCAAGAAGCGACTTCACCTTCTGAACATGCTGCTTATGAGCTGTTAAAAGAGCAACTAGAAGACGTTTTAGACACTCTTACTGATCGTGAGGAGAACGTACTTCGACTACGTTTTGGGCTTGACGATGGAAGAACAAGAACGTTAGAAGAAGTTGGTAAAGTATTTGGTGTAACACGTGAGCGTATTCGTCAAATTGAGGCCAAAGCTTTACGTAAGCTAAGACATCCATCTAGAAGTAAACGTCTAAAAGACTTTTTAGAATAGAATGTTCTACTTTAGCTATCTTTGGAGAAAAGGGTTTTTCTCTAGAGGTAGCTCTTTTTGTTTTCCTTCAAATTAACAATGAAGTGCCTGCAACACAAAGTGTCCTGAAAAGAAAGGAGTATCAACTGTTCCATGAAATAAGCGTTGCAAAATATTCCATACATGCCGATATAATGTGTAAGCTGTAAATGTAGATAGGGTGATTACATGACTAACAAAGATAAAAAACATCTAATAATAAATGAAATACGTTACTGGCAAGAGCATCAAATGCTACCGGAAAAGTATTGTCAATACTTACTCACTTTATATAGTGAGGGAGAAGGTACAGGAAAGGTTAAAAGAACGAAACCGTTGCTTTTAGCTAACACTTCTTTTTACTTACCAGCTTTTATATGTATCAGTACGCTTTTGATGTCCTTATTTGTTCTATATTTTACTGAATTGCACTTTCTTTTGCAAACGACTATTTTGACATTTTTTGTCGGTGCTCTCTTTGGTGTTTCCAAAATATATACAAAGAAGTATTGGGAATCTCATATTTATTTGCTGTTCAGTACTCTCATTTTCTTTTTACTTTGTACCAACATAATTGTCGAAACTTCTTTACCATCAAGTTTATTATCGGTATTAATATTTCTTACTGGAACACTTTGGTTATGGTTAGGGAGAAAAAAGAAATTTCTTCTTTTTACAATGTTAGGGATCATTGCTATTGTTCTGATGGGAGTTAACTTTTTTATTCCATTCGCTACCTTCTTTTAGTTTTAATCATGGAGTTTTCCCTTTCTCCATACATTGTATTGTAAGCGTATACAGTATAGAGGGGGATTAAGGATGAACTTTGAGTTAACAAAAGAACAACAGATGATTCAAGAAATGATACGTCAATTCGTTCAAGAAAAAGTTGCACCTACAGCAGTGGATAGGGATAGAAGTGGCGAATTTCCTCAATCCTTATTTAGGTCACTTGGTGAATTAGGTTTATTAGGCTTGCCCTTTGCAGAGGAGTATGGGGGTTCTGATGCTGATACGACCAGCTTTGCTATAGTGGTTGAAGAATTAGCAACAGCGTGTGGTTCGACAGCATTGGGTTATAGTGCCCACGTTTCATTAGGTGCTGCGCCAATTGCTGCATTTGGTACAGAAATACAAAAAGAGAAGTTTTTAATGCCTTTGTGTAGAGGTGAGTCACTTGGAGCTTTTGGATTAACAGAACCTGGTGCTGGTTCAGATGCTGGTGCAACAAAAACGACAGCAGTATGGAATAATGGAGAATTCTCGATAACGGGTTCAAAATGTTATATAACAAATGCTTCATTCGCTAAATTCATTACTATCACAGCTAAGATTGAAGGGGAAGAAGGGATTAGTGCTTTTATCATTCCTACAAATGCAAAAGGTGTCACCATTACGACTCCATATGAAAAACTAGGTCTGCATTCATCCAATACAACGGAAATTTACTTAGAAGATGTTAGAGTTGGAGAAGATGCCTTATTAGGGAAAAGAGGGGAAGGCTTTAAACAATTTTTACACACGTTAGATGGTGGGAGAATTGGAATAGCTGCGCTTGGTGTTGGATTAGCAGAAGGAGCATTTAGAAGAGCCCTAGATTACGCTAAACAAAGAACGCAGTTTGGTACTTCCATCGGATCATTTCAGGCAATAAAGTTTAAATTAGCAGATATGGCTATGCAAATTGAAGTTGCTAGAACGATGGTCTATAAGGCAGCTTGGCTAAAAGACCAAGGTAGACCTTATAAGAGAGAAGCAGCAATGGCTAAATTGTATGCAAGTGAAATGTCCGTAGATGTTTGTGATGAAGCGATTCAAATTCACGGCGGAAATGGGTATATGAAGGAATATGAAGTAGAGAGAATGTGGAGAGACGCAAAGCTTTTAGAAATTGGCGAGGGAACTTCCGAGGTCCAAAGAATGGTTATCGCAAGGTCCTACGGATTGTAATAGAAACACTCTTAATAGAGTAAGTAGTTTGATAATAAATAATTTCCTTAATATAAAACATGTCAATAAGCAGCTTTCTGGCAAAATTCTCTTATTTCCTCTTTTCCTATCGACGATAATACAGTAAAATAAAAGTTGCCATTCGTTGTTGGACAAAGATGTACGCGTTTACAGATGCGTACGAGGGATTTTACATAAGGGAGGCTTTTTCATGAATAGAAACCCATTAGTTCCTTTCTTATTGATTGCCATTTTAGGAATTGGTACAATGTTTTTCCTATCAATCAAGGGGTTAGGAGATGCGGAAGAAATTGCTGCTGAACATGAAGGCGGCGGCGAAGAACAAGCATCAACAGAAGAATTTGATCCTGCTACGTTTTATGCTAGTAACTGTGCTTCATGTCACGGTGGAAACTACGAAGGTGGATTCGGTCCAGCTTTAGCAGGAACAGAACTATCGGCTGAGAAAATTAAAGACATTCTTCAAAATGGACAGGGGCAAATGCCTGCTGGTCTAGTTCCAGAAGAAAATTTAGATGCCATGACAGAATGGATCTTAACTTTAGAATAATCGAAAAAAGCTAACGAATGACTTTTCGTTAGCTTTTTTTGTTTGTTTCTTGATAGCTACTTTTCGAGAGAAATCTGCTCGGATATGTTTATTTGTAAGAGTTGAATTACCTCATTTACATTTGACAATCCAGCATAATTTCTCTAGTTTTATAATGGATAAGAAAAAGATGAGGATGACATATATGAATAGAGACCAATTATCAAAAAGATTAGAAACTGTAGTGAATTATGTACCAGAAGACGCTGTTTTAGCAGACATCGGCTCTGATCATGCATATCTTCCATGCTTTGCTATTTTGCATCGTAATATCAAAACAGCGATAGCTGGGGAAGTAGTGAAGGGACCATTTGAATCAGCAAAAAGAGAAGTAAGACAAGCTGGTTTAACCAATCAGATAGATGTACGCTTTGGAAGCGGTCTAGAAGTGATAAATAAAGGTGAAGCAACATGCATAACGATTGCTGGGATGGGAGGACAATTAATTTCCTCTATTTTAACTGATGGGTTAGATAAATTAACAGGAAAAGAACGTTTAGTTCTGCAACCAAACGTAGGGGAGTACAACTTACGTAAATGGCTAGTAGACCATCAATACTCCATTATGGATGAAAGTATCCTCAGAGAAGACCATAAAACGTATGAGGTGATCGTTGCGGAAAAACGGAGTCAATGTACAGATTACACGGAAATGGAATTGTTTTTTGGCCCTCATCTTATGAGGGATAAATCACCTGTTTTCATGGAGAAGTGGAATTCTGAGAAGAAGCATTTAGTGCAAGTATTACAATCGTTAAATCAAGCACAAGTCTCTGATCAGGTGATAGAGAAGAAGTCGGAAGTGACAACCCAACTGAATTGGATTGAGGAGGTTATTGGATGAAAACGCCTAATGGGCATGAGATAATTCAACTTTTTGAGCAATTTTCTCCAAAAAGATTAGCAGAACAAGGAGATCCAATAGGTCTTCAAGTTGGATCTCTTTCTCATAAAGTGAATAAAGTAATGACCACGTTAGATGTGACAGAAGAAGTGGTTGATGAAGCTATTAAGCAAGGAGTAAATGTTATCATTGCTCACCATCCACCTCTTTTTGTAAAGCTAGGTGCTATACTAACAGACACACCTAAAGGTAAAATTATTCAAAAGCTATTAACACATAACATTGCTGTGTATGCTGCCCATACGAATCTAGATGTGGCGAATGGTGGAGTAAATGATTTATTAGTAGAAAAACTTGGTTTACAAGATACAAACGTCTTGGTACCTACCATCCAACAGACTATGTATAAGTTACAAGTATATGTACCGAAAACACATGCGCAGGACATAAGAGAAGCAATTGGACAGGCTGGTGCAGGGAAGCAAGGAGACTATGATTTTACCTCTTTTTCCGTTGATGGAACCGGAAGATTTAGACCGGTTGGAAATGCATCTCCTACCATAGGAAACCTTGATCAACATGAAGAAGTAGAGGAAGAAGTAGTTTCGACAATCGTAGAGGAAGTTAGGTTGTCTTCTGTTATTAAAGCGATGAAGAAAGTTCATCCTTACGAAGAAGTTGCTTATGATGTTTGGAAGTTAGAACAACAAGGGGAAGTGCAGGGATTAGGAAGAGTAGGGCGCCTTACTACATCTAAGACACTGGAGGACTTCCTACAAGTTGTGAAAGAGAATTTACCTGTGGAGTCTGTTCAAGTGGTCGGAAAGAGAGAAACAGTGGTGAACAAAGTAGCTGTTTTAGGTGGAAGTGGAAGAAGTTATTTCTCCTATGCTAAGCGAGCAGGAGCAGACGTGTATGTGACTGGAGATATTGACTATCATAGTGCACAATATGCGGAAGAAATGGGCCTAAACGTAATTGATGCTGGTCATTATATCGAGTGGGTAATGGTAGAAGGTTTAGCAAAGAAGATGAACGAGCTGTTTAAAATGGAGAAGTGGGATGTGGAGTGCATAGCATCTACCGTTAACACGAATCCGTTTCGAGTAAGATAATAGTAAGTAATAAGAGAATGGGATAAAGCAAAAAAAGGTACATTTCGAAAAAAACGGATGTACCTTTTTTTGTCTAAGCCTATTTCTTTTATTCCTTTACAGGCTGCTTAGGAACTTTTACTTTAGGAAGTATTTTATTTAGTGGTACTTTCTTTTCTCGTGTCCAAGTGCTTTCGTCTTTCGGATCATATTGATCAATGAAAGTCATTACTTCCTTTACAATTGGAGTCGGAGTTGAGGCGCCAGCAGTTACAGCGACTGTAGTTGCATCTTTAATCCAGTCTAATTCTAATTCTGAAATATCAGAGATTCGATAAGCAGGAGTACCAGCAATTTCTTGAGAAACTTGCGCTAGTCGATTGGAGTTATTACTCTTCGGATCTCCAACTACTATTAGTACATCTGCTTCTCCAGCTTGCTCTGCAACAGCTTCTTGACGTACTTGAGTAGCTAAGCAAATTTCCTTATGTTTTTCCGTATGTGGGTATTTCTGTTCCACGATCTCCATAATGTCTGCAACGTCCCATTGGCTCATTGTCGTTTGGTTTGTCACAATGATTTTCTCGTTTGTAAATGATAGTTCTTCAACATCTTGTACTGTTTCAACTAGATGAACACTGTCAGGTGCTACTCCAACGGCTCCTTCAGGCTCTGGATGTCCTTTTTTACCAATATAAATAACGTCATAGCCATCTGCCACTTTTTGCTCGATTAATTCATGTGTTCTTGTAACGTCTGGGCAAGTTGCATCTAATGTTACGAGTCCTTTTTGTTTGGCAAGTTCTCTTACTTCTGGAGAAATACCATGCGCAGTGAAGATCACAGTACCAGAGTCCACTTGTTCTAGTATTTCTTTTCGATTTTCACCATCTAAAGTAATAATGCCTTCTTCTTCAAAAGCCTCTGTTACATGTTTATTGTGAACAATCATCCCTAAGATATAGATTGGTCTTGGTAATGTTTTATCTAATGCTGCATTTCTCGCTATAACCATCGCATCTACAACTCCATAGCAGTATCCACGAGGTGATATTTTTTTGACGTTCATGAAATGCCTCCTTGGTCTTTACTTTCTCTGTATCTATTATAATAAAGATTCTCTCATCTGACAAAAGAAGACTATGTAAAAAGGTGTATTCAATAAGTAAATACACCTAGTCATTGAAACTTAAATATATAATTTAGGTCCATCATTTGAAGAAGTTGTTGGCTTTCTTTTTTTCTTTGTTTTTGTTTGGATTGACTCACTTGTTTCTTCGGTTGTTTCCGAATTTTCCTCTGTTGATGCAACTACATCTTCTGTTGCTACCGTTTCCACTGCTGCTGTTTCTTCTACAGCCTCTGTTGCGTCTGTATCAGCAGACAAGCCTCGATATAATTTCCACATCGCAGGAAGGTTCTTGACGATTGGACCGTATTGTTGAATCATTGGTGTAACGGATTGAGCAGTTTTAATCATTTGTTGTGTGTTGGTTAAGAATGATTGAATATTACCTGTATTGGCTACACTTTTTAAGACAGATCCTCCTGCAGCTGCTCCACTTCGTTGAAAACCAGAAGTTGCTGCTTTGGCAGCTGCTCCACCAGTGGAATTACCACGGGAAAACAGTTTACTTAAAATTCCACCCGACGAGCCGCCAGCACCTTTTGAACCAGTTGAAGCACCTAGACCTCTACTAGTTCTTTGTGAAGAGCCAGCAAGTCCGGCGGAACGAGGTCCTCTTCCCATACTAGGTTGTCTAGGACCAGAAAAAGGGGAACCACCGGACATTCTGTTCATTCCTCTAAAGTTGTTTCTAGGTGGCATGTCTTTATATCCTCCTCTCTATTCGTACATTTATATGGATTTCCATATATTCTATGCAAGACAACCAGATTGGTTTGTATAAATCAGTTGTATGTTATAGTAGCAAGATTCGACAAATGGAGGTATAATTAAGAGTTGTTGATGTGGACGTCATGATATAACAATATTTAAATTTAATATAAAGGAGGCAATACCTATGAATGGAACTTTTAACGCATACTCGCTAAAACCTTTCATAATGGATGCCATTACAAAAAAAGGGTTTAAACAACCTACGGAGATCCAAGAAAAAATTATCCCAACAGCTTTAAAAGGAAAGTCTGTGATAGGACAATCCCAAACAGGTACAGGGAAAACACATGCATTTCTTTTACCAATCTTTGAAAGGCTAATCACGGAAAAGAAAGAAGTACAAGCAGTTATAACTGCACCTACACGTGAATTAGCTCAACAGATTTATAAAGAAGCATTGACGATTGCTGAAAGCTCTGAAGATGAGATTAATATCAAGTGTTTTGTTGGTGGAACAGACAAGCAACGCGCAATCGAAAAGTTAAAAACACAACCGCACATTGTGATTGGTACGCCAGGACGTATTAACGACTTAGTGCGTGAACAAGCGCTGTTTGTTCATACAGCACAAACTCTTGTAGTAGATGAAGCGGATCTTATGCTAGACATGGGTTTCTTGGTAGATGTAGATAACGTAGCTGGTAAAATGCCTACTACGCTTCAAATATTAGTTTTCTCCGCTACGATTCCAGAAAAGCTAAAGCCATTCTTAAAGAAATATATGGAGAACCCAGACTATCAACAAGTGCAACCTCAACAAGTTTCTGCTATGAACATTACACATTACTTAGTCCCTAAAAAGAGTAGAGAAAAAGTTGATGTGTTGGCCGGCTTATTAAAAGCTTTCAATCCTTACCTAGCAATCGTTTTTACAAACACGAAAGCTATGGCGGATGAAGTGGCGAATAAGCTAACAGAAAAAGGTTTAAAAGTCGGAAGAATCCATGGAGATCTGTCTCCTCGTGAACGTAAAAAAATGATGAAACAAGTGCATGCCCTAGAGTTCCGTTATATAGTGGCAACGGACTTAGCTGCGCGTGGAATTGACATAGAAGGGGTAAGTCATGTAATTAACTATGAAATCCCAACAGATCTTGACTTCTATGTTCACCGAGTAGGAAGAACTGGGCGTGCTGGACTTTCTGGTATTGCTGCTACAATATTTACTCCATCGGATGAAGATGCATTAGTGCGATTAGAAAAGATGGGTATTACTTTCGATTCTAAAGATTTATCAAAAGGTGAGATTGTGGATAAACAAGACCGAAAACGACGTGAATTACGTAAAGGTGAAAAGCAAGATGATGATATTGATGCAAAAGCAAAATCTCTTGTAAGAAAGCCTAAAGCAGTAAAGCCTGGTTACAAACGTAAAATGAAGTGGGAAATGGACAAGATTAAAAAGCGTGAAAGAAAGATTAAACGCAGAAATAATAAATAAGTAATGATCCAGAGAGGAGATGCTACGATGGTCAAAATAGGTTCGCATGTATCCATGAGCGGGAAAAAAATGTTACTGGCTGCATCGGAAGAAGCGGTGTCTTATGGTTCGTCTACTTTTATGATTTATACTGGAGCGCCTCAAAATACTAGACGAAAAGCGATCGAAGACTTGAATATTGCAGCAGGACTAGCACACATGAAAGAGCACGGTATTCAAGATATTGTTGTTCATGCACCTTATATTATTAATATTGCCAATACGACGAATCCAGCAACGTATGAATTAGGAGTTCAATTCCTTCGTTCTGAAATGGAACGTACCCATGCACTTGGAGCAAGTCAAATTGTCTTGCATCCAGGCGCGCATGTAGGAGCGGGAGAAGAGGTTGGAATTAAAAGAATAATTGAAGGCCTGAATGAAGTGCTGACAAAAGACGAGCCAGTTCAAATCGCACTAGAAACAATGGCGGGAAAAGGATCAGAATGTGGTAAAACGTTTGAACAGATTGCGCAAATCATCGATGGAGTTACACACAATGAAAAGCTATCTGTTTGTTTTGACACTTGCCATGTTCACGATGCTGGCTATGATTTAGTGAATGATTTAGATGGAGTCTTAAGTGAGTTTGATCGAATTGTAGGGTTAGACCGAATTAAAGTAGTGCATGTCAATGACAGTAAGAATCCTATGGGAGCAAAAAAAGACCGTCATGAAAATATCGGCTTTGGTCATATAGGATTTGATGCTCTTCATCGTGTCATCTACCATGACGTGTTTAAAGATATTCCAAAAATCTTAGAGACGCCTTATGTGGGTGAAGATAAGAAAGATAAAAAACCTCCTTATAAATTTGAGATTGAAATGATTAAGTCAGGTTCCTTTAATTCAGAGGTTTTAAAAGACATTTTAGCTCAATAAGAGGAATAAAGTAAAAGAGCGCTAAATATTATATGCGCTCTTTTATTTCGTAAACAGTAACAACTAAAGAAGGACCACGTGATGTGGTCTGAATTTAACTGAGTATCCTTACCTTTTTCTACTTTGTAAATTGCAAGATCAAATCATTCACTTGCTTAGCTGTATCATTTCCTGCAAGCGCCGCGATTTCTTTTACAACCGTCATTCTAGCGTTTGGATCAAAGACATTGATTTTTTTTCCTCTAAAATGATTAGCAATCTTTTCCGCATTTGCTGGAGATAAGGTAATATTATATTGTGCAGCATAGCGAAGAAGGTCAGGGCCAGTGATAGAATTTAATTTTTTATTTACTACTGATTGTAATAATTTCATATCAATCACTCCTCTCCCTTCAACCTATGTGAAAGTAAAAAAATCATACCAATTTTATGAAGGAGGCAGACGATGAAAAAAATACATAAAAAAGAGTCGATTGGACACCTGCTCTTACGATTATTTTGGATTATTGTAGGGGCTGGTTTAGCAGCTGCATCTATTGAACTGTTTTTAGTACCTAATAATATTATTGATGGTGGAATTATTGGTATTTCTCTTATCCTTGCTTATTTATTTCAAGATGTCCCATTGATGAGCTTTGCTGTATTAGTAGTAGTGCTAAACATTCCATTTATGTACTCTGGGTATAAACAAATAGGAAAGACGTTTATGGTTTCGTCTATCTTTGGAATTGTCTGTCTAGCAATAATTGAAACTCTACTGCATCACACGGAACCTTTTACGGATCAACCGATTCTTGCAACTGTTTTTGGTGGGCTAATATTGGGTATTGGTGTAGGACTTGTTATTCGGAATGGTGGATCTATGGATGGTACAGAAATATTAGGAATTATCTTAACGAAAAAATTACCTTTTTCTGTAGGGGAATTCGTTATGTTTCTGAACATCTTTATTTTCATTTGGGCAGCATTTGTTTTTGGACCTGAACAAGCGATGTATTCCGTTATGACATATTATATTGCTTTTAAAGCCATTGACACGGTTATACAAGGCTTAGACGAAACGAAGGCTGTCATTATTGTATCTGACCTATACGATGAAGTCTCAGAAGCCATACTAGACCGCTTAGGTAGAGGGACGACAAAGTTAAAAGGAAAGGGTGGGTATACGGATAACGAGAAAGATGTTATTTATGTAGTAGTAACAAGATTAGAAGTCACCAAACTAAAATCAATCGTTGGGGATGTAGATCCAAACGCCTTTTTAACCATAATGAATACACAAGAAACAAAAGGTGCAAGATTTAAGTCAGAAATCCATTAAGAAAGTAGTTCCTTTACAAGAAGAGTATCGTTTAGTATACTCTTTTTTGTTTCTATTTTTTAAATCGTAATGAATTTGATTAAAATATAAAGGAGGCGGGAGCAGTGCCTTCACCTATCTTGGAATTAAAAGATGTATACTTTCGCTATGAACGCGATTGGGTATTGGAACATATAGATTTAACGATTAATCAGGGGCAATTTTGGGCATTAGTGGGGCCCAATGGTTCAGGAAAATCTACTATGTTGAAGATTATTCTGGGTTTGTTAACACCACAAAAAGGGACGGTAAAATGGTTTGGGAACGATCGGAAAGAATTTAAGCATTGGGAAAAGATCGGATACGTATCACAAAAAGCTAATTCCTTTAACACCGGATTTCCTGCAACTGTATATGAAGTAGTTGCTTCAGGTCTAGTGAAAAAAGCAGGATTGTTTCAACGCATCGGGAAAAAGTATCGAAAAGATATTTTAGATGCAATCTCAGCGGTAGGAATGTCTGATTTTCTACAGCGTAATATAGGAGAATTATCTGGAGGACAGCAACAACGTGTCTTTATTGCTAGAGCGATCGTCAGTAAGCCAGAGGTGCTGATTCTAGATGAACCTACTGTTGGAATCGATCACCAACACGTACAAGCTTTCTATCAAATGTTGGAACAACTAAATAAAGAAAGTGGTATGACGCTTCTTTTAGTTACACATGACATGGGGGCAGTGTCGACCAGAGTTAGTCATGTCGCTTGTTTGCACAAACATCTTCACTTCCACGGAACCTCTAATGATTTTGAGCAATTAGATCAAGGGGATTTGTCAGGTGTTTATGGACATGAAGTGCAACTTCTTCAACATGAACATGTTCATGAGGAGGAGTTACAGAGATGATAGAGTCCATTTTTCGTTATGAGTTCTTACAAAATGCTTTTCTAACGGGAATAATTATTGGGGTAATTGCTCCTTTGTTAGGAACATTCGTAGTTGTCAGAAGACTGTCTCTGATTGCTGATGCACTTAGTCATGTGACGTTAGCAGGAATCGCGGCCAGTTTACTTTTATCTAAAAAAGTAATGTTTTTCACAGGATTAAATCCGCTTTACTTCGGCATGGCATTTTCCGTAATTGGAGCGATACTTATTGAAAAGCTCCGCTCTGCTTACAAGCATTATCAAGAGTTAGCAATCCCGATTATCCTATCAGGTGGAATAGGTCTAGGTGTTATATTTATCTCTTTAGCAGACGGCTTTAATACGGATTTATTCTCTTATTTATTTGGAAGCGTCAGTGCTGTAAGTAAGACGGATGTATATACCATTATGTCAGTTGCAATTTTAGTATTGGTCGTCATTACTTTCTTATATAAAGAACTTTTTGTCTTATCTTTCGATGAAGACCATGCGAAAGCAGCAGGAATTCCATCTAAAGTCATACATTTTGTCTTTATTATACTCGTGGCATTAGTTATTGCAGCAAGTATGCGAGTGGTGGGTATCCTGTTAGTTTCATCTTTAATGACGTTACCTGTTGCAGCTAGTATGAGAATTGCTAGAGGCTTTAAGCAAACAATTTTTTATTCTATTTTGTTTGGAGAAATCTCTGTATTAGGTGGATTAGTGTCCGCTTACTACCTAGATTTAGCTCCAGGTGGTACAATTGTAGTAATGTCCATCTTCATCTTATTAATTGTATTGTTCGTACAGAAGCTACGTGCTTAAAGAGAAAGGGGAACTTCCATGAAAGTGGAAAGAGCTCTTGACATATTAAAAGACAAAGGGTACAAGTATACAGGGAAAAGAGAACAAATTTTAGATATTTTTGCGAAACATGATAAATACATCACTGCAAAAGATGTGATTGATGTCATGAAAAAAGAGTATCCGGGATTAAGCTTTGATACAATTTATCGTAATTTAACTTTATTTGTGGAACATGGAATCTTAGAAGAAACAGAACTAAACGGTGAGAGACATTTTCGATTTAGTTGTGAAACGGAAGAACATCATCACCATTTCATTTGCCTTGAATGTGGGAAAACTAAACATATTCACTTATGTCCAATGGAGTGGTTGACGGGGCAATTAGAAGAGTATAAAGTTACTGGTCATAAATTTGAAATATATGGTGCCTGCCCGGAATGTGCGCAGGTGTCATAATTATAAAGACACTCGCGCGAAAACCAAAAGTGACTGCACCGGGATTTCCGCTGCAGGGGCACGCTTTCCACGGGGCGGGTTGCTGTATCGAAAAGCGTAAGGCTCGCGTTTAGATGCGGTAGCAAACTTGGAGGGACCGAGGGCTTGTACGTGACGTACTGTCTTCTGCGTTGGTGACGTGATGTCACCGGTTCTTAGCAGAAGGTCCATCCGCAGCCACCACAGGGCCATCTGAGTTTGTCGAGCATCTGCGAACCTGGAGCTAGACATGCCTCCTCGTCGCTACAGAGCTCGCTCCTGTGGGATCTCAGTAACCCACCTTTCCCGTAGGAGTCGTCCCCTTCCGCTCCAATCCCAAATATAAATTAACTTAAGCATCAATTTTGCAACGATATATTGTTTTACCGCTTCATGAATCTAATTTTAAAAGGTACATTCTTTTTTTTGAATGTACCTTTTAGCTTGTTTTGAATTAAAAAAAGTATAGATTTTTAGGTAGTAACCCATCCTTGGAAAAATTCATCTGCTTCTTCCCATGATGACATGCGCAGAACGCTGTCTGGAATTGGATCTTGGTTGTATGGAGTGGAAAATAAAATAACGGGAATTCCACACTCGTTCGAGATATCAACGGCATTATCATGTTTATCTTCTAAGAAAAGGGATACACCTAGACGTTTAGCAGTTTCCACTTTATGATGTGATCCGATTAATTCAATATGGTGATGAGGGACGCCTTCTTTTACCAACCAAGCCTTGGTAACTTCTAATACTGATTTTGGACGAGCACTGATAAAATACAAGTCAGCTACTTCTGCCCATTTCTTTAGTACTTCTAAAGCACCTTCAACTATTGGGGAATTCTCATATATTTCTGCTTCCACAGATTGATACCATTTTTTGAATTCAGTTGGATCTATTTCAAGTAATGTTGCTAGATCATATTGCGTCAGCTGGTCTAAAGTTAACTCTCGTTGGAATTTTTCATTTATATATGGAATTAAAGAGCTTGGACTAGTTACAGTACCATCAATATCTATGCCAATTTTTTTTCTCATGTATAACACTCCTTCGTGCAATAGTTTACCACAAAACAGTGAGGTACTGCCTTACGATTATCGAATTAGAGTAAAAATAGTTTCCTGATAATGGTTTTAAGAAGGGGGTTGCATACAAAGATCTTCATTGTAAAGGATTAACAAAATAAACTGACTCATAACTACACACACTAACATTGCTTCCAACTACTGAAAGTGAGGCGATCAGCGTGAACGAAAACCGTCATGAGTATGAAAAATGTGATCTTCATGAACATGAAGAGATGAAGTCATTCCGTGAAGAGGATGTTCGGTCGGATTTTGCTGAAGAAACAGCAGCCGAAATCGCTGCACCAGTTCGACCAATCGGGGCAGAACGAGTACATGAACATCATGAAGTGGAAGAAGAAGTGCAACATGGTCGTGCCTACGGTTATACGGCATTAGCACTCTCCATTTTATCCCTGTTCATTATTCCGGTTCTATTTGGAGCAGCTGGAATTGTTGTTGGATTTGTTGCAAGACGTAAAGGTGCTCATGCGCTAGGTTCTTGGGCAATTGGTATAGGTGCCTTATCCATTATCATTGGTTTATTCATCTTACCATTTTTCTGATAACACCCGTCGTATTAACTTTTTAGAACGTGGAAGCACTCTAAAAAGTAAAAGGAGATCCCACAGTTTTGTGGAATCTCCTTTCTTTATATCAAGGTTACATTATTTTAAAGCTTCAGCAGCTTTTTTCTCTTCTTCTACTTTTCTGTAATGTTCTTCAGCAAGTAAATCGATTTCTTTCTTCAGTTCTTCCACCATTGTTTCCTCTGGTACTTTTCTAACTGTTTTCCCTTTACGGAACAATAATCCTTCTCCACGTGCACCAGCGATGCCGATATCTGCTTCGCGTGCTTCACCTGGACCGTTTACTGCACATCCTAATACAGCAACTTTTAGTGGTGCTTTAATTTTAGAAATGTATTCTTCTACTTCGTTTGCAATGCTAATTAAATCAATCTCAATACGTCCACATGTAGGACAAGAAATTAGCGTAGCAGCATTTGCTGCAAGTCCAAATGATTTCAATAATTCACGTGCAACTTTCACTTCTTCTACGGGATCTGCACTTAAGGATATACGAACTGTGTTTCCGATTCCTTTACTTAAGATAGCACCTAATCCAGCAGCACTCTTTACTGTTCCAGCGAAAAGAGTTCCAGATTCAGTAATACCTAAGTGAAGTGGATAATCAAACGCTTTTGAAGCTTTTTCATATGCTTCAATGGCTAAATTGACATCAGAAGCTTTCATGGAAACAATGATGTCATGGAAATCTAGGTCTTCTAGAATTTTAATGTGATGAAGAGCACTTTCGACCATTCCATCAGCTGTTGGGTAGCCATACTTTTCAAGAATTCTTTTTTCTAATGAACCGGCATTTACACCGATACGAATAGGGATACCTTTTGCTTTGGCTGCTTTAACAACAGCCTCAACTTTCTCTCGTCTTCCGATGTTACCTGGGTTAATACGAATTTTATCTGCTCCGCCTTCAATCGCTTTCAGAGCTAGTTTATAGTCAAAGTGAATATCTACTACTAAAGGTATGTTAATTTGTTTCTTTATATCTGCAATTGCATTTGCTGCGCGTTCGTCTGGACAGGCAACACGTACAACTTGGCATCCTGCTTCTTCTAAGCGTTTAATTTCTGCTACTGTAGCTTCTACATCATGTGTTTTAGTTGTTGTCATACTTTGAATAACTACTTCATTATTTCCACCAATAGTTAATGGACCGACCTTTACGGGACGTGTTTTAGTACGATGAGTAATTTCTCCCAAAGGTAATCTCTCCTTTATATAAAATCTTCATGTTCCATCATTCTCTTTACATACGTCTTTATTTTACTTGTCATTGTAGAGAATGACAAGAAATAGACTGCGTAACCTTATGGATAAATAGGAATAAATACCTTTTTCCCTGGTTGAATAGCTAATGGATCTAATCCTTGATTTAATTTTTTAAAATCCTCCACTAGTTTATTTATAGAAACTGATGCATTATTTGTTTGGTTTTTTTCTACGAGGGATAGCACAGTATCACCAGGTTGAACGGTTACTTCCATGTATGTTGACAAGCTTTGTGTTTCGGCTGATTGCACTGTTTTCGCAACAACAGTCTGTTTAGATGGAAATGCTATTGGTAGAGTACCACGTGATAAATCAAACAGAATACAGTACACAAGTATTAGGCAACCTATCCACATAATTGGTCTAGTCATTACATCACACCCTTTGTTAGCGTTTCTAGTAAATAGTATGAGTGTAATGAAATTAATAGAACTAGAGAAGGTAGAAAAGGATGAAAAAGATTTTAATTCCCATCAGTTTATTACCATTTTTAATGGTCATTGGAAATTCTATGTTAATACCTGTTCTTCCAACCATTCAATCAGCTTTATTATTGACTAATCAGGAAACCAGTCAAATTCTACATGCATTTACTTTTCCTGCAGCTATTGCTATTCCGTTTATTTCTTTTATATCGGACAGAGTTAGTAGAAAGGCCATGATTAATGCTTCTTTAGTTCTTATGTTAATAGGAAGTTGTATTTGTTTGCTAGCTTCCATTGCACCATCACCAAGTTTTCCTTGGCTACTAAGTGGCAGAGTTATTCAAGGTATTGCAGCAGCAGGTACAACCCCTCTAGCTATGAGTTTAGTGGGAGATTTATTCATTGATCAAGAACGTCTAGAGGCATTGAGTTTACTTGAAGTATCCAATAGTATCGGGAAAGTTGTTTCTCCTTTAATTGGTGCTACAGCAGCAATAACAGTTTGGTATGGTGTATTTTTTGTGTTTCCAATTGTCACATTGGTAACCCTACTTTTTATTCAAGCTACGGTTCCGAATCAGAAACCTCAAGAAGTAGAGTTCACTAATCACTATTGGAATAATGTAAAAGAAGTTGTCACAAAGCACTTCTTTTCTATATGGGTTCCATTCTGTTTAGGAGGTCTTTCTCTCTTTTTTATCTTTGCAACCTTGTATTGGCTATCTTTTTTAATAGAAAGTACCTACCGAATAGATGGATTTCTAAAAGGAACTGCTTTTTTATTTCCCCTTACTAGTCTATCTTTAACGTCTTATTGGGCAGGAAAACACGGTAAATCCAGTTCAGGAAACTCATTATTTTTATACAAATTAAGTGGAATTCTTATGATCATTAGTACAGTTCCAATTTTGTTTGTCCACTCCTTAGGTGGGATATTATTTTTCACGACACTAATTTTCAGTGGGATTGGGTTCTTGTTACCGTTACTTAGCAAGCATATTACGACGGTAGTTTCCGGACGTGAGCGAGGATTAGTGGTTGGGTTGTATGGAGCTGCTCGTTTTCTTGGAGTTGCACTAGGTCCTTTTGTATTAGCAAATAGGGTGTTTAATAACTCATTTGTGACGACACTATTAGTTGTTACAGTTCTAATTACCTGTTTGCTTCTTTATTTTATGGTAAAAAATTGTCGAAAAAGTGTCTTTATTCCCGAAAATTAACGGTTTTATTACAATATTTTTACATTGAGTTAACATCTCTCTGTGACAATAGAAGTACAGTTTGGTTTAGGGGGTACATCAGTGAAGGCGTTTAATGTGTTTAAGGGGATAAGTTTTTGGGACTTGGTGAAAAAAAGAAAAAAGCATAGTGAAAAGACAAAGGATATTTTTACTATTCGCTTTAGATTGATTGCCGTAACATTCTTATTATTAACACTTACAGGAGCAAGCACAGGAATTATTTCTTATATAAACTCCAAACAATCTACTTTAACGATGATGGAAGATAGACTCCAACGAGAAGTACATATGATGTATGAAATTGCTCAAAATTTAATCATGATAAACGTTGGGAATGAAGACGCTTTTACCAAGCAAGTAGAAAAAGTAGTACGTAGTCAAGATTCATTAATGTCTCAAGATGGACTTAGTGGTGAGTTTTTCTTATTAAAGGATGGAAAGTTAAGTCCGTATAAGGTAAGTGAGCGATCGAATGTAACTCTCTCTAATTCTGTTATAGAAGACATTGAATCTATCGGAAAAGGTACTTTACATACGGAAATAGGTGGAATACCTTACACGATTTCCTTCTATTCTATCCAGGAACTAAAGGGTCACTATATCATTGTTGTTCCTCAACACCAATTCATGAAACCAGTAAATGAAATGGCAAAAGTAATGGGGATTTCAGTAATTATTTGCTTAGTGATTGCAACAATCGTCTTACTCTTCTTTGTTCAAACAATAACCCAACCAATTCAATACTTAAGAAATATTATGAGAAGTGTGAGGGATGGAAACATGGTGGATGAAGTCAATATAAAAACATCCCTACCAGAGATTCTATCTTTAAATAAAAGTTTCACTGCCATGATGGAAAACATGAAAACATTGTTACAAAATATTCAATACACGACAAAAAAGTTAACCGAAACGGGAGATACTTTACAATCATCCTCTCATCATTTACTAGAAGAAAACGAAATAATGGTAGAAACTGTTCGAATGGTTCAACAAGGAGCAGACCAAACTGCTTCCACATCAGAGAAAAGCTTAACTAATTTTCATCAAATGAAAGTAACGGTTCAGCAAATTTTCGACTCCATGAAAATAATTTATCAAACAGCCGATAGAATGAATGAATCTTCTACCGTTGGTGATCACCGAATAAAAGAGATGATGAAAACATTAGAGAGCTTTGTCGGTGACTTTAACGAAATGGCTAATACGATTCAAGGGGTAAAGAATCACTCTTTAGAAATTCGACACGTCATTACCACTATTAATCAAATTGCAGAACAAACGAAGCTCTTAGCCTTAAATGCAGCTATCGAAGCAGCACGAGCGGGGGAAGCTGGAAAAGGCTTTGCAGTAGTAGCAAATGAAGTTAGAAAACTCGCAGAACAATCCACATCTGCTACTGTAGGTATAACAGAAACGATAACAGACATGGAATACATCGCTCAATCCGCAGCAGATGAGTTCTCTGTCTTAAGTAGTAAATTTCAAAAACAATTTGAGGAATCTAGTAAAAGTAGAGAAGCATTTAATCAGTTGTTAAAAGAAGTAGTCGTTATCTCAAAAGACTTAAAGACTTCTCAGGACTATGTAGAAGATCTACAAAAAGTACTCCCTGAAGTAGAGACATCGACAGAAGCATTTGCATCTATTTCACAAGAAACTTTGGCAGGTAGTGAGCAAATGTTAGCTGCATTTGAAAAACAATTAGAGAATGTGAAAGGTACACATACTATCGGAATGCAACTATCAGAAGTGTCTAATGAATTAGCATCATTAATAGAACCTTTTGAATTTGAAGTCGATAACATAGAAGAAGAATTAAAAAGCAGCTCTTAATTAAGAGCTGCTTTTGTCTGTTTATGTTTCGGTTTTGGTAAAGTATTCACGGAAAGTGTGATTACTAAGAGATATAATCCATATTGAATTGCTAGTCCAATAATGCTAGGAGGAACCCATTGGAGCATGTCAAAGATCATATACAAAAGAGTTGGGATTGTAAGGGAATAAGTGGCTATTCTAAAGGCAAATCTAAATGGTATCGTTCGTTTACTAAAAGTTCCAATTAGAGTAGTAATCCAGGAGAAAATCGTAACTTTAATAAACGCCAAGAATGTCATAAACAGATAATAGATGCTAAAGAATATCCCTAACATAATCCAAAATGTTGCCTTTTCACTCTCTAAATATTGGGATATTTGATCCCCAGTCACATTCCCACCTAGTAATTGATAAGAGAAAGTTTGAACAGGTTTGTTATTTCCATCAAATATATGTACGGAGTCATTAGAGAGGATAAGCTTTCTGGAATCACTAGAGGTTTCTTCTAATTCAACTAGAGGGTCCACTTTAATTGTCCAACCATCTATCTCCACTTTTTCTTTGGTAGACTCTAACTGTCCATTTTTTATAACCAGTTCATTTGAGAAATCGTTTAATGCTTTTGGGACAACCTCTGATAATGAAGAGGTCATCATGCTCGTATAAATTATTGCTGGTAAGCTCGTAATGAAAAGTAATAGGAACAAATGTGAGATGGCTTTCCCTATAGGTAACATTCGAAACATACCGATGTGCTTAAAGGAGTAAATGCTTTTACTAAATGCTTTCCAAACGGACATATCTTCCCTCCAAGTGTGGCATACCTATTGTTTTTTTACAAATGATAATTTACGTTAGGAATCTTTACTTTACACTATAGGTTACGCATAATAAAAGAGAAATTGAAAGATAACGTAGGTGAATGAAATGGAACTACCAGAACTATCATTACAAACTATTCTACTATATTTTGCTGGTGGATTAGGGATTTTTTTATTTGGATTATTCTATTTAATAGAAGTGCTACAAAAACAGGCGGGTTACCGACTTCGCCATATTTTAGATCGTGTGACGGACCACCCGTTAAAAGGGATATTGGCAGGAATGTTACTGACTATAGCCATTCAATCGAGTTCTGGCACTACAGTCATTACAGTAGGTCTGGTTAGTGCTGGTTTACTTTCTTTTCGTCAGGCTATTGCGGTCGTTCTCGGAGCAAATATAGGAACAACGATGACAGCATTCCTCATAGGAATAGATCTTGGAGAATATTCCCTAGGGTTAATTGCAATTGGTACAATAGCACTTATTTTAAACAAGAAAAATGTTATTGGGACATGGGGGAAAGTTGCTTTTAGTATAGGAGCGCTATTTTATGGTTTAGAGTTAATGGGGAATTCACTTGAACCTGTTGCTACATTTGGTAGATTTACATTCTTCTTAGAAAATGGCATGAATCAAACATTCTTTGGAGTAGTGATTGGTGCTGTATTTACTGCTATTCTACAAAGTTCTAGTGCTACCATAGGAATTCTACAAGAAGCATATGCAGCTAGAATAGTGAACATAGAGAATGCTTTACCGATTTTATTAGGAGATAATGTTGGTACGACAATTACTGCAGTCTTAGCTTCTATAGGTGCCTCCTTAAAAGCAAAGAGAGTTGCTTTATTTCATGTATGGTTTAATATTTTTGGAACGTGTTTATTCCTTTTACTATTTCCTGTCTATTTGCATGTAGTTAGTTTAGCAGCAGATGTTTGGAATTTAAATGCCAGAATGACTATTGCTTTTGCTCATGGAATCTTTAATGTAACAAATGTACTTTTGCACATTCCTTTTATTGGTCTAATTGTGTATACAGTTGAAAAAGTGTTTGGAAAGCTAGAAGAAAATAAAAAGACGTTGGAAATGGATACATTGTTTATTGAGCAGTCACCATCCATTGCACTTGGTCAAGCCAAAAATGAGTGTGTTCGGATGGGAAGCTTATCCCTGCAAAGTCTACAAACAGCAAGAGAATATTTTGATACCAACTCTCCTAAATTAGCAGATTCTGTTGCTAGGATGGAAGAACAGATTAATGAGTTAGACAAAAAAATTAGTGATTATTTGTTCATGTGTTCGACAGTACCCTTATCATTAAATGAATCAGAGAAGCACTCTTATTTATTAGAGAGTATTCGTGATTTTGAGCGAATTGGTGATCACGTAGAAAATATAATTGAACTCATTGATGAAACGCAGAATAGCAGATTAGGACTAACACCAGCTGCGAAAGAAGAGTTAGAGAATATGTTTACGCAAGCGATCGCAAATGTTCAAAATGCACTATATGCATTTGATTTTCATGATAAACAGAAAGCTAGACTTGTATTAGAAGGGGAAGATAAATTAGATTTAATGGAAAGAAAGTATCGTAAGGGGCATATCATTCGAATGAATAGAGGAGAGTGTAACGGTCAAGCAGGCATAGTGTTTGTAGATATGTTAAACAATCTTGAAAGAATTGGAGATCATTCAGCAAATATTGCTGAAGGTGTCCTACAATCGAAGCATTTATAGGAGGTAAGTAATTTGGATGTTATTTGGTGGATTATCATATCACTTCTATTTGCCATAGCGTTTATAGGCTTGGTTTACCCAATAATACCGAGTGTCATTTTTATTTTTGGTGGTTTTTTGTTTTATGGTTTCGTGTTTTCTTTTGAACCTTTTGGCGTATTATTTTGGATTATACAAGGTCTTCTTTTCATTCTTTTACTAGGTGCTGATACGTTATCTAATTTAGTAGGAGTAAAGAAGTTTGGTGGAACAAAAGCAGGAATGTGGGGAAGTACAATTGGGCTGTTGATTGGGCCATTTATCATTCCGATACTAGGGATTCTCATTGGTCCTTTTGCTGGGGCAGTAATTGCTGAATTAGTTATACATAAACGACCGATATCGGAAGCGGTAAAAGTAGGTGTAGGTTCGCTTGTTGGGTTTTTAACTAGTGTGGTAACGAAAGGAATTATTCAGCTAATCATGGTTGGATACTTCCTTTTCGTGGTACTTGTTTAAAAAAATCATCCGAAAGATGTATAAGCGTAATGATTGAACGGTTATCCTATCTTTGGTAAGCTAAGAATGTAAAACAATACATATTAAGGGAGGAATTTATCATGGCATTTGAACTACCTAATTTACCGTATGCTTATGATGCACTAGAACCTCATATCGACAAAGAGACGATGAACATTCATCACACGAAACACCATAACACATATGTAACAAAACTAAACGAAGCGCTACAAGGACATGATGAGCTACTAAGCAAATCTGTTGAAGAGCTTGTTTCTGATTTAAATGCACTACCTGAGGGTGTGCGTACTGCGGTGCGAAATAATGGTGGTGGACACGCAAACCATACTTTATTCTGGAGCTTATTATCTCCAACAGCTACAGAGCTTTCTGGTGAACTACTAGATGCAATTAATGCAAAATTTGGTAGTGTAGAGAGCTTCAAAAAAGAATTCGAAGCAGCTGCAACAACTCGTTTTGGTTCTGGTTGGGCTTGGTTAGTGGTTTCTAACGGAGAACTTGAAGTTACAAGTACTCCGAACCAAGATACTCCATTAATGGATGGCAAAACGCCAATCCTAGGATTAGATGTATGGGAGCATGCATACTACCTAAACTACCAAAACCGTCGTCCAGACTACATCTCAGCTTTCTGGAATGTAGTTAACTGGGATGAGGTTGCTAAGCTTTACGCTTCCGCTAAATAAAATGATATGTCAAAAACCTCTTTCTTAAATAGAAAGAGGTTTTTTGCATAATTTTATGTTCTGCTCCTCACACTACACTAGACATGAGACCGGACTGGATGTACGAATTAGCTAGTTAAATTCCGTACAAGGTCGTAACATTCCAGAAAGGAGCAGATAAAATGAAAAAATTTCGACTGTTAGGAGACGTAGAACCTTCAAAAGATCTTTATTTATTATTATGGATAGGTGGTCTATATTCATTAAGCATTGCACTTTCCAATACATTTGTGAACGTATTTATATGGAAACAATCAGGTGACTATGTTCAACTGGGTATTTACAATTTGTTAATTGTCATCTTCCAACCGTTGACATTTGTTTTAGCTGGTAGATGGGCGAAAAAAATTGATCGAGTTTTAGTGCTTCGGATTGGTGTAGTAGCACTAGCGATTTTTTACATAGTTGTCTTGCTTCTTAAAGAAAATGCTTCAAGTTACTTGCTCTTGTTTGGTGCACTGTTAGGTACAGGGTATGGTTTTTATTGGCTTTCCTTTAATGTTTTAACTTTTGAAATCACTGAACCGGAAACACGTGATTTTTTTAATGGGTTTTTAGGGATTTTAACATCATTTGGAGGTATTGTCGGTCCATTTTTTGCAGGTTGGGTTATTGCACGTCTTGTTGGTAACACAGGCTACACAGTAATTTTCTCTGTATCCTTGTTTCTATTTGCTATAGCGGTTGTATTAAGTTTCTTTTTAAAGCCACGTCCAGCAAAAGGGAGATATGATTTAGTTACGGTATTCAAAGAGAGAAAAAATAATATTAATTGGAGAATGGTGACGTGGGCACATTTCTTCCAAGGGCTTCGCGAAGGGACATTTATATTTGTTGTATCTATATTTGTCTTTATCACGACGGAAAGTGAATTGGCTTTAGGAACTTTTGGATTGGTTAACTCTGGGATTGCATTTGTGGCTTATTACGCGGTCTCTAGATTTTTAAAGCCTAAATTTCGCTTAAAAGGAATGTTGATTGGTGGCATGCTTTTATATGCTGTTATTTTCCTTCTACTGTTTGATTTGACTTTTGTGAAATTGATTATCTATGCAGTTTGTATAGCAGTAGCATATCCGCTTTTATTAGTACCATATATATCCATGACCTATGATGTGATAGGAAAAAGTAAAGACGCTGGAGAAAAGCGAATTGAATATGTCGTAATAAGAGAGTTATTTTTAAATGGAGGAAGGATCACCTCTATCTTAGCATTTATCGTTGCTGTTGGTGTATTTGATGAAGCAAAAAGTTTACCATATTTACTATTAATTATCGGTTCTGGACATACATGGATTTATTTCTTTATGAGGCGGGTTAAAGTATAGAAATAGTATGTATTATCGCTGGAATTCCTGAATGATTTCTTTTACACTAAAGAAAGAGTTTGAGGAGAGGGTTGAATAGTAATTGAATAACAAAAAGAAAAAAAATCATGTGTCGTTACGGTTAAATCTGTTATTTTTAGCCGTATTTCTTTTGTTTTCTGGACTTATTTTACGTTTAGGAGTGATCCAAATCGTATATGGTGAGGATTATACAAGAGAGATTCAACGAACGGAAGATGTCACCGTCAATACACCTGTTCCTCGAGGGAAGATATATGATCGTAATGGACAGTTAATCGTGGATAACGAACCTAGAAATGCTGTTACCTTTACAAACAATAAAACGTTAAATCAACAAGAAATGCTAGAAGTTGCGGAAACTCTTGCTACATATATTGAGAAAGATACAAGCAAGATCCAAAAACGTGATTTACAAGATTATTGGTTAATAAAAAATCCTGAAAAAGCAGAAGCGTTAATTACGGAAGCGGATGAAAAAGCTCTGGAAGAAGATGAAGAAAAAGATAAGAAGTTATACCAATTACAGCTAGATAGAATCACAGAAGAAAATTTAAATTCGTTTACAGAAAATGAATTAGAAGTTCTTGCGATTTATCGAGATATGATTTCGGGATATGCGCATACGCCACAGACTGTTAAAAACGAAAATGTTTCTCAAGAGGAATTTGCTGTCGTATCCGAGAATTTAACATCATTGCCGGGAGTAGAATCTACTACTGACTGGGAAAGAAAATATATGTTTGAGAATACACTACGATCTATTTTAGGTAGAGTATCTTCCTCTGACCAAGGTATTCCTGTAGAACTTTTAGATGAATATTTGGCAAAAGGGTATAGTCGAAACGATCGGGTAGGATTGAGTTACATTGAAGCGCAATATGAAGATGTTCTTCAAGGGCAAAAACAAAAAGTGAAGAATGTAACAGATCGATCTGGAGCTGTAGTAGAATCAGAAGTCATTATGGATGGTCAACGAGGAAAAGACTTAAAGCTTACGATAGATATGGATTTACAGCTTGCTGTGGATGAAATTATTAGTAAAGAATTAATGGATGTAAAATCTGAGCCAGGTCATGAGCTTTTTGACCGTATCTTCGTAACAATGATGGATCCTAATACGGGTGAAGTTCTTGCGATGTCTGGTAAGCAATATGTATTAGACGAAGAAACCGGTAAACCTGGTCTAATTGACTTTGCATCTGGAAACTTTACGACTTCCTATAATGTAGGGTCCTCCATTAAAGCGGCTACTGTCCTAACTGGTTACCAAACTGGATCTATTACCCCAGGACAAGTACTGTTAGACACACCATTAAAAATTAAAGGTACTCCTGAAAAATCCTCCTATGTTAATATGGGGAATATTAACGATTTAACAGCCTTAAAGCGCTCTTCCAATGTGTATATGTTTAAAACCGCTATAGCAATGGGAGGGGGAAATTATCAATACAACCAGCCATTACGTATCAGAACAAGTACGTTTAACGTAATGAGAGAAAACTTTGCCCAATTTGGATTAGGTGTTCGAACAGGAATAGATTTACCAGGAGAACAAATTGGTTTTACCGGTCAAGGTACTAGTCCGGGTTTTATACTTGACTTATCTATTGGACAGTATGACACATACACGCCATTACAATTGGCACAGTATATTTCGACGATAGCAAATGGTGGATATCGTGTAGCTCCTAGAGTGGTAAAATCAATCCATGAGCCGATTCCAGGAAATGAGTCCCTGGGTCCAGTAGTGCGAGAAATTCAACCCACCGTCCTAAATCGTGTAGACATGCCTACCGAAAATATAGATCGAGTAAAAGAAGGTTTACGTCAAGTTATGCAAGAACAAGGTGGTACGGCATATAGCTACTTCGGTTCAAAAGATTATCTACCAGCAGGAAAAACGGGAACTGCTCAAGCGTTTTATGATGGCCCAAAACGTGAAGAGTTATTGAAAGAAGGAAAGGGTCTTGTGGAAACGTGGAATTTAACGTTAGCTGGTTATGCACCACATAACAATCCAGAAGTAGCATTCTCCGTTGTGGTCCCTTGGTTATATCAAAGAGACTCACAGTCAACCCCTACGAGTAATCGAGTAGGTCAGCAAATTTTAGATAAATACTTTGAATTAAAAGAAAAAAGACAAAACGGAGAGCCTATTCAAGAAGACAGCGATGACCAAGAAGAGCCTACACCTATAGAAGAATCATGAAACATTCTAGACATAACACTTTTATAAGAAGGTGTTATGTTTTTTTTATTTGAGTAAATACTAAGATAGACGATGTAGATATTATGCAAAAAAAATCGAATACAGTCGAAATTTACAAAAGCTTTACATTCGATTAATGCGTTATTAATAGTCGTCCAGTATATTTACTCTTGTAGGACAAATAACCAAGATTCTTAGGGGGAATTATGGAAATGAAAAACGTTAAGTACTTAGCAATGTCTACAATGATTGGTTCTGCACTAATGCTTGCTGCATGTGGTGGCGGAGAAGAAACTTCTCAAACAGGTGATAACGGTTCTGAAAACGGTGGTTCAGAAGTATCTGGAACATTAAACATCGACGGATCATCTACAGTTTATCCAATCGTTGAAGGTGTTGTAGAAGAATTCCAAATTGCTAACCCAGGAGCTGAAGTAACAGTTGGATTCTCTGGTTCTGGTGGTGGGTTTGAAAAGCTAATTAACGGCGAAATCATGATCTCAAATGCATCTCGTCCTATTAAAGACGAAGAGATTGAAGCAATTAAAGCTGACGGTAAGGAAGTTACTGAACTTGAGCTTGCTTACGATGGTTTATCAGTAGTAGTTAATAAAGAAAATGATTGGGTAGATTCTTTAACAGTTGATGAATTGAAGAAAATGTGGGTAGACGGTGGAGCTACTACTTGGGCTGATGTGCGTGAAGGATGGCCTGAAGAAGAAATCGTATTCTATTCTCCAGGAACTGATTCTGGAACATATGACTACTTCAATGAAGTAGTCCTAGAAGATGAGCAAATCAACAAGGGTGCTACACTATCTGAAGATGATAACGTACTTGTACAAGGTGTAACAGGTGACAAGAATGCAATTGGTTTCTTCGGATATGCATACTACCTAGAAAATAAAGATAATTTGAAAGTTGTTCCAGTTGATGGAGGTAACGGACCTGTTGAGCCTACAAATGAAACAATTGAGTCTGGTGAATATGCTCCACTTTCTCGTCCACTATACTCTTACGTAGTTAACTCAGCGGTTAAAGAAGACTTAACATATGCATATGTAAAGTTCTTACTTGAGAATGCTGGTATGCTTGCTGAAGAAGTAGGATATGTATCCCTTCCTCAAGAAAAGTATGATGAGCAATTAGAAACTATTGAAGGTCTTCGCTAATTAACAATTATAAAGAAAGATGAGAAGCACCTACGTGTGTCTTCTCATCTTGTTATGTGGATGAAAGGGGTTTTTACTTTGGCTAATAGTAATTCTACAAAAGCCATGTCTGTGCAAAAGATGATTGCAGAAAATAAGTCTAAAAAGAATGTTTCTCAATCTGTAGAGAAAATTGTACCTGTTGCACTCTTTTTACTGGCTGCAATTTCAGTGCTTACAACAGTCGGAATTGTTCTTACTTTAATTTTTGAAACAATTACTTTCTTTGGTTCCGTTTCTATTATAGAATACGTAACTTCTACGGAGTGGTATCCGTTTTCTGAAGCTAATGGATCATATGGGGTGTGGCCATTAGTGTTAAGTACGCTGAAAATTGCATTTATAGCAACTGTTTTAGCAGTTCCAATTGGTCTAGCTTCAGCTATATATTTGAGTGAATATGCAAGTGATAATGTTAGACGTGTCATTAAACCTGTACTAGAGGTTCTTGCAGGTATTCCTACAATTGTTTATGGTTTCTTTGCTTTAACCTTCCTAACACCTTTATTAAAAAACTTCATTCCTGAACTTTCTACGTTTAATGCATTAAGTCCAGGTCTGATTGTTGGTGTTATGATCATTCCTATGATTGCTTCTCTATCAGAAGATGCAATGAGCTCAGTACCAAAAGCAATTCGTGAAGGTGCGTTAGCTATGGGATCTACAAGGTTAGAAGTTGCACTGAAAATTGTTTTACCAGCGGCTATGTCTGGAATCGTAGCATCAATTGTACTTGCAATCTCACGTGCAATTGGTGAAACAATGATTGTTACCGTTGCGGGTGGATCTACACCTAATGCCGACTGGAGTGTTACAGATTCCATTCAAACAATGACTGCCTATATCGCACAAGTGACAACTGGGGATGCAGGGTTCGGAACAATTAAATACTACAGTATCTATTCTGTTGGATTTACATTATTCTTATTTACTCTAGCAATGAACATGCTTGCTCAGTTTATCTCGAAGCGCTTTAGGGAGGAATACTAATGACTAAATTTATCGATAAAGACAAAGTCTCTAAAAATATGTCTTCTCGTTTAACGAAGAACTCCATATTAAAGGGAATCTTCTTTTTGGCTACACTATTTGGATTAGTTGTCTTAGTAGTGCTTTTAGGAAGAATATTCACTCAAGGATATAGTCACTTAACATGGGATTTCTTTAACAATTTTGCATCACGCCGACCAGAGCAAGCAGGAATTAAAGCTGCATTAATTGGATCTATATGGTTAATGATATCAACAATTGTTATTTCTTTTGCTCTTGGAGTAGGTACAGCTATTTATTTAGAGGAATATGCAAAGAAAAATAAGCTTACAAATTTAATTCAAGTAAATATTTCCAACTTAGCAGGGGTTCCTTCTGTTGTTTTCGGATTACTAGGATTAACTGTGTTTGTTCGTTTATTAGGTTTTGGTGTAAGTATCTTAGCGGCAGCTTTCACAATGAGCTTACTTATTTTGCCCGTTATTATTGTCGCATCACAAGAAGCTATTCGAGCTGTACCGAAAGAGTTACGTGAAGCTTCTTACGGTATGGGAGCTACGAAATGGCAAACAATCTTGCGTGTGGTACTTCCGAGTGCTGTACCTGGAATCCTAACTGGATCCATACTTGCTTTATCTCGCGCAGTGGGAGAAACTGCTCCACTTATCGTAATTGGTATCCCTGCATTTATTACTTCTTTACCAAGTAGCGTATTGAGTAATTTTACAGCGTTACCTATGCAGATTTATAACTGGACTGGTCGTCCACAAGAAGCTTTCCAAGAAATCGCTGCAGCCGCAATTTTAGTAATGTTAGTATTTTTAATTGTGATGAACTCAGTTGCAGTATATATTCGAAATAAATATGCAAATCGTTACTAATCCTGGGGTAGGATGAAGGAGGACTTTCAAGATGACAACAGCAACTAATGAATTAAAAAACAACTTAAAAGATATCGTAAAAGAAACAAACGTGAACAATACAACTGATTCTAGACAAGCAGTATATCAAACAAAACAGCTTAACTTATGGTACGGTAACCACCATGCGTTGAAAAATGTTGACTTTGATATTATGGAAAATGAGGTAACAGCGATCATTGGGCCATCTGGATGTGGTAAATCAACGTATATTAAAACGTTGAACAGAATGGTAGAAATGGTTCCTACAGTAAAGACATCTGGTGAGATTATATACCGTGGGCATAACATTTTTGATAAAGCATATAAAGTAGAAGACTTAAGAACAAAAGTAGGTATGGTATTCCAAAAACCAAATCCTTTCCCAAAATCTATTTATGACAACATCGCTTATGGACCAAGAATCCATGGTATTAAGAATAAGAAAGTGTTAGATGAGATTGTAGAAAAATCTCTTCGTGGTGCAGCAATTTGGGATGAAGTAAAAGATCGTCTAAACACAAACGCTTATGGACTTTCTGGTGGACAACAACAACGTATTTGTATCGCTCGTTGTTTAGCGATTGAGCCAGACGTTATCTTAATGGATGAGCCTACTTCTGCTCTAGACCCTATTTCCACTTTAAAGGTAGAAGAATTGGTTCAAGACTTGAAGAAAGATTATAGCATCATTATTGTTACTCATAACATGCAACAAGCTGCTCGTATTTCTGACAAAACTGCTTTCTTCTTAAATGGAGAAGTTATTGAGTTTGACCAAACGGATAAGATTTTCTCTAATCCTACTGATAAGCGTACAGAAGATTACATTAGTGGTCGTTTCGGTTAATAGTTGTGCGCACACTGAAAAAAGTGTGCGCATTTAACTATAGTTTGATTAGTTAGAATATTACCTATATAATTCGACACAAGATACATTTATAACTGGAGGGACCTACTATGAGTATTCGTGGACAATTTGATTTGGATTTAAAAGAACTTCAGAACCTTTTAAATGAGTTAAGTCATGTAGCATTAGGTGCGTTAAACGACGCTATCAGATCATTAGATAATTTAGACGTGGAAGCGGCATTGGCTGTCATGGAAAATGACTATCGTGCCGATGATTTAGAAGAAGAAATTAATGATTTAGCAATTCTATTAATTGCAAAGCAACAACCAGTTGCAACAGACCTTCGACGTATCATTGTTGCTATCAAAATTGCGTCTGACTTAGAGCGTATTGCTGACTATGCTGTAAACATTGCTAAGTCAACTATTCGTATTGGGAATGGCCCTCTCATTAAGCCTATTGAACATATTCGTGCAATGTATGGTCATGCTTCTAAGATGATTTTGTTAACAGTAGAGGCGTTTAATGAAGAGGATGTTGTCAAAGCGAAAGAAATTGCGGAGATTGATGATGAAATTGATGCTTTATATGGACAAACAATTCAAGAGCTTTTAACTTTAACGAAAGAGCGTCCTGAAGATATTGCACAAATTACTCAGTTGTCATTTATTTGTCGTTATTTAGAGCGCGCAGGTGATCACGCAACGAACATTGCAGAGAATGTATTTTACCTTGTTAAAGGTAGACATTATGATTTAAATAAGTAAGAAAAAAGTTGTCCGGCAATGTCGGGCAACTTTTTTGTTGGATTAAAGAATTACGTGTGCTCAAGGTAGCGAGAAGTGAGTCTAGAGCACACGATAAATGAATAACGCGTGCTCAAGGAGAGAAGCAGCCACTCAAGCGCACTAGTTAATTAAATCCCACAGCAACCCAAAACAAAAAGATCACCCGGCAAGCACCTAGCGAGTGATCTTCTTGATATATCATCTTAATAAGATGATGGACGTCTAATAAACACGAATGCGATTTCTTCAATCGACATATCTTTACTTACTTGATACGTTCCAGTTCTAATTTGCCCAGCTTTACCAGTCTCTTCTAACAATGATAAGAACTCATTTTCAGATGAAATGAATCCCATTTGAGCGAGTTTACTTGCTAAATCACTGGTTGTTTCTCCGGAAGCAAATTGTATCGGCGTTAATTGTGTCTCTGTTTCAGCTTGCTCTTCTGCTTCAGAAGCTTCCACTGTAGTATCTTCTTCTGTAGTTTCTTCCACAGGCGGTAAGTCTAATTGCTGCGACTTCAACTCCGTAACCTCTAGCCTAAGTAAGTTGTTTTCTTCCTTTAAAGACGCAAGTTCCTTTAATTGCTCATCAGCTAAGGAGGATTTAATTTCTTCTTCGTTTACAGGCTTATTATCAGCAGCAAAAATAAAGAGAAGCAGGGAGGATAGTAGTAGTCCAACTGCTACTCCTTGTATCCATTTTTTCATTAGTTATCCCCTTTTCTCGACTGTTTTAATGATTTGTACAATTTGAGAAGGTGCAAGTGCTGATTGCTTTTCTATTTGATCTACCGAAAGACCTTGTTTGTGTAAGGCAATGACTTGATTACGTAGCACTTCATTAATCTCTTTAGAGGATTTGCTTTGTGAAGGTGTAACAGTGTTTATTTCACCAGCCATAATTTCTTCTTCGAGTACTTTTACTCGCTTCTTTAGTAAGTAACTTTCTTGTAATACTTGCATAGATACTTCATCTAATTCTTTTCGTACATCTTTCGTTGAATCTCGCAAAAAAAATGAAATTACAAAAAGAATGACAGATAAAGAAAGTAGAATGATGATAATCGTGGTGTTAACCAATTGCTTTCTTCCTCTCTTCGTCAATATTCAACGCAGCGAGCTGTCGAATCTTCCTCTTTTATATGTAAGAAGGAATGGATAATTTGTCGCCTTGTTGGGTATTTTCCTTACTCTATCATACTACTAATAGTAGTAGAAAAAAAGTTGGACCATTGAACCATTGATACATCTAGGTTAGCAAAAAACGACAAAAACAGTTTATTGTGATGAGACAGGTTGCAATGGTACGATATGGATATAAATCGACAATGGGTATGTCGGAATATTGATAGGGGTGACAAGATGATAGAACAAATATTAGCACTTCGTGAACAAGGTATGTCATTTAGAAAGATTGCTGATGAAATTGGTAGTACAGTAGGGAAAGTACAGTATCGATGGAATAAGTACATGAAAGAACTAGAAGTAATGCAGGCGGAAGAACAGGTTGCAGCCACTGTACTAGAAGAGCAAGTAGAAACCCCTGTTGTAAAAATAGAAAAGAAGTTTGCTCCTACCAGTTTAGTTTGTCACTTCACTCATGCTTCGACAGTAATGGTTATGTGGGAATCCGTAAAGTTAGAGTTAGACATTATCAAAAACTTGTATGATCTAAAAGTAGATGAGCTACAACTAGTTTTAAGAGCTCATAACATAACAGCCATTGAATTCAATGGTTGGAATAGTCATTATTATCAAGATATTCTTTTACCGGCAAAAGGTGAAGAAGGTTCTTGGGTAGTAAGAGGATTAAAAGGAGGAAATAGTTATTTATTGCAATTAGGAATTTTAACTCCGATGAGAAAATTCTTTCCTATAAATCAGTCTCAACCAATACATGCTCCTCGTTTGACGAAGGATCAACAAAATTTCGTTACAAAAGCAATTATGAGTAAAGCAATTGAAACGGTAAAACCACAGTGGATTGAACATGTAAGTACGTACACATATTATGGCCAAGAAGAGCGAGGTGAGAAAAATGAATAAGCAAGTTATTGCGTTGTATTCAACAATTCCCCTGAATGAAAATTTTGGTGAGATCACACATTTAGTCGTTTCACCAAGAGAGTTAGAGGAATTAACGAAGAAGGAGAATAGTAGTTTTACAACCTTATTGCAAAAAGTAAACAACGATGGCATTCAGCTTATCCCAACTTTTGACCAACAGCTACCATTAACCTTAATACATTATCCAGAGATTATCACTAGTATGATAAAACAACTAAAGAGCAAGTGGATTACCCTAACAGGTAGGGAAATAACAGATTGCTGGCTCCCAAATGCTTCTTATGCAGCTGGAATTGATAAATGGCTCATTCAGTCGGGTATTACTAAAACATATATTCCTCTTCCAGCAATTGAAATCGCAAATGATCAGGAAGATACTGTATATCAAGTTAAGACAATTAGAGGATTAACTTTAGTCGGTTATAAAAAACAAGGTGACTTGTATAACGTAACTTTAAAGGAAGACAACGTACCAACGCTTCACATCGATATGACATATGAGGGTATGTATGATGGAGAAGTTCTGATTAACGAAAAAGATCTAGAAGCAGTTCGCCTTTGGTCTCACTTAGAAAAATCAGCTTATGAATTCGGGATGACGCAATGGATGATGGAGCGATGCAATGGAGCTCAGATAACATCTAATCTATTATCTGAAATTACGGAAGAGATGGATTCACTGGTTAAATCCATTCAAAGCTTACCTCTATCGAATACATCTAGAATGAGGGTAGCGATCTTAGCATGGGAGTACCCACCAAATTGTATCGGTGGCCTTTCTACTCACGTATATCACTTAGCTAAAAATTTAGTTAATGAAAACCTTCAAGTGACTGTCTTTACTCCTAAACGTGATGGGGAACCGACACTTCTTATGGAAGAAGGAGTAGAAGTAGTTAGAGTGGATGTATTACACGAAAAAGATGCTCATTTTCTAGATTGGGTAGGATCCATGAATATAGCCTTGGCGAAGGCGGTTAACAGATCCCACCAGATTAAACCGTTCCAATTAATTCATGCGCATGATTGGTTAGTTGCTGAATCAGGTAAATCTATTTCATACAAACATGATATACCACTTATTACGACAATTCATTCTACCGAGTTTGGTAGAAATAAAGGGATACACAATGAAGTACAATCTTTCATTTATGAACAAGAGAAAGCATTAATGAAGTCTAGTCAAAAAGTTATCTTGTGCCACCATTCACTGAAAGAGGATCTTTTAGACGGTTACAAAGGTGTAGTGGCAGATAGCCAATTAATGATTATTCCAAATGGTATGGAAGATGAGCCTGTTAGACCTCCAAGTCACCATCGTCTAAATGTGTTATTTGAAAATAGACCTATGTTCTCAAGCTTAGCGAGGTTTGTTCCTGAGAAAGGACTGGAAACAGTCATACGTGCTATTTATGAGTTAAAGATGGAAGGTATATCAACAGGAGCAGTAATAGCAGGAATAGGACCATTAGAAAAAGAATTAACAAAGCTTGTAAATGACTTGGATCTACAAAATGAAATCTTCTTTCCTGGGTTTGTAACAGAAGAAGAAAGAGCAGTATTACTTAGTCATTCAAAAGCAGTCGTCATTCCAAGTACGTACGAACCATTTGGACTTGTGGCGGTAGAAGCTTTTAGTTATGGATGCCCTGTCATTGCTGCCAATGTTGGAGGATTAAAAGGACTAATATTGGAAGGGAAAACTGGTTTCTCCTTTACTTCTAATAATGTAAAAGAACTTGTTTATAAGATGAAATTGGTATTGAATGAACCAGTTAAAGCACAGGAGATTGGTCTTGCCGGTCAAAAAATGGCTAAGTCTTTATTCTCATGGAAACAACATGCTAATAGAACAAAAGCGTGTTACGAAGATTGTTTAACCGAGTATAAAGTAAGAGAGACGGTAAGATGAAAGCATATATATTAGCTGGTGGAAGAGGAGAGAGGCTTAAGCCCCTTACCTCTTTCCTACCAAAACCTTTATTACCGGTAAATAGAGTTCCAGTTCTGGCATATACAATTGAGTGGTTAAGACGTCAAGGAATTACGGAGCTAACTATTTTGACTGGATACAAAGGGGAAATGATTCAACAATACCTAAAAGATGGGCGAGAATATGGCGTAAATATAGAATATGTTTGCGAAAACGTATTAAAAGGTACTTTTGGTTCTATCAGAAAGTTAGCAGAAAAAGAAGAAGACTCTTTTTTGGTGATAAGTGGAGACGTTTTAACAAACATGGACCTAGCACCCCTTATTACAAGTCATAAAGGAAATGACATAACAATCGCTGCATCTAAACAATGTTTTTCTCCACACGTAGGGATTTGTGTAACGGATCAACAAGGAAATTTAATTGATTTTTATGAAAAAATGAAAACATGGCAAACAGATGAGTCTGTTTTAGTTAATAGTGGTATGTATGTGGTATCACCTAGGTGGCTTGTTAATTTTCCGAAAAATCAATTTATTGATATCGCAAGAGATGTTATACCTTGGTTACAACACAACCAATATAACGTGAATGTATATGATTTTACAGGTTATTGGAGAGATATCGGTACAAAAGAAAATTTACTTTTGGCTGAAAAAGAAGTGTTGAATGGAGAATTTCAAATACTCTCTTATGGTAATGAAAGTCCTTTTTCCCCTCCTAACACCCCATCAGTAGTAAATGGTATACGTAGACAAGTTGTTCATTCAATGAGAAGAATGGAATTACGAAAAGAAAATAGAGAGGAGGAAAAACCTTATGGCAGCTGAATACATTTCTTCTATAGATTCGCTTAGTAATCAAGATTCATCAGCTGAAATTGCTTGGTGGGTGAGAACTGGTGAAGATCAGCAATGGTTACCGCAATCAAGGTGCTTTTCCAAAAAGACTCGACATCATATGTTGCACTTGATAGGGGAGAAGCAAGTAAATAAACATTATACTACTCATACACTTCATCTGAAAAATCAATCTAGAATTCCTATAGATGTAGAGGTAGTAATCTCTTTACACTTCGGTACGAATGGTTTTAGTTTTGTTTCTCCTTTAAATCAATCCATATGGAGACACGAAGGAAGCGTGATGAATGTATTTGAATTAATTGCTCCTAATATGACAGAGAAAAGAGCAATTATGAAAGAATTTACGTTCTCTACAAAACAATGGAATTATCAACCTCTAATGGTTGGGCCAAGTGTAAGTTGTTTTCATCTAACATGTACATTAAAGGGCTTACAAAGTATTCATTTACCTTTTGTGCATATACAAGCGGAAGAAGAGCAATATTGTAAAGATAAATTATTGCAATTAAGAAGACAGTTAGTATAGTGTTAATGTAGCAATAGAGTCCCCTCTATTGCTTTTTGTTACGTCAACAGGTATTGTGATTCCAATTAAAATGAGAAACCTTTTCATATCAATAAAAAAGCATACTTTTTTGTAAAAGTAATAAGTAAGGAGTTAGGGGTAATGGAAGAGAAGAAAAAGATACGTAAATTAATCCTTTCAAAACTTAAAGGTAAAGTAAATAGGGATTGTATAGAATCAGAGCTTTGGGAACTGTTTTTTAATAGTTCCATGTATGTAGAATCCGAAACAATAGCTATTACTGTATCAAAGTTTCCCGAGTTATCTACTATAAATGCGATTCATTCAATGATTGAAGATCAAAAAAAAGTGGTAGTTCCAAAAACATGTTTATCTACTAACAGTTTAGCTTTTCATCAAATTTCATCCCTAAATCAACTAACCCCAGGAGTAATGGGTATATTAGAACCAAATAAAAATAGTGATGTAGTAGATTTAGAAGAGATTGAAACTATTGTCGTACCAGGTGTTGCATTTACAAAGGAAGGGTACCGTATTGGATTTGGTGGTGGCTTTTACGACCGATTACTCTCAAATTACCAAGGAAATACCTGTTCTTTGCTATTTCAAGAACAATTAGTTGAATCTATCCCAGTAGAAGATCATGATATTCCAGTGAGGGAATTATTTATAGAAAACAAGACTAGATAGAAAAGCATATTTTTTCTAATTTGTTGCATTCTACTAATAACAAATTGGAAGGGTGATGGAGTTGAACGAGAAATCTCTGTTTACGTTAATTATTTCATTAGTTGCGGTATATTTTTTCTATAAGTCTAGATATCGCGTATTAAATTCGGTACTGAGAAATCCGATGTTGCGAAACTATGCGGTGAGATTCTTCATGGATATCCCAAGTATCCGAAGTAAATTTATGCAATCAGCTTTTAGACAATAACAAAAGAGCTGTTAAAGTTCGTTTGAACTTTTAACAGCTCTATTTGTATTTCTTTTCTAAAACATCTCTTTTCGTATATAGTGATATAGAGGAGGGATTTCATTGGGGTTTCGAGAAGATTATGTGATGTGGAGAGTGGTGTATCAACTTCTACATCAGAAAAACACTTCTCTTGTGACAATTAGTCAGGACCAAAGAGAAGTATGGTTAGAAGAACATTCAAATAAAATTCCTACATATTATAGACTAATTTCTACAGATATCAATTGGAGTAATGAGTTAAAAAGAAATCTAGTTAGAGGCATACAAATCATTGATAAAATTTTAGCGAAACGGCTAAGAAAACAAGCTAATGTAGAAATGATGTATTTCTCTCCTTATGAACCGGTCGATGACGGATTTGATTGGGAGAAGGAAAGAATATATAAAAAAACATCTATACAAACCACTTTATGGACAAAAAACGATACAGAATTGCTCTGGAATAGATTCTTTCCAAATACTGCTTTACAAATTTCAGATGAATACGATGAAGTAGATGTTCAGACGATTAAACTTGCTGCATTGCAATATGGACAAAAAGAAATTGCTCAAACCTTTCAAAGAACCAAACCTTTTGTAAGCTATGTTTTATTAGCTATGCAGATTTTTATGTTTCTTGTACTTGAACGGTCGGGAGGAAGTACAAATATACCTACGTTAATTCAATACGGGGTGAAGGTAGATGAAATGATGATTCAAGGAGAATGGTGGAGATTAGTAACACCTGTTTTTCTTCATATTGGATTCCTTCATTTAGTAATGAATAGTTTAGGTCTTTACTTTATAGGTACACTTGTAGAACAAATTTTTGGAAAATGGCGTTTTCTGTTTATCTATCTTTTGGCTGGAGTAGGAGGAACTGCTGCAAGTTTTGCTTTCACAGACGGTATAAGTGCTGGAGCTAGTGGAGCAATTTTTGGTCTTTTTGGAGCATTACTTTATTTTGGTCTCGCTAAACCCAGATTATTTTTTCGGACGATGGGTATGAATGTCCTGCTTGTAATTGCCATTAATATTGCAATCGGCTTTACTTTACCGGGCATTGACAATGCAGGACATCTAGGTGGTTTATTAGCAGGATTTCTTGCGTCTGGGACCGTCAAAATACCTAACAAAAAAGGTCTTCTTCTGCCAATGTTATTTACTATTTCTTATGTTTTCGTTCTTTTTTTATTTTTGATTATTGGTGTTTCTATGGAGTAATATTCTGTCTTAATTCAATCCATGTTCCATCTAGTTTTTTTGAAATTACTTTTAAGTGAGATGAATCTTTTGCATATAAAATTATTGGAAGAGTGCTGCCTTCAGTAGAAGCTGTACTCTTTTTTGTTGCAAGAAGGAAAAGTTCTTTATAAAGTCCTTCCATTAGTCGTCCTAACGTTGCCTTACTTTGAACTTCGGATTGTCCTGGAAAAATAAAATCATTACGAGAAATGTCAGATAAAGTAAGGATTAAATAGTTTTCCACTGGTTCCTTTTCACGATCAAAAGAATCAACTATTTGTTGCTCTCTGTTCTTCTTTTCTTTTAAAAAAGGGGAATTCTCATTTAATGAAATTTCCTTTGGCGAAGTTCCTTTCTTAAAGACTACTCCTACTTCTGCTGAAGAAATAGTTTGTACGCTAGTAATTTCATCATCTCCATCATGTTCTTCTCCATGATGAAATGTAAATGCTTCAGCTAGTCCGCCGGTAGTTTCTTTTACACTTGAAGATAATTTGATTGTGGACGCATTTCTCTTCCATTGGGTAGTAGCTACTTGTAAAAGGCCATTAAAGTAAACAACACCAATATCTTGTCTTAAGTATACTTCTGTTGGAAGAACAGATTGACTTTCGTAAGCTAATGTAAAGTAATCTAAATTATCGTTAGGTTTTACTACTAAAGTAGTCGATGCATCCTTAAAGGTTAATGTCGGATTTGGTGGAAAGTACGTTATACTCTCCTCGGTGGATGGGTTCCATAAAAAATATCCCATAATAATGACTAACCCAAAAATGATGGATGGCATCCATTTGTTTTTCATCATACGTCCTCCTTGTCCACTTGTCTTATAAATTATCTATATTCAAAAACATAAAAATATGAAGCGAAAGAAGTATGTTTAGAAAAAAAGTTGTCAAGAATGGTGGGAGATTACCAAGGGTAAGGAGGTATGTGGGTTGAAAAGTGAAAAAGATAAAAAGCAAAAAGTGTTTCCTCATATTAAAGATACTATTGATTACATAGATACCAAATTAGCCGTTGATAAAAGCTTTGATGTCATAAAATTAGATTTAAATTATGCAGATAGGCAAATGGCTATGTATATGGTAGATGGATTTGCTAAAGATGATATTTTACTGTTTATTATGAAATGGCTATCTGACCTTCAAGCAGAAGATATTGAAGATCATACGTTAGATAAATTACTGAAAAAATATATCCCTTACGTTGAGGTAGAAACTTCAGACGATCTTGAAGGAGTAATGGACAGTGTTTTAGCTGGTCCAATCGCCTTAGTTGTAGAGGGGATTGACAAGGTAATACTAATCGACGCGAGGACTTATCCTGTTCGCGGACCACAAGAACCAGATATGGAGAAAGTAGTTCGAGGATCTAGAGATGGCTTCGTCGAAACATTGGTGTTTAATACAGCATTAATTCGTAGAAGAGTGCGGGATCGTTCCTTACGAATGGTGTACATGCAAATTGGTAGAAGATCTAAAACAGATATAGTTATTTGTTATAACGAAGAAATTGCAGATCCAAGCCTTGTGGAAGCTGTAAGAAAATCATTGGAGGCAGTGGATACGGACGGTCTTCCATTAGGGGAGAAAACGTTAGAAGAGTTTATATCCGGGCGATATTGGAACCCATTTCCCATGGTTCGATATACAGAGAGACCAGATACGGCTGCAGCTCATTTATTTGAAGGGCACATTTGTATTATAGTAGATGGCTCCCCAAGTATTATGATGACACCGACAACGTTTTGGCACCATTTACAGCATGCAGAGGAATATAGAAATAAACCGTTAGTTGGTGCGTATTTACGTATGGCAAGATTTGCAGCGGTCTTTGCTTCCATTTTTCTTCTACCACTATGGTATTTAATGTCTGTTAGACCTAACTTGCTCCCAGCAGGCCTATCATTCATTGGGCCAGAAGAGATCGGACCCGTCCCGTTAATTGTTCAATTCATTTTAATTGAGATTGGTTTAGATGTTCTGCGGATGGCCGCCATACATACCCCTTCTTCTTTGGCAACTGCACTTGGTTTAGTTGCTGCTTTAATGATTGGACAAGTAGCAGTAGAAGTAGGGATATTAATCAACGAAGTTATTTTATACTTCTCTATCGCGGCCATAGGTACGTTTGCGACACCGAGTTATGAGATGAGTTTAGCAACAAGGTTAATACGACTCGCGCTTTTAGTCGTAACAGCAATGTTCCATGAAATAGGCTTTATTATTGCGACGACACTTCTAGTGGTATGGTTATCTAGTTTACGTTCGTTTTCTATCCCATATTTTTGGCCATTTATCCCATTTAATGCAAGGGCATTCTTCGATGTATTTGTCCGTTCGCCAATCCCATTAAAAAACAGAAGGCCAAAATTCTTGCACCCTAAGGATCCAGATCGTTAATGATGACGTAGAAGAGACTGTGACAAAACAAAAAGTGACTGCACAGGGATTTGCGCTGTAGGGGGACGCTTTCTACTTCGAAAAGCGAAAGGCGCGCGTTAAGCAGCGGCAGAAAAGATCGGAAGCCTGAGGAGGCAGCTCTTCAGCCACCGGAGGGCTTTTGGACTTTTCCGAGCGGTTGCGCACCTGAAGCTAGACATTACACTTTCCCGTAGGAGTCGACCCCTTCCGCTCCAATCCCAACAATTTATTTTGTAAAAGCCAAAATTCTGCAGTGTTTTAAGTTTAAACACAAAATCTAAAAGGTACATTCGTTTTACAGAATGTACCTTTTAGATTTTGTCCCATCCTTTTCTTTTTTGTTACTAACCTGGCCAATTATCCTCACTTATTGTTGATTGAAGACAAACAATTCGCTATACTCAAAATGGAGTTATAGGAGAGTGATGATGTTTTGAAAACGTTTTATGATGTCCAGCAACTGTTAAAGCGATTCGGCACAATTATATATACAAAAGATCGCTTGGCGGATCTTGAATTAATGGAAATGGAAATTAGAGATCTATATGATGCAGGAGTTCTTGAACGACAAGACTTTCAAATGGCGTTATTACTTTTACGACAAGAACAATCAAAATTAAAAAGATAGGTGACAATAATGAATGAACAATGGTTAGTTGGAGTAGACTTGGGTGGTACTACAACAAAATTAGCTTTCTTAAATACATATGGTGAAATACAACATAAATGGGAAATACCAACGGACACATCAAATAAGGGAAGTCAAATTGTCACAAACATTGCAAAAGCAATTGATAAAAAGCTAGAAGAATTAGATCATGAAAAAACAAAATTAAAAGGTATTGGAATGGGAGCTCCAGGTCCAGTAGACATGAATAAAGGAATTATCTATACAGCAGTGAACTTAGGGTGGGAAGACAACTATCCACTAAAAGATCGCTTAGAAGTAGAAACTGGTCTACCAGCGGTTATTGATAATGACGCAAACGTTGCTGCACTAGGTGAAATGTGGAAAGGTGCTGGTAATGGAGCTAAAGATCTTATTGCTGTAACTCTAGGAACCGGTGTAGGTGGTGGAGTTATTGCTAATGGCGATATAGTTCATGGTACGAAAGGTGCTGCTGGTGAAATAGGGCATATTACCGTAATTCCAGAAGGTGGTGCACCATGTAATTGTGGAAAAACTGGGTGTCTTGAAACCGTTGCTTCTGCTACAGGTGTAGTACGATTAGCGTTAAATGAGTTAAGCTCCACAGATACTCCGTCAAACTTACGCGATTTGTTGGAACAAGGAAATGACATTAGTGCAAAAGACGTTTTTGATCAAGCACGTGAAGGAGATGCAGTTGCACGTAAAGTTGTTGATCAATTAGCAACTTACTTAGGTTTAGCAACCGCTAACTTAGCTAATGCATTAAATCCTGAAAAAATTGTTATTGGCGGAGGAGTGTCGAAAGCTGGCGACATTTTATTATCTTCTGTTACAGAGAAGTTTAAGAAGTTTGCTTTTGGGCCAGTTGCTACAAGTACTAATCTTTCCATTGCTACATTAGGGAATGATGCCGGTGTTATTGGCTCCGCATGGTTAGTTAAGACGAAGCTTAAGTAACTAGACAATTATCCCACAAATAATACAAAGAAAGTTCACTCATACTGATAATGAGTGAACTTTTTTACATGCACATGAAACATTTATAATTAAGTACGTAAAGTTTTTTTGAAGAAAGAAGCAGATTTTAATCATGCTCTTAAAACCAGTACTAAATCCGTTTATGAGCTAGTAAATAAAATTTTAGAGAAGAAACGGTTTTATTTATCATGTAAGTGGGTAAAAACTTTTGAAGGAATAAAAAAGACAATATTTGTATATAGGCAGTAAGGTTTAGGTATACTGGATACTTTACTAGGAAAATAGTTCTGTTTTAAAATATGTTGAAACTTTTTTCGTTGGTTACCGTCATATACATATGTGACGGCAATGTATTAGTATAACCAATAAGTTTTAATTCATAATTGATTTATTGTAAAAAAAGTATTAAGATATGGATTGATTGTTTTGATATCTTCATTTGTCAAAACATGGATGCGAGGAGGTATATATATGACATCCGATAAAAAATTTAAAATTAGTTTCCCATTGATTGCAGCAGTCTTACTTTGGTTAAAAACGTATGTAGTGTATAAAACAAGTTTTAGTATTACTATTGAAAACACGATGCAAGAGTTTATTTTATTTTTAAATCCACTCCCATTCTTGCTGATCGTTTTAGGCTTATCTTTCTTTATGAAGAAAGAAAAATCGCGTATTAGATATGTACTGATAACAGCTTTTGTTACGTCATTTATTCTATATGCAAACGTTGCATATTACCGTTTCTTTAATGACTTTTTAACATTACCAGTATTATTTCAAACAAGTAACTTTGCTGATTTAACTGGTTCTGCTGCACAAGAAATAAATTTGGCAGATATTCTGTATTTTGCAGACTTTATTTTATTGGCAGTACTAGCTAAATGGAAGCCTTCATTCTTATATTGGAATGGTTTCCGCTTTATTAATCGTCCAGTGTTCTATCTAGTTGCTGCAGCTTTACTTTTTACGAATGTAGGACTAGCAGAAACTGAAAGACCACAACTATTAACACGTACATTTGACCGAGAATTGCTTGTAAAGAATATCGGTACGTACAACTATCATTTATATGATATTTATTTACAAACAAAAACTTCTGCTCAACGTGCACTAGCAGATGGAAGTGAGTTAGCGGAATTTGAAAATGCTATAGATTCAAACTACCGTGAACCTAACAAAGATTGGTTTGGTAAGGCGGAAGGTCGAAATGTTATTATGATTTCTTTGGAATCATTACAGTCATTTGTTATTAATAATGAAATGAATGGACATGAAGTAACACCATTCTTAAATTCCATCATTGACGATAGTTTGTACTTTGAGAATTTCTATCATCAAACATCACAAGGGAAGACTTCTGATTCTGAATTTATCTTAGATAATTCCTTATTCCCAACAGACCGTGGTGCAGTATTCTTTACACATTCAGGAAATACGTATAACTCCTTAACAAAAGAGTTAAATGGTATGAATTATTTTACTAATACAATGCACGCAAATAATAAGAGTTTCTGGAACCGTGACATTATGTATGATGCGTTTGGTTATGATTGTTTTTATGAATTAAATGACTATGAAGTAAATGAAGAAAACTCCGTTGGTTGGGGTATGAAAGATGATCCATTCTTTAAACAATCTGTTGAACATATGAAGGAAATGCCAAAACCATTTGCTTCTAAGTTAATTACACTTACAAATCATCACCCATTTGTATTGGATGAAGAAGATAAGTATATTCCAGAATATGATTCAAATTCAGGTACTTTGAACCGTTATTTCCAAACAGTTCGTTATATGGACGAAGCTGTTAAGAATATGTTCCAATATCTTAAAGATGCTGGTTTATATGAAGATTCTATTATTGTTATGTATGGTGACCACTATGGAATTTCAGAAAACCACAACGCTGCTATGAAACAATACCTTGGAAAAGATGTAGATCCATATGTAAGTACTCAGCTACAGCGTGTACCTATGTATATTCACATTCCTGGTGTTACAGATGAAGGAAAAGGTAAAACGTTTGATCACGTTGGAGGGCAAGTTGATTTACGCCCAACTATTCTTCACCTACTAGGTAAGGATACACAAGGCGATATTCAATTTGGTTCCGATCTATTAGCGGAAAATCGTGAGGACTTAGTGGTACTTCGAGACGGCCGTTTCATTACAGATGAACATGTGTATGCTGGAAATGCATGCTATGATCGTGAAACTGGTGAAGAAGTGGATGCTGAAAGCTGTGAAACGACAAAACCTCGTGCAGATGAAAAGCTAATGTACTCTGATAAGATTATTTATGGTGATCTACTTCGTTTCTACGGAGAAGAAGGGGTTATCAATAACGAAGAACTAAATGAGCAATTCCAAACGAAGTAAACTGATTTAGGACAATTTAAGAAACGGTGCAATCTTTTAAAGATTGCACCGTTTTTTATTTATACATGATAAATTTGTCCACTCCATAGAATGTCTTAAGAGAGAAAATTGGAGGGGATTCTATGGAGGTCAAAGTTCGAAAAGGTGATTCACTATGGTATTACAGTCAGCTCTTCGCTATTCCGATAAATATCCTTCTAGAAGCTAATAGGGATGTTAATCCTACAGCATTACAAATTGGCCAGAGAATTAAGATTCCAGGGTATGTTTCGGAGAATTATGTTGTTCGAGCTGGAGATACGTTTTATTCCATTGCAAACAGGAGAAACGTCCCACTTGATGGGATCTTGATTCTTAACCAAGATGTTTCTCCAAACATGCTACAAATTGGTCAAAGAATTATTGTCCCGATAAAAGTAATTTCACGAGTGGTTACTTCCGATCGAGCCTATGATTCTGCCATATTGGATAGAGATTTGGATCGTTTAGAAACGATTTATCCCTTTATCGATAGAAAAGTCATAGGTCGAAGCGTGGAGGGTAAGCCCATTGAAGAAATCATTGTGGGAACTGGAGAGCGGTTAATTCAAATAAATGCATCCTTCCATGCCAACGAATGGATTACCACTCCGGTATTGATGAGATTTTTAAATGATTACTTATTAGCATTAACTAATCAATCCGCAATCAGAGGGATAGATGTAAAGCCTCTTTTTACAAAGAATAAAGTGTCTTTTATTCCTATGGTCAATCCAGATGGTGTTGACTTAGTCATTAAGGGACCTCCACAGAACAAGAAAGAAGAAATACTTGCAATTAATAATGGTAGTAATGATTTTACAGGATGGAAAGCAAATATAAGAGGAGTTGACTTAAACAATCAGTATCCTGCTAAGTGGGAAATAGAAAGAGACCGAAAACCTTTTAAAGAGCCTGCACCTAGGGATTATCCAGGTCCGTCTCCTTTGTCCGAGCCAGAAGCTAAAGTGATGGCTGATTTAGCAAATGAAAAGCCTTTCCAAAGAATGCTGGCACTACATACCCAAGGAAAAGAGTTTTATTGGGGGTATGAAGGATTAGAACCAGAAGAGTCACAAGAGTTAGCGAAAGACTTTGAAAGAGTGAGTGGTTACAGAAGTGTGCAGTATGTAGATAGCTATGCGGGGTATAAAGACTGGTTTATACAAGAATTTCAACAAGCAGGCTTCACAATGGAGCTAGGAAGAGGCATCAACCCTCTACCGTTATCCCAATTTGAACAGATCTACGAAGAAATGTTGGGGGTGTTTTTAGTCACGTTATATAAGTAACATTAGTCAAAGTTTTAGATATGGGAGCGTATGCAGAATTTTTATGGAAATTTTGTGTTCGCTTTTTTTGTTACGTTAATAGTAAAAATTCATCGTTAGCCACGTCGTAATGTGGCTTGTCCTTAGATGAATTCCCTTAATGGTGTCTGTCACTTATGAGGGGAGTTATCTTGATTTAGACATTTTATGAAATTACCATATAGGACTTTAGGCTCAAAAGTAAATAATTGTTATTTATTTGTTACACAATTGAAACAAATCGTGATATGTTACGTCATATAAGAGAGAGAAAGGAGGGGGAACATGAGAAAACTCACCGTGTTATTGATTATTTTAGTCGGAATTTTAGTTAGTTGTGATTCTGATGAAATTTCTGTGCAACCTACTTTGCCAAGTGAAGACCAAAAAGAACTAGAGAATCCAATTTGGAACCCATTTAAATTACAGGAAAGTCATCAATTGAATTTCATTAGTTGGGGTAAGAATGATAATCTATTAGTTACCACAACGGGTAGTAATACAATTATTACAGAATACAATGCTCAAACAGAAGAAACGAGACAAATATATCAAACAGATTCGTTCATACAATCAGTAAACTATTATGAGCAAAGTGAGCGTTATGTAATCGTAGAGTCCCCTCAACGTATGAAGCTGAAATAACCATTTTAAACAATGATTTACATACCATATTTTCGAATAGTGTTCCTTCTACGGAAATAGATATTAATGCCACAGATTTATCTGGTAATTTGTTATTAGCCGTTACGGCATTTAAGGAAGATTGGAGTTATCAGTCATTTGTTTATGTAAATGAGGATTGGAAAGAAATTGAAGGTGTAGAGCCGTTTTTTTTCTTGATAAATGAAACGTCTATTGTACAACAATTATGGGAGAATGAAACATCCTATCTAGCTGATTTAGTAGAAACAAATATAATCAATCGGGAGAATAAAGTTTTAGTGGAAGATGTTTATTCTTTTTCTTTTCATGGAGATAAATGGGTAGTGATTACTCTTAATGAAGAAAAGAAAGAAACGTTAACTTACTCTGTATATAATGACAAAATGGAAAGAGAATTTTATGCAACAATTCCAGCCCTAGCACAATACGGCGACTATTTTTTAAGTGATTATACGCTTACCACTGATAACAGCCTGTTATTTTGGGCTCCACTAGCACAAGCAGATGCTGATGCTTATAGAAATGGATTTAAGTTATTTTTAGTTTCAGAGAAAAATCAAGATCCAATTGAATTAGACTTTCAAGATTGGTCAAAGCCTTTAAGCTGTCAGACAAGAGGGGATTTTTGTATAATAGGTGGAGATGAACCTATTGGGTTTTCGATAAAGATAAGAGAACGTTTCTCTCTAATAGAAGAACAGGAGTGAAGAGATTTGGCTATTGTCGATGTAACCGTTATTCCTATTGGAACCGATTCACCTAGTGTTAGCAAATATGTTGCAGACATTCAAAAGATATTAAACAAGAAAAAAGAAGAGGGTCTTATTAATTTTGAATTAACACCTATGAGCACACTGATAGAAGGAGATCTTGCTGTTGTCTTGCAAGTCGTACAAGAAATACATGAAGCACCATTTGCTAAAGGATTAGATAGAGTTGCGACAAACATTAGAATTGATGATAGACGTGATAAATCTAGAAAAATGGCACAGAAAATAGAGGCTGTTCAAAAGCACTTAGACTAACTTGGATAAAAAAAAATCGCCATTATTGGCGATTTTTTAATGTCCTCCAGGATAACCGTGATTAATAACTGTCATAATTGTAAACCAACCAAATACCCCTAGAGTACCTAAACCGAAAACAATTCCCATTAAGTTCTTGTTTTTCAGCGCACTAAAAGAACCAAATAGTGCAAGAATTGTCACAAGAGCTGTAATTATGGCAAATCCCATGTTTAAACCCCCTCTGTTTCGAGTTAGCAATATTTTGGCGGATCTTAGATTCCGTTGACCTGCCTATACTCAAAAAGAGCAATATTTAACTAACTTTACCATATGTATCATCTATATTTTATATGGTTTTGTATTATTTGTCGAGGTTATTTCAGAAAAGGCTTTCAATATTCTATTTGTGGTAAAGTAAAAGTAGAAAAGAAAAAGGAGTGAAGGTCATGAAGTGGAACCGAGTACCTCTTGGACCCTTACAAACAAATTGTTATTGGATTGAAAAAGATCAAAGCGTTCTCCTATTTGATCCAGGAGAAGAAGGAGCAAGATTAGTAAAACATTTTGAACAACAAGGGTTAACAGTAGCTGCAATATTGTTAACTCATGCCCATTTTGATCATATAGGTGCTGTTGATATAGTCAGAGAAAGATTTAATTGTCCTGTATACCTTCATGAGAAAGAGAAAAATTGGTTAACGGATGCAAGTTTAAATGGGTCAGAGCGGTTTGGATTAGGTAAAATAGTGTGTAAGGATGGCCCGTCAAATATTCTAACGAAAGAACAAGTGATGGAGCTAGAAGGAATAACATTAAACGTGCTTCATACACCTGGCCATTCACCAGGAAGTGTTTCTTTTTACTGTAAAGAGCTAGGAATAGTTATTGCTGGAGATACTTTATTCCAACAAGGAATTGGTAGAACAGATCTATACGGTGGATCAATGGACGTACTCATGAAATCTATACATACAAAACTACTAACATTACCTGAAGATACAGTGGTACTTTCCGGACATGGGAATGAAACAACTATTGGATGGGAAATGGAGGAGAATCCGTACTTAAATGGATTCTAGAATACCTGTACAATTGTTGTATACATTTAGTGCACCAAGCAATCCATTTAACTGCAAACAAAAAGAGGTAGGGGTAACCCCCACCTCTTTTTATATGTAAGTTCATCAATTGTTGATATTAATGACCTACTCCAGGCACCATAATAAACGTTGTATAGTACGTAAATCCAACAAAAAATGTTGTTAAGTATGCCCCGAATATGTAGATATACATTCTTTCTGATAGTTTTAAATACCCCAGTAAGATGAAAAATCCTGTTTGCCCTAAGAATAGAAGCGCAGGTACATACATATCCCCTAAATAAAACATAACCGCAAAAATTGCTGTCCAAAATCCAAGCATTCGATACATGCGATCCATAGATGTCCCTCCTTTGTCCACATTAACTCATAAATATTATATAGGAAAACGCATCCAAATGTAAATAACACCTTTTTTGGATAGATAACCTTAGGATGCTTCATATATGCTTAATTCGAGATAAATATGTACAAATTATGTACAACTCTAACCTAAAAATAAATTATTTTTACGCTAAATAACTGTACAAAAGTTATACATTAGGTATACAATATGAGTAAGTTAAAAACAATATGGAGGGGAAAAACATGAATGAATTGATTTTCTATACGTACCCAAGCTGTACTTCTTGCAGAAAAACAAAAAAATGGTTAACGCAAAACGGTGTTTCGTATAAGGAACGTCATCTATTCCGTGAAACTCCAACTGCTGAAGAAATTCGTGAGATCCTCTCACTAACAACAGAAGGCTTAGATGAAATCCTCGCAACTAGAAGTCAGACATTTAAAAGTTTGAACTTAGATGTGGATACAATGCCACTATCCGAAGTAATTGAATTATTAGTGAAAGAGCCAAAACTTTTGCGTCGTCCGATTCTATGTGATGGTAAGAAGCTTGTAGTAGGTTATAATCCAGAAGGGTTACGCAGTTTAACTAATAAAAAGAATTCATTAGCGATTTAACAGATAAACATACTGCTCTTCTAAAACTGTACTTAGTTTTAGAAGAGCTTTTTTGTATTTAATACCTTATTTAATTGAAATAAACGATGGATCGAATTAAGAGTGACTGCACAGGGATTTCCGCTACAGGGGGGACGCTTTCCACGGGGCGGGTTGCTGTATTGAAAAGCGGAAGGCGCGCGTTTAGATGCGGCAGCAAACTTGGAGGGACCGAGGAGGCAGCTCTTCAGCCACCACAGGGCCATCTGAGTTTGCCGAGCATCTGCGCACCAGGAGCTAGACATCGCTCCTCGTCGCGGTAGTTCATGCTCCTGTGGGGTCTCAGTAACCCACCTTTCCCGTAGGAGTCGCCCCCTTCCGCTACAATCCCAAAGGTTTTTTACTGTGGGCACAAATCCTGCGTTAATGTAGTATTAACCTTCTAAAAAAGTCATGATAAAAGGTACATTCGTCTTTGAATGTACCTTTTGAGTGTTTTTTTCCTATACTCCTTTGTAACATACTGGGCTAGCTGGATTCGAACCAACGCATGACGGAGTCAAAGTCCGTTGCCTTACCGCTTGGCTATAGCCCATTAACAGTAATAGTATAAATCAAATCAAAAATAATATACGTTAAAAAGAGGATTTTTTGTTTTTATGTCGAATAAAGTAGTTAGCCAAATGAAAGGAGTTGAAAAATTGAGCAACATTTCAATTGAAGGTAAAGTTAATCAAATCATTCAACAAGCAATTGCATTGAGAGTAACAGATGTACACATTTGTCCTCGTAAATCCTCCTACCTCCTCCAATATAGGAAAACCAATGAACTATTATTTGATGAAGAGATACCAATTGATGTAGCAGAAAGAATGGTAAACCATTTAAAATTTATCTCAGCTTTGGATGTTAGTGAAAGAAGGATACCTCAAAGTGGTGCAATCCAATTTAGCGATTTGAATACTTCTCTACGTGTTTCAACTCTCCCTTTAACCCTAGGAACAGAAAGTCTAGTCATACGAATTTTATCCTCTGACGATGTACTTCATGTAGACAACTTATCTATTTTTCCAGAGTCCCTAACCATATTAAAAAAATTAATGTCAACATCGAATGGACTGATCCTGCTAACTGGTCCTACAGGAAGTGGCAAAACGACAACCATGTATAGTATGATGCGTTATTGTGTGGAAGAACTGAATAGACATATTATTACCATAGAAGATCCAGTTGAAAAAAGAGATGAGCGATTTGTACAAGTACAGGTCAATGAAGCTGCTGGTATAACTTATTCCACTGGTCTTAAAGCAATTTTACGTCATGATCCAGATGTGATAATGCTTGGTGAAATTAGAGATCGTGATACAGCAATGATAGCTGTAAGAGCGGGTTTATCTGGTCATCTAGTTTTGTCGACATTGCATGCCAAAAACACCAAAAGTGCTATTACTAGGTTAAAAGAATTTGGCATTAAACCTTTAGAAATTGAACAAGCCGTCATTGGAATTACTGCACAAAGATTAGTAACTACAAATGGTTCAAGTATAAAATATTCGAAGGAAAAGACGATTCTCTATGAAATTTTGTCTGATAAGAACCTACAAGAGTATTTAGTTTCAGGAAACGCTAAAGAGTTGTTAACCCTTCCACATCAATTAACCAATGCTTTAACAAAAGGATTTATCAGTAAAGAAGAATATTTACGTTGGACATATGAAGAATAATAAAATTTCTATAAAACAGCCTGAATTCTTTCGACTATTTAGTAGTCTACGTGAAACTGGTTACACGGAACTAGAGGCAGTGCAGTATATGGAAACACTCTATCCTAGCTGGGATTGGTTGCTAGAAGTTAAAAATGGCTTGAAAGAAGGTATTGCCTTATCCTCCATTTTAAAGTCTTGTGGTTTTTCTAAAGATGTATGTTGGCAAGTATATTGTGCAGAAACACATGGTCATATGAAAGAAGCATTAACTATGATTTACCACTCTCTCATAGAGAAGAATTTGTACATGAAACAAATGAAGAACACTTTAAAATATCCAATCCTGTTATTACTTTTCTTTCAATGTCTACTGTATGGAATGAAAGTGTTTATTCATCCTTTTTTTCATTTACTGCAGCCAGAAAGCTCATCTTCTGTAGTGCAGCCACTTTTAGAAACAGTTCTTTTTATCATTCCAATTTTTCTTTGGTGTCTTTTATTACTCCCAATTCTTATTATCCTTGTTCTCCTGAAAGTTAATCGAGTAAGTAATCCTTTACCGTACCTTTCCTCACTTGAAAAATTTCCAATGATTAATTATTTTCTAACACCTTTATTAGAGCACCAACTAACAAGAGAGTGGAGTTTTTTTATTCGCTCTGGATTTACGCATATTGAATGGTTGTCAGTTTTGGAACATCAATCCTTACATCCAGTGTTAAGGGTGTATTCAATAAGATTAAGCAGAAAACTAAAACATGGGTATACGTTGGGACAATCTGTTAGTGATCTTCCGTTTATTAGTGATAATTTAGTGAAAGTAGTTGAATCGGGTGAAAAGAGTGGGACCATTGGTCGTGATTTATCGACTTACTCCAAAGACCAACTGTACCGATTGCAAGAAAGGATACAATCATCGCTTAAATGGATACAGCCAATGTTTTTTACGTTGATTGCTATTTGTATCATATTGTTATATTTATCTCTTATTCTGCCGTTATTAGCTATGATGCAACAAATTTAGGAGGTTATGATGAATTTAAATCAAAAAGCTTTTACGTTAATTGAAATGATGATTGTTATGTTGGTTATCACAGTTATATTAGCTATCACAATTCCAAATATCTTCAATCAAAGGCAAGCTGTAGAAAGCAAAGGATGTGACGCTTACATTCGTGTAGTGGAGAGTCAAGTGCAGTCGTATAAAATGAAGTATGAAGTAATCCCTGCAGTGTCTAACTTAAAGGAAGTGGGATTTATTCAAGGGGAGGAACTAAAGTGTCCCGATGGTAGAAGTATATCAATACAAGAAACTGGTCAAGTAACAGTTGATGCAGCCAGCGAATTATAAGAAAGATGGTGGGTTTACCTTAATTGAAATCTTATTGGTTCTTACGATAATTGTCATATGTGTTATACCTTTTATGGCTTTTAAACCATCAATGGTTATTAAGGCATATCACACAGAGTTAGCACTAGACAAGCTAGCTTCAGATATTCATTACGCTCAGGTACAAGCTATAACAAAACGAGTTTATGTGGTGGTTGATTTTGCGGCAAACACAGGACAATATGATGTCATTATTCAAGGGAAAAGAACAATAGCGAGAGACTATTCAGAGTTATTCCAATTTAAGCCTCAAACTATACAAAGAATTGTTTTCTATTCTAATGGATCCTCCAATACGCTAGGGAGCATGCTAATAAAAACGAACGAAGAGATTTATAAATTACAAGTTTTTATAGGGAAAGGTCGGTTTGAAATTGTTAAACAGTAATGGAGTAACATTGCTAGAACACTTACTAGCATTTTCATTAACAAGTGGAATGATTTTGTCCTTTTTCCCTATAAATCAAGCCATTCAAGAAAGTTTATTACTAGAAATGAAGTTTATATCTATGAACCGAATTCTAGAGGAAGAAATAGAGCGTTTTGTAAGGGATGGTACTTATAAGGAGTTTAGAATAGATGGAGAAACCCGCTATACCATTTCAATTTCAACAGCAAACAATGGCGAAATTAAAAAAGCGTGTGTGCGAACAAATCAATTATCGAATTGTTTGGAGTCAGAAAGGATTTACGCTCCTTGAATCATTACTTTCTTTGATGCTATTTACGTTTATTATCCTACTTACAACAATCTGTCTTCAATGGAACATCCAAAAGGGGGAGGAGTTATATAATCAAAGTTACTTAGAATGGGAAATGTTTCAACATTATTTAGTAGATGAATCTAGGAGAGCACTTCATATCGATACCTTAAATAATCAATTAATCATGACAATGAAAAACGGCGATAAAATTAAATATGAAAAGTATGGAAATGTAATTCGTAGAAGAGTAAATGATAAAGGTCATGAACCAGTATTGCTCGGCATAAATGGAATGATTGTTAATAGAACTCAAGGTTCCATTGAACTAGAAGTGTCTTATTCCCTTACATTTTATAAGTCAATAGTTGTTAGAGGTGTAGATTGATGCAAAATGGCTATGCTATGATTCTAACTTTAATTACAATTAGTATCCTATGGATATATGCTTTATTTATCGGTTTACAATTCCATCAGATAAGTCAAATACGTAATTCCTTTGAGGACGCTAGACTGGCAACATCAAGAGCAATAATTGCTGCATATAATTGCATAAATCTAGACTCTGGAGAGTATACGTATATGATAAGAGGCAAAAAAATCAGGGTAGATGTAGTGCGTAACAAACATGATGCGCAAATGCAGGTATATATAGAAAATGACAACAATCCGTATTCCTTATATACTAAAGGACAACAATTATTGGTTGGAATTAAGGAGTAGATGAGATGTCTATTGTATTTATAGGTTTTATGGCGGCTGGTAAGAGTACAGTTGGAAGAGAATTTGCTGAAAAGTGTGGAAAGAAGTGGATTGATACAGATGAATGGATTGAAGATACAGTCGGAATGAAGATCCCTGATATTTTTGCAAAAAAAGGAGAAACGTTCTTCCGCCAAAAGGAATTTGAGGCGTTATGTTTCGCATTAGAACATGCGGAGGTCATCACAACTGGTGGTGGAATTATCGAAACAGAGAAATGTAGAGAAGTGTTGCGGAAACATCCAAATGTTTACTTTCTTCAAGCCCACCCTTCTGTTTGGCGTGAAAGGTTAGGAGACGCTGCTTCAAGACCAAATGCCAATACTAGAAGTAGAGTAGAATTAATTCAATTATATATAAGACGATTACCTTGGTATGAAGAGTGTTCTAATACCATAATTGATACTACGAAACTATCGCTAGAAGAAACAATGCAGAGAGTAGAATCAAAATTTATAGGTTTGAATGGAGCTGTCTGACGTATTAGGTTTTTTTATGAAATATACTATGTTTATAAAATTCAAAAATGTTTAAAGGATTCTCCTTCTGGATAACCTAATAATGGATAAGGAGGAGAGCAGTATGTCTCTTAACGATTATATAAAATTTATTACGCAACAATTTGTAAAACACTACAATCAGCCAATTCATGAGCGCAAGCAAGTTCGATTAAATAAAAAACAGCAGAAAAGTCCATTTATGACTAGGTGGTTTGGAGTAATTCCACAGGCTATTATGCTATTGGTAAAGAAGAAGTGAAAATAAGAGGCTAAAGCGAAGTAAGAAATCGCTTTAGCCTTTTTTGTTACGTGACCATTAACAACTCATCGTTAGCCTCGTGATGTGGATTGCTTTTAGATGAGTCTCCTTACATTTGAACTATTAGTTGTCTTAAACTCATCAGGAGTGAAAAAATTGGAGCTGAGAAGAGAATAAGAACGATCTATACACTCTTCGTTTTGGAAATCGAGAGCCGAGAAGAGAATAGACCTTCTAAATATTACACATCCAAATAAAAGATTCCGCCATTAATCACTTGGCAATTGACCACGGGTTCATATTGCTGGCGCAAAGCTTCTTTTTCCACATGAAACGTTTCCGGAAGTTCCTCTAATCCTTCATAAAATGCATCTAGTAACGCTAAATCTTCCTCCCAGCGCTTCTTCGCTTCAACAGCCCAGGCATCGTCCTCTTGCCTGATCGTATTTTCTAAGTAGGAATAAATACGATTCAACGCACTAGTAGGCATAATAAGGGGAGATAACGTAAAGCAATAATCAGGTATAGATGGCCCAAATTGGCGATCTTTAATATATTCCATCATTCCATCTTTCATCTGCCCATTAATAAGGCTAATTCCGATTGAATGGATTTCTTCTCGCTTCTTATCACATTGGTAGGTTAAAGAAATATTTACAATTAACCATGGTTGCAGGCTTCGCTGACGCAACTGAAACGTTTCTTTGCGCTCATATAGCTTCATAAACTTAGATAGAACTTTTGTTTTGTCTAATAATTGATGTAGTCTCGGAGAACCAAAGTGAATCCATTCCCCTTTCATTCCTTCATCTCGAAGCTTTGAATCCGTGATAAACGTTACGTTCATTGGAGCGGGTGTTCCACCAGTTTTCTCTAAATAATGCCAGTAAAAAGGTCTGTTCATGAGCGCTTTATCCATTTCAACAGTTAATTGAATGGCTAATGCACCATCTGTAGATTGATCGAGTTGGCAATCAGTGGCACGGAAGAATCTCTCAAGAAATTGATGAATTTCGTTCGGTTGCATGTTGTTCCTCCTCATGAATGGAATGAACCCACTCTAAAGTAGAAGTAAGATTTGCAAGTTTTATCTTCATTTCACCTTCTGATTTAGAGGAGTGTAGGATATCTTCTAAATGTTTCTCTACAGAACCAAACTCCATTCGAGTGAGAATATCATCCAATTCTCCAATAACTCTCGTGAAAAGTTCAATTTTCTTATAAAGAAGAGAAAGAATGTGATCCTCGACGGTATTCTCAATAGCGAAATTATATATATGCACGTCTTCTTTTTGACCTAAACGGTGAATACGGCCAATTCTTTGCTCTAGCCTCATCGGGTTCCAAGGTAGATCATAATTAATTAAATGATGACAAAATTGAAGGTTGATACCTTCACCACCAGCTTCTGTAGCAATTAAAACTTGAATGCGATTCTCAAATAACTCTCTCATCCAATCTTTTTTTCCTCGTTTAAATCCACCTCTAAATGGAACAGAAGAAATGCCGTTTTGCTGCAGGTACCACTGAAGGTAAAGTTGGCTCGCCCGATACTCTGTAAAAACAATTACTTTATCATTTACTTCTTTTACAATCTCTAAAACTTTTTGTGCTTTAGAATTAGCGGTCACATTATTGATAGAAGTAAAGACTTTTTGAAAGGATGGATGATCCACAATGTTTCGGTCTGGATTCTTTTCTATCATATTTTTTAGAGTTGTATAGACAGCCTCACGACTACTGCATGCCTCTCTTTGAAGAGTAAGAAGAGAAAAGCCATTTACACCTTCTACACCAAGATCTTTTAGTGCAGTGATACTGTCATAAAGCTCCCGTTCTTCCTTTGAAAAAGAGATAGGTATTGTTTCGACTTTTCGTTTTGTCCATTCAATCCCTGTATCTTGTCGTCGATTTCTAATCATCACACGACTTACTAATTCTCTTAAGTGTGCATCCTCTTCCATTGTTGTTGTAGAAGATTTATATTGTTCAGAGAAGCGAGATTCATTCCCTAAGTGACCAGGTTTTAATAAAGATACTAGGTAAAAAATTTCTTCGATTTTATTTTGGATAGGGGTTGCGGTTAAAAGTAAACAAAATCTCTTTTTTAACAGTTGTGCAAATTCATAGTTTTTTGTTTTATGATTTTTTAATTTATGTGCTTCATCGATGATAACTAAATCATAATTTTGTTGTAACACTTTTTCTCTATGAGGCGAACGTTTAGCCGTATCAATGGAAGATACAACAATATCGCATTGATCCCATACGTAATCCTTCTTTTGTGGGACTGCTGGGATATGAAACTTTTGATTTAATTCACGTGCCCACTGAGAAACTAGGGAGGCGGGAGCTAGGATTAACACTTTTTTCACTAAACCACGAATCATATATTCTTTTAAAATTAATCCCGCTTCTATTGTTTTTCCAAGGCCTACCTCGTCTGCTAAGATGGCTTTTCCATGCATGTTCTCTACAACTTGCCTAGCTACTTCTAATTGATGAGGTAGAGGTGTCAAGTTAGGTAAATAATTTGGAGCCTGTAAACCGTCGAAAGTTGGGATATGAGTTGATTTAGCACTTTCATATGCTAATTGAAACAACTCCCAATTCCCAAATGGACCATCTTTATCCAAGTGCTCCTTTAATTGTTTACCAAATTCCTGATCAAACGTAATATTGACACTCATATATATCCTCCTTAACGATCCTCTCATTGCCCAAATGCCGGTTTGGTGGTACGATAATTGAGTAGTTAAAAGATTCGAAATTTCGACTCTTTCTGCGCTTCTTATCTTTTCACAATGGATAATTTATCTATTTAGTATCACTAGTATGTCCCGTTCTATACATATTTATAGGAAGAGATTCCAAGAGAACGGTAGAAAACATGTTGTTTTAAGTGAGGCAAGAGGAAAAGGGGGACTTAGCATGACTGCGTTACGTACACCGTTGTATGATGTTTACAAAGAGTTTGGTGCAAAAACAATTGATTTTGGAGGATGGGAATTGCCTGTGCAATTTTCTAGTATCCTCGAAGAACACGAAGCCGTCCGTACAACTGCCGGCTTATTTGACGTTTCTCATATGGGAGAAATCCAAGTCAAAGGTTCAGGGGCGTTTTCTTATTTACAAAAATTGTTAACAAATGACATGAGTAAATTAGAGGATGGAAAAGCTTTGTATACAGCAATGTGTTATGAAAATGGCGGAACGGTAGATGACCTGCTCGTCTATCAATTAGAAGCGAATGATTATTTATTAGTTGTAAATGCAGCGAACATCGAGAAGGATTACGAATGGATGGTGCGGCATGCAACAGAAGATGTAGAGGTAGTAAATTTATCTCATCAATATGCACAAATCGCACTTCAAGGTCCAGCTGCCAATAATATTTTAAGTAGTTTAGTAGACTTTGATGTAGAGAGTATCCGCTTTTTCCGTTTTGAAAATGAACTAATGATTGCTGGCATCCCAACACTTGTCTCTCGTACAGGGTATACAGGAGAAGATGGGTTTGAATTATATTGTCCTGCGGATCAAGGAGCAGAATTATTCCGTTCTGTGATGAAAGCTGGAGAACCATTTGGCATTAAAGCTTGTGGTTTAGGAGCGAGGGATACACTTCGTTTTGAAGCTACCCTAGCACTCTATGGTCAAGAGCTCTCATCTGAAATAACGCCGTTAGAAGCTGGTATAGGTTTTGCTGTTTCTTTTAAAAAGTCTGATGATTTTATCGGAAGAAATGTCTTAGAAAAGCAAAAAGCAGAAGGGTTAGAAAGAAAGTTAGTGGGTATTGAGATGATGGACAAAGCTATTCCTAGACATGGCTATAAAGTCTTGGTAAATGACCAAGAAATTGGCCATGTAACAACGGGAACTCAATCACCAACGTTGAAAAAAAATATTGGATTAGCATTATTAAATATAGATTTTACAGAGAAAGGAACAGAAGTAGAGGTAGAAATTCGCGGTAAACGAAAAAAAGGGCAAGTTATTCCAACTCCATTTTATAAACGTACAAAGTAGGGGGAAACGACATGGCAATTCATCGTTATTTACCAATGACGGAAAAAGACCAACAAGAGATGCTGAAAGAAATTGGTGTACAATCTGTTGAAGAGTTATTTTCTGATATTCCAGATTCTGTTCGATTTAAAGGGGAATACAACATTAAACCAGCTTCCCCAGAACCTACCTTATTAAAAGAATTAGGGAAGATGGCGGCAAAGAATGTAAACACAAAAGATGCCGTTTCATTCCTTGGAGCTGGTGTTTATGACCACTCTATTCCTACCATTGTAGATCACGTTATATCAAGATCCGAATTTTATACAGCATATACACCTTATCAACCAGAAATATCACAAGGTGAACTACAAGCCATTTTTGAATTCCAAACGATGATCTGTGAATTAACAGGAATGGATGTAGCAAATTCCTCTATGTACGATGGTGGAACTGCACTAGCAGAAGCAGCAACGTTAAGTGCTGCTAACACAAAAAGAAAACTAGTGTATATTTCGGAAGGTGTTCACCCGGAAACGAGAGATGTTGTAACCATGTATGCAAAGGGTCAAAATATTGAAGTCGTTACAATCCCTCTGGCGAATGGTGTTACGGATTTACACGCTTTAGAAGAGGCAATTCAAGTTGCTCCTCCTGCAGCTGTCATTGTGCAATATCCAAATTTCTTCGGACGTCTAGAGCCGATGCAAGAGATCGAAGTGTTAGCTCACAGTCAAAAATCAATGTTTGTAGTTTCCAGTAATCCAATGTCTTTAGGTGCACTAAAACCGCCTGGAGCATTTGGAGCAGACATCGTAGCTGGGGATACGCAAGTGTTTGGAATACCAGCATCATTTGGTGGACCGCATTGTGGATACTTTGCTGTAACAAAAGCGCTGATGAGAAAAGTCCCTGGCCGTTTAGTCGGTCAAACGGTAGATGAGAATGGAAAACGAGGATTTGTTTTAACTCTTCAAGCTCGTGAACAACATATAAGAAGAGATAAAGCCACTTCTAACATTTGTTCAAACCAAGCGTTAAATGCTCTTGCGTCTTCTGTTGCGATGGCAGCATTAGGGAAGAGAGGCGTAAAGGAGATGGCACTTTTAAATCTTCAAAAAGCACATTACGCAAAGAATCGATTAAAAGAGTCTGGTTTTACCATTGAATGGGATGGTGCATCGTTCAACGAATTCGTCGTTAAATTAGAGCGTCCAGTTAGCGAAGTGAATGCACTTCTTCGAAACAAAGGCATCATTGGTGGATTTGACCTTGGTCGAGTAAAAAACGAGTGGAATAACCTAATGTTAGTTGCTGTAACAGAACTTAGAACAAAAGAAGAAATTGATCAATTCGTTGTAGAGCTGGAGGGATCTTATGTTAACGCATGAACAACCTTTACTATTTGAATTATCAAAAGAAGGACGTATTGGTTATAGTTTGCCAGATTTAGATGTACCAGAGGCTCCTTTAGAGAGTTTACTGGATGAAACATTTATTCGTGAAACTCCAGCAGAGCTTCCAGAGATCTCTGAATTAGATATCATGCGTCATTATACTGCTCTATCTAAGCGAAATCATGGGGTGGATTCTGGGTTTTATCCGCTTGGATCTTGTACGATGAAATATAACCCGAAAATTAATGAAGCTGTTGCCAGATTTGCAGGATTTGCTCATATTCATCCTCTTCAAGATGAGGAAACAGTGCAAGGCGCAATGGAATTAATGTATGATTTACAAACGCACCTTAGAGAAATTACAGGGATGGACGAGGTAACGCTTCAACCTGCAGCAGGTGCCCATGGGGAATGGACTGGATTAATGATGATTCGTGCGTACCATGAAGCGAATGGCGACATTCATCGTACGAAAGTAATTGTTCCAGACTCGGCACATGGAACAAACCCTGCATCTGCGACCGTAGCTGGATTTGAAACGGTAGAAGTAAAATCAGATGAACATGGATTAGTAGATTTAGAAGATTTAAAACGTGTTGTAGGTCCTGATACTGCCGCATTAATGTTAACGAATCCAAACACGTTAGGTTTATTTGAGGAACATATTGTAGAAATGGCACAAATCGTTCATGAAGCTGGAGGTAAGCTTTATTACGACGGAGCTAACCTAAATGCTGTTCTATCCAAAGCTCGTCCAGGAGATATGGGATTTGACGTAGTTCACTTAAACTTGCATAAAACATTTACTGGTCCACACGGTGGTGGAGGTCCTGGTTCTGGTCCTGTTGGAGTGAAGCAAGACTTAATTCCATATTTACCGAAACCTGTTTTGGTTAAATCAGGTGATCGTTATACCTTTGATTATAATCGTCCAGAAGCAATTGGACGTGTGAAGCCTTTCTATGGAAACTTCGGGATCAATGTTCGTGCTTATACTTATATTCGCTCCATGGGTCCAGATGGCTTAAAAGCAGTAACGGAAAATGCTGTTCTAAATGCAAACTACATGATGAGAAGATTAGCTCCTTATTTCGTATTACCATATGATCGACATTGTAAACATGAGTTCGTAATTTCTGGTAAGAAACAAAAAGCTCTAGGGGTAAGAACACTTGATATGGCTAAACGTCTGCTTGACTTTGGTTATCATCCACCAACAATTTATTTCCCTCTTAACGTGGAAGAGTGCATGATGATTGAACCAACGGAAACAGAATCAAAAGAGACGCTTGATGCATTTGTAGATGCCATGATTCAAATTGCAAAAGAAGTAGAAGATACACCTGAACTTGTTCAAGAAGCACCACATACGACTGTTATTAAGCGACTTGACGAGGCGACAGCTGCACGTAAACCGATTTTACGTTATCAAAAAGCATAAAATAGTTTAAGAGAGTATATAGGACTAGTTCCTTATACTCTTTTTTAGATTTATGCAGGAATTTTACTAAAAATGTAAAAATATATAGTAGGGTAATAATAAACAGGATTAGAAGAAAAGAGGGGTAGAATTGAGGCTTTTGAGTTTGACGTTAGTAATAATGTTCTACTTAGTTGGGTGCAATTCTATCCCTTCTGATTTGCCAATAGATGCACCGTCTTCAGAAGAAGAGGTAATGAGTGAAAAAGTAAGTAAGGCTCCTTACAGTCCACCATTGATTGACTTCTTAAAAAAGAAACCAAAAGTATATGAAAAAGAAACTAGTCCTTTCGTAGTATCATTTGTTGGGGATGTCATGATGGATTGGTCTGTCAAAGGAGCAATAGAAAAATATGGTCCCGATTTTCCATGGAAAGATGTCACGCCTATTCTATCTGCATCAGATATAAGTATTGCGAATCTAGAAACTGCTGTGACAACAAGAGGGATTGCAGACGATAAACAATATGCTTTCCGCTCTGCACCAGACTCTTTAAAGGGTTTAGCAAATGCTGGAGTTGATATTGTTTCTTTAGCAAATAATCACTCTTTAGACTATGGAGTGGAAGGTTTGTTAGATACGTTTGATTATATTACTGCTTCAGGTATGCGTTATATTGGTGCGGGAAAATCAGAAGAAGAAGCGTATCAATCGATCGAAATGACGCTAGGGGGCGAAAAGTTAGTTTTTTAGCTTTTTCTCGAGTACTTCCAACTGTAGATTGGTATGCTGTTGGAAATTCTCCAGGTATAGCCAGTGGGTACCAAGAAGATCGAGTAGTAGATATTATTCAGAAAGAAAAGGCAGAAAATGATCTTGTTTTTGTGTACATTCATTGGGGAAAAGAGAAAATTTCTCACCCAGAACAGTATATTCGTAACTACGGAAAAATGATGGTGGATGCTGGTGCGGATGCAGTTGTAGGCTCACATCCTCATGTACTTCAAGGAGTAGAATATTACAAGGAAAAACCTATTGCCTATTCGTTAGGTAACTTTTTATTTCCTGATTATGTTTCCGGGCTATCTGCTGATACAGGTATTATGAATTTTGTAGTGGACGATAAAATAACATTGGAATTCTTTCCATATGTCATTTTAGATAATCAGATTGTTGGTCCAAGTGATACCTACATTGAAAGTCAGAGAAGATATTTAGAAGGGATTTCTTACTTTGTTAAGGCTGAAAGCTTAGGGAATGGTGGGTTTGTATTATTGCCTAAGCAATAAAAAACGCAGGTTGTTAGCCCGCGTTTTTTTATTATTTCTTCTTCACCTTACCAGTCCAAGTACGGAAGCCGCCTTTTAAATGGTAAAGTTCACGATGTCCTTTTTTATATAGAAGTTGTGCAGCTCGACCGCTTCTAATCCCGTTTTGACAATATAAGTATACAGGTTGGTCTGGACGAATTTCTTGTGCACGAGTACGGAATTGAGATACCGGTATATTTCGAGAACCCCAAATGTGTCCGCCTTCATGTTCTTTTGTTTCACGAACATCAATCAATTGAGCTTTACGATACCCTTGACGAAACTCTTCTTCTGTCAACGGTTTCAATATACGTTTTTGTTTAAAATACGTATAAAGTGAATACGAGATAATTGCTCCTAAAATTATAAATAGTACATATAAACTTTCCATACCACTATCTCCCTTTCTACCTAAACACTATATTCTATTATATTCATCTACATTAGAATTATCAAAGGAAACAGAACAATTTGTATCAAAACTTTGAAAGCAATCTGCTTCTTTGATAGACTTACTAGGACACTATGAGAAAAGGATCTGGTTAGATTGACAAAAGAAATTTGGGCATTTATTGATTCTGGAGATCGCTCTCCCTCTTATAATATGGCATTAGATGAGGCACTTTTAGAGTGGCACAGCAAAGGAGAGATTCCTCCAGTGGTCCGATTCTACGGTTGGAATCCTCCTACGCTTTCCATTGGTTATTTTCAAAAAGCTGAAAAAGAAATAGATTTGGAAAAAGTAAAAGAATTAGGTCTTGGATTTGTTCGTCGTCCGACAGGTGGAAGAGGTGTTCTTCATGAGCATGAATTAACATATTCTGTCATTGTATCTGAAGAACATCCAGAGATGCCTAAGACTGTTACGGAAGCGTATCGAGTTATTTCAGAAGGAATTCTAAAAGGGTTTCATGCACTTGGAATGGAAGCTTACTTTGCTATTCCAAGAACGGATGAAGAAAAAAATAGTTTGAAGAATCCTCGTTCTTCTGTATGCTTTGATGCTCCTTCTTGGTATGAATTAGTGGTAGAAGGAAGAAAAGTAGCAGGTAGTGCACAAACAAGACAAAAAGGAGTAATCCTTCAACATGGATCAATCCTTTTAGACTTAGATGAGGATAAATTATTTAGTTGTTTTATCTACTCTAATGAACGTGTAAAAGAAAGAATGCGCCAAGCATTTCGTAAAAAAGCAGTAGCTATAAGTCAATTAACCGATCGTAACATTACGATACACGAAGCGAAAGAAGCATTTCACAAAGGATTTGAAGAAGGCTTAAATATTGAATTAAAGCCATACGTTTTAACAGACGAGCAAGAAGCATATGTAGAAAAACTAGCAAAAGAAAGATACGAATCAGATGAATGGAATTACCGAAGATAGTAATTGTAACATAATTGTAATAATAGGGTGAATGTATCTTTTTTAAAAGGAATAGCATAACAACTACTTTCCTCTATTTTAAATCAAGATATTCATAGTAAAATTATTCCTGCAACATTCATATAAAGGACTAGAGTCGAAATTTGTACTCTAGTTCTTTTGTTTTCGTCGTTTTTCTCTTTTTTTTATTCTATTTGAAGTTTGACAAATGGAAAGGTTTCTATAAAAAATTCTATATATAGTAATTTGTCGAAAAACTCATAACTATATATTGTGTTTATATCTTGTTTTGCCAACACAACATATGGTAAGGTATTGCTTGTAGATTAATAGAGTAGAGGGGTTGCTAGATTATGACAGTTGTCGAAAATCGTATTCAAACAGTAAATGTGGAAAAGTTAAACCAAGATATTGAGCAATTTCCACAAGTGTATCCAATTACAAAAGATATGAAGATTACGCATAGTGGAGTATCTCGTCTAGTTATGTTAGATCGTTATTCTTTTAAAGATACAGCGAAGACAACTTTATCCCCTGGTGATTTTGTCGTGTTAACAGTTAAAGATGATCCAAAATTTCCTGCTCGCGGAGTAGGTTTTGTGCAAGATATAAATTGGGATACGAGAACGGCGACTATCTGGATAGAAGAGGAGTATCGAGGAGCTCTGACTGGAGAACAGCAAGAATCAGGTATTATAGAGAAGTCAATTGATTCATTGGATAAACCGTTAGAAATTTATTACGAACAGATTGCTCTTCGTAATGCAACGGGTCTTTCTTCGGTTGAAAAATCAAATGAATTGCAAGAGAAGTGGAAAAAGAAGTTTTACGAAGAATTATCATCGATGAATTTTGTACCAGCTGGGAGAGTATTATACGGAGCAGGAGCACAGACAGATGTAACGTACTTCAACTGCTATGTCATGCCTTATGTGCAAGATTCTCGTGAAGGAATTTCTGAGCATCGTAAGCAAGTAATGGAAATTATGAGTCGTGGTGGTGGAGTTGGAACAAATGGTTCTACTTTAAGACCAAGAAACACTTTAGCTAGAGGCGTTAACGGTAAATCATCTGGTTCCGTTTCATGGTTAGATGATATTGCTAAATTAACTCATTTAGTAGAACAAGGTGGCTCCAGACGAGGAGCACAAATGATTATGCTTGCAGATTGGCATCCAGATATTATTGAATTTATTATTTCAAAAATGCAAAATCCTCGTATTTTACGATTCCTAATTGAAACAACGAACGATTCTTACATTCGTAAATTAGCAGAAGAAAAACTCTCGTTTACTCCATTAACACCAACGGAAAATGCAATGTACCAAGGTATTGCTAACTTTGCAAACGTACCTGGAAACGGTGGATTTGATCCAAAAGTGATACAGCATGCAGTGGAGAAACTACAAGACGGTGGAAGTTACACGGTACAGAATCCTGAATTTTTAACTGGTGCCAATATTTCTGTTTGTTTAACAGATGATTTTATGGAAGCTGTTGAAAAAGATAAAATGTATGAACTGCGTTTCCCTCATGTAGAAAATTATTCTAAAGAAGAAATGGAAATCTACAATAAGGAATGGCATGAAGTTGGAGACGTTCGAGAATGGGAAAAACGTGGACTTGCTGTTCGTACGTATCGATCCATTAAGGCGAAAGAGCTGTGGAATTTAATTAACATTTGTGCAACGTACTCTGCTGAGCCAGGAATCTTCTTCATTGATAATGCGAATGAAAAAACAAATGCTAAGAGCTACGGACAACATGTAGTAGCGACAAATCCTTGTGGTGAGCAACCTCTTGCGCCATACTCGGTTTGTAACTTAGCAGCTATAAACCTAGCGAATATGGTGGACAAAGGTGCAAAAGCAGTAGACTTAGAAAAGCTTAAATCTACTGTGCGTACAGGAGTGCGTATGCAAGATAATGTCATTGATGCTACTCCGTATTTCTTGGAGGAAAATAAGAAGCAAGCACTAGGTGAAAGACGTGTAGGCTTAGGCGTAATGGGTCTTGCAGATCTACTAATTTATTGTGAGCTAGAGTATGGGTCCCCGGAAGGTAACCGATTAGTAGATAAAGTTTTTGAAACAATTGCAGTTGCTGCATATGAAGCGTCGGTTGAACTGGCCAAGGAAAAAGGGAGCTTCCCGTTCTTAAATGGTGAATCGGAAGAGGAAGCGAAAATTATCCGTTCTCGCTTTATTGAATCTGGATTTATGAAGCAAATGCCAGAGTCTGTTCGTGAATCTATTTTAGAGCATGGTATTCGCAATTCTCACTTACTTACAGTCGCGCCGACTGGTTCGACAGGAACAATGGTGGGAGTAGCAACAGGTTTAGAACCGTACTTCTCTTTCTCTTATTTCCGTAGTGGAAGATTAGGCAAATTTATTGAAGTAAAAGCTGCCATAGCGAAAGAGTATATGGATAGACATCCAGAAGCAACAGAGCTTCCAGAGTGGTTTAAATCTGCTATGGAACTTTCGCCAGAAGCTCATGCGGATGTGCAATGTATTATCCAACGATGGATCGACAGCTCTATCTCTAAGACGGTGAATGCTCCAAAAGGCTATACAGTAGAGCAAGTACAAAAAGTATATGAGCGCTTGTATCAAGGTGGAGCAAAAGGTGGAACGGTGTATGTGGATGGAAGTCGTGATGCGCAAGTTCTTACGTTAAAAGCAGAAGATAATACGTTTGATGAAAGCAATGGTGTTAGTAATGTTGCTAGAAAACAAGTAGCGGCTGCAACGGAAGAAGTGGTGATTGGTTCCGAAGTTGGCGACACTTGTCCGGTGTGTCGTGAAGGGGAAGTAATGGAACTAGGTGGCTGCAATACTTGTAACAGTTGTGGTGCTCAGTTGAAGTGTGGATTGTAAGAAACTCATTAGATTAAACTTATATGACTAAATAAGGTAGTAAGATATAATCAGGAAGAAACCCCTTTGATTTTATTCGAAGGGGTTTTTTGTCAGGATAATTAGTTGTTTTAGAAAGATTTATATCATTTAACTAGTAACCTTACAACAACTGTAAGTATTCATCGGTATTATACTTATGTATGTTTATAGTATACAAACGATAAAAAGGAGCTAGTGAAATGAAAAATTATGAGAAATTATTAGAAGTCATACAAGTAGAAAAAACCTATGGTACAGGACAGACTGAGACCGAAGCATTAAAGGGAATAACGTTTGATGTATTTTCTGGAGAGTTTTTAGGGATTATGGGAGCAAGTGGATCAGGTAAGTCAACGTTACTTCATTGCATTGCTACGATGCAAAAGCCTACAAAAGGGAAGATATTACTTCAGGGGGTAGATATATCGTCATTCAAAAGTGCACAATTATCAAACTATAGAGGAAGTAAAATAGGGTATTTGTTTCAAGAGTTTGAATTAATAGATAACCTAACAGCAAAAGAAAACATTTTACTACCGTTAGCAATTCATGGAGAAGAAATAAAAAGCCGAGATAAAAAATTGGAAGAGTTAGCAGATCAGCTAGATATTTTAGATGTTTTACAAAAGTTTCCATCTCAACTGTCAGGAGGTCAAAAACAAAGGGTTGCAGCAGCCAGAGCGCTAATTGCTAATCCAAGTATTCTTTTAGCAGATGAACCAACAGGAGCACTTGATACTAAAAATGCCAAAAATCTTATGGAGAAATTATCTACAATTAATAGTAATGATGATACTACTGTTTTAATGGTAACACATGATGCTAATGCAGCAAGTTTTTGCTCTAGAATTTTATTTATTCAAGATGGTGTGTTGTTCCATGAAATGAGAAGAAGAGTACCAGGGGAGTCACAAAGTTCTTTTTATGAGCGTATTTTATCTGTTCTGGCACAGTTAGGTGGAGGTAGCAGCAATGTTCTTTAATTTTGTAAAGCGCAACAGCAATCATGCTAGAAAAGAGAATGGAGTCTACTTTAGTTCTCTAATTATTTCCATTATTGCTTTTTATGTTATTCTTTCTCTTGAAGAACAAGATGTGATGATCTACCTTAAGACCATAGAAAGTGACGCTGTGGGACGATTATTATTACTGATCCCTGTTCTCTATGGTGTTTCTCTATTTTTTGTGTTTTTTTTAGTATACTTTGCGAATAAATATCAAATTGAACTTCGTAGACATGAATTCGGATTATATCAAATGTTGGGGATGAAGAGAAGAAAGCTTTTCCTAATGTTAATGGGAGAAACATTTTGGAATGGGTTAATTGCTTTACTAATAGGTATCCCAATATCTTTATTTATAACAGAAATGATTAGTTTGGGTACCTCACGCGTTATTGGGATGGGCATTATAGGACATGAATTTCGTATTTCGTGGAAAGGGTTGTTTTTAACGATAATGGGTTTTATCTCTGTGCAGATGATGGCTGTGGCCATACATTGTATAAAGATAAGTAAAAAGGAACCTCTTGATCTATTAAGAATACAAAAAGAAGATAAACAAAAAATCCTATCTCCAGTAAAGAGCATGGTGAGTTTAGCTTCTGGTATTGCACTAACTTTTGGAGCAATATTCTTATGTATAGCCTATGGATTATCCATTTTATATCTTCGAGAGTTTGACTATAAAATATTTGCGTTGATACTTATTTTAGGAATAATTGGGACGTGTTCGTTGTTTAAAGGGTTGGGCAGCTTTATTGGTATGTGGATTAAAAGAAAGAGTAGTACTTCAAAGGGATTATTCGTATTTACAGGAAGACAACTCCAAGAAAATGTTGTTAGCCAGTGGACTTCTCTTTCGATTGCATCTTTATTGCTCTTAATGTCTATGGTTTGTCTTACATATGGATTAACCACCGTTTTTAGTTCTAATCATACATTGAATAGAACAGCGGATTTTACTTTTAGAGGCTCTGAGAATGTTATTGTAGATGCTTTAAATACGAAAGAAATTAATCCATATGTAGAACAATTTTACCCTATGCGAATCGCTAGCACATACTCGTCTGATAGTGAAAATCCTGATTCAACAGTTTCATGGTCGGGTTTGATGAATTCTATCAGAAAAGAAAGTGATTCTGATCAAAAAGATGTATTACTAAACAATTTTAATTTTCATGACACTCCATATATTATTTCTCTCTCCAGTTACAACGATTTATTACGTACCATTAAAATGCCAGAAATAAAATTAAAGGATAAGGAGATTGCCATGTATTCAGATGAAGATTGGTCTTATGCTCATCCTTTGTTGAGTAAAGTGCTAATGACTAATCCAACTATACATTTAAATGAGAACGAATACATTTTGCAATCCAAGCTATATACAAAAAACGTGGTTGCCGATAGAGCTATAACTTTATCATATGCATTAATAGTTCCGGATGAAGTTTTTGATTCTGTTGTAGATCATTCATATGAAACCACTCTATTCAATATGGTACTAACATCAAAGTTAGTGGATGAAAAAGGATTAATGCAATCAATGCATCAGGCAGAAAAGTTGTTGGATGCAACGAACCTCGAATACGATAGCTATTTGTCCAGCATGGGAAGAAATTTGTTCTATACCGTGGCTGGTAGTTATACAACCACTTATTTAGGTTTAATGTTTCTAATTATTGCAAACACCGTGTTAGGGATAGAATTTCTTATGCATCAAAAAAGTACCAATCACAGGTATTACACGCTAACTAAGTTAGGAGCAAGTGTTAAATCAATGTGTGTATCAGCTAGGATTCAAATTTGGTTATTCTTTGGATTAGTTATTATAGTTGCATTATGTAGCTCTATTTTTGGTGTCTGGTCTATGTTAGAGTCATTCCCCAAAAGGATAAATGTACAAAATGATACTAGCTTAATAATAGTTTTTATACTATTATTTTTAGCAATAGAAATAATGTATATTTGGATCATTCAACGCAAAAGCGATAAGGAAATCAAAAAGTTAATAGATATGAAATAGGGGTGAGTGAGTGGGTGGATAAGATAGTCATTGTAGAAGATGATGTACTTCTACGTGAAGAAATGCAAAATATATTAGAAAAACAAGGGTATGTTGTAGAATGTATTACGTCTTTTAATGATTCAGTAGATGATATTATCTCTGCCGCCCCATCCCTAATTATTTTAGACCTCAATTTACCCAATCTAAGTGGATTTGAAATTTGTCGAAGAGTGAAAGCAAAAGGAATAGGTCCAATAGTAGTATTAACTTCTCGCAATCAGTTAAATGATGAGTTGCATGCATTGGATTTAGGAGCAGATGATTATTTAACAAAACCCTGTCATCCAAGACGATTGATTGCAAGAGTGCAGAAGTTACTTACCATTTATTCTACTATCTCACCTATTTTAGATGCTGGAGACTTTAAGATAGAGGATTTATCCAATAGATTACTAGTTGGAAAAAAATCTATTATCCTATCTGATAATGAAGGAATAATAATGAAAGAGTTAGTCAAATCGTCTCCATCTATTGTGAACAAGGAAAAACTATTTCAGTTATTATGGGGGAGTAGCCAATTTGTAGACGAAAATATCCTACAAGTAAATATGACTAGGTTGAGAAAAACATTAGAAGAAGTCGGGTTGGCGCATAGGATAAAGACTAAAAGGGGAATTGGCTATTACTTAGAAGGAGATGATAGCCAATGAAATGGTTTAAATGGTTATCCTTTTCTTTAGAAGCGAAAATCTGGATGTTTGTTCTTTTGATAAATCAATTTTTCTTTAGCTTTCTTGCATGGTTAGCAAATCCAGAAACTTTTAATATTTTAGTTTTAAGTATGATTATGTTTTCTCTTTTTAGTTTATTGGTAGGTGCTTTATTGATAAACAATTATAAAAAAAAATATAATCAAGCATTCTATCAATTTTTACAAGAACCTTCTCGAGAAAAGGAGAAAGAATTAATAAAAGTTGGAGGGGAAAATTCTACAGAGCAAATTCACTTCCTAGCAGAAAAATTCCGCACGCTTCAAGATCAATTAAATCATATAACACTTCAGGCAAATGATTACGAACAATATATAGAAAGTTGGGTGCATGAAATAAAAGCTCCCATTTCTTTAATGACATTAGTTTTAGAAAACCGTAAAGATGAAATGTCTCATTTAGTATTTCAACGAATGGAAAATGCAAGGATTAGATTGAATGATGATGTAGAAAAGATACTGTTTTACTCAAGACTAAATGACTCACATGTGGATTACTTATTTCAAAAACTAGCTCTTGAAATTTGTTTAGAAGATGTGTTGATCGAGCTTCAAGAATTACTGAATGAAAAAGAAGTAAACGTCGTATTTAATTGGGAAGCTGCTCATGTGGTTTCTGATGAAAAAGCATTGAGATTTATATTTACCCAAGTTCTTCTAAATGCAATAAAGTACGTGAAGGAAGAAGTTAATAACACTATTTGGATACATACAGGTTACTCCGATGAAAGGAATCAATTTTATGCGCAAATAAAAGATAATGGGGTAGGACTGTTACAGTCAGATCTTCCATTTATTTTTGAAAAAGGGTTTACTGGCGATAATTCGGATAAGAAGCAATCAACTGGCATTGGTTTATTTTTGGTAAAGAGACTATGTAATGATTTAAATATTGACATAGAAGTTAACGCAGCTGCAGATCAGGGTTTTGAGATTCAGTTTTATTTTCCACATATTCATTGAACCTGCAATATATAAGAAATTATTTCGAACTAACTATAAAAATGAAACATCATAATCAGGTGAAAAGAGTGTGATTCGTTCACGCTCTTTTTTTCATGTTCTATAATTTCTTTTGCGTCCTTACATTTATAAAGAAGAAGTATAAAAAAGGGCGTGAATAGATGAAGATCGATGCCGTTTTTTCAGGTGGAGGGATTAGGGGTTTTGCATTAATAGGAGCTTATCAAGAACTATGTAATAGAGGCTATAAGATAGAAAGAGCAGCTGGGACTAGTGCGGGATCTATTATAGCGGCTTTAGCAATGGCAGGGTATACAGGAGAAGAGATGGTGGAATTGGTGCAAGAGTTGGATGTGAAAACCCTTTTACACAAACGTTGGAGTATTCTTCCATCGGGATTTACAAAATGGATATTATATTATTGGAAAATGGGATTATATAAAGGGGATAAGTTGGAAGAGTGGTTAGAAAAAAAATTAGCTGCGAAAGGAGTTTACACTTTTGCTGATGTTAAAAAAGGTTCTTTAAAGATTATTGCTTCCGATTTAACAAATGAACGAATTCTAGTTTTACCGGATGATTTAGAGGAATACGGAATTCCTTCTCAAACTTTTACAGTAGCTAGAGCTGTTCGAATGAGTTGCACCATCCCGTTCTTCTTTGAACCAGTAAAGCAACGATCACTGGATGGTGTTTCTTATATTGTTGATGGTGGAATATTAAGTAACTTACCAATGTGGGCATTTGATGAGGATGAAGGGAAAAAAGTCCGTCCGCTAATCGGAATTAATTTGAACTCTAAATTTATAGAAGATCATAAAAATAATATATCTAATGCGTTTGATTTATTTACCGCACTATTTGCAACAATGCGTGTTGCACACGATCATCGATATATTGAAAAAGAACATGTGAAAAATATCGTCTTTATCGAGGCGGACAATGTCATTGCTACGGACTTTGAAATTAATGATTTGCGTAAAGAATCTATGATAAAGCTTGGAAAAGAGCGTACGAAGGAATTTTTGAATAAATGGACGAGATGAGTTTTCAGAAAATAAAAACATATGACGTTTTTTCTGTTTGATAAGTTAATGTGATTAAAAGAGAAAAGAATAGATATTAAACGAAAAATGGCTATGTATGCGGATACATGGCTTTTTTTATATGTCTCTATACCTGTTATGATTACAATATTGCATACGGACCCGACCTTAATGAGACTTTGGGGTCATAAAAATTTATAGATTGAGGTGGATTTATGAGTCTTAGTGAAAAAATTAAATATGAGTGGTTTGGTAATGTTAGGGGGACATTATTTCTGGTATTTTAGTAGCCTTGGCGTTAATTCCAGAAGCGATTGCTTTTTCCATCATTGCAGAAGTTGATCCTATGGTTGGACTTTATGCTTCCTTTTGTATAGCAATTGTTATTGCATTTTTAGGTGGTAGACCTGGAATGATTTCGGCGGCTACTGGAGCAATGGCACTCGTTATGGTAACGCTTGTAAGAGATTACGGTTTGCAATACTTGCTAGCTGCAACCATTCTGACAGGTATAATTCAGTTAATTTTAGGTTACTTGAAAGTAGGTAATCTAATGAAATTTGTCCCACGTTCTGTTATGGTTGGATTTGTTAATGCGCTAGCCATTTTAATTTTTATGGCCCAATTAGTACATTTTGTAGGTATCAACAACACTACGTATATTTTTGTAGCTGCAACTTTAGCTATCATTTATATTCTACCTAGATTCACCAAGATACTTCCTTCGCCATTAGTAGCAATTGTTGTAATTACGGTCATTGCTGTTTTTGGCGGGTTTAATTCACTTAATACAGTGGGTGATTTAGGTACTATTACAAGTTCATTACCAAATTTCTTTATTCCAGATGTTCCGTTTACCCTTGAGACATTATTGATTATCCTTCCTTATTCTCTTTCATTAGCAATCGTTGGATTATTAGAGTCTTTACTAACATCTCAAATTGTAGATGATATGACAGATACCGAAAGTGATAAGAATAGAGAAAGTCGTGGCCAAGGTATTGCAAATGTAGTAACTGGATTTTTCGGTGGAATGGCTGGTTGTGCAATGATTGGTCAATCTGTTATTAATGTTAAGTCAGGTGGAAGAGGTAGACTTTCTACATTAGTTGCTGGTTTATTTTTAATTTTCCTAATCTTAGTGTTGGCGGATGTAGTATCACAAATTCCGATGGCTGCATTAGTTGGTGTAATGATTATGGTGTCTATTGGGACATTTGATTGGAAATCGTTAGTGAGCTTTAAGAAAGTACCGGTAACAGATTCCATTGTTATGGTCGTTACAGTTGTTACAGTAGTATTCACACATAATTTAGCTATCGGTGTATTTGCTGGTATACTACTAAGCGCGATTTTCTTCATGGTGAAAATCTCTAAAGTTCGTGTGGAATCGCAAGTTGTTCAAGGCACGAAAGTTTATAAGGTGTATGGACAATTATTCTTCGCATCTGTTACAGAATTTGTTAATGCGATTGATTTAAAAGAAGCAGGCCAAGAGGTAGTGCTTGATTTAACAAGTTCACATGTGTGGGATGATTCAGCGGTAGCTGCAATTGATAAAGTAGTATTAAAGTTACGAGAAGTAGGAACGGAAGTAACGATTAAAGGCATGAATGAAGCAAGTACTTCTCTAGTTGATAGATTAGCAGTTTATGATAAAGAAGGGGCCAGCTTGGGTAGTGGTCATTAATGGTAAAACTCTCGATGATTTTTGGTCATCGAGAGTTTTTTTGTTACGTGATCAGTAACAACTCATCGTTCGCGTCGTGATGTAGGTAGTTGTTTGATGAGTCTTCTTATTTATAGAGGTCATTATTAACTTTTAATTTACGAAGAAAGAGAAATCAGTGAACTGGAAGGGAGTAAGACCGATTTAAACACATCTGGAGGAACGAAAAAGCGATCGAGAAGAGAATAGAGGCGCGCTATACTCATCTGGGCGAACAAGTTAGAAACTGAGAAGAGAATAGAGGCGTTCTATACTCATCTGGTCGAGCAAGTTAGAGACTGAGAAGAGAATAGAGGCGTTCTATACTCATCTGGTCGAGCAAGTTAGAGAACGAGAAGAGAATAGAGGCGTTCTATACTCATCTGGTCGAGCAAGTTAGATACTGAGAAGAGAATAGAGGCGCTCTATACTCATCTGGTCAAGCAAGTTAGAGATTGAGAAGAGAATAGAATCTATTTTCACTTACTTCTTTGTCGTCTCTATGGGAACAAAATAACTCCACCTCTTAGTTTTTTGCATTTCATAACGCTTTTTTAGTATTCTCAACGCTATAGACGGTGATATTTCTTGGTTGCACCAGTTCACTATAATGCTAGTAGTTAATCTTTCAAAAGGAAATAACAGTTCAAATTCGTCAATAGTATGAAGAATACTTTCATCTAAAGAGTTTACATTTGAACAAGTCAAACACTTAATCATGCGATACTCCCTCTTAGTATTAAGCCCACCACACCTTAGACAACTGACGCCTTTCCTTAATTCCTCAAAGGTATACGTAGGCATTTCCCGAATCACACGTTCAGTAGTTTCTAATGATAAAATTTCCTTGGCCAATTCAAATTTGGTTGGCGGTAGAGGAGGGAGCTTCTTTGACAAACTTTGTAAATGATGGTTAATTTGAGTAGGTAGGATTATTCTCTTATTGATGGGTGCTTGCAGTAAAGTGAAGTTTGGATTTATGAACACAACATAGGGGTTGAAATCTACTCTAAGCTCATATTTTTGCAGCATTTGTTTGAAGAGTAATTCTGTTCTCGATAGTTGATTAAGTGGGTTGGAAATTTCATAACGCGGAAATTTAAATAATTTATTATCCTCCATAAAGTACTCTTGCTCCATATTTTTAATTTCATAAAGGTGAATGCCAAGCGCAGAGATAAGGAGTGAATCAATTTGAAAATAGTTGCTATCGTGACTAAAATGTAAATCGTTTAAAAATAAGCAATTGCCAAGAGAACCTTGGAAAACTTTATCGAATCGCCGTTCTCCTTCATAGCCTTTCTCTAGTGCCATAATCCTTCTTTTTAATTGTTCGTTCAACACGGTCCTCCGTTTTAACACTTTTAACAACTTTAATTCAAGGGGTTCCTCACGTTCTTTTTTCAATATCTACCACATCCTTTCCAGTTAATTTTACTGGAAAGGAATAATTCCCACCACTATTTAGTAGAAGGATGATAGTTCCCTTTCAAAAATAGTACCCCATAGAAAAAAAGCTGACAGAATGACAGCTTTTAAAAGTTTGCATTTCGTTGATTTTTCTTTTGTTTCTTTCCTTCAATTACGGTTAATTGAGCGGATGATTTTTTGCGTGGTATCTGCTTTTTAGACTTGGACAAACTTGCTGGCTGCGATGTGCGCTTTTTTAACCGCTTGCGTGATTGCTTTGCTGCTTTCACAAATAAGCGCTGATCCTTTGAACGATTTCCACCACTACCACTAAAGCGTAAGAAAAGATAGCCAATTACTGCAATGATGACTGCTGTAGTTAGTAAATTCATCATAAGACCAGTTGGATTCTCTATTAAGGCGTAAACTAAACCTACAATCGCAAAACCAACTAGTGTATAAAAGAATGCTTTTTGTTTGCTCAACGTCATCACCTCCTACTTAGAAGGATGTACCAAAGAAGGGTAAAATAAACATGTTTTTTGTCGTTTTAACAAGAAAATAAGCGTTCCTGCTAAAGGGTTTACACTAATTTTTCCTCAGTTGGTTTACCTGCTTTTTCTGTACGTAACAACTCTTCAAAAGAAGCAATAGCAACTTCTACTTGTTCGTTATCAGGTTCTTTTGTTGTCAGTAATTGCAACCATAAACCAGGGTAACCCAAGTATCGTAAAACGGGGATATCACGCAGTTTGTTTGTAAACTGCAAAACTTCAAAAGAGATCCCTAACACAACAGGAATTAATAGAATTCTACTACCGAATCTAATCAAGTGGTCATCTACTGGGATAAAGAAGTAAATACACATCCCTACTAATACAGTGAACAAGATAAAACTACTTCCACAACGATAATGTAGCCTGGATTGTGATTGAACATTTTCAACTGTTAACTGCTTGTTATTTTCATAGGCATTGATGACCTTATGTTCGGCACCGTGATATTGAAACACACGCTTAATCATTGGTGTTAATGATATTACATAAATGTATGCTAGCAGCAGCACTAATTTGAATACCGTTTCTAATAAAACTTGCCCAGTTACACCAGGTATTACTGGTAAGAAAAGACTTGCCGCAAATGCAGGGATTAAAGTGAACAAGAATTTACCGAATAAGAAAGATAAAACACCTATGGCAGCAACGCTTAACACCATTTTAGCTGTAGATCCGCTAGTATTCGTTTCCTCAACAACTTCTTCTTCACCAGGTGGCACTTCAAATCTTTCAGATGAAAAGTTTAAATGTTTTGTTCCAGTTGCACTTGCTTCAATAATGGCTACAACTCCACGAACAAAGGGAATCCTCTTTAATTTTTGCAAGAGTGGTTTCTTTTCTCTTGGTAGATGGAAATAGTCAAGCGATCCATCCGTCCTTCTTACAGCTGTTACAGTATGGTCTTTACCGCCGAACATTACCCCTTCAATAACAGCTTGACCACCATAGACAGGTTTACCTTCATTACTCATATACACAACTCCATGACGTAAAATAATTTGATTATTCTATCTTAAAATTATTATAAGTGTACTAAAAATCGGTAAAAATCTCTAGTGCAACTAACTATTATGCAATAAAACAGATTGGGTGGACATACTAAAGTCAAAGTCTTAAAGATAGGGTGAAGATAATGTCGGATAAAAAGAAACTTGATCAAAATCAACAAGAAAAACCAATGTCGCTTCAAGCTATGTCTCTTTTGACAGGGTTAATAGGAGGATTAGTATGGAGTGGGATCGGTTATATATTTTATTATTTTAATTTAACAAAGCTTTCTCCTAAGATTATTTTAGAACCGATTGCAGTAGGTGCTTGGAAAGATGGTTGGCTAGGTGTCGTCATTGCACTTACACTATATGGAATATTGGGAATGGGGCTTGGATTTTTTTATTATGCAGCACTTAAAAGATTTCGTTCTATTTATGTGGCTGTGGGATTTGGAGTTGCTTTATATGCTGTGGTGTTTGTAGTCCTACATCCATTGTTCCCTAGCATGCCTTCCATTCTAAAACTTGACTTAAACACGATGCTTACTAGTTTATGTTTATACATCTTGTTTGGAACATTTGTAGGATTCTCCATTTCCTATGAACAAAGTGAAATAGAAGACCACAAATCTCCAAGTAAGGCAGATCTCCAAGAAAGCTAAAAGATAAACGAGTTTCTATTCCTATTTCTCTCTTTATGCTACTATAAGAAGGAGAAGGTAGGTGAGGTAAAATGAGGATTGGCATATTAAATGGACCTAATTTAAATCGTTTAGGCACTCGAGAACCAGATACATATGGCAGCGAAACATTAGAAGATATTATCAATGGTTGTGTAACTTTTCTTGCTGCTAATGGGGGAACATTGCAACATGTTCAAACAAACCATGAAGGTGTTGCCATTGATACGATTCATCAATGGGGTGATGAATCGTTGGATGCAATCATTATCAATCCAGGTGCCTGGACTCACTATAGTTACGCCATTAGAGACGCTATTGCCTCCATCCAAGTTCCTGTTTTAGAAGTTCACCTATCTAATATTCATCAACGTGAGGCTTTTCGTCACCAATCTGTTACAGCTGCTGTTTGTGTAGGGCAAATTGCTGGCTTAGGTGCAGATGGGTACAAACTAGCTTTACAGTATTTTATAGATAAAATTAGAGGAGGAATGGAGAATGAAGGTCAATAGAATTCGTGACTCGTTTAAATCATTGGGAATTGAGGCAATCTTAGTTACAAGTACATATAATCGAAGGTACATGACTGGTTTTACAGGTAGTTCAGGTGTAGCTCTAATTACAGAAGAGGAAGCATTATTTATTACTGACTTCCGCTACACAGAACAAGCGAAGAAACAAGCAGAAGGGTTTACCGTTGTGGAACACAAAGGTACCATCCATGAAGAAGTAAGGTCACATTTAGAAAAGTATGGGGTGAAACGCCTTGGTTTTGAAAAAGACCATGTGACATTTTCTCAATATGAAACATACCGTGATCACCTAGGAGTGGAACTTGTACCTGTATCACAAGTTTTAGAAAACTTGCGCTTGATTAAGACTCCAGATGAGATTAAGATATTAAAGGAAGCAACCGACATTGCGGATGCAGCATTTAAGCATATTCTTGATTACATAAAACCTGGGGTAAAAGAGATTGACGTTTCCAATGAGCTTGAATTCTTTATGCGTAAAGCAGGTGCTACTTCCTCATCATTTGACATTATCGTTGCTTCTGGTCTTCGTTCTGCACTTCCTCATGGCGTAGCCTCAGAGAAAGTGATTGAATCAGAAGAGTTTGTGACACTAGATTTCGGGGCTTATTATAAAGGTTACTGTTCAGATATTACTCGAACGGTAGCGGTAGGTAATGTAAGTGATGAATTAAAGAACATCTATAACATTGTTTTAGAATCACAACTTCTATCAATGGAAAACATTAAACCTGGTTTGACTGGTAAGGAAGCGGATGCTATTGCGCGTGATTATATCACAGAAAAAGGCTATGGACCTGCTTTTGGTCATTCTTTAGGGCATGGAATCGGATTAGAAGTTCATGAAGGACCTGGACTACATAAACGATCCGACCTTAAATTAGAACCTAACATGGTTGTAACAGTTGAGCCAGGAATTTATGTAGCTGGATTAGGTGGCGTTCGAATTGAGGATGACACATTAATTACAGAAACAGGTAATGAGTCACTATCACATTCCACAAAAGAATTATTGATTCTGTAAGGTAAGTAGGAGGAAAAAAATGATTTCAGTAAATGATTTTCGTACAGGTTTAACAATTGAAGTAGATAACGGTATTTGGCGTGTAATGGATTTCCAACATGTTAAACCGGGAAAAGGAGCAGCCTTCGTTCGTTCAAAGCTACGTAACCTTCGTACTGGAGCAATCCAAGAGAAGACTTTCCGTGCTGGTGAGAAAGTTGGTAAAGCTCAAATTGACAACCGTCGCATGCAATATCTTTATGCAAATGGAGATATGCACGTATTCATGGATAATGAATCTTATGAGCAAATTGAACTTCCAAGCGGCCAAATCGAGTATGAATTAAAATATCTACTTGAAAATATGGAAGTATCTATCATGATGTATCAATCTGAAACATTAGGAGTAGAGCTACCAAATACAGTAAATCTTAAAGTTGCAGAAACAGATCCTGGTATCAAAGGTGATACTGCTTCTGGTGGATCTAAACCAGCAACTATGGAAACTGGTTTAGTAGTAAACGTTCCTTTCTTCGTAAATGAAGGAGATGTTTTAATTATAAATACTACTGATGGCTCTTACGTATCTCGTGCGTAATGAAACCTATAAGAAAACGATCTAGCGTATGCTAGGTCGTTTTTTTGCGCTTAAAAATTGTTAAAAGTGCACGTTCAAGAAGAGGTAACAAGAAAGTAGAACACACGATCTGAAAATAACGTGTGTTTAAGAATGAAGTATGAAAGGCTGGAGCACTTATTTATCACATTTCCAACAACAACACCCTCACTAAAGCAGTGGATTCTATCACACTCAGTCTCCACTCCCTTTTCTACTTTTCTTGTCATAATCTAGTAATGCACGCATATGCTCTAGTAAATTGCTGTTTCTAAAATCTATCTAAACAAATTGGACAAGTACCTTAGATATATTTGGAAAGGAGAGAATAAATGAAATTAATTACAAATTTTTTTCCTCAGTCTATTCTTTCTGCACTCTCTCCCTTATCGGAAAATCATTGGAGCCAATTGGAAGAAATTCGCCTTAGAATAAATCGACCAATAGTGATTCATCTTCATCAAACCACCATGACTCTTCCTTACACGGTAACAGCGGCAGATGCAGACCAATTGATGCAGCGTTTGGCCAAATTCTCTATCTATACGCTAGATGAAGAATTACGAAAAGGATATTTGACGATTGAAGGTGGCCATCGAGTAGGATTCGCAGGAAAAGTTATTTTAGAAAATGGCGAAGTAAAAGCAATTCGTAACGTATCTTCTTTTAACATCCGAATAGCTAGGGAAACAAAAGGAGTTAGTAACAAGCTCATCAATTATCTCCTGAAAGAAGACAAAACATGGATGCACACGATGATTATTGGCCCCCCTCAATCAGGGAAGACTACCCTTCTTCGTGATCTAGCACGCATCGTTTCTCTAGGTGACAAACATGCTGAAGTGCCGCCGATGAAAGTAGGAATAGTAGATGAGAGATCGGAAATAGCTGGCTCTGTGTCTGGAGTACCACAGTTATCCTTTGGTATAGAGGTAGATGTCTTGGATGCATGCCCAAAAGCAGAAGGTATGATGATGATGATCCGTTCGATGAGCCCGCGGGCATTAGTCATTGATGAAGTTGGGCGAACCGAAGATATTGACGCGATGGAAGAGGCAATGCATGCAGGAATAACGTTACTTTCGACAGTTCATGGAAATTCATATGAAGACATTAAGAAAAGACCTCAAATGAATAGACTTCTTAAAGCAGAAGCGTTTGAACGATACATTGTTGTTGGAAGAAATCCCTATCCTGGTGCTGTTCTTTCCATATTGGATAAGCAAGGTAAGCCGCTTAAACAAGAAATATATGCAAATAAAAAACTATCAATTGATCTCATAAATAGAGGGTGAACAATATGTTGAAGCTTGTTGGTGCAATATTAATCCTCTTATCGACTACTTGGGCAGGATTTGAATTCTCTAGATCTCTAAGTGAAAGACCTCGACAATTACGATGGGTAAAAAACGCTCTCCAAACGTTAGAAGCAGAAATAATGTTCGGACACACCCACTTAGACGTTGCAGCAAAAAGAATTTCCACACAAGTTCCAAAACCGATTGGATGGATATTTCATTGTTTCTCAGAGAATTTGCAAAGTGGCGATACTACCGTCAAAGAAGCGTGGAAATCGGGGTTAGACGAAGCATGGAAATTAACAGCTTTGAAGCAAAGAGAGTATGAAGTCCTTCTACAGTTTGGAGAAAACCTTGGAAAACATGATCGCTATACGCAACAAAATCAAATTATGCTTACATTGACTCATTTAGAGCAAGAGGAAGAAGAGGCCAGGGATCAGCAACAAAAATATGAAAAAATGGTGAAAAGTTTAGGTGTCTTATCAGGATTACTGTTAGTTGTTTTGTTGATGTAAAAAATTTGAAGATGAGCTTGCTATCTAGGAGATTGGGGAGATGGGAATGGAAGTAGAATTAATCTTTAAAATAGCTGGTATTGGTTTATTAGTTGCATTTTTAAGCACAGTGTTAGAACAAATGGGGAAAAAAGAATACTCTCAATGGATTACATTAGCTGGATTTCTATATATTTTGTTTTCAGTAGCAGGAGTTGTTAATCAACTATTCGACAAAATAAAGTCGGTGTTTTTGTTTACCAGTTAAAAGGAGGGACAGGCTTTTGAGTATTCTCAATATCGTTGGAGTAGCATTAATTGCCACCTTCTTAGCAATCATCATTAAAGAACAGAAGCCTACTTTTGCACTACTTCTCGTCTTATTTGTTGGAGCAAGTATTTTTTTGTTTTTGATGGATCAGATTAGTGCAGTAATTCACATGATTGAACGAATTGCAGTGAATGCAAATGTAAATTTGATTTACGTAGAAACGATTTTAAAAATCATTGGGATAGCATATATCGCAGAATTTGCAGCTCATATTACTAGAGATGCTGGACAAGGAGCAATTGCTGCAAAAGTGGAACTAGCTGCGAAAATTCTCATTTTGACAATGGCTATCCCAATTCTAACCATTATCATTGAAACAGTTCTGACAATGGTACCAAAAGCAACTGGTATGTGAAAGGAGCCTCGTCATGGTAAGTCGCAGGATACCTATTATTTTATTTACTTTATTCCTACTATTCTTTCTACCACTAACAGCAGATGCAAATGACACAACCTCTGCCGCGGATTCCAGTCAAGCTGTGCAAGATGTTTGGATACAAGAACAAGTAGAAAAGTTACGATTAGATGAACTCTCCACTTATTGGGATGAAATCATTACTGATTATGGTGGTTTTCTCCCAGAAAGTCAGAAGGGTAGTTTAATTGATTTTATCTCAGGAGAGAAGAAATTTTCTCTGGATCAATGGTTTAACGGCTTACTTAGATTCGCTTTCCATGAGTTCCTCATGAATGGGAAGTTACTTGGAACGCTAATTATGCTAACGATATTTAGTATGTTTTTGCAATCTCTTCAAAACGCTTTTGAGAATGGAACGATAAGCAAGATAGCCTACGCAATTGTTTTTATCGTCCTAATGATTATTGCACTTAATAGTTTTTATATTGCTATTGAATATACAAAAGATGCCATTACATCCATGATGGGCTTTATCCTTGCCCTCCTCCCTCTTGTGTTAGCATTAATAGCTTCCTCTGGTGGTCTAATATCAGCAGCTTTTTTTCATCCAATCCTAGTTTTCCTTATGAACACAAGCGGTTTGTTAATTCAACATGTAGTTTTACCACTGTTATTTATGGCTGTTCTTTTAAGTATTGTGAGTATATTGTCAGAGCATCACAAAGTGACACAATTAGCCAGTTTGTTTCGAACATGGAGTATCACGTTACTAGGGATTTTTATGACTGTATTTTTAGGAGTAGTATCGGTACAGGGGGCAACAGCAGCTGTTACAGACGGAATTACCATTCGGACGGCTAAATTTGTTACGGGTAACTTCATTCCTGTTATCGGTAGAATGTTCACTGATGCAGCAGATACTGTAATTACAGCATCTGTGTTGTTAAAGAACACAGTGGGGATTGCAGGGGTTGCGATTGTTTTGTTAATAGCTGCTTTTCCAGCAATAAAGATATTGATGATTGCGCTTGCTTACAAATTAGCAGCTGCCTTATTACAGCCATTAGGTGGGGGTCCTATCATAGGTTGTTTAGATGTTATTAGCAAAAATATCATTTATGTGTTTGCTGCTTTAGCAATCGTTTCTTTTATGTTTTTCTTAAGCTTAACAGTCATGATTGCAGCTGGAAACATCACCATGATGGTCAGGTAGGAGGCTAGTGTATGGAGTGGCTATCAAGTTGGGTAACAAATATTATTGTTTTTATTTTACTTACTGTAATTTTAGATCTCGTTTTGCCTAGTTCAAATTTAAAAAAGTATACAAAAATGGTCACGGGGTTATTGTTAATTTCAATCATTCTTTCTCCTATCCTCTCTTTTTTAAATAGTAATCCAGAAGATTGGGACTTAAATCTTCCAATGGAACAGAGTGAAGAAATAAAAAATTCCATAGAAGAGCAAAAAAAAGAAATACAAGCGTCAAGTCGTGCATATATGTTAGAACAGATGGCTGTCCAATTAACTTCCGCTGCTAGTGAGAAACTGTTAGATCAACATTCGTTGAAAATAACAGATATACAGGTACTAGCAGAAGATGTTAATCCGTTAACTGTCGAACATATTGAATCTATCGCTGTAACGTTAGTTCATGACGATGCTCAGGTACACGAAGAAAATTCTGTACAAGATGTTGAGAATGTCATGGAAGTCTCTGTTCAAATCTCTGAAGAAAAAGAAAAAATTCAAGAAGATACGAATAAATGGGACAAGGTACAGCATATGTTAGCAGAGATATGGGGAACAGACCCATCGCTTGTATTGGTAAAGGTAGAAGGAGGGATGGAACAAGCTCATGAGGGAACGTAGAGGGCCACTAGATTGGCTGAAAGAAAAACTATTCGTAGCAAAAGATGGACAAGAAGATGAAATCAAAAAAAAGCCAAACTTATTCCACTATGTCATCTTGGTCGCTGTTGTGGGGATTGGATTTATGCTCCTGCAAGATTTAATATCTCCAAAAACAGCAGTTCCTGTGGAAGGACAGCCAGAGGAAACATCCGAAGAACCAGTAGAAACATTTAGTTCCAAATCCGAAAAAGGCACTATTCCAACTAGTGATTTTGAAGCGTATTACGAAGATCAATTAACGGATGCGCTCCAGGATGTCACAGGTATTGGGGAAGTAAAAGTTGTCGTAAATGTCGATGCGTCTGAGAAAATTGTTTATGAAAAGAATAAGAGTCATCAGACTCAAATAACCAAAGAAACAGACAAGCAAGGTGGGAATCGAACGATTGAAGACAAAACTACTGATGAACAAATTGTTATCATTCGTAACGGTGAGTCCGAGCAACCTATTGTAATAGAAACGAAGATGCCAAAAATTAGAGGTGTCCTAGTAGTTGCAGAAGGTGCTGATAATATACAGGTGAAAAAATGGATCATCGAATCAGTTACAAGCGCTTTAGATGTACCAATTCACCGAGTTGCAGTAATGCCTAAAAAATCAAAAGGGGATGAATCATAATGTTAGTGAAAAAACAAACAGTCTGGTTATTAACGATGTTAAGTCTAGTGGCGGTACTATCAATCTATTACGTAACAGCACCTCCTGGTAATACTGGTGGAGATCTTGCATTAGTAGCACAAGAAGAAGGACAAGAAGGTACGGAAAAAGGAACAAAAACTGAAGGTGAGCAAGAAGAACAGCATGAAGAAAGTGATGAAACATCTGCTGATACAACAGAAACAAGTGGTAATGTAGTAACAACTGAACTAGATGAAGAGTTTGAAACTGCTCGTCTTGCAATGGATATGGAGCGTAGCCGTTTAATCGAAGAGTTAGAGACAAAAGTCGGCTCTGCAAACGAATTTAGTGCAGATGAAATCAATTCTGCTTACGAAGAAATCGCAACAATTCGTGAAACAATGTCCCAAGAAGATGTGTTAGAGCAATTAATCGTTTCTATGGGATTTGGTGTAACAGATGCGCTAGTAATGGCTGATGGTCCAAACGTACGTGTAACAGTAAAATCTTCTGAAGAGCATAATAAAACGTTAGCAAATTCAGTAATGCAGTTAGTAAATGAGCAAATGGATGGTCACCAAGTAGTAGCGGTAGTGTTCCAGCCGGATGCGGAATAAAGAAAAACGAACAGTTTTGCATTAGAAGCTAGACAGGTCAAATTTGTCACTGGTTTCTTCTCTAATCCCTAGGATGGAGAGAAGAAGCCTCATCTAAGAGGTCAATAACCTTAATTTCATACATGACGAAAAACAGATGGGTCTCTGCAAGAACCATCTGTTTTTCTGTTATCTTTAAAGTCCACCAATCAGAAATTTTGTTAATTAACCTTGAAAATTCATGATAAAGCAGGAATTTTGGTAGCGTTTACCGAAATGTATTGTAGAATAAAATAGGTGGTCATACCACAAAAAGATTGAATTTAGACTAGGTGTTATCGTATCATATTAGTAGCTAGTCATAATGTTGGAAGGGGAGTACAAGACTGTGCTAAAAATACAAGAAATTAGAGAAATGATAAAATTAATTGACGAATCAACTATTCATGAATTTGAACTTGAACAAAATGGAACATCCATAAAGATGAAAAAAGTAAATGGTGCTGTACAAGTTGCGGAAAATCCTGCTCCAGTGCAAGTTTCTGCTCCAACAGCAGTGCCACAAACTACATCACAAGTAGCTCCAACTCAAGAGAAGTCGGTTGCAGCTTTAGAAAAAGTAGCAGTAGAACCTGTAAATGAAAAAGTAGAAAACTTACAGTATGTCACTTCGCCAATGGTTGGAACGTTCTATCAAGCATCATCACCAGACACACCACCATATGTACAAGCAGGATCTAAAGTAACAAAAGATTCCGTTGTTTGTATTGTCGAAGCTATGAAACTATTTAATGAAATTGAAGCGGAAGTAGAAGGAGAAATTGTGGAAGTATTAGTGAAAGATGGCCAACTAGTAGAGTATGGTCAACAATTATTCTCTGTTAGACCAATATAATAGGAAACTTAAACCGACTTACATAAGGAGGAGAACCAGTGATTAGAAAAGTATTAATTGCTAATCGTGGGGAAATCGCGGTTCGTATTATTCGTGCTTGTAGAGAGCTTGGAATAGAATCGGTAGCGGTATTTTCCGAAGCGGATCGAGATGCACTTCATGTACAGTTAGCAGATGAGGCGTATTGTATTGGACCTAAAGCCTCTAAAGACAGCTACCTAAACACGACAAATATTATTAGTGTTGCTAAATTAACAGATTGTGATGCAATCCACCCCGGTTATGGATTCTTAGCTGAGAATGCTGACTTTGCTGAGATTTGTCGCGATTGTAATATTACCTTTATAGGACCATCTCCAGAGGCAATTACCAAGATGGGGACAAAAGATATCGCTAGAGAAACAATGAAAGAAGCGGGAGTACCAATCGTTCCTGGTTCCACCGGATTAGTTCAAGATGTGGATGATGCCAAAAGAATTGCAGAAAGAATTGGCTACCCTGTCATTATTAAAGCCACAGCTGGTGGTGGAGGGAAAGGTATCCGTGTAGCAAGAACAGAAACGGAGCTTGAGAAGGGTATGAAAGTTACGCAACAAGAAGCGATGACTTCATTTGGTAATCCAGGTCTTTATTTAGAAAAATATATTGAGGATTTCCGACATGTAGAAATTCAAGTTTTAGCAGATAACTTCGGTAACGCTATTCACTTAGGTGAACGTGATTGTTCCATTCAACGTCGTCTTCAAAAGCTACTAGAAGAGACGCCATCTCCAGCTATTACCCCTAAAAAAAGAGCTGAAATGGGAGATGCAGCTGTAAAAGCAGCAAAAGCAGTTGCATATTCTGGTGCAGGAACGGTAGAATTTATATATGACCATCGTGAGTCTACATTTTATTTCATGGAGATGAACACACGTATCCAAGTGGAACATCCCGTAACAGAAATGGTTACTGGTGTAGATTTAATTAAGGAACAAATTCGTGTAGCCTCTAACATACCGCTAAGTATGAAGCAAGATGATGTTACCTTTACGGGTTGGTCAATTGAATGTAGAATAAACGCAGAGAACCCAGAGAAAAACTTTATGCCATCCGCTGGAAAGATCGATCTATATCTTCCTCCTGGTGGGTTAGGTGTGCGAGTGGATTCTGCGGCATATCCTGGGTATACTATTCCACCTTATTATGATTCTATGATTGCTAAAGTTATTACTTACGGTGATACTCGTGAAGAAGCAATTGCAAGAATGAAACGTGCTCTAGGGGAATTTGTTATTGAAGGTGTTCATACAACGATTCCTTTTCACTTGCGTTTATTAGAACATGAGGTATTTGTTGAGGGAGACTTTAATACGAAGTTCCTTGAAACATATGATGTGATGAAAAGTAATTAATGGGGGTGCCAAAATGGCAGAAACGAATCATGTACTAGATATCGGTCACGATAAAAATAGTCTTGGAAAAGTTGAAATTGCACCAGAGGTTATTGAAGTAATCGCTGGAATTGCAGCATCTGAGATTGAAGGAGTTGCGCAAATGCGCGGTAACTTTGCAGCTGGTGTTGTAGAAAGACTAGGTAAGAAAAATCATGGTAAAGGCGTTAAGGTAGAGCTTACAGAAGATGGGATTTCTATTGATGTATACTGTTCTATGATGTTTGGGGTTTCTATCCCGACTGTGGCGCAAAAAATTCAAGATAATGTTCGTCAAGCACTATCAAACATGACTGCACTTGAAGCTACAGAAGTTAACGTACATGTAGTTGGTGTTCAATTTGAAAACCAGAAGATAGAACCACAAGAAATCGATTCTATATAAGATAGAATGGTTCATAGAGGTTGGAGCAAAACGACATATGTTTTGCTCCAACCTCTTTATTGTTTAGTTAACTAGTTTATTAAATTGCGAACATTTTTCAGAAAAATGTAATTAAATTAGATGTTAATAAACCAATTTCCGTTTATTTCGTTAGAATTTCTGTGAATGTTTCGCCTTCTGTGTTATTATTTGATTTATAAAACTAACTTAGTGAACAAATACACGTAAAAGTAGGACTAAAAGGAGTTCATTTATGAAAAGAAGAGAAGCACGGACTAAAGCTTTACAAGTATTATTTCAGCTAGATGGAAGCGATTTGACAGTGAAAGAAGCTTTATCTCACGTCGTAGAAGATGAGCAAGTAGATACTTTTTTGTCTTCACTTGTGGAAGGTACTTGGGAAAATAAAGAAGAAATTGATCAAACAATCCAATCTAATCTAGAAAACTGGACAGTCAACAGATTAGCGAAGATTGATCGAAATGTCATTAGATTAGCTACGTACGAATTGAAGTTTCAAACAGAAACTCCAGATAAAGTAGTAATGAATGAAGCTGTTGAAATTGCGAAGACGTTTGGTGATGATCAATCTAGTAAGTTTGTGAATAGTGTATTAGCAAAAATACACCAAGGCTAAACAAAATTGGAGGGATATACCATGAAACCGACTATATTAGACGGACGAGAAGTATCTGCATCATTAAGAAGTTCATTGCAAGAAGAATGTAAAGAATTAGTTGAAAAAGGTCATCAACCTGGATTGGCAGTTGTGTTGGTTGGAAACAATCAAGCATCTAGAACATATGTCAATATGAAAAAGAAAGCAGCAGAGGCTTTAGGTTTTCATTTTGAACTAATTGAACTTCCAGAAGAAACGTCGGAAGTGGAACTTTTAACAATTGTAGAACAATATAATCGTTTGCAACATATTGATGGGATCTTGGTACAACTTCCTCTCCCAGAGCATATTCACGAACAAAGAGTCATTGAAGCAATTTCTCCCGATAAAGACGTTGATGGATTTCATCCTGTTAACGTAGGTAGATTATCTATTGGTTTACCGGGATTAAAGTCATGTACTCCCTATGGAATAATGAAGATGCTAGAGTACTATGGTGTTGATTTAGAAGGGAAGAACGCTGTGATAGTTGGTAGATCTAACATTGTTGGAAAACCAATGGCGCAACTTCTTCTTCAAGAAAATGCCACGGTTACCATTGCACACTCTCGTACGCAAAATCTTTCTGCAGTTACAAAACAGGCAGATGTACTAATATCAGCTGTTGGAGTAAAAGGGTTAATTACAAAGAATCACGTAAAACCTGGAGCTGTTGTTGTGGATGTTGGGATGAATCGAGATGAAGAAGGGAAGCTTTGTGGAGATGTCGAGTACAATGAACTTTTATCGTTAGTATCGGCTATTACCCCAGTTCCTGGTGGAGTAGGCCCAATGACGATTACCATGTTATTAAATAACACAATCGAAGCAGCGAGGCATCGGTTGTTAACGTCCGCTTATTCTTATACTTCTAGGTAATAGATAAGGTTGGACAAACACCAAGTAACTGCACAGGGATTTCCGCTCCAGGGGGACGCTTTCCGCGGGGCGGGCATCTGAGCCTCCTCGTCGTGGTCGCTGCGCTCTTGAACTGCACCCCAATTGTTGGACACACATTCCACAGTTGGAGGTGTGTTTTTTTGTCCCAATTTTCTAAAGAACAAAAGTTACTTGCTGTTTATCGATATCAAACTGAAAATGTAAGTTATCGCTCGTTATCCAAAGAACTAGGAATTGATCCTTCGGTCCTTCGACATTGGGTGGCATTAGTTCACTATCATGGAGATACTGCGTTTTCCTTTCCCTATACAAACTATTCTTCAGCCTTTAAACTAAAAGTAATTAAATCCGTTAAAGGCTTGGACTATTCTATTAGGAAAGCAGCTGCTATTTTTCAAATTCCTGATCCTTCTATGGTGCGTAAATGGATTAGGAAGTGGGAAAGTCAAGGATCCCAAGCCTTTCAAGAAGAAGTGAGGCTAGTAGACATGACCAAATCAAAAAATACCAAACAAGATAAACAATCAAATCCATCAATAGAAGAACTTCAAAAAGAACTGGATTATCTGAGAATGGAAAATGCTTATTTAAAAAAGTTGAAAGCCTTAGTTCAGGAAAAATCACCAAAGAAATGAAAGCCAAGGTAATATATGAACTAAGGCATGAATTCCCCGTTAAAGACCTAGTTAAAGTAGCTAGAATTTCAAGAAGCACTTACTATTTCATTGTGAAGTGTTGGCAAAGAAAAGATCCTGATCGAAAATGGAAACGACGCATTAAATTCATCTATAAAAAACATAAAGGTCGATTAGGATATAGACGAATTACAGACATTCTCCAAGAAAAGGGTCACTGTATAAACAAAAAGAAAGTCTATCGTATCATGGGTGATTTGGGGTTACGCTGTATAGTAAGAATGAAAAAATATCAATCGTACATCAGTGGGTTCGGAAAAGCTTCTGAAAACATATTAAATCGTAATTTCCATGCCTCAAAGCCCAATCAAAAATGGGTGACAGATATTACGGAATTTAAACTATTTGGACAGAAACTATATTTCTCACCTATATTAGATTTATTTAATGGTGAGATTATTTCCTATACCCTTCAAACAAGACCGACATACGATTTAGTAGAAAATATGATGCTCCAAGCCCTTACTCGTAAAAAAACAAGTGATGATTTATTAATTCACTCAGATCAGGGGTGGCATTATCGAATGCCCCAATATCGTCGATTATTGAAAGATCACAATATCACCCAAAGTATGTCTAGAAAAGGAAACTGTTACGATAACGCAGTTATAGAGAACTTCTTTGGGATATTTAAATCAGAATTTATACAGTTAGAACAATTTGAGAGTGTAGAGCACTTCATACATGAATTAGAAAATTACATTTTTTACTACAATAACTTAAGAATTAAATCTAAACTAAATAGAAAAAGCCCAGTTGCCTATAGAAGAAATTATGAGCAAGCAGCTTAAATAATCTGTGTCCAATTTCAGGGGGCAGTTCATCCTACCTCCTGTGGGGTCTCAGCTACCCACCTTTTCCGCAGGAGTCGCCCCCTTCCGCTCCAACCCCAAACTTTAGTAAAGTAATACATTATTTCTGCAGTTCTAAATTATTTTAATTGTTACACAGACTATAACAGGTGCATTCTTAAAGAATGCACCTGTTATTACTTTTTCTTGTGTTTACCCTTTCCACATAAGCGCAGCTTCCACTTTTGTTAAGTCACTGGTAACAACTCGATTCTGATCTAATGATATGGTCGCTACTTAACTGAGTATCATTACCTGAAGGGGTGTCTAGCTCTAGGTGCGCAACCGCTCAGGAAACTCCGAAAGCCCTGTGGTGGCTGAGGAGCTGCCTCATAGGTCTTCAGAAGTTTCCTGCCGCGGCTAAACGCGCGCCTTTCGCTTTTCTCTACATCCTATCACTTTCATTTACTAGGCAAAAAGGGTAAAATTGAAATAATTAAAAAGAAGAATTAGTAGAAAGGAGGTCGATGAGATGCAAACTACTTTTATTACCGTTCGTTCTTTAACAAAATACATCAAAAAGAAGTTTGACGTAGATCCTTATTTAAAGCGCGTTTGGGTAAAAGGGGAATTATCCAATGTGAAAATACATACTAGTGGACACATTTATTTTACATTAAAAGATGAACATGCTCGAATTTTAGCAGTGATGTTTTCTTCGGCAGCAAAAAACTTACCATTTAAACCGGAAAGTGGAATGAACGTTTTTGTAGAAGCGGATGTGTCTGTTTACGAACAAACTGGGCAATACCAGTTATATGTGCATGCAATGGAGCCAGACGGCAAAGGTGCTCTATATGTAGCATATGAACAACTAAAGCAAAAGCTAGAACAGGAAGGGTTATTCGCTACAGCGCGAAAAAGATCTATACCTGCTTATCCTGCAAAAGTTGGACTAATTACTTCAAAAACTGGCGCCGCAGTTCAAGATATGATGACTACACTTAAACGAAGGTATCCAATTGCGGAAGTTTTATTATTTCCTGCATTAGTTCAAGGAACACAAGCACCTTCTTCAATAGTGGAAGCTATTCAAAAAGCTAATATGGATCAAACGCTGGACGTATTACTGGTAGGTCGAGGTGGAGGATCTATTGAAGAACTATGGGCATTTAACGAAGAGATTGTAGCTAGAGCTATTGAGGAGTCCTCTATACCGGTCATATCAGCAGTAGGTCATGAAACGGATTTTACCATTGCTGATTTTGTAGCTGATTTAAGAGCTCCTACACCTACTGCTGCAGCTGAATTAGCCGTTCCTAATATACTAGATGTAGTAGCTACTGTCGAAACAAAGACGCAACAGATTCGTTTAGCTATGAAAAATTTAATGGAAAATCAAAAGACGAAGTTGAAAAGTATACAAAATAAGCCTGTTTTCACACGACCGGATTTAATGTTACGGTATCCTACAGAACGATTAAGTAGAGCAGAACAAGTACTGCAACAACTCCCTGTTCGTATACTAGAAAATAAGAAAATGAAAATGGAACATTTGACTTCACGCATGACTAATCAGCACCCTTTGAGCAGAGTGGAAAAACTTCAAAAAAACTTATCGTACCTCGATCAACAGTTGAATTATGGAATGAAGAAACATATGATACAGTCTACTCATTCCTTTAGTACTGTTTTAACAAAACTTGAAGGACTAAACCCTCTCGCAATTATGAACAGAGGTTATAGTGTTACATATAAAGAAGAAGATAATCTTATTAAATCCATTAGACAAGTGGAAGAAAATGATTCTATACATGTACGAATGGTTGATGGAACGCTCTATTGCACGGTGAATGGGAAGGAGGAAAAACCGCATGACAAAAACTAGAACGTTTGAAGAAACAATGCAAGAGTTAGAAGTGATTGTAAGAAAATTGGAAGAAGGAGATGTCCCTTTAGAAGAGGCATTGACCTATTATCAAAAAGGAATGGAACTTTCTAAGTGGTGCCATGAGAAGCTACAACATGTAGAAGAAGAAATGACAAAAGTAGTCACAGATTCTAAAACAGGGAAAAATGAGGAGTAATAATGGAAATTGCAAAAACGTTAGGTAAGTATATTCCACCTGTAGAACAAAGGATAATGGAATGGATTGATGGAGCTGCTGTTGCAGAAACCTTACATAAATCTATGCGTTATTCCATGGAGGCTGGTGGAAAAAGAATGCGTCCATCTTTATTATTAGCTACAATAGAGTCTCTTGGTGGTAACATTGATAAAGGATTAGACGCAGCCGCTGCCATTGAGATGGTACATACATATTCTTTAATTCATGATGATTTACCAAGTATGGATAATGATAGCCTTCGAAGAGGAAAGCCAACAAATCATGTTGTGTTTGGTGAAGCTACTGCAATCTTGGCTGGAGATGCATTATTGACGCTTGCATTCCAAGCAATTGCTCATTCCACTACACTGACGAATCAGCAAAAAGTTCATCTAATAGGCGATCTTTCCTCTCATGCTGGTTCAAAAGGCATGGTTGGTGGACAAATGCTGGATATGGAAGGGGAAAAACAATCGCTACCTTTGGAAAAATTACAGCAAGTGCATGAACTAAAAACAGGTAAACTACTTACCTTTAGTATTGTAGCTGGTGCCAAAATTGCAGAGGCAAGTGAAGACACTATTAAAAAATTAGAAAATTTCTCTTATCATTTAGGAATCGCTTTTCAGATTAAAGATGATATTCTTGATGTGGAAGGCCTAGAAGAAGTCATAGGAAAGTCTGTTGGAAAAGACCAGTCTACGGAAAAAAGTACATATCCCTCTTTGTTAACACTTCAAGGTGCAAAACAAAAACTACAATTCCACATTAGACAAGCGGCAGAGTTATTGGAAGATTACAGTGGTGATAATCAAGTTCTTTTACAATTAGTAGAGTGGGTAGAAAAGCGAGACCGATAAAGTAATGTAGCATGTAATTTACTTGTCTTATTTTTAGGGTACAAACATATACTGTTGATACTACTTGAAAGAAGGAAGCTATAAAAGACAGTTATGCTACCTATAAATGGTTGAGGAAATATAAAATATCGCTATAATGAAAGAAACTACATTACAAACAGGTAAAAAAGATTGTAAATTGCTAAATGAAAGTGAGTGATCCTAAATGGATCTTGAAAATATTAAAGACCCCAGCTTTTTGAAAGATTTGGGGATAGACGAGTTAGAAAAATTAAGTGAAGAAATTAGAAACTTTTTAATTGAAAAGTGTTCTGTTCATGGTGGTCATATTGGACCTAATTTAGGAGTTGTCGAACTTACTATTGCACTTCATAAGGTATTTAACAGTCCAAAAGATAAATTTTTGTGGGATGTTGGGCATCAATCCTATGTGCATAAAATTTTAACTGGCAGAGCGGATCAGTTTGATACCCTTAAACAATATAAGGGACTTTGTGGTTTCCCTAAAATGGTAGAAAGTGACCATGATGTTTGGGAAACTGGACATAGCTCTACTTCTTTATCAGGAGCAATGGGTATGGCAATTGCTCGTGATTTAAAAGAAGAGGACTCATATATAATTCCTATTATAGGTGATGGAGCATTAACAGGTGGAATGGCACTTGAAGCGTTAAATCATATTGGTCATGAACAAAAAACATGATTGTTATCTTAAATGATAATGAAATGTCCATTGCGCCAAATGTAGGTGCTTTGCATAATGTCCTAGGCAGACTTCGTTCAGCTGGAAAGTACCAATGGGTAAAGGATGAATTAGAGTATCTTATTAAGAAGGTTCCTGCGGTTGGAGGGAAATTAGCTTCTACTGCGGAGCGGTTAAAAGATAGTATGAAGTATTTCCTTGTATCTGGAATGTTCTTTGAAGATCTAGGATTCACGTATTTAGGTCCTGTCGATGGGCACTCGTATGACCAATTATTTGAGCAGCTCCAATATGCAAAAAAAATGGATGGCCCTGTTTTAATTCACGTCATTACGAAAAAAGGAAAAGGGTATCACCCAGCCGAGAGCGATACTGTAGGAACTTGGCATGGTACCGGTCCATACAAAATTGAAACAGGTGATTTAGTTAAGTCGAAGGCAAAAGGTCCTGGTTGGAGTCAACTAGTAAGTGACACGGCTCTTAGAATTGCTAAAGAAGATTCACGAGTTGTTGCTATTACACCAGCAATGCCTGTTGGGTCAAAGTTGGAAAAATTCGCAAAAGAGTTACCAGATCGTATGTATGACGTTGGTATTGCGGAACAGCATGCAGCTACACTAGCTGCTGGACTAGCGACGCAAGGTATGAAACCCTTCTTAGCAATATACTCTACTTTCCTACAAAGGGCCTATGATCAAGTGGTTCACGATATTTGTAGACAGAATTTAAATGTTTTTATAGGAATAGATCGTTCTGGTTTAGTTGGAGCTGACGGTGAAACACACCAAGGTGTTTTTGACATTTCTTTCTTACGTCATATTCCGAATATGGTTTTAATGATGCCGAAAGACGAAAATGAAGGTCAACATATGGTGAAAACAGCTTTATCTTATGATGATGGCCCAATTGCGATGAGGTTCCCACGTGGAAACGGCTATGGTATTCCAATGGATGATGACTTAGAAGAGATTCCAATTGGGACTTGGGAAGTGTTAAGAGAAGGATCTCATGCAGCTATCTTAACTTTTGGAACTACCATTCCTATGGCTCTAGAAGCAGCAGACAGACTAGAAAGTAAAGGCTTCTCTATAAAAGTAATCAATGCACGTTTTATTAAACCAATGGATGAAAATATGCTAAAAGAATTATTTGATTCCAAGATGCCAATTCTAACTATTGAAGAAGCAGTTCTACAAGGTGGATTTGGCTCTGGAGTAATGGAGAAGGCTCAAGAGTTAGGCTTCTTCGGTGCGATAGTTGATCGAATGGGTATTCCTGATTACTTCATTGAGCATGGAAGTGTGGATCAACTTCTAGAGGAAATTCACTTAACAACAAATGAAGCGGAAACTCGATTACTAAAATTAATATCAAGTAATTAATAAAGGACATACAAATGAAAGCAAAAAAACAACGTGTTGATATACTACTGGTTGAAAAAGGACTAGTAGAAACTAGAGAAAAAGCTAAAAGAGCCATTATGGCTGGTTTAGTTTTCAGTAATGAGACAAGATTAGATAAACCTGGTGAAAAAATTGAAGAGGACTCTCCATTGCGTGTAAAAGGAAACGTAATGCCTTATGTAAGCCGTGGAGGGTATAAGTTAGAAAAAGCTATAAAAGAATTTCATGTGAATGTACAGGATAAGGTTATGGTTGACATTGGTGCGTCCACAGGTGGTTTTACGGATTGCGCTTTACAGAATGGAGCAGCTTTTTCCTATGCTTTAGACGTTGGGTACAACCAACTTGCCTGGAAGCTTCGTCAAGATGAAAGAGTAAAAGTAATGGAAAGAACGAATTTTCGCTACGTTACTCCAGCGGACTTTGATCAAGGTTTACCATCCCTAGCTTCTATCGATGTTTCATTTATTTCCCTTCGATTAATTCTTCCTGTTTTGAGAACTATTTTAGTTCAAGATAGTGACGTGTTAATGTTGATTAAACCTCAATTTGAAGCGGGTAGAGAACAGGTAGGAAAAAAAGGAATTGTGCGTGATCCTAAAGTGCATGAAGAAGTACTGGACAGAATTATCTCTTTTTCCCTTAAGGAAGGGTTTGATTTAATAAATCTTTCGTACTCACCTATTACAGGTGGAGACGGTAACATTGAGTTCTTAGCACACCTTTCTTGGAAAGGTCTTGAAGGGCACACAGGTGTTAATCACCTACAACAAAGTTTTCGCACTGTAGTGGAAGAAGCCCATGAAGTATTAAAACAAAAATCAGACACGCCATGATGTGTCTGATTTTTTGTGTTGTACATTGCCATGTTAAAACATGCATCCATCACTACTAAATCAAATGGAGAAGAAGGGTATCTCTATACTTATATTAGGAAATAGTGTACTATAACTGTATACTTCAGTATAAATATACATATCCGATTGGAGACGTCTATGATTAATAAAGGACAACGCCATATAAAAATTCGAGAAATTATTTCTCAAAACGACATTGAAACACAGGACGAGCTAGTAGATTCTCTGAAAGCACAAGGATTTCAAATTACACAAGCTACAGTTTCACGTGACATAAAAGAATTGCACTTAGTAAAAGTGCCACTTGTAGATGGCAAATACAAATACAGCTTACCAGCAGATCAACGGTTTAATCCTTTACAGAAATTAAAGCGAACACTAATAGATGCATTCGTTAAAGTTGATGCAGCTGGACATATGCTAGTGTTAAAAACCTTACCAGGTAACGCAAATGCTGTTGGGGCATTAATTGATCATCTAGAATGGAATGAAATTCTTGGTACGATTTGTGGAGATGACACTTGTTTAATTATCTGTCGAACACCAGAGGATACGAAAACAATTACATCACGTCTTCTTGATCTACTTTAATTACTAAGAGGTGTTAGTGTGTTAACAGAATTAACAATTAAAAACTTTGCAATTATTACGGAACTCTCCGTACCTTTCCAAGAGGGTCTAACAGTCTTAACAGGTGAAACAGGTGCCGGGAAATCAATCATTATTGATGCTGTTCATCTTTTGGTAGGTGGAAGAGGTTCTACTGATTTTATTCGTCACGGAGAAGATAAAGCGGAATTAGAAGGTTTGTTCTTCGTTGATAGATCAAATCACCCAGTATATGAAAAGGCACAAGAGTTCGGTTTAACCATTGAAGATGGCATGATCGTCTTTAGACGTGACATTTATAAAAATGGAAAAAGTGTATGTAGAGTCAACGGGAAGCTTGTGACGATAGCCACTTTGAGAGAAGTTGGCGCAACGTTAATGGACATACATGGTCAACATGAAACACAGAGTTTATTACAGGAACATCAACATATTTCTTTGTTAGATCATTTTGCTAAAGATTCGTTAGAAATGACAATGACGCAATACCAAGAATTATACCGTTCTTATAAACAGGTGAAAAAAAGGTTAGATGAGATTTCCTCAAACGAACAACAAATTGCACACCGTATTGATTTACTTTCTTTCCAAGTGAATGAGATTCAACAAGCAGCACTAAAGACTGGGGAAGATGAAGAGTTACAAGAGGAACGAAAAAGGTTGTCTAATTTCGAGAAACTATATGAATCATTACAAAATAGTTATGAAATGCTAAAAGGTGAACAAAAAGGACTCGATTGGATCTCTATCGCATCCCGTGAAGTAGAGTTTGCAGCTAGCTTAGACTCCGAAATGGAGTCTGTGTCTGAGAATGTTCAGAACAGTTACTATGCATTGGAAGATGCAGCCTCTACTATTCGAAACATGTTAGATGGATTAGAGTTTCAACCCGAACGGTTAAATGAAATAGAACACAGATTAAATGAATTGAATCAACTAAAACGAAAATATGGATCAACAATAGCGGAAGTGATTCAATATGGGGAGGAAAAGTCTGTTGAACTAGATGAATTGCTAAATCGAGAAGGTACGGTGAATGATCTAGAAAAACAACTTAGCTCCATAGAAGAAGATTTAAAAATTGAAGCAAAAGCATTATCGGAAGAACGTACAGCAGCTGCTGTAACGTTAACAGAGCAAATCCATGATCAGTTACAACAATTGTACATGGAAAAAGCTCGTTTTCATGTAAATATCGCAACCAATGAAGGTGCGTACACGTCTTCTGGTATAGATGAAGTAACCTTTTTGATCTCCACTAACCAGGGAGAGCCTTTAAAGCCACTAGCTAAAATTGCCTCAGGTGGAGAGTTATCTAGAATCATGCTTGCATTAAAAACCATCTTCTCTCGTCACCAAGGTGTTACTTCCATTATTTTTGATGAAGTAGATACTGGCGTTTCAGGAAGAGTTGCTCAATCTATTGCGGAAAAAATTTATCAGGTAGCTGTTCACTCGCAAGTGTTATGTATATCCCATTTACCACAAGTTGCTGCATTAGCAGATACACACTTATTTATTTCCAAACGTACCGAGAATGGCCGGACATTCTCTTCAGTTCTTCCGTTATCAGAAACGGATAAAATTGATGAAATAGGTCGTATGATTTCTGGTATAGAAGTGACAGAATTAACAAGAAAGCATGCGAAAGAACTTGTTACACTTGCGAAAACAGTAAAAAAACAACCAAATAAAGTATAAAAATATAGTTCTGTTGCGAAATGCGATGGAACTTATTTTTAATTGGAAATGTTTAATCGTACTTATAATTTAGGCTGTTAAAGGTCAAATTAAACATGTAGCCAGTTAGCTAATAAGGTCTGAAGCGAGGAGAGTGTTTATGAGAAAAAAGGATCTTAGAAAAACGATCGGAATCATCCTCCTTGTTTCCCTACTTGCAATTGGTTTCTCAAAACCATTCCAATCCTATTTATCCATTCCTACGAATGTAACGATTTTTGAGGGGCAAACCCATCAATTAGTGGACGCGTTACCTGTATCCGCAACAGGTAGCGGTGGTAATCACTTATCGGTACTACAACAACCATCCTCTATTGCCATTGCTGGTGAATCAGTTGGAACAGAAGATTTAGTGTTAGACTTTGCAGGATTTCCTGTTAAGAAAGTAGACGTGCAAGTACTAAAAGATTTTAAGGTCATTCCTGGTGGACAATCCATCGGTGTTAAGTTAAACACATTAGGAGTATTGGTCGTTGGTCATCACTTAATACCTACAGTAGAAGGTAAACAATCTCCTGGAGAAATTGCTGGTATACAGATAGGTGATATGATAACGAAAATAAATGGCCAAACGATTACCTCAATGGCTGATGTAGGTAGCTTTGTTCAAAAAGCAGGTACAGAAAATGGTTCTATGGAACTTACTGTACAGCGAGATCAAAAGACATTTACTACCTCTTTAACACCACTGCAAGATCAAAACGACAATAATTATAAACTTGGATTGTATATCAGAGATTCTGCAGCAGGAATTGGTACGTTGACTTTTTATGAACCTACTAGCCACAAATATGGTGCACTAGGTCATGTTATTTCAGATATGGATACAAAAAAGCCAATAGTGGTACGTGATGGAGAAGTAGTACGTTCAACCGTGACAAGTATTGAAAAAGGGTTAAATGGTAACCCAGGAGAAAAGCTCGCACGATTTAAAGATGAACGTCATGTCGTTGGGAATATTTTTCGAAATAGCCCATATGGAATCTTTGGGGAACTTCACGAACAGCTGAGCAATGGGATTAATGATAAAGCATTACCGATTGCTTTATCTCATCAAGTAAAAGAAGGACCTGCGAAGATCTATACTGTAGTTGAGGGGGATAAAGTGGAGGAGTACGAAATTGAAATAGTAAGTACTATTCCGCAAAAGTTTCCTGCAACAAAAGGTATGGTCATTAAGATTACGGATCCAAAACTTTTAGAAGCTACAGGTGGAATCGTTCAAGGGATGAGTGGTAGCCCCATTATTCAAGATAATAAAGTAGTGGGTGCGGTAACACATGTATTTGTAAATGATCCAACTTCAGGTTATGGTGTTCATATTGAATGGATGCTACATGAAGCTGGAATCAATATATATGCTGATTAACTGCTGAACTGAGAGTACTCCTCTCAGTTTTTGTTATGTGAACGGTTATAATGCAAGAAGGGCACCTTAATTAAGTCTCTTACAAACCAATAACCGTTTTAGTAAGGCAATGGAAATCAATCCATTAGTCTAATTCTATACATACAACTTCATTAATGTTAATATTAGTAAATATTAATGATTTTTCGACAATCGCGCAAATCCCTATCGAACCAAGTCGAAAACAAGAGAATAATCGAGAAAACAAAAGAAATGATAAGAAATGATAAGATTTTTTAAAATAAAAGAGGAATTTATCTTGCATTGTCGAATTTGTTCTTTAGAATAAAAAGTAAGTCAAAATTTAGACGGACGTGTATCTGAGGAGGAAATTGGTTGTGAAAAAAATTAGTGTATGTATCGTGGATGATAACCGCGAATTAGTGTCTTTATTGGAAGAGTTTATATCATCTCAGCCAGATATGGAAGTGATCGGTACGGCTTTTAATGGGCAAGAGTGTATGAACCTTCTAGATGAATTACAACCTGACGTACTTGTTCTAGATATTATTATGCCTCATTTAGATGGCTTAGCAGTGCTTCAAAGGCTTCGGGAAAGAGAAAATAGCAAAATGCCTTATGTTATTATGTTAACAGCTTTTGGTCAAGAAGATGTAACGAAAAAAGCAGTTGATTTAGGAGCTTCTTATTTTATACTGAAACCTTTCGATATGGAGAATTTAGCGAGTCACATTCGAACTATTGGTGGGAATGTTTCTACTCAGACGAAAAAGCCATCATCATCAAGACTTCAATCTTCCTTTATCCAGTCAGAATCAAAGCCGAGAAATCTTGATTCAAGTATAACTAGCATTATTCATGAGATTGGCGTACCTGCCCATATCAAAGGTTACCTTTATTTAAGAGAAGCGATTTCTATGGTATATAATGATATTGAACTTTTAGGATCTATTACAAAAGTGTTATATCCAGACATAGCAAAAAAATATAACACGACAGCTAGCCGTGTAGAAAGAGCAATTCGTCATGCTATTGAAGTCGCATGGAGCCGTGGTAATATTGACAGTATTTCCTCCTTGTTTGGCTACACAGTTTCCATGACAAAAGCAAAACCAACAAATTCAGAATTTATCGCAATGGTGGCGGATAAATTACGTCTGGAACACAAAGCTTCTTGAAAGACGGAAGATAAGTAGAAAAAAAGTTACCGCTACAAAATAGTGGTAACTTTTTTATGTGAAGAATTAGTAATTTCCTTTGTTGCGTAATTCAGGTATTGCATAGTGTTCGATGTCTTCGAAGCTTAGTCCTTCTGCAACTGTCACCGTAGCATAATATCTAAGAAATAATTCCTCAATATTGTGTTGATCAACTGCACCGTGCTGATTTGCTAATTTTAATAGTTCGATGGTAACATCAAAAGCATTTTTCGAATAACTACTCATAAAAAACCTCCAAATATTAACTTTTTTTCAGTATATCATGTTATGGAATCGTTAACTCAACTTTTGCTGGAATAGGAAGGGTTTTTGACGATATAAGTAATAAGAGAAACGTTTGAAACTGCGAAAATTCATGTATATTTGTAGTAGGTAGAAAAGCAATTACTTACATTTTAGTTGGTGGGACGTGAGAAGATGGATGTATTAATGGAAAATGATTACTTTCAACTTTTAACAGATGAAATTAATGTATACATTTTAGTGAAACAGAGTGGTTTTCCGCTACTTCAACTAAATCATTCGCTAAAAGACCACCCAAGGATTTCGCTTACTAATTTTTTAGCGTTAAAAAAAGCGCTAGAGAAACCTTCTGAAGAATTTACATTAATTGGTGAATGGAAGTCGTTGGTAGATATAATGATAACATCTGATAAAATGAAAGCGTTTTTAACAGTGAATGTACCGGAAGAAGAATGGATAAAACGAGAATCAGAAATACAAAGTAAGATAAATTATATGATAGAAGAATACAACATAAGAACAGGAATTTCATCCCCAAATTTTAAAGAACTTAAAAAGCAACCGGATGGGTTGTTGTTAGCAGAAGGAGTAGCACCTATAAATGGAGAAGACGCAAAGATAGAATACAAGCCTCTTCCAGCTCGTACTCCTATGATAAAGGACGATGGGAATGCGGACTATTATGATCTACATTTTGTAGAAGAAGTCTTTAAAGGGGATTGGTTGGGAGAGAAGACACCATCTACTCCAGGAAAAAATGGAAATACAATATTTGGAGATGTATTACTTGCATTAAGTGGTGAAGATAAACCTCTTCTATATGATCCAGAAACTGTTCATGTTGTTAGTGAAGAGGGTAAATGGGTGTTAAGAGCACTTCAAGATGGGATCTTGGAAAGAAAAAACGGTCGTCTTTCTATTGGTAAACATTTACTTATAGATGGTGATGTTGGAATTGAAACTGGAAACATTGAATTTGATGGAACTGTAACGGTTAAAGGTACAGTTATGTCGGGTTATGCTATCAAAGCAACCAAAGACTTATCGATTTTAAGTGATTTAGGTGTAAGTAATGCGAAATCAATTATTACTGCTAAAGGAGATATCTTTATTAAAGGAGGCATTTTTGGTAAATCAGGTACAATCGTAGAATCCGGTAGACATATTTATTTAAAACATGCAAATGAGTGTCAACTTCATGCCAAAGGAGATATCTTTATTGGGAACTATGCCATTGGATGCGATTTGAATGCAACTAATGTTTTGGCTGATGAACGAAAAGGTTCTATTATTGGTGGGAAAATTGTTGCTGTTGGGAAGGTATGTGCCAGTTCAATAGGAAATAAATTAGAGAGAAAAACCTCCGTACATGTAAAAGGTTTTCAAAGGAAAATGGAAGAGGAAGCACTTAAAGTTGTATTATTAGAGTATAGAGAATTATTAATTGAGTTAGAGCAGGTAAAGAAGGAGGTACAAAGCTTTCCTACAGATACAAGCAAGTTAACGGAGGGAGAAAAAGTATCTCAAAAGAAGAAAAGGCAAGAGTTAAAAGACTTACAGCAAAAGTTGACACGAGTAGATGATAAGAGGAAGCATCATATGAATATGTTGTCCATTAAAGGAGAGGGGGAAGTTTCTGCGAAAGCGGGTATTTTTCCTCAAACATTGATTGAAATTGGACCACAACAAAAATATATCAGAACCTTAACTAAGGGCACCTACTACTTGTTAGACCGACAGCTGCGTTTTGAATAGGAGGATCACATATGACGTTAATTTTCGCGCATCGAGGTGCAGCAGGAACTTACCCGGAAAATACCATGTTGGCATTTGAAAAAGCACTAGAAGTTGGTGCTGATGGGATAGAATTAGATGTGCAGCTTTCTGCAGACGGTGAAGTGGTTGTGATCCACGATGAAACAATTGATCGCACCACAAATGGTAGTGGGGAAGTGAGAAATTTTACTTTACAAGAACTACAATCTTTTCAGGCTAGTTACACATTTAACGTAGGAAATAGATTTACCCCTATTCCAACTCTTAGAGAAGTCTTTCAATTTTTAACTACTAATCGTCTTGTGTGCAATATTGAATTGAAAAATAGTGTGGTTGAATATTTTGGACTAGATAGAAAGGTTTTTGAGTTAATTCAAGAGTTTGGATTAAGCGACAGAGTCATTATTTCTTCTTTTCATCATCGCTCACTTATGCATATGAAACAGTTTGCACCACAATTGGAGTACTCACCTCTTTATGGAGAGCCTTTGTTTCAACCATGGGATTATGTCAGAATGATGGGATTATCAAGTGTTCATCCTGCTTATCGAACGCTAGACACTTTCACTGTGCAAAAATTTGCAGAAAACAATATTGCTATCAGATGTTATACGGTGAATGCAAAAAAGAGAATAAAACAAGCGCTAATTTGGGGAGTAGAAGCAATTTTTACAGACTACCCAGAAAGAGCAATAACGCTAAAAAAAGAGGTCGACTAAGTCGACCTCTTTTTTCTATAAATTCTAGTGTAGGTAGTGTCTTCCTTAATCATAGATGACTTCCCTTTAACTTATGCATTGGGTGACTTAAAACGCTCTTGCACTTTATTTTGTTTGCGGTCACGATGTAAGATGAATCCTGCAACAAAAGCTAATCCAAGGATGAAAAATAACAATCCTGCTAAAAATTGCATCCATAAAGCAGGAAATGGTGGTGTTAGTATTTGGAAAGCCATATCTCTCATTAGTTTAATTCCGTAGACAGCCAATATTGCTGGGATAACAAGTATGATAAGGGCGATGATTCTAGTCATAAAAAATCTCCTCTTATGTAAGCCTTTACGTTTATCTTAATAGAAGAAATTAATTTGTCAAGAATACGAAAATCGTGTACACTTACACTATGAAAAGATTTGCATATTAAAAGAATTTAATGTGTACATAGGAGGAAAGATGTTGCATAATGTATTAGTGATTGGTGCGGGTAAAGGTGGAGTAGCCGTTATCAACATGCTTTCTCAGCTAGACATGTATCACATCGTTGGTGTAGTGGATCAAAATGAACAAGCACCAGGAATCCACTTGGCAAAACAATTATCCATCCCAACTTCGAAAAAATGGAAAGATATCTACACAAAAGATGTGCAGATTATTTTTGATGTAACGGGAAATCTGGAATTTAAAAAAGAGTTAGAGAATAGCGCACATTCCAATACCCAATTAATTTCTGGAACAATTGCTCATTTGGTTTCAAGGTTATTGAAAGAAAAAGAGCAATTGATTGAAGAATTGGAAAATACCTCATATAAACAAGAATTAATTTTTAATGCGACTAATGACGGTATGATTGTAGTGGATCCTGATGGAGTTATTACATTTATCAATGAGAGTGCAGAGCGCATGACTGGCTTATCTAGACACGTACATATAGGTATGCTAGTGTCTAATGCTATCTCTACTTCACAATTGATGAGGATATTAGAAACAAAGCGAACAGAAGTTAATCAACGCCTAGTACTGCCAAATGGAAGGCACATTATTACGACAAGAATTCCAATCATTTCTGAAGACGATCAAATGCTTGGTGCATTTGCCGTTTTTAAAGATGTCACGGAAATTGTTCATTTAGCTGAAGAACTAACAGATTTAAAAGATGTTCATTCCATGTTGGAAGCGATTATTCACTCTAGTGATGAAGCGATTTCAGTAGTAGATGAACATGGGACAGGATTAATGGTGAATCCTGCATACTCAAGGATTACTGGACTTTCTAAAGAGGAGATAATTGGCAAGGGAGCACAAGCTGATATCTATGAAGGAGAAAGTGTCCACCTGCAGGTTCTGAATACAAGAAAGCCAGTTCGTGGTGTTCGAATGAAAGTTGGGCCAAATAGAAAAGAAGTTATTGTTAATGTTGCTCCAATAATTGTTAATGGGAAACTAAAGGGCAGTGTTGGAGTTATTCACGATGTCAGTGAAATAAAAGCGTTAACCGAAGAACTTTCTAGAGCTCGTAAAATGATTCGAAGTTTAGAAGAAACCTACACTTTTGAGGACATTATCGCTGTTTCTGAAGAAATGAGCTTAGTAGTGGAACAAGCGAGAGTGGCAGCTAAGACACCAGCTGCTGTATTACTTCGAGGTGATTCGGGCACAGGTAAAGAATTATTGGCACATGCGATCCATTATGAAAGTGACCGAAAGTATAATAAATTTGTTCGAGTGCACTGTGGGTCATTCTCTAAAAACATGGCTGAGCAAGAATTATTTGGCTTTGAAGGAGAAGAAGACGCAGGTTTTCGTAAGTTTGTGAAAAGAGGCTTCTTTGAAGAGGCTCATGGAGGCACGATTTTCCTAGATGAAATCGCTGATTTGCCACTAACTGCTCAAACAAAATTACTTCGCGTATTACAAGATAAAGAACTTTGGAGAATTGGTGGAAAAGAACCTATACCTATTCAAGTGAGGGTAATTGCTGCATCTGCAAAAAATCTAGAGAAGGAAATGGCCAGAGGCACCTTCCGTGAAGATTTGTATTACCGATTAAATCGAATGCCGATACAGCTACCACCATTAAAAAGAAGAAAAGAAGATATTCCGACTCTCAGTCAAACTTTTATTGATCGAATAAATACGGACTTTGGAAGATCTGTTAAAGGTATTGATGAAGAGGCGATGAAACGATTAATGGAATATGATTGGCCAGGGAACATTCGTGAGTTAGAAAACGTATTGTCTCGAGCTTTAATATTTATGGACTTCCATAAACATTGGATGACGGCTGATGATCTTCCCAGCTTAACTTCATGGCGTAACAACTCTATCTCCTTTACAGATCAAGAAGAATCATCCATGGGATTAGTAGAGAAACTAGAACATGTTGAAAAGACAATTATTCAAGAAGCAATTCAAGCTTGTGGTGGAAACAAGACAGCAGCTGCAAAGAGGCTACAAATTTCTGTGCGAAATTTATACTATAAGTTAGAAAAGTATGAAATAGAAGAAATGGAAGTGGAATAGGGGGTGTAGAAATGTCTTTAGAACATTTTCGTCAAAGGGCAAGGTCTCAATCAACTGCGATTGTAGCAGTTGCCGACGCAGCGGACTTAGAGGTATTAGAGTCCGTTCAAATGGCAGTGAGAGAAGGACTAGCCTCATTTTTACTTTTTGGAAATGAGTCCAAAATGGTTCATTTAGCAAAACAGTCATTTCCAGAATTGTTATCTACAGATGCCGTAACATTTGTACCGACACAGTCGGCAACAGATGCTGCCACAAAAGCAGTTCAATCCGTTTCTTCAGGTGAAGCTACAGTGTTAATGAAAGGGCACGTACCTACAGCTACGCTATTAAAGGCTGTGTTGAATAAAGAATGGGGATTACGAACTGGTGCTGTTCTTTCACATGTCGCAGCGTTTGAAGTGGATGGCTTCGAAAGGTTAATTTGGGTAACAGATGCTGCAATGAATATTGCACCAGATCTTACGCAAAAAGCGCAAATTATTCAAAATTCCATCTCCATTGCGACTAGCGTTGGTATTAACAAACCGAAAGTAGCAGTATTAACTGCTGTAGAAGTTGTCAATCCTTCCATGCAAGCTACATTAGATGCAGCTGCCTTGGTACAAATGGCAAGTAGAGGCCAAATAAAAGGCGCATCGGTTGATGGTCCACTTGCATTAGACAATGCCATCTCTATTACTGCTGCAGAACACAAAGGCATAAAAGGGGAAGTAGCAGGTAATGCCGATATATTGATGGTTCCTACTATTGAAGCAGGAAATGTCTTATATAAATCTTTAGTATATTTCGCAAATGCAAAAGTTGGAGCGGTGATCGCAGGAGCGAAGGCTCCAATTGTATTAACATCAAGAGCGGACTCTGCTGAAAGTAAACTATATTCTTTAGCTCTAGCAATTTGCACAACATCAAATTAATTTTAGGAGGAACCGAAGATGAAAATTTTTGACTATATGGAGACTTATGATTATGAGCAGTTAGTTTTTTGCCAAGATAAAACTTCTGGCTTAAAAGCAATTATTGCTATTCACGATACTACCTTAGGACCAGCTTTAGGTGGTACTCGTATGTGGACGTATGAAAATGAAGAAGCAGCTATTGAAGATGCATTACGTCTAGCAAAAGGTATGACATATAAAAATGCTGCAGCGGGGCTTAACCTGGGTGGAGGTAAAACAGTAATCATTGGAGATCCTCGTAAAGATAAAAATGAAGAGATGTTCCGTGCATTTGGTCGCTATATCCAAGGGTTAAATGGACGTTATATTACGGCAGAAGATGTTGGTACAACTGTAGCTGATATGGATTTAATTCATGAAGAAACAAACTATGTAACTGGAATCTCTCCTGCATTCGGTTCTTCAGGAAATCCTTCACCAGTTACAGCGTATGGTGTATACCGTGGAATGAAAGCTGCTGCGAAAGAAGCATTTGGGCATGATTCATTAGAAGGAAAAGTTGTAGCGGTTCAAGGTGTAGGAAACGTAGCGTATACTTTATGTAAGTATTTACATGAAGAAGGTGCAAAATTAATCGTTACTGATATTAATAAAGAAGCGGTACAACGTGTAGTAGAGGACTTCGATGCAAAAGCGGTAGAAGTACATGAAATCTACAGTGTTGATTGTGATATCTTTGCTCCATGTGCACTAGGGGCAATTATTAATGACGAGACAATTCCACAATTGAAAGCAAAAGTAATTGCAGGTGCAGCTAACAACCAGTTAAAAGAAACGCGTCATGGAGATTTAATCCATGAACTTGGTCTTGTGTATGCACCAGACTATGTTATTAACGCTGGTGGAGTTATCAATGTTGCAGACGAATTGAATGGCTACAATCACGAAAGAGCGATTAAACGTGTAGAAACAATCTACAATAATGTAGAAAAAGTGTTCGAAATTTCTAAACGTGATGGCATTCCAACATATGTTGCAGCAGACCGTATGGCAGAAGAGCGTATTGAACGTATGCGTCAATCTAGAAGCCAATTTTTACAAAATGGAAAACATATTTTAAGCGGCCGTTAAGGTTAGGATAAGGGAAGGGATTGTCCAGAGATGTTTAGTTCTGGATCTTCCCTTTTTATTACGTGAATGAAAACCATTAAGTTTGCCGTTATACATTCTTTTTGATTACAAAAGTAACTGTTAATTAAAATGAATGCGCTTAAATTAAGAAATATTGGAGGAAAAACGTGTCTAAGTTATACAGAATTCTAACGATTAACCCTGGGTCTACTTCTACGAAAATTGGCGTCTTTGAAGGAGAGCAAGTGCTCTTTGAAAAAACAATACGTCATGATGCAGCACAAATTAACCAATTTCCTTCCATTATTGATCAATATGAGTTTAGAAAAGAGACGATTTTAGCTTCTTTAAAAGAAGAAGGCATTAATATCTCTAAATTAGATGCTGTATGCGGCCGAGGTGGATTGCTTCGTCCAATTGAAGGTGGAACCTATGAAGTAAATGAAGCGATGATAGAAGACTTAAGACAAGGCTTCTCTGGTCAGCACGCATCTAATCTTGGCGGAATTATTGCAAAAGAAATTGCGGATCAATTAAGTATTAGATCCTTCATTGTCGATCCTGTGGTGGTAGATGAATTAGCAGATGTTGCAAGAGTGTCTGGGTTCTCCTTAATTGAGAGAAAAAGTATCTTCCACGCGCTGAACCAAAAAGCGGTTGCACGTCGTGTAGCAAAACAATTAGGAAAACCGTATGAAGAACTTCGTTTAATCGTCACTCACATGGGTGGAGGAATTACAGTAGGTGTTCATGAGAATGGGAAAGTAGTAGATGTAAATAATGGTCTTCACGGAGATGGTCCATTCTCTCCAGAGCGAGCGGGAACCGTTCCAGCTGGTGATTTGATTGACTTATGTTTCTCTGGTGAACACTACCGTGATGAGTTAATGAAGCGATTAGTTGGTCAAGGTGGCATGGTTGGGTATTTAGGAACGAATGATGCAGTAGAAGTGGAAAAACGAATTGATGCTGGTGACGAAAAAGCAAAACTTGTTTTTGAAGCGATGGGGTATCAAGTTGCGAAAGAAATTGGTAGTGCAAGTGCAGTCCTTTCAGGGAAAGTAGATGCAATAATTTTGACTGGTGGATTGGCGTATGGAAATTCATTTGTTAAAAGCATACAAGAAAGAGTAGCTTGGATCTCTGATGTGTTAGTGCACCCGGGTGAAAATGAGCTACAAGCATTAGCTGAAGGAGCACTCCGAGTGTTAACAGGTGAGGAAAAAGCTAAGCGCTATCCTAATGAAGTGAAAGAAACAATTACTAAGTAAGGGAGAGGAAATCAGATGGCACAAGAATATGATCTGGTTGTCCTTGGTGGAGGAACGGGTGGCTATGTTGCAGCCATCCGAGCTTCACAACTAGGGCTAAAGACAGCGATAGTAGAAAAAGCAAAATTAGGTGGAACTTGTTTGCATGCAGGGTGTATCCCAAGTAAAGCACTTCTTCGTTCTGCAGAAGTTTTTGCTACAGCTAAAGAGAGTGAAAAATATGGGATTTCCTTAAGTGGAGCTACGCTTAACTTCAATAAAGTACAAGAAAGAAAAGACTCTATTGTGGATCAGTTACATAAAGGTGTTCAATATCTGATGAAACAGGGGAAAATTGATGTTTATGAAGGGATGGGAAGAATTTTAGGGCCTTCTATTTTTTCTCCAATGCCTGGTACTATCTCTGTCGAAATGAACAACGGAGAAGATAATGAAATGTTAATACCGAAGAACGTCATTGTTGCTACCGGTTCAAGACCGAGAACTTTGCCTGGTTTAGAATTAGATGGTTCGCATGTATTATCTTCCGATCATGCATTACAACTTGAACAATTACCAACTTCCATTACCATTGTTGGAGGTGGAGTAATTGGAATTGAGTGGGCATCTATGTTACACGATTTTGGTGTAGAGGTAACCGTAGTGGAGTATGCGGATCGTATTGTTCCAACAGAAGACCATGATGTTTCCAAAGAAATGTTCCAAATCTTGAAGAAACGTGGCATTAAGATGGAATTGAACGCAAAAGTATTACCAGAGACACTAACCAAAGAAGAAGGAAAAGTAACTATCCAAGCAGAAGTCAAAGGAGAAATGAAAACCTTTACATCTGAAAAGTTACTTGTATCAGTGGGTCGTCAAGCTAATGTGGAAGGTATTGGGTTAGAAAATACAGATATTCAAGTAGAAAATGGGTTCATTTCTGTGAATAACATGTACCAAACGAAAGAATCGCATATATATGCGATTGGTGATGTGATTGGTGGTTTACAACTTGCTCATGTTGCATCCCACGAAGGAATCGTCGCCGTTGAACATATTGCAGATCAAAAACCTAGCCCAATAGATTCTACGCTTATTTCTAAATGTATATACAGCAGACCAGAGATGGCGAGTGTTGGATTGACAGAAAAAGAAGCAGTAGACAAAGGCTTAGAGATTAAAGTTGGAAAGTTTCCTTTTAAAGCGGTAGGTAAAGCACTTGTGTACGGGGAATCAGAAGGTTTTGTCAAAATAATTGCAGACAAAAATACAGATGATTTGTTAGGCGTTCATATGATAGGACCGCATGTAACAGACATGATTTCTGAAGCGGGTCTTGCAAAAGTTCTCGATGCTACCCCGTGGGAAGTTGCCCATACAATTCACCCGCATCCTACTTTAGCAGAGGCAATCGGGGAAGCAGCGTTAGCTGTTGATGGAAAAGCCATTCATTCATAAAAAAACGGAGGGATATCTATGACAGAAAATCGTCATCAATCAGTAGGTTTATCAGATCAAACTGTTCTAGAAATGTATGAAACTATGTTACTTTCACGTCGTGTTGACGAGCGTATGTGGTTATTAAATCGTTCTGGAAAAATTCCATTTGTTATTTCTTGTCAAGGACAAGAGGCAGCGCAAGTTGGTGCAGCTTTCGCGCTAGATAGAGAGAAAGATTATGTTTTACCTTACTATCGTGATATGGGAGTTGTTTTAACATTTGGAATGACACCTACTGATTTAATGTTATCAGGATTTGCGAAAGCAGAAGATCCAAACTCAGGTGGACGTCAAATGCCAGGGCATTTTGGCCAAAAGAAAAATCGTATTGTTACAGGATCTTCACCTGTAACAACACAAGTACCACATGCTGTTGGAATCGCTTTAGCAGGTAAAATGGAAGGAAAAGATTTAGTAACATTCGTAACGTTTGGTGAAGGATCTTCCAACCAAGGGGATTTCCATGAAGGAGCAAACTTTGCTGGTGTGCATAAGTTACCAGTTATCTTTATGTGTGAAAATAACAAATACGCTATTTCTGTTCCAATTGAAAAACAGCTTGCATGTGAAAATGTTTCTGACCGTGCAATTGGCTATGGAATGCCTGGCTTCACAATCGATGGCAATGACCCTATTGCAGTATATAAAGCTGTAAAAGAAGCAGCTGATCGTGGCCGACGTGGAGAAGGTCCAACATTAATTGAAACGATCTCTTACCGATTGACTCCTCACTCCTCAGATGATGATGATCGTACGTATCGTTCTGGTGATGAAGTACAAGACGCAAAAACAAAAGATCCGATTATTACATTTGCTGCGTATCTTCGTGAAGTAGGAGTGCTGACAGAAGAAGTAGAAAAAGAAATGAATGATCGAGTAATGAAGCAAGTAAACGAGGCAACGGAATATGCCGAGAATGCTCCTTATGCAGAAGCTGAGGATGCACTAAAGTACGTTTACGCGGAAAATGAATAAGGGGGAAAAGACAAATGGCTGTAATTTCTTACATTGATGCTGTCACAATGGCAATAAGAGAAGAAATGGAACGAGATGAAAAAGTATTTGTACTTGGAGAAGATGTAGGGAAAAAAGGTGGCGTCTTCAAAGCTACTCACGGCTTATACGATCAATTCGGAGAAGCTAGAGTTTTAGATACACCTCTAGCGGAATCCGCAATTGCTGGAGTAGGGATCGGTGCTGCAATGTATGGTATGCGTCCAATTGCTGAGATGCAATTTGCAGACTTTATTATGCCTGCAGTAAACCAAATTATTTCAGAAGCAGCTCGTATTCGTTATCGTTCTAACAATGACTGGACTTGTCCAATTGTTGTTCGTGCTCCTTATGGTGGTGGTGTTCATGGTGCACTTTATCATTCTCAATCTGTTGAAGCAGTATTTGCTAATCAACCTGGATTGAAAATCGTAATGCCGTCTACTCCTTATGATGTCAAAGGACTTTTAAAAGCTGCGATTCGAGATGACGATCCAGTGCTATTCTTTGAACATAAACGAGCTTACCGTTTAATCAAAGGAGAGGTTCCAACAGACGATTACACGCTTCCTATCGGAAAGGCTGATGTGAAGCGAGAAGGTGATGATATTACAGTCATTACATACGGTCTATGTGTTCACTTTGCTCTTCAAGCAGCAGAAAAGTTAGCGCAAGATGGTATTTCTGCACACATTCTTGATTTACGTACCATTTATCCATTAGATAAAGAAGCGATTATAGAAGCTGCATCTAAAACAGGTAAAGTACTTTTAGTAACGGAAGACAATAAAGAAGGAAGCATAATGGGAGAAGTGGCAGCCATTATTGCAGAAAACTGCCTATTTGACCTTGATGCTCCAATTAAGCGCTTAGCTGGTCCTGATGTACCGGCAATGCCTTATGCACCTACGATGGAAAAATATTTCATGATGAATCCAGATAAAGTCGAAAAAGCAATGAGAGAACTTGCAGAATTTTAATAGAAAGGAGTGTAGACCATGGCGATTGAAAAAATGACCATGCCTCAGTTAGGGGAAAGTGTTACAGAAGGTACGATTGAACGTTGGTTAGTAAAGCCTGGTGATAAAATCAATAAATACGATCCAATTGCGGAAGTCCAAACGGATAAAGTTAGTGCGGAAGTGCCATCTTCTTTTACAGGAGTAGTAAAAGAGTTGGTGGCAAATGAAGGTGATACATTAGCGGTAGGAGAAGTAATCTGTGCTGTTGAAGTAGAAGGTAGTACGCCATCTAGTGAGAAAAGAGTGGAGAAGAAAGAAGAGATTAGTAACTCTTCTACTCCTGCAACGACTAACAAGCCAGCTGCTGAGAAAGGAAAAGTACGTTATTCTCCAGCGGTGTTAAAGCTTTCCCAAGAACACGATATTGATTTAAACCGTGTTACAGGAAGCGGAAAAGATGGACGTATAACGCGAAAAGATATCTTAGCAATTGTTGAATCTGGTGGACAGTCTGCTAATGAACCAGTTCAAGAGCAAGTGACTGCTCCAGTGATGGAGTCTGCTCCGCCTACACCAAGTACTCCTAAACCAGCGCAACCTTACGTACCGGTAGGAAAAGGAGACATAGAGATTCCTGTTACAGGAGTTCGTAAAGCAATCGCACAAAACATGGTTCGCGCCAAGCAAGAAGTTCCACATGCATGGACCATGATGGAAGTAGATGTAACCAACTTAGTTGCATATCGTAATAGCGTAAAAGGTGAATTTAAAGAAAAAGAAGGATTCAATTTAACGTTCTTTGCATTCTTCGTAAAAGCTGTTGCTCAAGCACTGAAAGAATTCCCTCAGATTAATTCGATGTGGGCTGGAGAAAAAATTGTCCAGAAAAAAGACATCAATATCTCTATCGCCGTTGCGACGGATGATGCTTTATTCGTTCCAGTAATTAAACATGCTGACGAGAAAACAATCAAAGGAATTGCTCGTGAAATTGCTGACTTAGCTGGAAAAGTAAGAGCAGGTAAACTTTCATCTGATGATATGAAGGATGGAACATTTACTGTCAATAATACGGGTTCGTTCGGATCCGTTCAATCTATGGGAATTATTAATTACCCGCAAGCAGCTATTTTGCAAGTGGAGTCTATTGTTAAACGCCCAGTAGTAATGGACCACGGAATGATTGGTGTTCGAGATATGGTTAATCTGTGTATGTCTCTAGACCACCGTGTATTAGATGGATTGGTGTGCGGTCGCTTCTTACAGCGAGTAAAAGAAATTTTAGAAAACACTTCAAAAGAAAACACACCATTATATTAAACTCACTGCTGCCATGAATCTCGTGGCAGCTATTTCTTTATTGTCACTCTTTTAAATCCACGTTACAATTAAAAATAACAAAGTTTAACGTAATAATGTAAACGTTTTCTTCGAAAGGGTGGGAGGGATAAGTATGAAGCAATATTCAGGAATAGAGATAAATGGTATGGAGGAATGGCTAGAGAAAGTAAAGAAAACGACAAAGGGTCAAGATGTTAAAAATCTAGAAAAACTTACTCGAGACGGTATTACCATCCCATTGATTAGTATGAACGATGTGGAAAATCAAAAGGATGAGCACACGAAAGATTTTTTTATAGACTCTACACAACCACAGCTATGGATGTCATCAAAATATTTGAATGAGAAATTCGAAGGTGTAGATATTTTTGTATCAGAGGAAAAAACATCTGATGATTATGTAAATGTAAAAGAGTTACGGTCAGAAGCGAGAGTCGCGGGGCAAGCTTACCACCTTATAAGTACATATCCACTACATCAGTCTGGTGTACCTGTCCAATATGAACTAGCTTTCATCTTCTCTGCTGTGGAAGAATGGATTAGAGAAAGAAAGCCTTTTTTTACAACTAAGAGTGAGCGATTGCTCATTCATTTACCTACAGATCAACATTTTATAACAGAAATAGCGAAATTCGATTCTCTTCGAAATGGTTTGTATACCATTTTTTCGGAAGAAGGATTTTCAACTTTTCCTGGAATTATCATCACATCACCTTCCACTAGAAGATGGTCTAGTTTAGATCATGAGATGAATCTATTGCGCCTAACAAATAGTGTCACGTTAGCAGCACTAAGTGGAATTGGTACCATTCACACCATTCCTTATGACGAATTTTCAGTAAAGGGGGCTTCTAAGCGAGGCATTAGGCTTGCTAGAACAATTCCTTATCTTGTTTGGGAAGAAGCGAGATTATTACCTTCTACTTATGCAACGGATTCCTGGACCATTAAGGAGGTAAGCGAAAAAATATATGAATTATCTTGGGACATCTACCATTGCATAGAAGAAAACGGTGGGGTATCATGCTGGATACAAAATCAGGAACAGGAAGAATTATGCTTAAAGTATCAAGCAAAAACAGCGGAAGATGTGCTAGAAGGTAGGGTGAAATTGGTAGGTTCTAATATTTATTTTACCAATTTAATGAACCAATTCCCACTTTCAACTACTGAATTCAGATGGTCGGATAAATTAGAACAGTGGCAAGGAAAAATGCATTCTGTTACTTATTCATTATCAAAAGAACTTTCGGCAGAAGATGCGAAACAAATTACGACAATTTTTCATTTGTTTGGTTTAAAAAAAGTAGAAACGGAGTTTGCTAATCTTCATGTCCAAGACTATATCAACAATCAACTTACACTAGTCATAAATAAAAAAGTGAGGAACATCCCTGTAGTTTCCACACTTCAGCTAATCGAAACCATTTGGAAGGAGCTAGCGTAAATGCAAAAGGCTAAAAGAGAAAGAAAATATGTTTCTACGCACTCCACTAAAAAGGAAAATGAACACGCTTTCCCAGGTGTGTTTCCGTTTTTACGAGGTCCTTACCCTACCATGTATGTTACTAGACCTTGGACGATAAGACAGTATGCAGGTTTTTCTACTGCAGAAGAGAGTAACGCTTTTTATCGTGAAAACTTAGCACAAGGGCAAAAGGGGTTGTCCATTGCTTTTGATCTACCTACTCACCGAGGATATGACTCTGATCATCCTAGAGTGTTGGCAGATGTAGGGAAAGCAGGAGTAGCAATTGACAGTGTAGAGGATATGAAATTATTATTTGATGGAATACCACTCGATAAGATGTCTGTTTCCATGACGATGAATGGAGCAGTTCTACCGATATTAGCTTTTTATATCGTGGCTGCAGAGGAACAAGGCGTACTTCCAGAACAATTATCTGGGACGATTCAAAACGATATTTTAAAAGAATACATGGTGAGAAATACATATATTTATCCACCAACCATGTCGATGAGGATTATAAGAGATATCTTCTCGTATACATCAAAACAAATGCCTAAATTCAATTCTATCTCTATATCTGGTTATCATATGCAAGAAGCGGGAGCGCCAGCTGAAGTAGAACTAGCTTATACTATTGCAGATGGATTAGAGTATGTTCGGACTGGATTAGAAGCTGGGATAAATGTAGATGATTTTGCTCCACGTTTGTCTTTCTTTTGGGGTATTGGGATGGATCTACTTACAGAAGTTGCTAAACTAAGAACGGGAAGAAAGCTTTGGGCAGAACAGATGCAACAGTTCTCACCTAACAACGAAAAGTCTATGATGCTTCGTGCGCATAGCCAAACATCCGGCTGGAGTTTAACAGAGCAGGAACCGTTTATCAATGTAAGTAGAACGTATATAGAGGCATTTGCGGCAACGCTAGGGGGGACACAGTCTCTTCACACCAATGCTTTAGATGAAGCTATTGCCTTACCTACCCCTTCTTCTGCAAGAATTGCCCGCAATACGCAGTTATTTTTACAAGAGGAAGTAGGTATCACAGATTCCATTGATCCATTTTTCGGATCTGATATCGTTGAATTAAAAACAGAAGAATTGTATGAAAAAGCGAAAAACATACTCGCTGAAATAGAGAATTTAGGTGGCATGGCTAAAGCAATTGAAACAGGTCTACCGAAATTAACAATTGAAGAAGCAGCTACGAAAAGGCAGGCATGGATCGATAGCAAAAAGGAATCCATTATGGGAGTTAATCGATTTGCTACATTAGAAGAAGAAACCGTAGATGTATTGTCTATTGAAACAGAAATAGTACGAAAAAACCAACTAGAACGATTAAATCACTTAAAGAAAGAAAGAAATTCAAAAGACGTGCAATCAGCTCTTCAAAAGATTACAGAAATAGCAAAACAACCTAGTGCAAACTTAGTAGGGGCGGTTGTAGAAGCTGCAAGAGTAAGGTGTACTCTCGGCGAGATATCAGATGCCATTGAAAAGGTTTGTGGCAGACACCAAGCGAAGATACTCTCCGTACAAGGGGTCTATCAATCTCAATCTAGTCAATTAGCAACTATTGAAGAAGTTAGAACACTTGCTGATCAGTTTGAGGAAGTAGAAGGTCGACGTCCAAGAATGTTGTTAGCTAAAATAGGGCAAGACGGGCACGATCGAGGAGCAAAAATTATTGCAACTGCATTTGCGGACCATGGTTTTGACGTGGATATTGGACCATTGTTTCAAACACCAGAAGAAACTGTGCGGCAAGCAGTAGAAAATGATGTCCATGTCATTGGAGTTAGTTCACTTGCAGCCGGTCACAAAACGATCGTTCCTTCGATCAAAAAAGCATTACTAGACGCAAATCGAGAGGATATCTTAATTATCGTTGGGGGAGTGATTCCAAAGCAAGATTATGACTTCTTAATAGAGCAAGGGGCACATTCTATCTTTGGTCCAGGTACCGTTATTCCATTAGCAGCAAAACAAGTGTTGTTAGCTATATTTGAACAATTAGGATATGAACAATCATCATGATGGCTTGGAAGAAAAAGAACACACAGCCTTTAGACATTGATGGTGTAGCTACTGAGCTTATGCAAGGAAGTCGCGGTGCATTAGCAAAAGCAATCACGCTTGTGGAAAGTAACAAAGAGGAGCATCGATACGACGCAGAAAAGCTGCTGGAAAAGCTGGACCGAACAACTACTAGTTTTCGGATAGGTGTTTCGGGTATCCCTGGGGCAGGAAAAAGCACATTTATTGAAGACATTGGATTATCACTTTGTGAGAATGGAGAAAAAGTAGCTGTTCTAGCGATTGATCCAAGTTCTAGGTATTCAAAAGGGAGTATTCTAGGAGACAAAACGAGAATGGAGCGTTTATCCCTCCATCCCAACGCATTTGTCAGGCCTACTTCGACAGGTGGGACACTTGGTGGGGTTCACCATCGCACAACGGAAGTGCTCTATCTCTGCGAAGCGGCAGGCTACCAAACTATCTTTGTTGAAACGGTAGGTGTCGGACAAAGTGAGGGCATGGTTCGTGAACTTGTTGATTGTTTTATTTTACTCCTATTATCTCGTACGGGTGATGACCTTCAAGGAGTAAAAAGAGGAATTCTAGAACTAGCGGATGTTTTCATTATCAATAAAGCAGATCCTAATGTTAGGAAAGAAGCTGAAAACTTAAAAACGTCTACGGAACAATTAATTCAACTGTTTACACCGTCAACAGAAGGATTTGAGCAAGAAGTCTGGTTACATTCTACATTGCTAAGAGAAGATAAACATGAAATAGTGAAAAGTTTAGAGCGTGTAAAAATGGCGATGACGATTCTACCTTCTGTACAAAAAAGGAGATTCGAGCAGTTGATAGAATGGTCTAATCAACATATACGTATGGAAATACAAAGGTTGTTTGAAAAAGAAATGAAACAAGAAATAGCTATAATGGAAAGTAAACTTTCCCTTCATTCTCCTATTCCTTATGCAGAGTTAAGAGAACTTATAAGAAAGTTTCGAAATGAATAATTTTCATAGTGCTTTTCACATGGTACTCTTTATCAATTCTTGGTATACTGTAGGCAAGCTACGTAAAGGGGAGTTTGCAGATGGAAATGAATTTTGATTTATTAATGAATGACATCGTGCGACAAGCACGTCAAGAATTAGAAATGAACGGCTATGAGCAGTTGCGTACGCAAGAAGATGTAGAGACTGCATTTGCTCGTCCAGGTACAACATTAGTGATGATTAACTCTGTATGTGGTTGTGCAGGAGGAATTGCAAGACCAGCAGCAGTACATTCTATCCATCACGACCACCGCCCAGATCACCTAGTAACGGTATTTGCTGGTCAGGATAAAGAAGCGACTGCAGTTGCTAGAAGCTATTTTGAAGGATACCCACCTTCATCACCATCTTTCGCATTATTAAAAGATGGCAAGATCCAAACAATGGTAGAGCGTCATGAAATTGAAGGACACGAACCAATGTCAGTAGTTGAAAAATTACAATCATACTTTGAAGAGTTTTGTGAAGAAGTTTGATAATAAAAGCGCCTATTAGGCGTTTTTTTTTATTCTTTTTGAAGGATTTTTACGACACGAATTGAATTTTTTAAAGAGTACTAGAATAATAAATATTGTAAGCGGTTTCTTGTTTTGGGTAGGGATTATCTAGAATAAATTTTTATAAAAAGTATTGCATAAAAATTTATTCGTGATAAAATGCAGTTATTAAATATTTATTAATTTTTATGCATAATTATTTATCTGAGGGGGAATTATTTATGAAAAAAGCACTTTTATCAATTTTACTAGGAACTAGTTTACTAGTTGCAGGATGCGGTACTTCTTCTGTAACGGGTAGCGGTGGAGATGATGAGAAGAAGTTAATCATGGGAACGTCAGCGGATTATCCTCCATTTGAGTACATCGATACGGCAAAAGGAGAAGAAATTATTGGTTTTGACGTTGATTTGGCTAACGCTTTGGCAGAAAAAATAGGCTATGAAATTGAAGTCAAAGATATGGAATTTAGCGGCTTGATTGAAGCGGTTAAAGGTGGTCAAGTAGATCTTGTATTAGCTGGAATGACACCAACAGAAGAGCGAAAAGAATCAGTAGATTTTACAGAAATTTATTATGTTGCAAAAGATATGATTGTATATAAAGATGGAACACCAATTAGTTCAGAAGAAGACTTAGCAGGATTAACTGTAGGTGTTCAATTAGGTTCAATTCAAGAAGATTCTGCGAAAGAGCTAGCGGAACAATATGGTTTTACAGTAGAATCCCGTAATCGTATTCCTGAATTAGTTCAAGAAGTAGTAAATGGCCGTTTTGATGCTGCAATTATTGAGAATACAGTTGCAAAAGGCTTTATGGAAAATAACAAAGATCTAAAAGGTTATACAATGGAAGTGGATGAAGAAGAAGCTGGATCAGCAATCGCTTTTCCAAAAGATTCAGAGTTAACAGCGAAGTTTAATGAAGCTCTTCAAGAGATGAAGGATAGTGGAGAGTTAGACGAGTTAGTAAACAAATGGTTTGGGGATGCAAACGAAAAATAAAAGGATATTCCTCTAAGTTCAACCCACACAACGTGTTCAACGATGAGTTGTTACTGGTCACGTAACAAAAGAATAAGAGAGCGTAAGGCAAACGCCCTGCGCTCTCTATTATTATAATGTCAAGCTTTAGGTGCGCAACCGCTCACCTTCCGCTTTTCTTAGGAGGTTTTAAACAATGGAACTAGATTTCATGCGGATAGTACCGTCTATTCCTTTTATTTTAAAGGGAATTCAGGTTACCCTTCAGATCGTTGCATTAGCAGCAATTCTAGGATTTATACTTGGAGTGTTTTTGGCATTATTCAAAGTTAGCAAAGTGAAGCCATTAATGTGGTTAGCGGATTTTTATACATCTATTTTTAGAGGAACACCATTGGTTCTTCAGTTAATGATAATATTTTATGGATCACCGCAGTTAATTGGCTATCAAATCGATGGATATACCGCAGCGGTCTTAAGTTTCGGGTTAAATTCAGCAGCTTATATTTCTGAAATCATTCGTGCAGGGATTCAAGCAGTGGATAAAGGGCAAATGGAGGCTGCGACAGCATTAGGTATTCCGTATAAAAAAACAATGAAAGACTTAATTATTCCGCAAGCAATGAAAAATATCTTGCCTGCGCTAATGAATGAGTTTATTACACTAACAAAAGAATCTGCCATTGTTACGGTAATAGGTGTAACGGACATTATGCGAAGAACCTATATTGTCGGAAGTGATTTATATTCCTTCTTTGAACCAATGTTGTTTGCTGGTCTAATTTATTATGTTCTCGTTATGATTTTAACGTTTGCAGGAAAAGCAGTGGAAAGGAAGTTGAGTGCGCATGATTAAAGTAGAACAACTTTCAAAATCATTTGGATCGTTAGAAGTCTTAAAAGATATTTCTGTAGACTTTAAAGAAGGAGAAGTGGTGGCGATTGTTGGGCCATCAGGATCTGGTAAGTCTACATTACTTAGGTGTTTAAATTTGTTAGAAGTTCCTACGCAAGGGAAAGTAACATTAATGGATAAGGAAATCACTGCGCCAAAGGCTCCTGTGCAAGAAATTAGAAAGGATATTGGAATGGTGTTTCAGCATTTTCATCTTTTCCCTCACCTTACTGCATTGGAGAATGTTACGTATGCACCAATGAACGTAAAGGGTTTGTCAAAAAAGGAAGCAATAGAGTTAGGGCAGGATCTGCTAAAGAAAGTAGGACTTTCAGAAAAAGCAGACACATACCCCGGAAAATTATCTGGTGGACAGAAACAACGTGTAGCGATAGCTCGAGCTCTAGCTATGAACCCAAAAGTCATGCTATTTGATGAGCCGACTTCAGCCCTTGATCCAGAAATGGTAAAAGAGGTATTAGAAGTAATGAAAAACTTAGCAAAAACAGGAATGACGATGCTCATCGTAACGCATGAAATGGGATTTGCTAAAGAAGTAGCTGATCGCGTGTTATTTTTAGTTGATGGTTGTGTGGTGGAAGATAGTCATCCAGACAATTTCTTTACTAGTCCTCAATCAGAAAGAGCAAAGGAATTCTTGCAAAAAGTTCTCTAGACCGCTAACCTAAGTAATATGTTATGGAAAAGGACGGTCTTACTATCGAATGTTTAAAATAGGGTATCGAACCATTAAAACAGCTATTGGTACTGCTGTGGCGATTATGATTGCACAGTGGTTTCAATTAGACAATTTTGCATCTGCTGGAATTATAACGATTCTCTGCATTCAAGCAACAAAGAAGAAATCTATTATTGCATCTTGGAGTAGATTTTTAGCATGTATGGTGTCTATGTTATATTCAGCCGCATTCTTTGAATGGATTGCATACCATCCCATCATTATTGGCCTTATGTTAGTAGTATTTATTCCTACAGTTGTTTCTTTAAGAGCTTCAGAAGGAATTGTAACTAGTAGCGTCATTATTTTGCATATTTATTCTGCGGGGCAAGTGACGTGGGGATTAATAATTAATGAGATAGGACTTATCGTTATTGGGATTGGGATTGCCCTTTTAATGAATTTGTATATGCCAAGTGTGGAAAATAAATTGCACCGTTATCAAGAAGCGATTGAAGCATCATTTCAACGAATATTTGAAGAGATGGTTACTTACCTTAGAAGTGGTGAAAGTAATTGGGATGGGAAAGAAATCGTAAGAGCAGAGAAGCTTCTTCGGGAAGCAAAATCGCTAGCTTTTATTGATGTAGAAAATCATTTTTTACGACACGAAAATCTATATTATCATTACTTTAAAATGAGAGAAAAGCAATTTGAGATCATTGAGAGAATACTCCCATTAATTACTTCGTTACCATCTACTACCGCCCAATGCGGAATTATTGCGGATTTTCTAGATGATTTAAGTACACATATTCATCCTGGAAATACAGCATTTCTATACCTGAAAAAACTGTATGATATTCAAGAAGAGTTTAAAGAAATGGACTTACCTTCTACTAGAGAAGAGTTTGAAGTTAGAGCTGCACTTTTTCAACTTGTAAGAGAAATGGAGCAATATCTTCAGATTAAAAGTTCTTTTAAAGGGATTAAAACGAATGAGAATAGCGTCAACCATGCACACTAAAACAAAAAGGAGTGGCGTGGATGGCGCTTTTTTTTAGTATTTTAATCGTTCTTGGTTCCCCTTTATGGCCTCTTGAACCAAATCCAGTGCATGGAGATCCTGTCATTATTGTAAACATTACAGCGAAAGAGTTTGCTTATTTTGAGAATGGGGAATTACTGTTAAAAAGCCCGGTTGCAGTAGGAAAAAAAGAGACGAAAACCCCTGTAGGAATGTTTACTGTAACAGTTAAAGCAAATCAACCGTACTATCGAAAATTAGATATTCCAGGGGGAGACCCTAAAAATCCACTAGGCTCTAGGTGGATAGGCTTTGATGCGTTAGATACCGACGGAAGAATTTATGGGTTACATGGTACAAATAAGCCTTCTTCTATAGGATATGCTGTTTCTAATGGTTGCATAAGGTTACCAAAAGAGACATTAGAGACACTGTATGACTACGTTGAAGTTGGAACAAAAGTATATGTAACGGAAGAGAATCTTTCATTTATTGACATATATGAAATGATAATTACATATTACCAATAGTGAAGAATACCATATAGTGGTATAATAAATGTAGAATATTTCTGATAAAAGAGCTAGAAGAAGCCCTAAGATGGGATGGGATAAATAATGGATTTTTCAATAAAAAAGCATGATCGTGAGTCAATTACATCACTTGTAAATCAGCAGAAAGCGTTTTTCTATGAAGGGAATACTCGACCTTTAGACTTTAGATTAGAACAATTAACGCAACTAAGTAACATGATTAGAGATAATGAAACAAGAATCTTAGATGCTCTTAAAGCAGATTTAAATAAAACTGATGCGGAAGCATATGTATCTGAAGTTGGAATCTTACTAGAAGAAATCACCTTTACGATGAAAAAGTTAGAAAAATGGATGAAACCGAAGAAGGCGAAAACAGCTAGAACACATATTGGTTCTAAAGGTTATGTTATTCCGGAACCATATGGTGTCACACTAATAATTGCACCTTGGAATTATCCTTTTCATTTGCAAATCTCACCTTTGATAGGTGCTATTGCAGCTGGGAATACGGCTATACTAAAGCCTTCTGAGTTAACGCCTGCTACATCTGAATTATTAGCAGAACTAATTCAGCACTATTTCCCTGCTAGTTTTATTGCACTAGTAGAGGGTGGGGTAGAAGAAACACAAGAGTTGTTAAAGCAGCCTTTTGATTATTTATTTTTTACTGGTAGTGTGCAAGTAGGGAAGATTGTCATGGAGGCTGCTGCAAAGCAGTTGATTCCTCTAACACTTGAATTAGGAGGGAAAAGTCCCTGTATCATAGATGGATCAGCGGATATTCCCCTAGCTGCTAAACGCGTAGCTTTTGGGAAACTAACAAATGCTGGGCAGACATGTGTGGCACCAGATTATTTATTTGTCCACCATTCTGTAAAAGAACAGTTTATAAATGAGTACAAAAAAGTAGTTCAAACATTTTATGGTGAGCATCCAATTGAAGAAGAGCGATATGGAAAGATTGTAAATGTGCGTCACTTTGATCGTTTAGCAGCTTATTTACAGGATGGAGAAATTATTTTTGGAGGAAGCACGAATAGAGCAAAATGTAAAATTGAACCGACATTAGTTATTCCTTCTGGTATGGAAACACCGTTAATGCAGGAAGAAATATTCGGTCCGATATTACCTATTTTAGAATACTCCGATTTAGAAGAAGTAATAAAGTTTATTCAAGCAAGACCAAAGCCTTTAGCACTTTACGTGTTCTCGAAGGTAGAGTCCGTGCAAAAAGTGTCACAGAGAGGCTGTCTTTTGGTGGTGGTTGTATAAATGATACACTTCTTCATATTGCAACTCCTCATTTGCCATTTGGGGGTGTAGGAGAAAGTGGAATGGGGAACTATCATGGTCAGGCGAGTTTTGATACGTTTTCTCATTTTAAAAGCATTCTAAAACAAACTACAGCATTTGATTTTAGCATGAGGTATCCAAGTGCGAAGAATGGTTTAGCTGTAATGAAGAAATTGATGAAGTGATACATGTCAGTACATCCTAAACGAGGACAGGAAGTTGTCTTCGTTTTTTTATTAGAATGGATGTCTAGCTATTATCTGAATTTTTTGTATACTGAGTTTGTATAGATATTAATAGAAAGGTAGGTGAAACAATTGGCAGAATTACAAGACTTTCATCAACTTGATATTCGAATAGGAACGGTTGTTGATGCACTAGAATTTAAAGAGGCGAGAAAACCAGCTATAAAGTTATTTATCGATTTTGGTCCATTGGGTCAAAAGCAATCATCTGCTCAAATTACTAAGCGTTACGATCCGAAAACATTGATTGGACAGCAGGTAGTTGCAGTGGTGAATTTTCCTCCAATGCGTGTAGCGGGGTTTAAGTCAGAGGTTTTAGTGATTGGTGGCGTACCTGAAGATGGGGATGTAGTACTATTGAAACCAGATGAGTTTGTGGAAAACGGCACTAAAGTTTTATGAGCACAAAAAAAGCTAGGACATCACATTTGTCCTAGCTTTTTTATTTGGATAATTAAAACCACATAGCAGCTCCAGCAAATAACGTAGAAGCTAACATTATAAACAACATAACAAAAACAACTACTCTTTGAATCCCTTTATTTCTCATAGGTCAAAACCCCCGATCGCAGTCATATACTTAGTAGTGTAGTAGGAGACGCAAAAAATATCAACTAGAAATAGAATAACTCATTTTGAAAGCGGTATCAAAAATCGTCGAATGTTGCAGGAATTTAAGAAGGACTTGTGGAAAGCAAATAGTAGAAAGAATCATAGGAGGAGAAAATGAATGATACATCATATTGGAATTGCGGTATCTTCCATCCATAATTCCCTTTCTTTTTATCAAGACGTGTTGAAGTTTCCATTAATTAAAATAGAGAATGTAGAATCCCAAGGAGTAAAGGTGGCATTTCTTGATGCAGGAAATGTGAAAATAGAGCTTTTAGAACCCTTACATGAGCACAGTCCTATTGCAAAATTTATTGAGAAAAGAGGACAAGGTATTCACCATTTAGCAGTTACAGAGGGAGACATTGAGAGTCGACTTAAAAAATTAAAAGAAGATGGATTTCAACTAATAGACGAGTCACCACGAATTGGAGCAGATCAAAACAAAATCGCTTTTATGCATCCAAAGTCTACAGATGGAATCTTACTAGAATGGTGTCAACCAAAGGGGGAGTAACATGAGAACATATATAGATTATTTACACGATTTACATGAAAGAAAAAGAAAAGTAGAAGAAGGGGGGGGACAGACAAAATTAAAAAACAGCATGAAAAAGGGAAATTGACAGCTAGAGAGAGAATCGATCTATTGCTAGACGAAGGTACGTTTGTAGAATTCCAAACATTTGCAAGTCCCTCATATGGGGAAATTGATCATGCACCTGGCGATGGTGTTGTAACCGGATTTGGAAAAGTAAATGGAAGACCAATATATGTATTTGCGCAAGATTTTACCGTTTACGGAGGTGCATTAGGGGAGCGACATGCACAAAAGATTGCACACGTAATGGATTTGGCTGCTCAAAATAAAGCGCCAATAATCGGTTTAAATGATTCAGGAGGGGCAAGGATTCAAGAGGGCGTAGTCAGTTTAGACGGATATGGGCATGTGTTTTATCGTAATACCATTTACTCAGGTGTCATACCACAAATCTCAGTCATTATGGGACCTTGTGCAGGTGGAGCTGTTTATTCCCCTGCAATCACGGATTTCGTTTTTATGGTAGATAAAACAAGTCAGATGTTTATTACCGGACCTAAAGTAATTGAACAGGTAACCGGGGAGAAAATTTCGGCAGAATCATTAGGTGGGTCAGCTGTTCATGCTGCAAAGAGCGGGAATGTACACGTCCGAGCAGCAACGGAACAAGAGATTCTTCAGAAGGTTAGAGAGTTACTATCTTACTTACCTTCCTCTTTTGATCAAGAATTACCTGTCTCTGATGCCTCTAAAGGATCACATGATAGACCTCATGTTTGTGACATGGTGCCAATTGAAGGATCAAAGCCTTACGATGTTCGCTTAGTAATTGAGGACATTTTTGATCAGGATTCTTTCTATGAAATTCAGCCTGAATTTGCGAGAAATCTAGTTGTTGGTTTTGCTAAATTGGATGGCAAACCAGTTGGTATTATTGCTAACCAACCAAAGTGGATGGCAGGTGGATTAGATATCGACTCTTCCGATAAAGGGGCAAGATTCATTCGCTTCTGTGATAGTTTTGGTATTCCATTAATTACATTTGAAGATGTGACAGGTTTCTTTCCAGGAGTAAAGCAAGAGCACGGTGGAATTATACGTCATGGTGCCAAATTACTTTTTGCATACAGTGAAGCGACGGTGCCAAAAATTACGATGATTTTACGAAAAGCATATGGAGGTGCCTACGTAGCATTGAATTCAAAAGCAATTGGGGCAGATTTAGTCTTCGCCTGGCCAAATGCAGAAATAGCCGTAATGGGTGCAGAAGGGGCTGCTTCTATTATTTATGCACGTGAAATTGCAGATAGTAAAGACCCTAATCTAACAAGGCAAGAAAAGTTAGCAGAATATAGAGAGAAATTTGCTAATCCATATGTTGCTGCTGCAAGAGGAATGGTAGACGATGTCATCGATCCGCGAGATTCAAGATTAAAACTAATCCAGGCAATAGATATGTTAAAGAACAAAGAAGTAATTAGACCCAAAAGAAAGCACGGAAACATTCCACTTTAAGCGTAATGGTTTGTTCAAGATGGCAATTAACGGTATACTAATTTGGAATACATACATGTTGGAGGGTCCTTAATGATTAATCAAGAAAGATTATTAGAAGAATTCTTAGAGTTAGTTCAAATTGACTCTGAAACAAAATTCGAAGCAGAAATCGCTGCAGTTCTTACAAAGAAATTCACTGATTTAGGTGTGAATGTTTTTGAAGACGATACAACAGAAGAAACAGGTCATGGAGCGGGTAATCTAGTTTGTACACTAGAAGGAACAAAGGAAGGAGTAGAAACAATCTACTTTACTTCTCACATGGATACGGTAGTTCCTGCACGCGGCGTGAAACCTAGTATCCAAGATGGTTACGTAGTAACAGATGGTACTACTATTCTTGGAGCAGATGACAAAGCAGGACTAGCTGCTATGTTGGAACTTGTCCGTGTATTAAAAGAGCAAGAAATTCCACACGGCAAGATCGAGTTCATTATCACTGTCGGAGAAGAGTCTGGTTTAGTAGGTGCAAAAGCACTAGACTCTAAGTTAGTAACAGCAAAATACGGCTATGCATTAGATAGCGATGGAGCCGTTGGAAACATTATTGTTGCAGCTCCTACGCAAGCAAAAGTAAAAGCAACCATCTTAGGCAAAACAGCTCACGCTGGTGTGGCACCAGAAAAAGGTGTTTCTGCCATCACTATTGCTTCGAAAGCGATTTCTCGTATGCCATTAGGCCGTATCGATGAAGAAACTACTGCAAACATTGGTCGTTTTGAAGGTGGACAAGCAACGAATATCGTTTGTGATCAAGTAGATATACTAGCAGAAGCTCGTTCGTTAGTTCCTGAAAAGATGGAAGCACAAGTAGAGAAAATGAAAGAAGCTTTCCAATCTGCTGCAGAAGAAATGGGTGGACAAGCAGAAGTAGACGTGCAAGTGATGTATCCAGGTTTCAAATACGGAGCAGGTGACCAAGTAGTGGAAGTTGCTCGTGCGGCTGCTAAAGCAATCGGTCGTGAGTCTGAACTACTGACTTCGGGCGGAGGATCAGATGCAAACGTAATCGCTGGTTTCGGAATTCCTACTGTAAACTTGGCGGTAGGTTATGAAGAAATCCATACGAAAAATGAGCGCATGCCAATCGAAGAATTATATAAATTAGCTGAGCTAACTGTGGCGATTGTTAAAGAAGTAGCGAAATAAGCTAAGAAGAGAGATGCATTTTTTATGAATGCATCTTTTCTTATTTACGAGTGCTCAAAGATGGATATTCATAGAGTAGAGTACAGGTAAAATGTAATAAATTTCATTCGTTATATTACTCTCATCAATCTTCAAAAATCATAAACCTAAACCGATAAATAGCATGTAGGTAAGAAACGACAATAAACAACAAAAATATGGTAAAGTAGAAACAGGAAATTGTTACTATTTATCGGAGGGGTTCATCATGTCAGAAATGAAACAATACATAGTAGTAAATGTAAAAAGTGAAGAATATGCCATAGCAATCTCGGATGTTCAATCAATCGAAAAAGTACCAACAACCACTCACATCCCACAGCTACCATCTTATATGGTAGGCATTTGTACAATTAGAGAAGATATCATTCCAGTACTAGATTTAAGAAATTTATTATATGGAGAAATAGTAGCATCAACAACCGAAAGTCAGTTGATTTTAGTGTCTCACCCAGCTATGACAATTGGTCTTTTAGCAGATAGTGCAAAAGAAATCTTGTCTATCCAAGAAGATCAAATTAATCAAGTTGGTTTAACCGGTTATCACCAAACAAGCTATATGAAAGGTGTCATTCGTCTAGATCAACGACTAGTAACGATTTTAGATACATCATCTTGGTTTGCAAATTTAAATGGAATGAAAGAAATCATTCATTATATGGAAGACTACACACAAGAACAAGTTAAATAAAGGGAGTTAGAGAGCATGAAGGCATTATATCCAAAACAAGGGAGAGTAATCTTTCACGTTGATATGAATAGCTTTTATGCGTCTGTTGAAGCGACTTTCGACCCTTCTTTAAGAGGTAAGCCCATTGCAGTTGCTGGAAATGTGGAAGAGCGAAAAGGTATTATCATCACTTGTAGTTATGAAGCAAGAGCTTATGGTGTGAAGACTACTATGCCTCTTTGGGAAGCAAAGCGCCTTTGTCCAGGGTTAATTATTCTTCCCCCAAACTTTGATCGATATCGAGCTGCATCAAAAGAAATGTTTGAGATTCTACGATCGATTACGGAACTTGTAGAACCCGTATCCATTGATGAAGGATATGTAGACATTACTCAGTGCTATGAGCAGGGGACACCTCTTGAAATTGCTGAGTTAATTCAAAAGCGGTTGTTAAAAGAGCTAGGATTACCATGTAGCATAGGAATTGCACCTAACAAGTTTTTAGCAAAAACAGCATCGGATTTTAAAAAACCTTTAGGAATCACAATCTTACGGAAGAGAGATGTCCAATCTGTCCTATGGCCAAAAAAAGTGGTAGAAATGCATGGCATAGGGAACAAAACAGCTGAAAAATTAAATGAGATAGGCATCCATACGATTGGAGATTTAGCAATGTCTTCCATTGGGATTGTGAAAGAACTCTTAGGGATAAATGGACAGAAGTTACATGAACGTGCGAATGGAATGGATGAAAGAGAAGTAGACCCGCTTGCAATCTACGATGTGAAAACAGTCGGAAATTCTTCTACCCTTCCAGAAGACACACAGGAAGAAGGGGTATTACTAGATGTTCTGGCTAGATTATCAGACAAAGTTGCCCTGCGTCTGAAAGGTAAGCAGGTTGTAGCAAAGAGTATTACTATTCAAATCAAGAACAGTAATTGGAAAATGATGACGAGATCAAAACAACTGACGAATCCTACAGATGTAGGGAAAGAAATCTTTGCAATAGCTAGGCAACTTTTTTTATCTAATTGGAAGCAAGACCCTGTTCGGCTATTGGGGGTAATAGCTCAAGAAGTAGTAGCAAAAGAAGATGCTCATAAACAACTAGATTTGTTTTCCTATGAGATAGATGCAAAGGATGAACCAATTCTTTCTACATTGACGAAAATTCAAGAGAAATTTGGGAAACATAGTATTGTTAGAGGTGTTTCACAAAATAAAATGCCTACTTTTAAAGAGGATACAAGTTTCACAAAGGATTTTTTACAAGAACGTAAAAAAGAATAAATCATTGATATACTGCTATGTATAAGCTCTTTTCCTTGCTTTATTCTATGAAAATTTGTTACTCTAACTAGTGGATATTTAGAATGAGAACCATTCGACACGAAAAGAAGGGATGTCGTACTATGTCAAAACAACAAATTGGTGTCATTGGACTAGCTGTAATGGGTAAAAACCTAGCGTGGAATATTGAAAGCCGTGGATTTTCTGTTTCGGTTTATAATCGTTCTCGTGAAAAAACAGACGAAATGGTCCGTGAATCAGAAGGTAAACAAATTGTACCTACATACACAATGGAAGAGTTTGTTCAATCATTAGAAACTCCTCGTCGTATTCTGTTAATGGTTAAAGCAGGAGCTGCAACGGATGCAACGATTGATCAATTAAAACCTTTACTAGACAAAGGTGATATTATCATTGATGGTGGTAATACGTTCTATGAAGATACCATTCGTCGTAATAAAGAGCTTGCTGAATTAGGCTTCCACTTCATTGGTACAGGTGTATCAGGTGGAGAAGAGGGAGCGTTAACAGGTCCTTCTATTATGCCTGGTGGGCAAAAAGAAGCATATGAATTAGTAGCGCCAATTCTAAAAGAAATCTGTGCTAAAGTGGACGGAGATGCTTGTTGTACGTATATTGGTCCAGATGGTGCTGGTCACTATGTGAAAATGGTTCATAATGGTATTGAGTACGGAGATATGCAATTAATTGCTGAATCTTATGCATTATTAAAGCATGTACTTGGTGCATCAGCAGAAGAACTTCATGAGATTTTTGCAGAGTGGAATAAAGGTGAGTTAGATAGCTACCTAATCGAGATCACTGCGGATATATTCACGAAGAAAGATGACGAAACTGGACAACCACTAGTAGATGTTATCTTAGACAAAGCTGGACAAAAAGGAACTGGTAAATGGACAAGTCAATCTGCACTTGATCTAGGTGTGCCTCTTCCAATCATTACGGAATCCGTATTTGCTCGTTTCATCTCTGCTTTAAAAGATGAGCGTGTGAAAGCAGCGGAAATTCTGTCAGGTCCAGAAGCATCTGGATTTGAAGGTGACCGTGCTGACATGATTGAAAAAATCCGTAAGGCGTTATATATGAGTAAAATTTGTTCTTACGCGCAAGGTTTTGCACAGATGCGTGCAGCGTCTGAAGAAAATGGTTGGGATCTTCAGTATGGAGATATCGCAATGATCTTCCGTGGTGGGTGTATCATTCGTGCGCAATTCTTACAAAAGATTAAAGATGCGTACGACCGCAATCCGGAACTTGCAAACTTGTTATTAGATGAGTACTTCAAGGAAATCGTGGAGAACTATCAGTACGCGCTACGTGATGTAATCAGCCTTGCAGTACAAAAAGGAGTACCTGCTCCAGGTTTTGCTGCGGCGTTATCTTACTACGATAGCTACCGTTCTGCGGTTCTACCTGCAAACTTAATCCAAGCGCAACGTGACTACTTCGGTGCTCACACTTATGAGCGTACGGATAAAGAAGGTATTTTCCATACGGAGTGGATGAAGTAATTTAAATTAGTTTAAATAAAAAGGTGAATTTGAGTTTTTTCTCAAATTCACCTTTTTTATATAGTTAGAAAAGAGAAGTGGAGAATCCGTTGCCCTTCGTTCCAGGTACTTCGCTTTCCTGGGGGCGCACTGTCGAGCCGCTTCCCTCACTTCGTTCAGTCCAGGGTCTCGACAGTACGCTGATCCCCGAGGAGTCTTCGTACCTTCCACTGCGGTCAACAGAAAATGCAAATAGTTAATAAGATTTAACCCAGAATATTTAAATTGATATGGATTATTATCTTCCAAATAATTTACCTGATATAAGTATTTATCTTGAAATACTTTTCGTAATTTCTTCCGCAACCGTGTAAATAGTACTTGTAACTTCTGGTTTCATAAAGATGCTTCGTTGTCCGTTTTCATCAACTTGAAGATACAACTTTACAATAGCACCTTTTTCATATGTATTTCCTCCTCTACAAAATTTACCTATCTTCTGTTAAAGACGTGTAAAATACTTCCAAAGTTACAAAAGGTTTTTATTGAGGAAAGGATACTTCCTATGAGTCGTCACATACAATACCTATTATTCAAATAGAAGCATTATAGGTTATAAAAACGGTGTAAGTACTCAGTCGACTTAACCCGTTGAGACGAAGGGACAAGTTCATTTATCTTTTATTGTTTTTGTAGTCTTTTTTATGCTTTAAAACTTAAGAGCTCTACGATTGGGATAAGGGGGCTACACAATAGCGAACCAATTATTTATACTTAGGTGCAAGTATCGATTCAATTCCAGTTGTTTATATGTAGCAAGTAATGAGCTGGGCGCGGGTACTGTTCAGTTTCCCAATAATACAAAAAGAGGCTGTCATGAAATGAAAAAAGGTACATTCAAAAAAACAAATGTACCTCTTGCTGTTAATCTATAAGGATTAGATGACTTTATAGCCCTGCACAATTAGAGATTTTACTGAATTAATCTTCGGGATTGGAGCGGAAGGGGGCGACTCCTACGGGATAGGTGGGTAGCTGAGACCCCACAGGAGCGCGTACTTTAGCGACGAGGAGGCTCAGCTGCCCGCCCCGTGGAAAGCGTCCCCCTGCAGCGGAAATCCCGGTGCAGTCACTTTTAGTTTTGCCGAATCCTCTTATTAAAGGGAATTAAGTTTATCTCAACAACTCTTCACACCTTATCCTTCGGCGTAAAGAGTTGCTTAAATGTATTCATCAAAGAAAAACCACCATCATCATTTTCTTCGTCGTTCCCATCATCGGAACTCTGCTCTTTTACAAAAATCTCTTCCTTATCTATCGCGTAATCATACGCTAAAACCAAACCAATATCCGTTGTTTGCTCTAAGTTTGTTACCATGGAATAAGTAACTCCAGCATCATTCGCCAGCTTAATGTAATCACTTAAATGACGATAATCCAAGTCGCCATTTAGGAAAAGAGTTGCTTTCTTGTTTGTCTTTAAAGCATCCTTCACTTCCATATAAATCTTTTCTTTACGGACTTGAGAAGTAGTTAGGGCGATAACGATTCTTTCTCGAATAGTTCCCAAAAACCTTCTGCGCTCATCTGGTTTTGTTTGTTTTTCCCCGTATATTCCATTCTGTACGTAGTCATCTACAGTTGGCTTTTTCACCTTCATCTTAACTCCTTTCATTGGATTTCTTTAAAGTAAAAGAGCAGGACCTAATAGGGCTCCTGCTCTTTTGTTTATGCACTATTCTCCACGAATGTTACGCTCCCGGAGTTTCTGTAAATAAAAGTACGCGTGCTGGAGATGCATCTACACCTTGAAGTCGAAGTGGCGCTGCTACCATAAAATAATTACCTGCAGGGACATCTTTTAAACGTAGTCCCTCCATAATAATAATTTCTTTTGACATTAGCGTTTTATGTGTAGGATGTCCTTCTTGCGCACGTTCAATACCAAGAGCATCAATTCCTACCCCAACTACACCTGCATCAGCTAACAGCTTTGCTGCAGTTTCATTTACATAGATAAAGTCGAAGTTAAAGTCTTCATCCCAAGAATTTTTTGTCTTGAATAAAACAAAATCTCCTTCGTTGAAAGACTCATCTTTTAAATCTTCAGCGGAAATTGCTTCTTCAACTGAAGTAACATCAATTACTTTTACAGGTCGAACTAATTGTTCAATTTTCACTGTTTCAATCGTATCTCCGTCAGTAATCATGTGCAATGGTGCATCTACATGCGTCCCAGTATGCACGTCTAAAGACAGGCGAGTTTCCGTTACATAGCCATTTGTAACTGTATCTAAGCTAGGTTGTTTCTCAGGTTTATTTTTATACACTGGCATTCCCGTGTAGATGGGTGCCGTTACATCAAAAAATTTCATCCTATTTCCTCCTTAACACTTGTCTACATCTAAATGATCGATTGGCCACCAGTGGAATCCATCATTAGAAAGAAGTTCATCTGCTTGTTTTGGACCCATAGACCCTGCTTCATAATTTGGGAAGGATGCAGGTGTAGAGGACCAGTATTCAGAGATCTTGTCCACAAATGCCCAAGATAGCGCAACTTCGTCCCAGTGTGTAAAGTTTGTTGCATCTCCACGCATGCAATCATATAGAAGCTTTTCATATGCTTCTGGAGTATTCATGCTATCGACAGAGTTGTTTGCAAAACTTAACTTCACTGGTTTGGTTTCGGTACTAGAACCATCTCGTTGCGCATTCAAATGAAGGGTAATTCCTTCATCTGGTTGAATATGAATAACCAATAGATTCGGCGATAATGGTTTTGTTGCACCGTAATACAGGTTCATTGGAATGTCTTTAAACTGTACCACGATTTTTGTTGACTTTGCAGCCATCCTTTTACCTGTACGAATGTAAAATGGAACTCCAGCCCAACGGAAATTATCGATTAAAATTTTTCCACCAACATATGTTTCTGTATTAGATTGCTCATCGACGTTTGGTTCTTCTCGGTATCCAACAACCTTTGTCTCGCCATTTACGCCACTTCCGTACTGACCTCTAACAAAGTATGTTGGTACCTCGTTTGCTTCCATTTGTCGCATTGCACGTAAAGCTTTAACCTTCTCGGAACGAATTTCGTCCGTCGTTAGCTTAATAGGTGGCTCCATTGCAAGTAGGGCAACCATCTGTAACATATGATTTTGCACCATATCGCGAAGAGCACCACTTTTTTCATAGTAACGCCCACGTTCTTCGACACCAAGTACTTCACTTGAAGTAACTTGAATATTTGAAATGAAACGATTGTTCCAAAGTGGTTCAAATAGAGCGTTAGCGAAACGAATTACCTCAATATTTTGCACCATTTGTTTTCCTAAATAATGGTCAATACGATAAATTTCATCTTCTTTAAATGCTTTTCTTAAACTTTCATTTAACTCTTGCGCGGATGGTAAATCATGTCCAAATGGCTTCTCGATTACTAAGCGCTTAAATCCAGCTGTATCTGTTAATCCTTCACCTTTTAAGTGGTGTGCAATTGTTCCAAAGAATTCTGGAGCCATCGCTAGATAGAAAATGCGGTTTCCTTCTAAACGATATTTTGTGTCTAGTTCACTCGCTAATTCTTTTAATTGTTGATAGGAAGCAGTGTCTGACACGTCGTGTGGTTGGTAATAAAAGTGTGAAGCAAAATCATCAATATCTTCATGACAGCCAACCGCATTTTCAATAGAATTTTTCACATGTTGAACAAATTCTTCGTTAGTCCATGGACGACGTGCCACACCAACGACAGCAAATTGGTCTGTAAGTTTCCCTTTTCGATATAAATGATAGAGAGAAGGGAAAAGCTTTCTCTTGGCTAAGTCTCCGGTAGCTCCGAAGATCATAATTAATGATACTTGTGTTTCTTGTTGACTCACGTGTAAGACCTCGCTTTTCTCTTCGTCTATGTAATTGTTACATACTAATTATTTTATTGGGTTTAACATTTCTACATCATTCTAGCGTTTTCGAGTCCTATACGCAAATGTATTGCTTAAAGAACTTCTAGTTTTGAAATATAATAATATTTATATTTCAAAAAGTATTGCGGTTTATTTAGGTTGGTCGTATGATGGATATAGAATGGGGGAATGAGATAGTGACTATTCATTTAAAAAACGTCTCCAAACGATACGGTGAAGGAGAACTAACCGTCAATGCGCTACATGATGTTAGTGTTGATATTCCAAAAGGGAAAATTACCGTGATATTAGGACCTTCTGGATCGGGTAAAAGTACATTATTAAACGTAATTGGTGGACTAGACACGATTAGCAATGGGGAATTGTCTGTTTTTCAGCAAAATATTACTCATTTAGATGAAAAGAAACTTACAAAATATCGCAAAGATTATGTAGGGTTTATCTTTCAATCGTATAATTTGCTTTCTATGTTAACAGTTAAAGAAAACATAGAAATTGGAAAAGAGTTAAGTTCATCACCTTTACAGCTGGATTACGTGCTGGAAAAAGTAGGAATGAAAGACAAAGCAGATAAATTTCCGCATGAGTTAAGTGGAGGGGAACAGCAAAGAGTGGCGATTGCACGGGCACTAGTGAAAAACCCTACTTTATTGTTATGTGATGAGCCAACTGGAGCATTAGATGAGGAAACGGGGAAAGCGGTGTTAGAGCTACTGCAAGATATTCAGCAGCAGGAGGGAACTACCGTCATTCTCATCACTCATAATCCAGGAATCGCGGCAATGGCAGAAGTTGTCATAAAAATGAAGAGTGGGAAGTTAGCTTCTTTTGAAGAAAATGCAAACCCAATCCCTGCCAAAGAGGTTAAATGGGTATGAAGTCATTACGTCGTGCTGTATTTCGTCAAATGAAACTGCAAAAAGCTTCTTTAATAGGAGCTTGGCTTTTATTGTTCTTAGGTGCATTTTTGTTTGTATTACTTTCTCATTCGTCGACTGTAGTGGAGGATAATTTTAAAACTTTCCGAGATACTTCTGATCAAGAAGATGTACATGTATTTATTTCTACTCCAATAGAGGAGCAGGATATTGCATCATTGCAGACAAATGAGATTTCTGTTGAACAAAGATTTACTCTAGATGCAGAAGTTGAAAATTTGGATAACAGTACTGTCCGTCTGTTTACTATCACAGAGAGAATCAATGTTCCATTTGTGCAAGAAGGACGTATGCCAAAGGATCCTCAAGAAGTTGCTTTATCCGATATGTTTGCGAATGAGCACGATATCAAACTAGGAGATACTATTCTACTAGGTAGTAATGAATTCCTTGTAGTAGGCCTAGTGTATGCACCAGATTATATCTTCCCACTTCGGAATGAGAACGATTTGATTAATGACCCTAAAGCATTCGGTCTAGGATATGTTTTGGAAGATAGTATGAGACTGTTACCTACTAAACCAGCTACTATGCTGGTTGCTAGAGTAGAAGATTCAGAAGGCTTAGCTATGTTTAAGTCTAAAGTAGAACAATTTACGCCAATCGTAAAAGAGTTACAGGCAGAGGACAATCCTCGAATTGGCTATATAGAAACAGAATTACAAGGCACAAAAGTGTTCAGTTATTTCTTCCCATTTCTTATTCTTGCACTATCTATAGCAATGGTGACAATGATGATTTCTAGGAGTTTAGTATCCCAAAAGAAACAATTAGGCACCTTGAGAGCATTAGGGGTAGGAAAGCGTGACATAATACTTGCCTATACCTCTATTCCATTTGTTTTAGGGGTAAGTAGTTCGTTTTTAGGGATACTTGGAGGGATAACACTTACGAAGCAAATGACACAATTATATACAACTTATTTTCACATACCAATTGTAACGGTTTTACCTAGTAATTGGTTTGATTTAGTTCTAATTTCCATTTTGCCAACCTTATTCCTTTGCGGTGTCTTCTTTATATATGGAAACCGTTTGTTACATCAGCCTGTTCTTGATTTATTACGAGGAGAATCCTCTTCTAAAAAACAGACATTTAAAAGTAGAAATGTTTTATCTTCTTTACCATTCTCCCTACGCTTTCGATTTCGTATTATTGAAAGTGGGATAGGTAGAGCAATCTTTTTATTCTTAAGTGTCATTTTTGCCACATTCCTATTATTAATAGGGTTATTTAGTATGAATGCTGTAGATGAGATGATGGATGCTTCATTCGGAAAAGAGAGTAAGTTTGAAGCGATGGTTTTCTATCAATCTATCCAACAATCCATTGATCATAAAGAGGCATTTTCTCTCTCTACCTTTTCCTTTAGTGTAGAGGAAGAAAATTTCAATGGCTCACTTTTCGGGGTAGAAAGTGATAATCGTCTTCTTACTTTAAAAAATGAAAAAGAGGAAGACTTGCTACGGTCCTTAGATAAAGGACTTGTGATTAATAAAGTAACAGCTGCAATAGCCGAGTTAGAGATTGGTGATGAATATACGATTGTACTAGGTAATGGTAAAAAGGTAACCGAACAGGTAGTGGGTATTGCTAACCTTTATAATGGTGTGGATGTATATACTACTAGGGATAAAGTTAATAGTTGGCTTGCTTTACCAAAGGGAAGTTATCTAGGTGAGTACAAAGAAACTTCCTCGAAAGTATCAGAAAATGTTCTTCAAGTTATTTCTAAAACAGATATGCAAAATGCTACGGATCAATCCATGGGAGCTACGAAAGGTTCTATCTACGTAATGTCGGCGGTGGCTTTTATTATCGGGGCTTTAATCATGTCGCTAATTGCTCGAATGATAATAGAAGAAAACAGTACGAGTATCTCATTATTAAAAGTGATGGGCTATGAACAAAGAGCGATATCTTCTATGTTGCTTGCTGGCTATTATCCGATTGTTCTACTGGCATTTATCGTCGCTGTTCCTTTGACTGTTTTTAGCTTAGAGAGTTTATTGTTAACACAAGTAAAGCAAACACAAATGATTTTTCCAATAACAGCAAAACCAATCTTCATTATAATTGGATTTGCAATTATTTCTCTTAGTTATGTTGTGTCTACTCAATTAGCCAAGAGGAGACTGAAGCATATTTCTCTTCAAGAAGTGTTGAAGAGGCAAGAGCGTTGATAGGCTCATCCAACATATTAGAAAAACAGGTGGCTCCTTTGGGAAGACCACCTGTTTTTCGGTACGTGGTAACTAGTTCGTTTTCTCTTAATGTTGTGATAAAATAGCGTGAATACGTTAGGAGGGGACAAGCTTGAAGCTACGATTTTTAGGAACCGGTGGAGGTGTACCATCAAAACTTCGTAATGTGACATCTATTGCTTTAGAAATGTTGCAAGAGCGAAAAGCAGTGTGGCTTTTTGATTGTGGAGAAGCGACACAGCACCAAATTTTACATACACCTATTCGTCCTCGCAGAATTGAAAAGATTTTTATTACGCATTTACATGGTGATCACATATACGGCTTACCAGGTTTATTAGGAAGTAGGTCATTTCAAGGTGGAGAAGGACCATTAACGGTGTATGGTCCTGTAGGTATAAAGCGATTTATTGATACAACATTATCGGTTAGTCAGACACATCTAAAATACCCTTTAAAAATAGTTGAAATAGAACAAGAAGGTGTTATTTTTGAGGATGAGCAAATAAAGGTTATAACTAAGTGGCTTGACCATGCTATACCCTCTCTAGGATTTCGTGTAGAGGAAAAAGACCGTGTTGGCACCTTAGACATGGAAAAAATCTCTTCTCTAGGCGTTAAGCCAGGCCCACACTTAAAAGATTTAAAACTTGGAAATGCTATAGAGTGGGATGGAATTATCATAGATCCAAGTGATGTGTTAGGAGAGCCGATAAAAGGTCGTGTCGCAACCATCTTAGGAGATACACGGGTGTGTAAGGGGAGTAAGGAATTAATGATCAATGCGGACGTTTGTGTTCATGAAGCAACTTTTTCCTCTGAGCAAACCAAAATGGCATTTGATTACTTTCATTCCACTACCACTCAGGCAGCATCTGCAGCAAAAGAAATGAATGTTAAGAAACTGCTTCTAACACATATCAGCTCTAGATTTTTACCATCTGAATGGAAAGACTTAGAGAAAGAAGCGAGAAGTATATTTGACAATTCTTTTGTCGTTTCTGATTTTGAGGAAGAAGAGGTATAAGTAAAGCGGTTTTCTATCTTTAGAATAGAAAACCGCTTATTTTAATATAGGGTCTAACCACTTTTGAAATAGGTAAATCAATACGGCTACAATTGTGGTAATAAGGAGAACATGTATTGAAGAGATTTCTTGTAACTCATAAATACCTAGGTACTCAAACCATGTACTTACTCCAAATGCAAGAAAACTGTCTACTAGTAAATTAGTTATGAAAAATAAAATTGCTTTATGGTATGTAAAATACATGATGATTAGTGTTCCTACAAGAAACAAACCATAAACAAATGGTGTAGTGTTAGAAAATATGAAAATATTCTCCTTAACTTTCCACCAATTTAAGGCATCTGCCATTTGAAAAACGATGCTTAGGACTAGTGCACCGAATATGGAAGCTGGCATGTAACGTTTTACGGCTTCCTTAGGTAAAGGGATAAGCAAAAACCACGGTGCTATTAGCAACGTCCACAGTAAATATTGATTGAACATGTAATCACCCTTTTCGTCAATTAGTAACATGATGCCCCTTAAGGCCTATTTCATGCATTTTCACAATGTTGAGGTGGTGAGACTTTTTATGGTATGGCGAGTTTACTTTGGGGAGACATCAAATGGTTGAGCCGGTCGTCAAAGTAGAGGGAGTACGTTTTGGAGAGCCACCGGAGAGCCGTGCCGGTCGTCAAATGGAGAGAAGTGCATTTCTGAGGACCACCGCAGTGCTAAGATGGTTGTCAAAATAGAAGGAAAGCATTATTGAGCACCGTCAGAAAATTGAGGAGGTCCTCAATTTGGCGGGAGTGCATGATAGAGGACCACCACTATGGTCATTCCACCCTCTGAGTTAACGTTTTATTTTTGTATACAGAAAAAAGGTACATTCGCATTACGCCAATGTACCTTTCCGTCATCTATCCTCGGTTTATTAGAAATTACTGCTTACCAACCTCGATCATATTGAACAGGTGCTTCTAATTCTACACCCAATTGCTTAGCAGCAGTACGAGGCCAATAAGGATCGCGCAGTAATTCTCTCGCTAAAAGAATTATGTCAGCACGGTCGTTTTGAAGAATTTCTTCTGCCTGTTCACCGCGAGTGATTAACCCAACAGCTCCTGTAGCAATAGTTGCTTCGTGCTTAATTTTTTCTGCTAACTGTACTTGGTAGCCAGGATATACATCAATTCTAGCAGGTGCCACAGCACCCGAGCTCACGTCGACTAAATCTACACCTTGATCCTTCATCCACTTACTGAACTCTACATAATCTTCGACGTCTAATCCTTCCGGTAAGTAGTCTTTTGCTGACACGCGGACAAATAACACACCGTCCCACACTTCTTTAACTGCTTCGATTACTTCTCGAAGAAGGCGATAACGATTTTCAGCGCTACCTCCATATTCATCTGTACGTTTATTGGAAACTGGAGATAAGAATTCGTTAATTAAGTATCCGTGAGCACCATGGATTTCCATTACTTCAAATCCAGCTTTGCTTGCTCTCACTGTTGCATCTTGGAATGCCTGCACAGTTTTCTTAATATCTTCTTTTGTCATTTCATTAGGTGTTTTGTAATCATTGCTAAACGGAATAGCAGATGGCGCAAAAATATCTCCATCAACCGTTGCTTTACGACCTGCATGTGCTAATTGGATACCTGGTACAGTTCCATGAGATTTAATTAAGCGTGCAAGTTCTGCTAAACCTTCCACATGTTCATCAGACCAGATTCCTAAATCTTTAGAAGAGATGCGACCTTCTGGTTGAACAGCTGTTGCTTCTAAAATAATTAAACCAACTTGCCCTACTGCACGAGATGCATAATGAACTTTATGCCAATCTTGCACTAGACCATCTTCGTCATGAGAAGAGTACATGCACATTGGAGCCATTGCAATACGGTTTTTAAACGTAACATTTTTTATTGTGTATGGTTCAAATAATTTTGCCGTCATTCTATTTCCTCCTCTGAAACTAACTTCTAACAGGGTTAGTATAACCCTCTACAAAATCAGACTCCAATTATTTGCTTGATTCACATGACAAATCAAGGAAAAAGGAGTAGACTTAGGTTAAAAATGAATGGTAATTCATTTCATAAGGAGTGAGCAAATGAAAAAAATTCAAGACAATCTATATCAAATTACCATCCCAACACCATTCGCCGTAGGGGATGTACATATTTACTTACTAGATGCACCTGTACCAACGCTTGTGGATGTAGGTCCTAATACGGATTTGGCAGAAGAGATTGTGCAAACAGAATTAGCTAAAGTTGGACTTAGCATCTCTGCTATTGAGCAAGTAGTCTTAACGCATCATCACCCAGACCATTCTGGGTTACTGGATCGCTTTCCTTCATCTACTACTGTCATTGCGCATCAGGACGGGGGGAGGTGGCTTCTTCATTCAGAGGAATTCCTTTTACACCATGACTCTTTTTTTGAACAACTTCTAAAACAAGTAGGACTCCCTACTATTCCACCAAAAGCAATAGAACGTTTTCGACAGCCGCTAGTCGTTGCTTGTACAAGGGCTATTGACCTTTCTATAGAAGAAGGTGATCGCTTACCAGGACTGCCTGAATGGGAAGTGTTAGGAACTCCTGGTCATGCAGAAGGTCATATTACGTTAATTCATTCCACTAGTCGTGTTGCTTTAGGCGGAGATGTGTTATTATCGCATATATCATCTAATCCGTTAGTAGAACCTCCGTTTGAAATAGGAGGGCAAAGACATAAACCTATCCTGCAGTATAATAATTCTTTAAAAAAATTGCATAAAGAAGCTTTATCAGCTGTCTGGAGTGGTCATGGCGACGTTGTTTCCAATCCATCTGAGCTCATTAAATTACGACTAACCAAACAACACGAGAGAGCAATGGCTGTTTTGACTTATTTACAAGAAACAAAGGAACCACAAACGTTATTTTCCATATGTAAATGGCTGTTTCCGTTGGCTTATAAAAGGGAATTTGGTTTAACGTTATCAGAAACGCTTGCGCAATTAGATTATTTGGAAGCGGAACAACTCGTTTCATCTACTATCGAAGAAAACGGATGGGTATATTATCGATGTAGAGAAGGTGTATCGGTTGGGTAATTCACGTATAAAAGGAAAACACATTGTCATTACAGGTGCTTCTAGTGGTATTGGGGCCAGAATGGCGTATTTGGCGGCAGAACAAGGAGCGAATGTATCCCTAGTTGCTCGTCGTTTAGAAGTACTAAAGGAACTTAAGGAGAAAATCGAAAAGGAGTTCCACGTACGCTGTGAAGTGTTTTCCTGCGATATAGCAAATCGCGAACAAATTAAAGCTGTTTTTAAAGAGATTCAATCCATCGCCCCGGTGGATGTTTTAGTAAACAATGCTGGTTTTGGGGTATTTGATTACGCTCATGAAGCAAAGGAAGAAGATGTTGAGGGGATGTTTGATGTAAATGTCCTTGGATTAATTGCTTGTACAAGTGAAGTGCTTCCTCAAATGATGAGACAGAAATCTGGTCATATCATTAATATTGCTTCTCAAGCAGGCAAAATGGCTACACCAAAATCCAGTGTGTATGCAGCAACAAAGCATGCTGTGCTCGGATATACGAATAGCTTGCGTATGGAGGTTTCCTCGCATGGCATTTTTGTTACTAGTGTAAATCCTGGTCCCATTGCAACAAATTTCTTTGAAGTAGCTGACCAATCAGGTTCTTATGTGAAAAATGTAGAGCGTTGGATGTTAAAACCAGATGATATTGCTACCCCAGTTATTGAATCTTTATTTAAATCGGTTCGAGAAATTAATCGTCCTCGTTGGATGAATGCAGCGGGAAAATTGTATCAAGTCATGCCAGGTCTAGTAGAAAAGCTTGGTGGAAAAGCGTTTTCTCAAAAATAACAAAAAGAGCTTAGCTACTTCGCTAAGCTCTTTTTGTTATTCAGCAGTTTTTAGAGAAACATCTTTCACCAAAGTAGAATTTTCTTCTTTTTCCTCTTTAATCTCATCAGTTAGATTCAACGCAGCGAGAATCGTTATGACAAGTAGACTTGCTGTACAGCCAACGAACAACCATTGAATAGGTACAATATCACTTAAGATACCAAACAATACCATCCCTAAAGGCATGATTCCCATCGCTAATGATTCTAAGACACCCATGACTCTCCCTAAATAAGCTGGATCTGTTTTTGTTTGTATATATAGTTGAATAGGCATGTTTGTTCTCATTACAAAGAATCCCATTAGTAAAAACTGAAGGACAAAAAATAGGATAATAAAAGATTTTGACATTGGTACAACCAATGGTATGGCAGGTCCGATGAAAAGGATACTCATGACAAACAGAGAATATCGCGTTGTTGCTAATGGATAAATTATTTTTAACGCAGGTGTTGCATGTAGTAATGCTGCTAGTAAAAAGCCAACTGCAAATGTACTTTCTAAAAAGCCAAACTGGAAAGCAGACAACTTAAGTTCTTTGACAGCTACAATCGGAAATAATACCTCTTGAGCAATAAAGAAGAAATTTAGAAAAGCAGCAGTAATGGACAAAACCCATAAAGGTCTATTTTTTTGTAAGTAACGAAACCCACTTTTTAGTTCTTCTTTCATTGGTGTCTTTTCTTCTTTTTTCACCTTTTTCACAAAGGATAACTTAGCTGCTAAGATAGCAGATATACCAAATAGAATACTGGAACTTATTAAGAAAAATGGTATTGGAACGATTAAAAATAGTGCTCCAGCAATGATTGGAGAGCCGATACTGGAACCTGAAGCAATACTTTGCATAAGTGAATTTGCTTTTTGTAATTGATCTTTTTCAATAAGAAGTGGGATAGAACTTGTTAGTGTGACAGATAAAAAGGTAGATAGGGTTGTTAATGTAAAACTTATGAGAAGAAATACTGGTAGGGTGAACTCGATGAAGATGCTGCTGATTCCTGCTACGAAAAAAAGAAGTGCACTTGAACTTTCCATGGATATAATTACTTTTCGCCTGTCTAAACGGTCTGCGTATACACCAGCGATAGGTGAGAGCAATACTCGTGGTAATGTCCCTGCTAGTAACACTAAAGCAAATTGTAGACCTGACTCAGAGTTCTTTAATACGGTTAATCCTGCTACAAATGTAAATAAACTAGAAGCGAATACCGATGCAAACTTTCCAATAAGCAATAACCACAAATTTGATTTCATAACATGTGCCCCTTTGCGAAAAAAGTTAAATATGATTTAATATTAGTATATGAGAAGATATTCCATTTGACAACTAAAAGTTCAATAAAATTTAACTTCTGAGGTGTGCCATGATTGGAGAACGCATAAAAGCCCTACGAAAAGAGCGCAAAATGACACAAACAGATCTAGCAGACGGAATTGTAACGAAGTCTATGTTAAGCATGATTGAAAATGGAAAAGCAGAGGCTTCCATGCGGAGTTTACGTGAAATTGCGGAGCGATTGGGTGTGCCTTTGCAAGCTTTATTAGTAAATCCAAAAGAAGACGAACTGCGAAAAATTGTGCAAGAAATTGAGGCTTTAGCGGATGCAAGCCGAGATGCCTACGAAGAGAAGTTGATCGATAAACTCCTATCGTACATGGAGGATGCACATGATTCTATCTGGAAAGCAAAAGCGATGATGATCGTATCTTTTTGCTACGCAGAGCTAAAAAATAGAGAGAAAGTTATCTTATACCTAGAACAAGCTATCATTCTGTTTGAACGTCTAGGGGAGAAAGATGAGCTGGCTATGGCTCGAATACTAGAAGCATATTACTTTTTACAGTGGAATCGTTACGAAGATGCCATGAGTAAAATTGAATTATTGTCACATTTGTCTGTAACAGGCACAAAGCCGAATACACGGATTGAGTTTTATATGCTGTTGGTTTTTAAAGAATTATTTTATGAAGACGATAGTACACTTGCTATGAAACATTTAGAAGAAGGTCTCGAATTTATGAAGAGCATCCACACATATTATAGAGCAGATGATTTTTATCGGTTGATTGCAAGTTTAGCGATGGATGAAGGGAATGTAGAGGCTTATAAAGAGGCTATTCATAAGGCTCGTCAGTTTGTTGAGTTCACAGAGGATGCTGCTTCTCGACTTCGTTTAGTTTTTACAGAAAGTTTAAACTCCATTGAACATCGTGATGCGAAAGCACTTAGAGAACAATATGCCTACGTTTCTTCTGTTCAGTTAAGTAGTCATTATGAAGTACCGAAATTGCTTATTCAAGGAGTCCTTCATGCTTTAGAAGGAAATACCGCAGAAGGATCCAATGTCTTTCATGAATTATGGACACAAAGAGAAAAATGGAGTGTGCACAGTCAACTAGATCAGATGGTGTACCTTGAGGGTTTGTTATTAGGAACAGAACTTAATTGTGGAGATGATTGGGTGGAGGAGATACAATCATTATCGGAAAAATTTCCAAACAACCGATATAAGAAACGACTGTTAAAACGTTTAGAAAAAATTAAGAAAGAGCAACGTTGATACTCATCATCGTTGCTCTTTTTTAATGTATCTTCATGATACGACTAATTTATTGGTAAGCTTCTCCATCCACACATCACGCTTATAGACAACAAAAACAAAATCCTGTCCATCTTTCGTGTGTACAACTAATCTATTAGGTAGCACCATGAAGGATTTCTTTGGAGTAACTCCTGTAATTTCACTCAGCGGAATTACAACATCCTCTTTTTGAACGTTAGCTGCATGAGCTTTATGGATCAATGCATCATTCGTCAAGTATAGTTTTCCACCTACAGCTTCTTTGCCTTTAAATACGTTTGCTAAACCGTCATAAACCGCAGTTTCTTTCATGTAGATCGCCTCCTCGCACTTCATTCTATCCTAACAAATGTAAGAAAAGGAAGACGTATTATATTCCTAGGACGGAAGTGATAAGTTACACCGTGATATATTCATACAACACATTTTGGATGTGGTCATAAATAGAGGTGGTTGGATCGGTCTCCATCTCTTCTTGTACTTTTTGGAGTAAATGGTTCAACTCATCTTTTGTAGCTACGTGATGATAGGCCTTTATTCGTTCTCTTATCATTTTTTCTACTAAACCACTGTCCACTTGGTTCACCTCTTTACTTTAGTATAAATTCTTCTTTGTGTTATGTCTAAACAATTACTAGGACGCTGGTGAAAATCTCCATTGAAATAGAACGTATATTCGCATAAGATAAAGTATATACTAGAACGTGCGTTCGCTACAAAGAGGAGGAGAGACAATGTCCGTTGATTACGCAAAATTACCTAATAAACAAATTCTGTGCGTAGATATGAAGAGTTTTTATGCCAGTTGTACAGCGGTGATGATGGGGTTAGATCCGATGGAAGCGTATATCGCAATTGTAGGTGACTTAGAACGAAAAGGAAGTGTCGTTTTGGCTGCTTCTCCTCGGATGAAAGAAGAGTTCGGGATTAAAACGGGTGCAAGACTTTTTGATATTCCAGATGATCCAAAGATACAATTGATTGAGCCGAAAATGGCAACGTACCTTCGTATTTCTACAGAAATTACTCAGTTGTTTCATCGATACGTACCGAAAGAATCCATTCATACGTATAGCGTTGACGAAAGTTTTCTAGAACTAGATGGCACGAATGAGCTTTGGAAAGGTGATGCGAAGGAAATTGCTTGGCGTATAAAAGATGAGATAGAGCGAGAATTCCAATTGCCATGTGCTATTGGAATCGGTCCAAATATGTTGATGGCAAAACTGTGTCTAGATTTAGAAGCCAAAAAACATGGCGTAGCGGAATGGACGTATGAAGATGTGCCAACAAAGCTATGGCCAGTTTCACCTCTTAGTAAAATGTGGGGAATTGGTTCAAGAGTAGAGAAAAAACTTCAACGACTAGGAATATATACAGTGGGCCAATTAGCACGATACGATTTAGAACGGTTAGAATCTACGTTTGGTATTATGGGGAATCAGCTGTATTATCATGCGTGGGGAGTAGATTTATCAGAGCTTGGTGCACCGATTTTAGAGGGGCAAATTAGCTTCGGTAAAAGTCAGATCTTACTTCGAGATTATGACGACCCTTCCGAAGTAAAGCATGTCATTTTAGAGATGTGTGAAGAAGTAGCTAGGCGCGCGCGACAGCATAGAAAAGCGGGACGGACCATCAGTCTTGGGATTGGATACAGTCATACAGAATTTGGTGGAGGGTTTTATCGATCACGTTCGATTGATGAACCGACAAATGTCACGATGGAGTTATATCGTGTGTGCTTAGAACTGTTTGAAGAAAATTTTGTTCCCAAAACGGTGAGGAAAATTTCTATTGCCTTGTCCTCTATTGTGGAAGACTCGTGCATCCAGCTAAATTTATTTGAACCGAAAAAAGAACAACAACGAGCCTTAGGGTACGTAGTCGATGGAATTAGAACGAAATATGGTTCTGGATCTCTGTTGAGGGCTGTTTCGTATACGAAAGCAGGAACAGCTAACTACAGAGCGAAATTAGTGGGCGGTCATAAAGCGTAGGAGGTGTAGATAAATGATACGAGATCGAGGTCGAATTAAATGGACATCCATGATGCTTCCGGAACATGTGAAGATATTACGTGAACAACAAATGCGTCAAAATGAGCAAAAACAACCAGAACTAGATATGCATATGTGGGAAGAGTTGAACGAACGATTGCAAGAAGCGTTAGATGGTCAACAACTTGTAACGCTCACTTACTTTGAAGGTGGATATTTTCAAGAGGTAATAGGAGTTGTTAGAAAGGTAGATATGTTACAGAGAGTATTGATGTTAGAGGGTAAAACAGAAACAAGAAAAGTATCCATGGAAAAAGTCACGAATTTAGAATTGGTGGATAAGTGAGGCTTTAAGAAGATACTGACTCGTCAAACTCCTCTGGGGGAGCAAAATCATCGTGAAGAAGAGAATAAGGAACGTTTAAATCCATCTTAGCCACTTTAGAAAATAGCAAGAAAAAGTCCCGCACTTCCATCGCGGGACTTCTCTGTATTAATAAGAATTAGGCTAGCCATTTATAAAAAAGTCTTTCGAGAAAATGTAGAAGGTTGAAGTCGTCTTAACACCTCGATTAAAATACGAATGATAATTAATGTAAACGTCACACTGACAAAAGTATAAAGAACGTTCCATCTACGCCACTCTAATAGATTGGTGTAACGTTGTAAAACCCACTGAGCACCGCTCATTGGAATACTCCAAGTTAAACTCTTCCAAAGGACACCAGTGACAGAATCTTTGTAGCACTGACGAATCCAAAGCACACTACAAAGAGGGAAAAATAACATATCAAAAACGATGTTCGTTTTAAAAACGTCAGGGAATGGACGAACAGGATAAGCAATGCGCTTCGAGTTGACTACATATGCATCTAATAAAGTAGAGACAACTCCTTTAGAAAAGAAAACAACAAATAATTCATACATATTACGACGTTTGAACAAAAAAGGAGCAGCAGCACAACATGCCAGAATTAACCCTTTAAGTAAAATCTTGTCCATTCAGCACACCCTATCTTTTTATTCTACTATTTGATTTAAGCAGGGTATTTATGCATCTAAGTATGGGAAAAAGAAAAGGAACTGCGCTTATTAAAGCAATCCAGTTCCTTTTTGTAAACTATTCTTGCGCTTCCACACGAACGCATGACTCAAAGTTTCCTTTGTGAGAAGCGTCGCAATAAGGCATTTTTTGTGATTGTCCACAGCGGCATAGAGAGAAAGCTGGTTTCGCTGGGTATAAATTTCCTTCTGCATCTACTAAATCAACATCACCTGTGACACGGAATCCACCGTTATCCATTACTTTAATCGTTACTTTTGACATAATCATCCTCCTCATGTAATTCCTTCCCCATATCTTATCCTAGTTACTTTGAGCAAAAATAACAAGACTTTCGACAGAATATGTTAAAATCTAAATAGAAATGGAGGGAGTACGATGAAAGTAACGATTACATCGAGAGCGAAAGAAGAGCTGACTAAGCGCAAACCGGATGGAGACGTATTGCTGAAATTGCATTATGATACAGAAGGATGCGGGTGTGTAGTCAGCGGAATCCCTACGTTAAGGTATATCCCATCGGAAGAAAAAGAGATAGATGACCATATCACGTTGGCAACGAACGACGGAGATATTATTGTAGAGAAAACAAAATTAATTTTTTATGATGAAGAGGTAGTAATTGATTTTAGTGAGAGCGCAAGAACGTTCCAATTAAAGAACGATAGCCAAATCTTAAATCCGAGAATGGCGCTTCGTGTGTAACGAAAGAGGCTTGGACAAAACCCAAAAGTGACTGCACAGGGATTTCCGCTGCAGGGGGACGCTTTCCACTACGAAAAGCGAAAGGCGCGCGTTCAGCCGCGGCAGAAAAGTTTGGAAGACCGAGGAGGCAGCTCTTCAGCCACCGGAGGGCTTTTGGACTTTTCAGAGCGGTTGCGCACCTGAAGCTAGACACCACACCTTTCCCGTAGGAGTCGCCCCTCCCGCTACAATCCCAAAGATATATTCTGTAAACGCACTAATTCCGCATTATTATAAAATTAAATACAACACAAAAAAGGTACATTCGTTTCTTCGAAAAGTACCTTTTTTGTTTTGCCCCAGCTTTTTTTAGATCGAAAAAGGTAATTAACTAGTTACTTAGTGTCGTAAACCATTTCATCCAAGAAACTCTTCACCACTTCTTGATATGCTTCTTTATTTTCATTTAACCCTTGTGCATGCAATCCATTTTTCAACACCGATAACTTCTTAGCTCCTTGTTTCTTATGATATAAAGCAATTGTTGCAGAAGCAGGGATGTAGTCATCTTTTTCTGTGGTAATAAATAAAACAGGTTTTTGGATACGGTCTACTGTGTCGATAGGGGCACTATCATACATAGAATAACCTGCTCGACGATATAGAACAGAGTCAATGACTGGCATTAACACGTGTAATGGAAGTTTAGATTCGGTTTTCATCCGTTCTGCAACTTGGTCGGCGAAACTAGCAAACGGGCAGTCGGCGACATAAAAATCAACAGCATCTTCTACCTGACTTGCGTAAAGAAGTGTCGTCACTGCACCCATCGATTCACCGTGAATCCCTATTAGTGCATCTTCTCCAAATGTTTTTTTAGTCTCCGCTACTACTGCCGCTAAGTCACGTTTTTCATAAACACCATAACTAGTCGACTCTCCACCAGAATCACCGTGCCTACGATGATCGTAGAGAACAGCGTTAAATCCAAGTTCACGAAATATGTCCATATATTTAATAGAATTCCATTTGTTTTCCGAAACTCCGTGAGAAAAGATCATTACTTTTTTTGAATCTGGATAAGGAGTAATAAACCAAGAATGAATGGAATAGCCGAACGGAGAAGGGATGTCTTTTTCTACTAACGGTAACTGAGAAAAGACATCTTGGTCTAGCCGTTTAGCAGAAATTTCGCGATCTATAACAAGAGAAAGTTCTTTCTTTTTATAATATAATAGCCTGTTTGAAACATGATGTGCTACTCCATATGTGGCAGCAGTTGTTGCTGCTACAGAAGCAGCTCCAAGCCATTTTACCCATGATTTCATTTCAGCACTCTCCTTTACTTATACGTACTATCTATGCCCAAATAGTACCATAAAAAGGGAGGGGAAAGCACGTGAAAACTATTCATATGCAGTGATAGAAAAGGGGCCGAGTTTAGCATAAGTTGTTGGATTAGGTCGTCTTAACACTGGTGCAACAATTCGATACGCAGCGGATAAACCTTCTAAGGATATGCCAGTCTTCATACCTAAGTCATCCAAAAAACTAACTACTTCTTCCGTTGCAACATTACCAGTAGCACCTGGAGCAAATGGACAGCCACCTAATTCTCCAATGGAAGTATCAAAACGTCTAACACCACTTTCCAACGCAGCAAAAACATTTGCTAGACCTCTTTTTCTCGTATCATGAAAGTGAGCGGTCAGGAGAACATTTGGAAATGTTTGTTGAAGTTTATGAAATAAAGATTGAACTTGTTTAGGGTTAGCCATTCCAATAGTATCTGCAATAGATAATTCATCTACACCAGCCTCTATATAGGGTATACAGAAGTCGACAACTTGATTTTCATCCATTTTTCCTTCAAAAGGACAATAAAAAGCAGTAGAAACACAAAGTCTGGAAAAACGGTCTTGATTTTTTACTTGTGCAATTAACCTTGGGATTAAATGAAGAGAATCGGTGTGAGTCATGCCGATATTCTTTAGTTGAAAGGAAGAAGAAGCTCCAACAAAAAAAGCTGGTGTAACATGACTAGATACTGCCAATGCACGCTCCAATCCTTTTTCATTCGGAACTAATACGTAATCTCTTTTTGTAAAGGGGTGGCAAGCAATATCTTCAGCATCACTCATCTGCGGAACTCTTTTGGGAGAGACAAACGAAGTGATTTCCATTTCATTACACCCGGCATCAGCAAGCTTTTGTAAAAACGTTAATTTAACATCCGTCGGTACCCAATTACGTTCGTTCTGTAATCCGTCTCGAGCGCCCACTTCAATGATGGTTACGTGATCATCCTGCATCCTACACTCATCCTTTCCGATTTTGTACGGTAATCTATATGTATGGAAAAAGAGAGCTAAGTAGAAGCATTTTCACGTATAAATAGGCATGATATACTAGGTGAGAGAAAGGAAGTTGGTAAGATGGCAAAGAAAAAAGGAACAAACCCAGTACCTAAAAAGCAAGAAAAAGAAACACTCACATTAGGTGATTTGTTAGGGAAAGAATTAAAAGATAAGTTATCCAATACAAAACAACAATTAAAAGTAGATGAGCAAAAGAGATTAGAAGCGGAAGAGAAGAGAAGAATAGAGGAGCAAAAAAGAAGAGAAAAAAACAAGTCTTTTGAAGAGCTTCTATCAGAATCAAGTATGAATTGGAAAGAATTTAAATAACAATATTTAGGCTGAAATTCATAGAGAAGTGACTGCAGCGAGTGATTGCTGCAGTCATTTATTTTCCTATTCCTATATACGGTGTGCCTCATATTTATAGAAAGGTAAAAGCGACTTCAATTCTTTCAGTTGCTCTTTTGTTAAAGGCGTTGAATGAAATGCTTTCACTGTTTCGGTGATTTGTTCTGGGCTGCTTGCACCAACCACCACAGATGCCACAGGATTATGTGCTAAGTTGTACTGGAGAGCCAACTCCTCTAGGGTATAACCATTCTCCATACCCCACTCACGAACTTTTTCAACGGTCCTAATGACCTCTTCTCCCGGCATTCCATTGTAACCTTTTGCTCTAATCATTTCTTTCTTTTTAGCAAAACCACTTTCGGTTAAAATCCCTTTCGCAACTGGACCTCTAGTAACAACGGAAATTCGGTTACTATCTAACAAAGGATAAGCTTGTTCCTCTGGTCGTTGATCTAGCATACTATGCTGGATCATCACACTAGCAATAGAAGAGTGTTTGGTAAAGTAATTAATGACAGTAGGTCGGATCGAAGAGATTCCATATTCTTGTATGAAACATTCTTGTTTTAATTCTTCAAATGCCTCTATCACTTCATCAAGTGGATCATCCATGGTGCCACCGTGCAATTGATACAGATCTATTTTATCTACTTTTAGACGAGCTAAACTACTTTTTACTTGTTCTTTTATGTATTTTTTACTAGGATCCCATGTCCATCCTTCTTCGCCAGGAGTAAATCGATTCCCTACTTTTGTTGCAAGAATGATGTCATTTCCGACTGATTTTAGGAATTCTCCGACAATCTCTTCATTTACACCTTGATCATAAAGATCTGCAGTATCAAAATATCGGATACCTTGGTCATAAGCAGTTTCTAAAATCTTTTTTGCTTGCCTTTTATCTGTTCCAATAGACATACAGCCAAATCCGACAGCTGTTACAAAAAGATTAGAAGAACCAAGTTTTCTCGTTTCCATATTTCATCATCCTTTCTCTTTCTATTACAATACCTCTTTTTCTGTAACTATCCAAATATGATACACTGAAAACAAAAAAGGTGAGGGACTAAGATGAAAAAACACCAATTGGAAGAAACCACAATAGCGTCTAAATCAATCTACAAGGGGAGAATTATTTCTCTTCAAGTTGATGAAGTGAATTTACCTAACGGAAAAACGTCTACTAGAGAAATTATTAAGCACCCTGGAGCTGTTGCTGTAATTCCAGTAACAAACGAAGGGAAAATCATCATGGTTGAACAATATCGCAAGGCCATGGAAAAAGCGCTGGTGGAAATCCCAGCAGGAAAATTAGAAAAAGGCGAAGATCCATTAGAAACAGCCAAAAGAGAATTAGAAGAAGAAACGGGTTTGCAAGCAGGCCAAATGACTAAAATTATTTCCTTCTATACATCCCCTGGGTTTGCAGATGAACTAGTTTACGTATATTTAGCAACAGATTTGACAACTCCTGAAAAACGTTTGGAGGTAGATGAAGACGAATTTGTCGAAGTGTTAGAGCTTTCTATCGAGGAAGCAAAGAAATTAGTGGAAGAGGAACGTATTCATGATGCCAAGACAGCTTATGCGATTCAGTACTTGGAATTATTACAACTAAAACAAAAGTAAATCTAGTAATACTTCTCTCAATTGGCTCATAGAGTAGATATATAGCCAAGTCGGGGAGGTAGAAAGATGAAGCGTCGACAACAGTCTACTATTTTACAAGATCATATACATACATATGCTTCTATTTATGTATTCGTTTCTATATTATTTTTAATGGGAGTTTTATTTGGAGCATTTATGGTCAATAATCTTTCTTTAGTACAAAAAGAAGACTTATTTACCTATCTAACACAATTTTTTGGAGATATGACGGAAGGGAATATTGCTAGTTCTCAAGAATTATTCCAACAAAGTTTCTTCCATAATAATAAATTCTTAGGAATTATGTGGCTTTTAGGTATTTCTATCATTGGCTTACCAATTCTATTTATATTACTTTTTCTAAAAGGAGTAGTAGTAGGGTTTTCCGTTGGGTTTTTGGTAAATCAAATGAAATGGAATGGTTTTTTACTATCTTTTGTTTCTGTTCTACCTCAAAATTTACTAATCATTCCTTTATTTATCTTTGTAACGGTAATGGCAACTAGTTTTTCCCTAATGCTTATTAGAACCATATTTATTAAACAACGAACGAGTCAACCGATTGGGCCATGGATAGTGCGTTATCTAGGCGTTTTGGTTTTAGCTGTTGTAGTAATCACTTGTTCATCAGGTATTGAAGCATATGTATCACCATATCTAATGAAAATAGTCCTCCTTACTTCTCCTTAATGAGAAGTGAGGAGGATTTTTTATTACGTGACCAGTAACAACTCCTCGTAGACCACGTGATGAAGCCAGCACTTAGAGGAGTCTCTTTATCTAGTGAATGTCTTAGTATACTTGATGTTTACCTTTCTACTGTCACGAGAAATACACTATAAATTACACAGTAAATATACAAAGCAAAACATTTGATTATCATATAATAATAATTATAATATGATTATAAATACAAACTCCTATTTATAATGATTTTATTTTGCAAACAATGTAGCATTTGATATAATGAGAAAGATATTAGCGAGGGAGGGACGCTTGATGGAAGAGCGAATTGAGAGAATAAAAAAGCAGCTGCATGCAGCAAGCTACAAGCTCACTCCTCAGCGTGAAGCAACCGTACGTGTGTTGTTGGAGCGTGAAGACGATCATCTGAGTGCAGAAGATGTATATCTTTTAGTAAAAGAAAAAGCACCAGAAATTGGACTAGCAACCGTTTATCGAACATTAGAATTGTTAACGGAGCTAAAAATAGTCGATAAAATTAACTTTGGAGACGGTGTATCCCGATTCGATTTACGTCAAGAGGGAGTAGCGCATTTCCACCATCATTTAGTGTGTATTGAATGTGGAGCAGTAGATGAGATAAAAGAGGATCTACTTGGTGACGTAGAACAAATTGTCGAACGAGACTGGAACTTTAAAATTAAAGATCACCGCTTAACTTTCCATGGTATTTGTCATCGTTGTCATGATGTAGATGAGAAGGAAAACGAAGCGGAATGAACCATTTAAGCTAACTAGAGATAGTTGGCTTTTTGTTTTGTCTACTGTTTATAAGCAAAAATTTTATGTATAGAATCAAACAAGCTTGTCATATTCTTTAGTAGGAAAGAAAAAGGAGGAGTCATCTAATGACCTTCGTGAGAATGCTTTGGAGAATGACAAAAGTATTTATTTTATTTACAGCATGCACGTTGTTTTTCTACTATGGTATGATGTGGATAAACGACGAGTATCGTGAAATACATCGTTATGATGAACCAGAAGGAACAGCCATTAAAGTAAATGGAGAAATTGACTCATCATATGACTGGATGGAACGATTGCTTCTTTTTTACCAGGAAGGTGAATAATGCATGAAAGACCAATTGCTAGACTTTATCCACTTCTTAAAAGTGGAAAAACAGTTGGCAACTAATACAATAGTTTCTTATAAACGTGACTTAGAAAGTTATCTTCACTATTTAACACAAGTAGAAGGAATAAGCGAGATTGATTCTATCCAAAGGGCTCAACTTGTTCATTATATGGGATTCCTAAAGGATAGTGGTAAATCTAGTAGGACCATTGCACGTCAACTTGCTTCTATCCGAAACTTTCACCAATTCCTTATACGAGATGGCGTAACGAAAAATGACCCTACCTTACATATTGAGACTCCACAGTTAGAACGAACGTTACCCAAAGTATTAAACTTAGAGGAAGTGGAAGCACTTTTAGCAACCCCTAAAAGTACCACGCCAATAGGGCTTCGTGATAAAGCGATGTTAGAGACTTTGTACGCTACTGGAATTCGAGTAAGTGAACTAATATCCTTGAAATTAGAAGATGTCCATTTGTCTATGGGCTTTGTTCGATGTGTTGGAAAAGGAAACAAAGAACGAATAATACCAATCGGAAAAACCGCAATATCTGTTATGAAAGAGTATTTAGAGCATGGGCGTCCAAAATTACGCAAACCAAAGCATGCAAAAGAAGAGGCACTATTCTTGAATATGTATGGTTCTTCTATGTCCAGACAAGGGTTTTGGAAAATGCTAAAAAAACTAGCAAAAGAAGCAAGTATACAAAAAGAGATTACCCCACATACGTTAAGGCATTCGTTTGCAACACATCTTTTGGAAAACGGTGCTGACCTAAGAGCAGTTCAAGAAATGCTGGGGCATGCAGATATTTCAACAACGCAGATTTACACACACGTTACTAAAACTAGATTAACAGATGTATATAAACAATTTCATCCAAGAGCGTGACCTTAAAGAAAAAATAGTTATTCTGAAAATTCATAGTAGAAAAAAATCGGCATTTTATGTCGATTTTTGTTGTTTTTTTATGTCTATTGACTTTACAATATAGAAGTCAGACATCTGATGTAACGATTGATATCCAAAGAATTGGGTAGATTAGTAAGAGGTTTTGTAACCGTTTTATTTTTTTAGGAGGGATTAATATGACACAGGCTTTTAAGCGCGTTCATTTAATCGTTATGGATTCGGTAGGAATTGGAGAAGCTCCAGATGCAGAAGCATATAACGACAAGGGTTCTCATACACTTGGACACATTGCAGAAAAGATGAATGGTCTAACGATGCCTAATATGGCGAAATTAGGCTTATCTAATATAGAAGAAATTCAAGGTATCGATAAAGCAGAAAAACCGATGGCTTACTATACAAAGATGGAAGAAGCATCTGTTGGCAAGGATACAATGACAGGTCACTGGGAATTAATGGGTTTACATATTGACACACCTTTCCAAGTGTACCCAGAAGGTTTCCCAGAAGAGCTAGTGAAAAAGATTGAAGAGGCTACTGGACGAAAAGTAATCGGTAATAAGCCAGCAAGTGGAACAGCTATTTTAGACGAGTTAGGTCCTGAACATATGGAAACGGGAAATCTAATTGTCTATACATCAGCAGATCCAGTTCTACAAATTGCCGCTCACGAGGAGATTATCCCATTAGAAGAGTTATACAAAATTTGTGAAACTGTGAGAGAAATGACAAAAGAAGCACCATACATGGTTGGTAGAATTATTGCTCGTCCATTCTTAGGACAGCCTGGGGACTTTAAGAGAACATCGAATCGCCATGACTATGCACTAAAACCGTTTGAACGAACAGTCATGAATGATCTTAAGGATGCGCAAAAAGATGTAATCGCTATTGGAAAGATTTCTGATATATACGATGGGGAAGGTGTGACAGAATCTGTTCGCACGAAGTCGAATATGGATGGTATGGATCAATTAGTGAACGTGTTAGACAAAGAATTCACAGGATTAAGCTTCTTAAATCTTGTGGACTTTGACGCAACATTTGGACACCGACGCGATCCAATAGGGTACGGAAAAGCATTGGAAGAGTTTGATGCAAGATTACCAGAAGTATTTGAGAAACTTCAAGATGATGACTTACTAATCATCACAGCTGACCATGGTAATGACCCAGTTCATCCAGGTACAGACCACACGAGAGAATATGTTCCTCTGTTGGTGTATTCTAAGAAGTTCGTAGAAGGAAAAGAGCTTCCACTTCGCAAAACGTTTGCTGACGTAGGAGCAACAATCGCGGACAACTTTGGCATTGCCCTACCAAAGCATGGAACTAGTTTTTTGAATGAGATCAAGTAAGGGAGAGGTAAAAATGAATATTCAAGCAATTAATGAAGCAGCTACTTTTATAAAAGGTCGTTTAGAATCAACTCCAACAATTGGACTAATCTTAGGTTCAGGCCTAGGTGTACTAGCAGATGAAATTGAAAACCCAGTGGTAATTCCATATAGTGAAGTACCACATTTTCCAACTTCCACTGTACAAGGACATGCAGGACAACTAGTTATTGGACAACTTTCAGGTAAAACAGTCATTGCTATGCAAGGACGTTTCCATTTCTATGAAGGATACTCCATGCAACAAGTAACATTCCCCGTTCGCGTGATGAAAGAGCTAGGAATTGAAACAATGTTTGTGACAAATGCAGCTGGTGGAATCAACACAGACTTTAAACCAGGTGATCTAATGATTATCTCTGATCACATTAACAATATGGGTACTAACCCGCTTATCGGTAAGAATGAAGAGCAATTAGGACCTCGTTTCCCAGATCTTTCTGAAGCATACTGTAAAAACCTTCGTGCACTAGCGAAAAAAGTTGCGAGTGACATTAACCTTTCTGTTCAAGAAGGAGTTTACATTGGTAATACAGGCCCAACATATGAGACACCTGCAGAAGTTCGTTATTTAAGAGTGATGGGTGGCGACGCGGTAGGTATGTCTACAGTACCGGAAGTAATAATCGCTCGTCACGCTGGTATTAAGGTGTTAGGTATTTCTTGTATCTCTAACATGGCAGCAGGAATCTTAGATCAACCGTTAACACACGATGAAGTAATGGAAACTACTGAGATGGTTCGAGAAAATTTCTTAACATACGTAAAATCATTAGTGAAAGCAATCTAAAAGGGATGGTGTTCTAAAATGAGAATGGTAGATATCATTCAAGCGAAACGTAATGGAAAAACATTAACAAAAGAAGAAATAAACTTTTTTGTAGAAGGTTATACAAATGGAACGATTCCAGATTATCAAGCATCTGCTCTATTAATGGCTGTATACTTTAAAGGAATGTCAGCGGAAGAAACAGCGACGTTAACAGAAGCAATGGTCGCATCAGGTGAAACGATTGATTTATCTGGTATTGAAGGACCGAAAGTAGATAAACACTCTACTGGAGGAGTAGGTGATAAAGTTACATTTATTGTGGGACCACTAGTAGCTTCAGCAGGAGTACCAGTTGCGAAAATGTCTGGTCGAGGTTTAGGACATACTGGTGGAACGTTAGATAAACTAGAAGCGATTGATGGTCTTGAAATCGAGATGAGCATTGATAAGTTTATTGAGCAAGTAAACAAAACTAAACTAGCTGTTGCTGGTCAAACAGGTAACTTAGCACCAGCCGATAAGAAGCTTTACGCTCTGCGTGATGTAACAGCTACAGTTGATTCTATTCCTTTAATTGCAGGTTCTATCATGAGTAAAAAACTTGCATCTGGAGCAAACAGTATCGTTCTTGATGTAAAAACAGGATCTGGTGCTTTCATGAAGTCTTTAGAAGATTCAGAAGCATTAGCAACGGAAATGGTGAACATCGGAAAACATTTAGGCAGAAATACCATTGCTGTTATTTCTGATATGAATCAACCATTAGGTTATGAAATTGGTAACGCTAATGAAATTAAAGAAGCAGTTGAAATCCTTCAAGGAAAAGATGTTACAGATCTTCGTGTTATTTCTTTAACCATTGCAGCACACATGATTGTCTTAGCAGGTAAGTACGATACGTTTGATGAAGCATATAAAGCTCTAGAAGGTAATATTGAAAATGGAAGTGCGTTCGAAATGCTTCGTCAAATGGTAATTGCACAAGGTGGAGATGTAAATCAAGTAGATGATTTAACAAAACTGCCACAAGCAAGCAATACAATTGAAGTAAAAGCACCATCTGCTGGATTTGTAACAGCGATCGATGCTGAGTCTGTTGGTATCGCAGCAATGTACTTAGGTGCAGGACGTGCGACAAAAGAAGACGACATCGACCATAGCGTTGGTATTACTCTTCTGAAAAAAGTAGGAGACGAAGTAGCAGAAGGCGAAACTTTTGCGTATCTTCTATCAAATACAGAAACTGCTGAAGATGCAGAAAAGAAATTACTTTCTGCCTACACATTCGGCACAGAAAAACCAGAGGAGCGTCCTCTAATTCATAAAATAATTAAATAAGTCAAAAAAAAACTGTCCAAAATTATATTTGGACAGTTTTTTTATGTACATATATGAATCAAGTATATTCCCTCTAAAATCTGTCAACAATGGAGCCATGTTGTAAGTTTAAGCGAAAGATGGAGGGGTTAAAAATGAAAAAATGGATTAGTAGTCTAATGGTAACAATATTAATGGCAAGTATAATCGCAACACCTGCATTTGCAAATGAGACTGGTGATCGTGCGAATAATGAAATATCACTAGCTAATGAAGCGAAGTCTGCCATCCTGTTAGAACGTGATACTGGAGAAGTTTTATACGAGAAAAATAGTCATGAGAAACTTCCACCTGCAAGTATGACAAAAATTATGACAATGATGTTGATCATGGAAGCATTAGATACCGAGAAAATACTGCCTACAGATAAAGTTCGTACAAGTGAATATGCTGCATCTATGGGTGGCTCTCAAATATTCTTAGAGCCAGGCGAGGAAATGACAGTAGAAGAAATGTTAAAAGGAATTGCGATTGGATCTGCAAACGATGCATCTGTTGCAATGGCTGAGCATTTGGCTGGTAGTGAAGAAGGCTTTGTACAAATGATGAATGAAAAAGTAAAAGAGTTAGGATTAAAAGATACACAATTTAAAAATCCTACAGGACTTCCAGCTGAAGGTCACTATAGTTCGGCATATGATATGGCGATGATGGGAAGAGAACTTCTTAAATATGAAGGAATCACTAAATTTACAGGTTCCTACGAGTCGTACTTAAGAGAAAATACGGAAAAGAAATTCTGGTTAGTAAATACAAATAAATTGGTACGTTTCTATCCAGGTGTAGATGGAATTAAAACAGGTTTTACAAACGAAGCGAAGTACTGTTTAACAGCTACTGCAAACAAAGGCAACATGAGAGTGATTGCATCTGTATTTGGAGCACCAACACCAAAAGTACGTAATGCGGAAGTAACAAAATTACTTGATTATGCTTTTGCGCAATATATGACACATCCATTATACAAAAAAGCGGATGTTTTAGGTGAAGCGAAAATTAGCAAGGGTAGCAAATCGTATGTAAATGCAGAAACAAGTGAGCCGATCTCTGTTCTTACGAAAAAAGGAGAAAAAGTAGATGGTGTAGAAGAAGAAGTGAAATTTGACACCAAACTGAAAGCTCCAGTGGAAAAAGGGCAACAAGTTGGGACGTTAACAGTAAAGCGTGATGGAAAAGTAGTTGTAGAAACACCTATCGTCGCATCTGAATCAATTGAAGCCGCTAGTTGGTGGAAGTTATTTAAAGATACGTTTGGTCAATTTTCTAAGACAGGAAAATAACGAACTTTGACGATTTTCAACTAGTTTTGTCGTCTAGCAGGAATTAGGCAAAATTGTCGAGAATTTGTGTCTATCCAAGTAAAAACGAGGAGGACACAATCAATGAGTCTTACAGTTGACTTAGATGTTCATGAACAAGTATTGTGCATACGTCTGGTTGGAGAGTTAGATCACCATACAGCCGAAACAGTCAAGAATCAAGTAATGGATGCAATGGAGTTATACGGTATTAAACATATCGTTCTAAATTTAGAGCAACTATCCTTTATGGATAGCTCTGGTTTAGGAGTCATTTTGGGGCGCTACAAACAATTAAAACAAATTCATGGTGAAATGGTCGTATGTGCCATTTCTCCAGCGGTCAAGCGTTTGTTTGATATGGCAGGGTTGTTTAAACTAATTCGATTCGAGCCATCTGAACAAGCTGCATTAAAAACGTTGGGGGTGGCATAACAATGAAAAATGAAATGAGTTTACAATTTAAAGCGCTAAGTCAAAATGAATCCTTTGCAAGGGTCACGGTTGCTGCATTTTTGACACAGTTAGATCCAACGATGGATGAACTAACGGAAATTAAAACAGTTGTATCCGAGGCAGTAACGAATTCCATTATTCATGGATATAACGACGATCCATCAGGAATTGTATACATTGATATGAAGATGGAAGATGGCATGGTAGACCTTGAAATTCGCGATGAAGGTCAAGGAATTATGGACGTAGAAGAAGCACGTCAACCACTATTTACTTCTAAGCCTGATATGGAGCGATCTGGAATGGGCTTTACTATTATGGAGAACTTCATGGATCAGATGGAAGTGATTTCACACCCAGGAACCGGCACCATTGTTCGCTTACGAAAGCACTTAACGAAAAGTACAGCAATGTGCAATTAAGGGGTCGTTAGAATGGATGTAGAGGTGAAACAACAAAAGGAACCCTATTTAAAAGACAATGAAGTAAAAGAGTTGATTTTTTCTGCTCAGCAAGGTGACCAGAGTGCAAGAGATGCAATCGTTGAAAAGAACATGAGGCTAGTTTGGTCCGTTGTTCAGCGTTTTATTAATAGGGGATATGAACCGGATGATTTGTTTCAAATTGGTTGTATCGGATTATTAAAATCAGTAGATAAATTTGATTTGTCTTATGATGTGAAATTCTCAACGTACGCTGTTCCGATGATTATCGGTGAGATCCAGCGTTTCATAAGAGACGATGGCACGTTAAAAGTAAGTCGTTCTTTAAAAGAGCTTGGGCACAAGATAAGACGTGCTAAAGAAGAACTTACGAAGTTACATGGGAAAGCTCCTACTGTAAATGAAATAGCCACTTTTTTAGATATTACAGCAGAAGATGTGGTGTTAGCACAAGAAGCTAGTAGAATGCCAACATCCATTCATGAAACTGTATATGAAAACGATGGCGACCCAATTACGTTACTAGACCAAATTGCGGAGAATGACTCTAAATGGTTCGAAAAAATTGCGTTAAAAGAAGCAATCCGTGACTTGGATGAAAGAGAACGGTTAATTGTTTACTTACGCTATTATAAAGACCAAACGCAATCAGAAGTTGCAGAGAGATTAGGTATATCGCAAGTTCAAGTATCCAGATTAGAAAAGAAGATTATTTCGCAAATGAAAGAAAAAATGGATGAATATATTGAATAAATGTAAAGCTGTTCAAAGTGAGGATTCTGCTACTTTGAACAGCTTTTTTTATTTTATTCATACAAATTTTCGGTACTTACGTGATCAGTATGAACTATACTTTTGCCTTAAACGCGTTTCTTATATTAGATAACTACTATTTTCTTATGATTATTAACTAGTGTATGGAATAAAGCTTTGCGTAAGTTTTTCATTCTTCCTTGTTTGATTAACAAGACTTTTGGGAAACGTATACGTAGTAGTTCATTAAAAAATAAAGGAGGTACAACATTGATTAGTATCATTATCGGCTTAATACTCTTAATGGTCTTAGCTTATTTTGGATGGTCCATTATCTGGATAGCACCTATAGTATCTGGGGTTGTAGCTTTATTAAGTGGACTAGATTTACTACCGACATATACAAATACATATATGGAGGGTTTTGTTGGATTTGCTAAGACATGGTTTCCTATATTTTTATTAGGTGCAATTTTTGGAAAACTAATGGAAGATACAGGGTCTGCTCAAGCTGTTGCACATCAAATTACGAAATTCATTGGGAAAAAGAGAGCAGTTTTAGGAGTTTTAGTTGCTTCTGCATTATTAACATATGGTGGCGTAAGTTTGTTTGTTGTCGTTTTTGCTATTTATCCTATCGCCATTTCCTTATTTAGAGAGGCAAACGTGTCAAGAAAGCTAATTCCACCCGTATTGGTTTTAGGTGCCTTTACGTTTACCATGACAGCATTACCTGGAACACCTCAAATCCAGAATCTAATACCGACAGATTACTTTGATACGAATGCAATGGCAGCACCCATTATTGGTATAGTGACAGGATTAATAATGGCAGTTGGGGGTTATTTCTGGCTAATGTTTAGTCAAAAGAGATTAACAAATAAGGGAGATGTATTTACAGAACCTGATCATGGAGAGGCAAAAGAAGAAGAGGAAGAAAAAGGTCTACCAAATTGGATAATATCTTTACTACCACTTGTGGTCGTTGTTGTAACGTTAAACGTTTTCAAACTTGACCCAATACCTTCTTTACTATTAGGGATCTTGTCCATTTTAATCATTTATATCAAGAAATTCCGTTCATTTGTGCCTTCCATAAATGAAGGAGCAAAGGGTTCTGTAATGGCTACTATTAACACTAGTGCAGCAGTAGGGTTTGGTGCAGTAGTTACCGCAGTACCGTCGTTTGATAATATAACGGAGATGATTTTAGGAGTGTCAAGTAACCCTTTGATAACCGAGGGGTTAACAGTTCAGATATTAGCTATGATAACAGGTTCAGCTTCAGGTGGGATGGGAATTGCTTTGGAGGCTTTAGGTTCCACCTATTATGATTTAGCTCAAGCTTCCGGAATAAGTACAGAAGCAATGCACAGAATAGCTTCTGTAGCGTCTGGAGCGTCCATTTTACCTCATAATGGAGCATTGCTAACTTTATTCGCTGTAACAGGGTTAACCCACAAAGATAGTTATAAAGATGTAGCGATGGTAGGGTTAGTTATCCCTTTTATAGCGCTAGTAGTCGGAGTAATATTAGCATCACTTGGGATTAATTAAGAGAGTTAAGGCATATTAATATATTGGTCATACCATTTTAAGGAGGAATATACGATGGAAAATAAAGGACAAGTAGTTGTAATCACAGGGTCTGCTCAAGGGATAGGCTTTGAGATCGGGAAGATTTTTGCAGAAGCTGGATCCAAAGTGGTGTTATCAGATATTAATGAAGAAGGCGTTCAAAAAGCAGCAGACGAGCTTAAGTCAGCTGGTCACGATGTTATCGGTTTAAAGGCAGATGTAACATCTGAAGAAGACATCAAAAATATGGTGGATAAAACTGTTGAGACTTATGGTCGACTAGATGTATTAATCAATAATGCAGGGCTTCAACATGTTTCTCCAATTGAAGAATTCCCAACAGATAAGTTTGAATTTATGATTAAGATTATGTTAACAGCTCCTTTCATAGCGACGAAACATGTTTTCCCAATCATGAAGAAGCAAAACTTCGGTCGTATCTTAAATGTTTCTTCTATTAATGGATTGATTGGATTCGCAGGAAAAGCTGCGTATAACAGTGCTAAGCATGGAGTAATTGGGTTAACTAAGGTGGCAGCTTTAGAAGGTGCTGAGCACGGTATTACTGTAAATGCACTATGTCCAGGTTATGTAGATACTCCACTTGTACGTAACCAAATGAAGGATTTAGCAAGTACTCGTGGCGTGGAATTAGAAAAGGTACTGGAACAAGTTATTTATCCTCTAGTACCACAAAAACGTTTACTACAAGTAAAAGAAATAGCGGACTATGCTCGCTTCTTAGCTAGTGAACAAGCTGGTGGCGTAACAGGACAAGCAGTCGTAATGGACGGGGGATATACAGCTCAGTAAATTGCTTTTGTTACAGTGGTATGTTACGCAGATTTTTCTTATGAGGCAGGACAAAAAAAGGTACATTCGAAAAACGAGTGTACCTTTTTTTCTTTGTATTTGAGTTAATCATAATGCAGAATTAATGCTGAAAAAACTAAATCCCTGTGCAGTCGCTTTCGGATTTAGTTCCATCCTAACTCTTTCTATAAATTCCCTTCCATATTTCCACCCTCGTCTCCTAATACTAAGACAGAATACTTGGTAAAGGAGGAAATTACGTGACTGACATCATTTATCTTCGTCTTCGAAATAGAGCTCAAGTAAAACCAAATGAAAAAGTAATACTTGGACATATGGCGCAAGTATTAGCCCCAGAAGAAATTAGAAATGACCTATTAAACCTTCCCGTTTACCAAGTAAAAGAAGAAGACAAAAATATTGTGATTATTGATGTGATGAAAGTCATTCAGTTCATACAAGCAAAACATCCAAATTTGGAAGTTCAAACTGTTGGTCCTCCGCAAACAATTATTGAAGTGGTCTATGAAAAAAAACATATGTCTATGCCATTGTTTGTTTTTGTATGGTTACTCCTGTTTGTAGGAGCAGCTTTAGCAATCATGAACTTTCATGAAGATGTTAGTATGCCAGAAGTACACCAAAAATTGTACACAGTACTAACCGGACAAGAAGTTGCTAAACCGCTATTATTCCAAATTCCTTACTCGTTTGGGTTAGGGCTAGGGATGATTCTTTTCTTTAATCATCTTTTTAGAAAAAGAATTAACGAAGAACCAAGTCCTTTAGAAGTAGAAATGTTTAATTATCAACAAGATTTAGACCAGTACGTAATAATGAATGAGAACAAGGAGAGTATGAGACACCTTGATGACAATTAATGTTCTTTTAATCATTTTAATTGCCTTTGCTGGAGGACTAGCGGTTGGTTCTGGCTTTGTAGCTGTGTTAACAGTCCTTGGAATTATTCCGAGACTAACACAACTGACAAAAACAATGAAGATGATTCATTATTACGAATGGTCTGTAGTATTTGGTGTTTTTTTAGGATGTTACTTTTCATTACAATTACCAAGTTTTCATTTATACCCTATATTACTTATGCCGTTAGGGTTATTAAATGGTATTTTCTTGGGGATGTTAGCGGCAGCTTTAACGGAGTCTCTTAATGTGCTTCCGATACTAGCGAAGAGAGTTGGTATTGCTGATAGAATTGTTTATTTACTAATGGCTCTAGTATTTGGAAAAATTATGGGCTCACTCTTTCATTGGATCTACTATGTGAGTTTGTGAAGAAGGGAGCGTTCCAGATGGAAAGAAAAAAGCGTGTCATTATTGTAACGGATGGAGATGAATATGCAAGAAAAGCTGTCGAATCGGTGGCGAAACAAATTGGGGGTAGATGTATTTCTGCATCTTCTGGCAATCCCTCTAAAATAACGGCACACGAGTTAATTCCGATGATTCTATCTGCTCCTTCTGAACCAGTTCTAGTTATGTTTGATGATAGTGGATTTATTGGGGAAGGGCCTGGAGAAAGTATCATGAAAGAGATTGTTGCTAACAAGCAAATCGAAGTAATTGGTGCAATTGCGGTTGCGGCAAAATCACGCAAATTAGAGTGGACACATGTCAATGTTTGTATAGACAGGGATGGAGAGTTAACGGCATATGGTGTAGATAAATTTGGAGTTCCTGAATTTGATATTGGAATTATGAATGGTGACACAGTTTATTCTCTAGATTCTATGGATATTCCTTTTATAGTTGGTATAGGAGACATTGGGAAAATATCTTTAAGGGATAGAGCGGAAAAAGGAGCCCCGCTAACAAGAAAAGCGGTGGAGCTTATTATGGAAAGGAGTGGAATGATAAATGGCGGAGACGAAGGAAAAACAACCTATTCCTAAGTCGCTAAATGCGATTGAAGAATATTTTAAAGAACGAGTAGGTTTAAAAAAGAGTTTTGACATTGGTGTAAGGAAACTTCAAGTAAATAAAAAGGGCGTGCAATTTTATTATATAAATGGTCTTACGGACACGAGCTTCTTAATTAAAATCACCGAAGAGTTAGTAGAAATAAATGATAATGAACCATATACTCCTCAACTATTTACGCTAGTAGAAAATCGTATTATACATCAATCCGTAGAGCGAATTAAATCGATTGATGAAATGGTAGATCAAGTACTTTCAGGACTTATTGTAATTGTAGTCGAGGGGGAACAAGAGGCGTTAGTTGTAGATGTCAGAAGTTACCCAGGTAGGTCTCCAGAAGAACCTGATACAGAAAAAGTAGTACGAGGATCGCGAGATGGGTTTGTAGAAAATATTATTGTTAATACAGCTTTAACTAGAAGAAGAATTAGAGATGAGAAATTGCGTTTTGAAATGTTTAAAGTGGGAGAACGCTCAAAGACCGACGTTTCTTTAGGATATATTGAGGATATAGCTGATCCTAAACTGGTAGCAACTATTAGAAAAGAGATCGAAGGAATTAAAATTGATGGGATTACAATGGCAGATAAAACAGTAGAGGAATTTTTAGTAAAACAGGGCTATAATCCTTATCCACTTGTTCGGTATACGGAACGAGCGGATGTTGCGGCCACTCATTTACTAGAAGGACATGTCATCATATATGTTGATACTTCTCCTAGTGTCATTATTACCCCTACAACGTATTTTCATCACGTTCAACACGCAGAAGAATACCGTCAATCTGCCTTTGTAGGAACATTTGTTAGATGGATTAGATTCCTTGGGATCATAACATCATTATTTCTGTTACCATTTTGGTTATTATTTGTTCAGGACCCATCCTTATTACCTGAAGAGATATCTTTTATTGGGCCAAACGACGTGTCCAATATACCGATTGTTTTACAGATTCTAATTGCTGACATAGGTATAGAGTTTTTAAGGATAGCCGCCATTCATACACCGACTCCTTTATCGACAGCTATGGGATTAGTTGCCGCGGTACTGATTGGTCAGATTGCCATTGATGTTGGGTTGTTTGTCCCAGAAATAATTCTTTACGTTTCAGCAGCAGCAATAGGTACATTCTCTACACCAAGCTACGAGTTAAGTGCAGCAAATAAAAGTGCCAGATTGTTCTTGGTAGTAGTTGTCGCCTTTTTTGGAGTACCAGGATTCATGATTGGTTGTACATTATTTATTATCATGCTAGCTCAAATTAAGTCACTTAATACTCCTTACCTATGGCCATTGCTTCCATTTCATCCGGCAGCATTTATGCAAATAATCATAAGACGTTCCGTACCAGGATCAAAAATAAGACCTAGCATCGTACATCCAAGGAATAAATTTAAACAGCCAAAGCAGTCTAGCACATAATTGCTCACAAATAGGAATTGTGGTACTATTACCACAACTATTTGGAAGTAACGACTGTAACGGTTTGTTTTCATTAGAAGACAGCTAATATGGCTGTCTTTTTCTATAGAAGAAGAAAAGGGTGGAGAGCATGCATTTATATGGTACTGGTCAAATAAATGAGCAAGGTAACTTAGAGATTGGTGGATGTGATACTGTTGATCTTGTCAAAGAATTTGGAACACCTCTTTACGTTTATGATACAGCATTAATTAAAGAAAGAGCTAGGGGCTTTAAACAGACGTTTGAGAAAATGGGGGTTAAAGCGCAAGTAGCTTATGCGAGTAAGGCTTTTTCATCCGTGGCAATTTACCAACTGATGGACGACGAGGGGATGTCTTTAGATGTAGTTTCTTCAGGGGAATTATTTACGGCAATCCAAGCTGGTTTCCCAGCTGAAAGAATCCATTTGCATGGAAATAATAAGAGTAAAGAAGAGCTTTCCATGGCTTTAAACTACGGAATTGGTTGTATTGTAGTAGATAACTTCTTTGAAATTGAACTATTGAAAGAAGTAGTGAATGAAGTTCAAATGCCTGTAAATATTTTAATTAGGGTCACTCCAGGTATTGAGGCTCATACGCATGATTATATCTTAACAGGTCAAGAGGATTCAAAATTTGGATTTGATTTGAACAATGGACAAGCAGACAGAGCGTTACAGCTTTGTTTAGAACAACCCTTAATTACGGTGCTAGGTGTACATTGTCATATTGGTTCTCAAATTTTTGAAACTACTGGATTTATCTTAGCAGCGGATAAGATTGTAGGTAAAATGGCTGATTGGAAAAAGAGCGTTGGCTTTACACCAACTGTTCTTAATTTAGGTGGTGGCTTTGGAATTCGATATACAGAAGAAGATGAGCCGTTAGAACCGTATCAATACGTGGAGAAAATTGTCCATCATGTTCAAGATGTGGCTGCAAATAATGAATTGGATATGCCTGAAATTTGGATTGAACCTGGCCGCTCACTTGTTGGTGATGCAGGTACCACGCTATATCAAGTTGGTTCTACTAAAGATGTGCCTGACACGAGAACATATTTAGCAGTTGATGGAGGGATGAGTGATAATATTAGACCTGCCCTATACGATGCAAAATATGAAGCAATCTTGGCAAATAAAGCTACAAAAGAAAACACAAAAACGTATGCGATAGCGGGGAAGTGTTGTGAATCCGGCGACATGTTGATTTGGGATCTACCATTACCAGAGGCCAGTCCTGGGGATATACTTGCTGTGTTCTGTACAGGGGCGTATGGATATTCTATGGCAAGTAATTATAATCGACTAACAAAACCAGCAGTTGTGTTTGTGGAAAATGGGGAAGCGAGATTAGTGGTAAGAAGAGAATCGTTAGAGGACCTAGTAAAAAATGACCTTCCTTATGTTAAACAAAGTGTGTAAGGGGAGCATATGATGAAAAAGGGTAATATCGTTCTATTTTTAACCATGTTAGTAATGGCTGTCATATGGGGAGTTGTCTACTGGTTGTTCATAGCATAATAGTGCAAGTTACATGAATTGAGTAAATAGTAACAGGTGTAACCGCTTCCTATTTTGGGTAGGATGTTACAGGAATACTCCATTGAATGTTGCAATTGAATCTAGTATGATATAATGGAATGTACTAGAGATTACCTTTATTTGTTACGTAACCAGTGTAAGGACATGGTTTCGTTACTATTAACAAGTAAAACTATTGGAAACCATCAACATGATGGGGACGAGGGGTATACATGCTAATTCGGTTTAAAAAAAGTTTTGAGAAGATAGCCATGGGACTACTTTCCTTTATGCCTACGGAAAAAGATATTAAACAACTTCAACAAACCATGAAAGAATATGAAGAAAATGAAGATTGGCGTCTATACCTGTGGAAAGAAGATGAGGTTATTACTGGGATTATTGGTGTTCAATTGAGAACAGAATCAATTGTTGTCCAACATATCTCTGTAAATCCATCACATCGTTTAGAAGGAATAGGTCATAAGATGGTAAAGGAGTTGCAAGCTCTCTTTACGGAAAAAGATATAGAGCCAACGGAACACACTGCGTCATTTCTTCAAAAATGCCAAGATATAGACAGTTAGAATAAAACCACTCGCATCTTAGCGGGTGGTTTTATTCTGTAACGAAGCATTCCTCGCAGCAATTACTTCTGAGCGGTCACGTAATTTATGACGATCCAAAATATCAATAGAGACCGGGGAAGTGTTTTGCCAAGTGTAATTTTTCTCCAAGCATTTTTCTTGTACAGCTTTCAGCAAGTTTTTATCATGAATAGGTAAGTTTACAGGATAATAACCTTCTTCTTTGTTTATTCGTTCTCTTAACATCTGAGCAAAGGGGAGGAAATCTTCCGAGTGTAACGAAAGTCTTTTTAATTCTTCTTCCTGCCTAGTAGCGATTAGGTACGCTTGGTTAATCATCTTCTTTGCACCATTCCAGTTATGTCTACGTTCATGGTACAAAGCAACAGCCAGTTGAATAAGAGAAACCCAAACAGAATCCTTCTTACCTGGTTCTACCTCTTTCCAGTATTCTTCAAGCACTTCATGACATTCAAAATAATCCCTTGAGCCATGAAACTCTGCTAAGAACTCAATATATTCAGTAGGGTAGTTCGTCATTACACATCACGCCTTAAAGAAGAGTATGTATATAATAGTAACGAATATTAAAGGATTTTCCAAGAAAACTACTAGTACGTAATAAATCAGCTTTTTTTCTTAATAAAATTACATGTTACAGTAGAAAAGCTGTTTAGGAAAGTAAGTACTCTTTTCCTAAACAGCTACGATTGTACTTTTAGAATCTATATAGTTATAAAATTTACGGTTTGTTCTTTACTAACTAGCAAAGATAAGCGCTACCTACAATGATTAACAGGATAAATAACACTACTAGTAAAGCAAATCCATTGTTATATCCACCAACGTGACCCATGTTCCATACCTCCTATTTCTTTAGTCCATGTATCTTATGTGTAAAAACACATATGTGTGTAGGCTTTTGCCTAACTAAAAAAAACCTAGAAAAATATGATACAATGATACTTTAAAAAGTTATTGGATAAAGTGTGTGAATCCTCTATACTATGGATAAATTAGTACACAGAACATGGTGATATTTTGGAATATAATGTGAAGTTAGACGCTTTTGAAGGACCGTTAGATTTATTATTACATTTAATTAATCGTTTAGAAATTGATATTTATGACATACCGATGTCTACTTTGACCGAACAATATGTAGAGTATGTTAAGACCATGCAAGAATTGGAACTAGATGTCGCAAGTGAATATTTAGTAATGGCAGCAACGTTGCTTGCTATTAAGAGTAAGATGTTATTACCCCAACATGAAGAAGAGTGGGAAGATGACGTATTGTTTGAAATAGAAGAAGATCCACGTGATGAGTTAGTGGAAAGGTTAATAGAGTACAGAAAATATAAAGAGGCTGCTGTAGAATTAAAACAAAGAGAAGAAGAAAGAAGCTTAATCTACACGAAACCACCCACAGATTTATCAGAGTATGTGGACCCAAATAGAGTAGCACCATTAGAAAAAGGTGTAACTGTGTATGATATGTTGGGTGCTTTTCATAAGTTGTTAAGAAGAAAGAAAATCCAAAAACCTAAGACATCGACTATAACGAAACAAGAAATACCTATAGAAAAAAGGATGGAAGAAATTTTAGGCGAATTAAAAAGAGTGAAAGGTAAAAAGTCTTTTTCTTCGCTATTTCCTTATGAACAAAAGGATCATATTGTGGTTACTTTTTTAGCATTATTAGAATTAATGAAGCAACAGGAGATTAAAGTAGAACAAGCAACGAATTTTGACGAGCTCTTTTTGTATTCCGTTAACTAAGTGAGATAGTAGGCTTAACAAGGAGTAGAAGAAGGTGTAGGAGGATATTTGCAAGTGGAAATGATTAAATGGAAGGCGATTTTAGAAAGTCTGCTTTTTGCAGCAGGAGACGAAGGTTTAACCCTAAAGCAGATATGTGCGGTAATGGAAATGGAAGAAAGTCAAGCGAGTACAATAGTGAAAGAGATGCAAGAAGATTTTGAAGCAGATGAAACACGTGGACTAACGGTTGTACTTTTAGCAGGCACGTATCAACTGGTTACAAAAAAAACGCATTCCATTTATTTAAGAAGATTGGTAGAGTCGCCATCTGTATCTACTTTGTCACAAGCAGGTTTAGAAACGTTAGCAATTATTGCTTATAAGCAGCCTATTACAAGGGTTGAAATTGAACAAATTCGTGGTGTTAAGACGGAAAGACCAATTCAAACGCTTATGGCAAAAGGACTAATTAAGGATGTAGGCAGGATGGATGCACCAGGTCGTCCAATAATGTATGGAACAACAAAGGAATTTTTAGATTACTTTAATTTAAAAGAAATTAGTGAATTGCCACCTCTTCCAGACCGAGTAGAAGAAGACGATGTGCAAGAAGAGGCAGATTTATTCTTTGAACGTTTTCAGGAAACTGTAGATTCTTTTGATGAATAAGGTATCGTAACCATGAAGTTTGGAGGAGAATATATTGAGTAATTCACTTATTAAGCAACAATTAGAAGATGTCAGTTTAGCTTTAAGAGATATTGGTGAAAAAGTCGAAGTGTATGCAAATGAACACAGTCTTTCTTCTTGGTTAGCACAGTCAAGTATGGATCAAGAGTACGGTAAATTAATTTGGTCTGCATTTAGAAAACTAGTTGTCTATACAAATGAATCTGCTGTAGCATGTCAGTGGATAGCTTCAAACGAACCGTTTTCTAAACAAACGGCAGAACAAGTGCTGTATAAAGTGTATCATCAGTGTGTGGAAGAATTCTTCTCTCCAAAAACAGATGTATGGTATGAGAACAGTAGATCGGCCTACACAGGAAGAAACGCAATTAAATTTCATCAAGACGTTCCGAGTCATTTTCAAGAATTAATCAAAGAAATTGAACAACCATTCCAATCTTTACGTGAAGAATTAGAATACTACGAAACGGACTATCGCACGAAAATGGTTCAATCGACAAAATCATAATCAGAAAGCTATCCATTCCCTTGAATGGATAGCTTTCTTTTTGTTAAAGATACAATCTGAAAAGTTTACTGATTCAAAGGTTAGTCATACTTTCTTCTGTTTTCTCATAGGTTTGTCATGGAACCGAAATGAACGTTAGGGGGACATCCTGTGAAAAATGAATCATACATCCAAGCGGTTTTAGAGTGGGAAAAAGACATTGCGAAATGGATTTTACAAGAAGATATCTCAGATCAAAAATTACTGGATTTGCATCGTGTTCTTCGATTAGAAGGAGAAAGATTATTGACGAATCGATCAAGTAATCTTCATCACTTTGAGGAACTTGCAAATCAATTAAGTTCGCAAATTCAATTAAGTTTCGAAAGAACAAACGGAAATGTTACGCCGATAGGGGAACATGTATTACCTCCACTACCCTATTCGTATAATGCCTTAGAGCCGTATATTGCGGAAGAAATTATGAGATTGCATCATACTAAACATCATCAATCTTATGTAACGGGTTTAAATAAAGCGGAAAAAGCATTACAACAAGCTAGAGAAACTGGAGACTTTACCTCTGTAAAGGCAGAATCAAGAGAACTAGCTTTTCATGGTTCAGGACATTATTTGCACACAATATTTTGGACTAACTTATCTCCAGAAGGTGGGGGTGAACCCACTGGCAGGTTAAGAAAACAGATAGAAAAAGATTTTGGGTCTTATCAAGCGTTTAAAAGCCACTTTTCAGAGGCTGCAAAAGCAGTGGAAGGTGTGGGGTGGGCAATCCTAGTTTGGGCTGCGCAACCTAAGCGATTAGAAATACTACAATCGGAAAGACATATGTTATTAACGCAGTGGAATACGATACCAATTTTAGCCCTAGATGTGTGGGAGCATGCGTATTATTTACAATATGAAAACAGACGACCGGAATATGTAGAAGCATTTTGGAATGTAGTAAACTGGAAAAACGTAGCAGATCGATTAGAAAGAGCCAAAGCATACATTCCTCCTACGCAGTAAAGTTTTCATAGGTATTTTTATAGTCCTAGATAAATTTAGAAGAAAGGTAGGTTCTAAGTGAATCTGCCTTTTTGTTATTCTAGAGATAAGGTTTTGAAATCGATAATTTTAAGTATTGACGTAACTAGATAAATCCCTGTGCAGTCACGTAGTGGTTATGTTATATCTAGTACTCCTCACATTCTGTTCATATCTCATTAATTACCGCATAGACTTGTACAAATGACGGAATAGGTAAGGTGAGATACGTATGACTAAAAGAAAATGGTGGGCCATTGTGTTAGTAAGTGCGCTCCTTATTAGTTTAATTCCTATTAAAGAAGTACAAGCAGTATCTGTAAGCTCTAGAAATGCGGTCTTGTTAGATCAAGATTCTGGTCGGATCTTATTTGAAAAAGATGCTCATAACAAAGAAAGAATTGCATCGATCACCAAAATTATGACTGCAATTATTGCTGTTGAATCCGGTATGATGCAAAACACCGTTACAGTCAGTGATAAAGCTGCATTTACAGAAGGTAGCTCCCTATATTTAAAACCTGGACAAAAAGAAAAATTACAAGACTTGGTTTACGGTTTGATGTTACGCTCTGGTAATGATGCAGCTGTTGCGATTGCGGAACATGTTGGAGGGAGTTTAGAAGGTTTTGTTTATTTAATGAATGAAAAAGCAGAACTAATTGGCATGAAAAATACTCATTTTGCTAACCCACATGGATTAGATGATCATGAAAATCATGTCTCCACTGCTTATGACATGGCTATCTTAATGCAATACGCTATGAAAAATGAAGAGTTTGCAATTATTTCTGGAACGGAAGCGTACCGTTCTAAAGATCCTTCGGCTGATTGGGATCGTGTATGGAAAAATAAAAACAGGCTACTTACAGAAAAATACCAATACTGTACAGGTGGTAAAACTGGTTATACAAAGAGAGCAAAACGCACGCTCGTTACAACAGCATCTCAAGGAGATCAAAATTTAATTGTTGTTACCTTAAATGGTCCCGATGATTGGAATGACCATATCCAGCTATACGAGTATGGATTTCAAAATTATGATAATAAAGTGTTTTTTGCAGAAGGAGAAGAAGTAAAAGTAGAAGACAAATTTTATCAGGGGCATTTGTCTGTTGAACACAATGTTATGTATCCTATCCATAAAGATAAAGAAGAAGAGGTAAAAGTAGATATCCAAGTGATTAAACCAAAATGGGATGAAGAAAAAGATGTTCCTAAGCATATAGGAAATCTCTCTCTTACACTTAATAATCAAATTGTTTCTAGTGCTCCAATCATCTTTTCCTATGAAAAGTCAGAAGAGAAGAAGTCGTTTTTTGAATGGTTTAAAGGCATCTTCTCAACTATGATAGGGCTTAACTACAATGGTTAACATCATATGGGTCGTTATGCTAGTGATGGGTTTACTCTTTGCGCTGGTGAACGGAACAATGAATGAAGTTAATGCAGCCATCTTCTCTTCAGCAAACGAAGCGGTAACGTTATGTATAGGATTAATTAGCGTGTTGGTCTTTTGGTTGGGTTTAATGAGAATTGCCCAAGATGCTGGTCTATTAGATAAACTAGGGCTGCTATTTCGTCCAATTATTAGCAAATTATTCCCAGAGGTTCCAGCGAACCACCCAGCGATGGGATATATATTATCCAATATGATGGCAAACATGTTTGGACTAGGAAATGCAGCCACTCCTTTAGGGATTAAAGCAATGGAACAGTTAAAAGAATTAAATGGTAACAAACCGGTTGTTAGTAGGTCGATGATTACGTTCTTAGCAATAAATACTTCTAGCATAACCCTTATTCCGACAACCGTTATTGCAATTAGAATGAAATACGGAGCCGATAACCCTACAGATATTGTAGGACCTACTATATTAGCAACTTTAATTTCTGGAATAGCAGCCATTTTTATTGATCGGTATTTTTATTTTAGGAGAGTAAGAAAGGGGATGGAATAATGCAAGCTATGACAACCATTTCTATGTATTTAATTCCCTTTCTTATTGCTTTTATCTTATTATATGGGACCTATAAAAGAGTCCCGACGTATGAAAGTTTTGTAGAAGGTGGAAAAGAGGGTATTTCGATTGCTGTTTCAATTATTCCTTTTCTAATTGGAATGTTGGTTGCTATTACTGTGTTCCGGGCGTCTGGAGCGTTAGGTTTTTTCACAGGGTTACTTGCTATTCCTCTATCTTATTTGGGTGTACCATCGGACATTATTCCATTAGCATTAATTAGACCGATTTCTGGTACAGCTGCTTTAGGAATGATGAGTGATCTAACAGCAACGTTTGGACCGGATTCCTACATTGGTCGATTAGCAGCTACACTTCAAGGTAGTACGGACACAACTTTCTATGTTTTAACAGTATACTTTGGAGCTGTAGGGATAAAGAAAATGGGAGATGCCCTAAAGGTGGGACTGCTAGCAGACTTAGTAGGTATCATTGCTTCCATAGTAGTGGTTACCTGGTTATTTGCGTAAGAGGAAAATAGTTTTGAAAGGTGCATTCTATTATATAGATGCATCTTTTTTTTAGTAAGTTATGTATTCCTCTTAGTAGTGCTTTGCATTTGGAGCGTAATGTGACATAATTCATAGGGACACAATATGTAGAAAAAGGTGAATGTTCTTGGAAAGATTACAAAAAGTTATTGCACATGCTGGCATCGCTTCTCGTCGTAAAGCTGAAGAGTTGATTCAAAATGGTGCAGTTAAAGTAAATGGTAAAGTAATTCGTGAATTAGGAGTAAAAGTAACGGATACAGACCGTATAGAAGTAAATGGTGTGCAAATTGAAACAGAAGAAAAAGTATATTTCTTAATGTATAAACCTGCTGGCGTCTTATCGGCTGCTACAGACGATAAAGGGCGAAAAACAGTAGTAGATCTTCTACCTGAAATCAAAGAAAGAATCTACCCTGTTGGTCGACTAGATTATCAGACGACTGGTCTGTTATTACTTACGAACGATGGAGAGTTTGCAAACAAACTAATGCATCCAAAGTTTGAGATCCCTAAGACGTACATTGCTCGTGTAAAAGGAATCCCAACACGAGAAAGTTTACGTATGTTAGAAAAAGGAATTAAACTAGAAGATGGTAAAACAGCACCAGCCAAGCTAAAGTTCTTATCTGGTGAAAAAGATAAGGATAAAGCAATTATCCAAATAACGATTCATGAAGGTCGTAATCGCCAAGTAAGACGTATGTTTGAAGCAATTGGACACCCGGTGCAAAAACTGAAGCGTGAACAATTTGGATTCCTAACGCTTGGTTTCTTAAAAGCAGGTGAAACTAGAGAGTTATCCCCTCATGAAGTGAAACAATTACACGCCATGGCTGAGGGCGGAGCGAAACGTAACTTGAATTAAATTATAAAATTTTGGAAGAATATGAAAGAGATACATCCTGAAAAATGGATGTATCTTTTTGAGTTGTATTTAATTTCCTAATAATGCAAAATTAGTGCTTTTACAAAATACATCTTTGGGGTTGGAGCGGAAGGGGGCGACTCCTACGGGAGAGGTGGGTTACTGAGACCCCACAGGAGCTTTAACGTGAAGATGCCGTGTCTAGCTACAGGTGCGCAACCGCTCGGGAAAGTCCAAAAGCCCTCCGGTGGCTTAAAAGCTGCCTCCTCGGTCTTCTGAACTTTCCTGCCGCGGCTGAACGCGCGCCTTTCGCTTTTCGAAGTGGAAAGCGTCCCCCTGCAGCGGAAACCCTTGTGCAGTCATGCTTGGTTTTGTATCAGCTACTTTTCTGTTTACTCCTTGGGGTAGGGACATTCACATAATCGTCAAACTTGTTGCAAACGAATTCATAAAAAAATGCTATACTAGTGAATATTGACACATATTGGCGAGTGATGGTGTGATTTCCTTCTCTCGTTTTTTTATGAGTATAATTCTTACATATCAATTAGCTTTTTTACTATTTTTATTGTTATAAAGAACACCAGAAAGGAGAAATACTATGAGCCACAAAAAAAAGCAACGCCTTTGGATACGCACAGGAATCTTATTAGTCCTTGCTTTAGCCATTGCGTATACTTTATATGCTAATTACAGCAGCGAGCAAAAGAAGATGATCTCCACTGGAGATATGGCTCCTAATTTTACTTTAACTTCCGTAGATGGAAGTCAAATTAGTTTAGAAGATTATAAGGGTAAAGGGGTTTTCTTAAATTTTTGGGGAACTTGGTGTAAACCTTGTAAGGAAGAGATGCCTTATATGCAAGAATTGTCGGAAGTTTATCGTGATAAGGGTGTAGAGATTTTAGCAGTGAATGTAGGCGAACCTTTATTTCAAGTGGAAAACTTTATCTCGCAATATGGCTTAACATTTGATGTAGTGCTTGATGGAAACCGTGATGTGGTGAAACAATATGGGGTGATTCCACTCCCTACAACATTCTTGATTTCTCCAGAAGGGGAGGTAGTAGATGTGATTGAATCTACTATGACCAAGGAAGAAATTGATCGGCATTTACAAAGTATCATGCCATAAGGGAAAGGGGGAGAGGGAATGAAAAATATTACATGTGAATGCGGTCACATAAATACATATGGAACAGTCCTTTGTCAGGCGTGTGGACAAGCACTGACAGAAGAAGCAAAAAAAGAAGCGATCCATGATATGCGTTATGAAGGAAGTGCTAGACGTTCCCAAACGTATAACAAAACGATTATAGATCAAATTTGGAACTTTTTCTCTTCTGTAAAAGTTGGAGTAACGATTATCATTGTCACACTAATTGCTTCAGCTATAGGAACTATTTTTCCACAAGAAATGTATATACCTCCTAATATTAATCCTGCCGTTCACTATGCAGATCAATATGGATCTTTAGGTACGCTTTATTACACATTAGGATTTCATAATCTCTATAGTTCATGGTGGTACTTACTACTTATTGGTATGCTAGGAACCTCTATTATTATTGCTAGTTTAGATAGAGGTATCCCTTTATACAAATCTCTTAAAAATCAGCGAGTAACTCGACATGATCAATTCATGAAAAAGCAACGTTTAGTTAACTCTGTTTCTTCTAGTACGATCAAAGAGGAAGATTATGAGCTGGTAAAAGAAAAGTTGAAGAAAAAGCGATACAAAATACGAGAAGAGAATGGTAACATACTGGCTGAAAAAAATAGATTCTCTAGGTGGGGAGCTTATGTAAACCACGTTGGATTAATCATATTTTTAATCGGAGGAGTTTTACGATTTGTTCCAGGGTTTTATGTAGATGAATTACTCTGGATCGAAGAAGGAGAAACCTACGAAATACCAGGAACGGATAAAGAGTATTCGCTTAAAAATGAACAATTTATCTTTGAACAATACCAACAAGGTGAAGCCCCAGAAGTGTTTGATGCAGCATTAGAGAGGAACGGGATCATAGCTAAGAACTTCCAATCAAATGTCGTGCTGTATAAAAACGGAGAAAATGGTGAACAGACAGAAGTTAAAAAAGACCAAATCCGTGTAAATGAGCCTCTGAAATTTGATGGATTTGCCGTGTACCAAGTTGATTTTCGTTTAAATCAATTTCAGAAAATGTCATTTTCTTTAGATAGCAAAGCAGATCCTTCTAAGTCTTATGGAAGTTTTACTGTCGATCTATTTAATCCAGCTAGAACCTATGAATTAAATGATGGAGCAAAGGTTGAATTGAAGGGGTATTATCCTGATTATGCCGGTATCAATGCAAATGGAGAACCAGAATCGAAATCTCCAGTACCGAATAATCCAGCGTTTCTTTTTTCTATGATAACTCCAGAAACACCAAATGGGGAAACAGCTTTCCTTGGCATACAACAAAATGTAGAGCCTTTAGGAGAAAATCAGTTTAAATTATCTTTCGCTGGACTAGATACAAGAAATATATCTGGTTTAACCATCAGAAAAGATTTAACTTTATGGGTATTAGCACTCGGAGGTCTAATATTCATGATTGGGGTAATGCAAGGTTCATACTGGAATCATCGAAGACTCTGGATAAAGCGTTCAGGTGAAATAACATATATTTCTGGTTTAACAAATAAAAACTGGCTTGGCTTGAAACGTGAGCTAGATGGTGTGATGGAAGGAACAGGTTTCCCTCTGCTACATGACCAACGAGAACAATTTAACGAGCGTAAGGAGGGGACAGCGTAATGGGATTGTATACAATTAGTTCAACATTGTTGTATGGAGCTTTTGTTCTTTATTTAATTTCCATTGCCTTAATTGCTGGAAGTGTAAAAGGAACGAAAGACAGTAAAGTAAATCGTTTTGGAAAATGGGGAATAGGATTAACTACCATTGGATTTATTTTGCAATTAGGATATTTCGTTGTTAGATGGATAGCTGCTGGGCATGCTCCTGTAAGTAATCTATTTGAATTTACAACCTTTTTTGGCATGATGTTAGTCGGAGCTTTCTTATTGTTATTCTCTATTTATCGAACAACTATTCTTGGTTTGGCTGCCTTACCAATTGCTGTGTTAGTAATTGCCTATGCAAGTATGTTCCCAAGAGAAGTTTCGCCACTAATTCCAGCGCTACAAAGTAATTGGTTAGCAATCCATGTAATTACAGCGGCACTAGGAGAAGCTATTTTAGCTATTTCTTGTGCAGCAGGATTATTGTATCTACTAAAAAATGTTAACCAATCAAAGAAGTCAGGTAAAACAACTGCATTAGAGCTTGTACTATATGGCTTAGTTGCTACTGTTGCATTTATTCTTATCACTACTGTCTCTTCTTTAAGTGGCTTCTCTTCAGAGATGACGTGGGTAGACAAAGCGGGTGAAACGCAGGACATGGATTTTACTCTTCCTCCTGTTTTTGGTCCAAATGAATATTCCATTGTGAACGGCTCTACTTTTAAACCACTAATAGAGGTACCTGCTATTATAAATGCAAAGAAACTGAACACGTTTGTTCTTTCTTTAATAGGTGGAGTGATCCTATATTGGATTATTAGACTAATTTCCAGAAAACGTATCGGTGCACTAATACAACCTTTGGTGAAAAATGCAAACAACGAAGTACTGGATGAAATAAATTATCGTTCCGTAATAATAGGTTTTCCTGTATTTACGTTAGGAGCATTGATTTTCGCAATGATTTGGGCACAGATTGCATGGACAAGATTCTGGGGATGGGATCCAAAAGAGGTATGGGCTCTAGTGACTTGGTTATTTTATGCAGCCTATCTTCATTTACGCTTAGGAGCTGGCTGGAGCGGAGAACGCTCTGCTTGGTTAGCTGTTATTGGTTTCGTTATTATCATGTTCAACTTAATTGTTGTGAACCTTGTAATTGCAGGCCTACATTCATATGCTTAATGCAACAAGAGAGCTCAGCAAAATAAAGGGGATGCCTTTATTGCGCTGAGCTTTTCACTTATGAATCGACATTTTACTTGTTATTTGTACATAATAGAGGTAATAGATAATGGACTGGAGGCATTAGCCATGGAAGATAAAATGAAAATATTAGTAGTAGATGATGAAGAAAGAATCCGTCGACTTTTAAAAATGTATTTAGAACGGGAAGGATATGAAGTGACAGAAGCGGAAGACGGTATAACAGCCTTGCAGCTGGGTGTTGATTTCCATTTTGATTGTATATTATTGGACGTTATGATGCCAGGAATGGATGGTATGGAGGTGTGTGAAGGGATAAGAGAAAAGAAAAATACACCCATTATCATGCTAACAGCTAAAGGGGAAGAAGCAAATAGAGTGCAAGGCTTTGAGCTTGGCACAGATGATTATATTGTTAAACCGTTTTCTCCTCGTGAAGTCATCTTACGGGTAAAGGCATTGTTACGTAGAACTAACTCCGCTACATTAGTTAATCCAGAACCTCGTGCAAAAGATGTATTGGTGTTTCCACATCTGACGATTGATAATGATGCACACCGTGTAACAGCTGACGGAGTAGAGGTGAGCTTAACACCTAAAGAGTACGAACTGTTGCATTTTTTAGCTAAGACGCCGGATAAGGTGTTTGATCGTGAAAACCTACTAAAAGAAGTCTGGCAATATGAGTTTTTTGGAGACCTTCGAACGGTAGACACACATGTAAAAAGGTTGAGAGAAAAATTAAACAAAGTGTCAGAACCTGCTGCTAAAATGATTGTTACTGTTTGGGGAGTAGGGTATAAGTTTGAGGTAGTGCAATAATGAAAATTTGGAAAAGTGTTGTTGGGAAGCTTTGGATTACCATCCTGCTTCTCGTTTCTTTTGTTTTATTTGTTTTGACTATTCTGCTATTAGAATTTTTTCAAAACTATCATGTTGATGAAGTCGAGAAGGAGTTACTCCGATCTGCTGAAAAGGTATCAACCATACTAGCAGAACATTCTGAGTTAATGTATGGTTTAGAAATTGTTGATGAAATAATTGATTCTCCCTCTCAAGTAATTATTACAGATGCAGAAGGAAATAGATTACACGCAACAAAGTCAGAAGAACTGGTAGTTTCTAATAAAGATATTGCGTCTTCTCCTATGCTTTTAAAGGTCTTTACTGGAGAAACTGTTACACAAGAAATTAGAGTTGGCACACTTAGTGGTTCAAGAGATCGCTATGAAAACGTAATCGTTTCTGGAACACCTTATAAACACACGGATGGAAAAACGTATGGTGTGTTTGTATTTCAATCTCTTCAGGTGTTAAAACAAACGACCCAACAAACAACACAAGTTATCTTACTTGCAGCAGGGATAGCCATTATTTTAACCACCATATTTGCTTTCTTTTTGTCTACACGAATAACGGCACCTCTAAGAAAAATGAGAGAAGCTGCTTTTGAAGTTTCTAAAGGAAATTTTTCATCAAAGGTTCCGATATTAACGAATGACGAAATTGGAGAACTCGCAACAGCCTTTAATCAAATGGGGCGACAAATTACGTATCATATCCATGCGCTCAACCAGGAAAAAGAACAACTCTTTAGTATTTTAAGTTCAATGGCAGATGGCGTAATTACCATAAATAGAGATGGAACTGTATTAATAACGAATCCTCCCGCCGACAGATTCTTAGAGCAAGCTCATTATGAGAAAGAGGGAGAAGCATTCCAAGCTGTTCCAAAGGATGTCGTCCTGCTATTTTCAAAAGTCATGGAAACAGAAAAAGAACAATTTACGGAGATGACGGTTCAAGGTCGTACGTATATGATTGTTATCACGCCACTGTATAATGAACAATCAGTAAGGGGTGCGGTAGCCGTTTTACGTGATATGACAGAAGAAAGAAAGCATGATGTTCTTAGAAAGGATTTCATCGCAAATGTCTCTCATGAATTACGTACCCCCATATCGATGTTACAAGGATATAGTGAAGCAATAATGGATGACATTGCTGGAACAGATGAAGAAAAGAAAGAGTTCGCAAAAATCATTTACGATGAGTCTCTTCGAATGGGAAGGCTTGTGAATGATTTACTAGATTTAGCTAGAATGGAAGCGGGTTATCAATCTATTTCGAAAGATGATGTACCAATAAGTTCATTTATTAAAAGAATAAGTTTAAAGTTTCAAGGTGTTGCAAGAGAATCTTCTGTTCAACTTTCTACGGAAAATGAATTGCTGGGAAGTATATGGGCGGATCCAGATCGCTTAGAGCAAGTGTTTACGAACCTAATTGACAATGCACTGCGACATACTCCAGAGGGTGGCAACGTAAAGATAAAGAGTAGTAGAAAAGGGTCTAATGCTATATTCGAGGTACAAGATTCTGGCCAAGGAATCCATGAAGATGATTTACCCTTTGTATTTGAACGATTTTATAAAGCGGATAAAGCTAGAACAAGAGGTAAAAGTGGAACAGGCCTAGGGCTTGCAATTGTTAAAAATATCATTAATGCGCATGGTGGGTCCATAGAGGTGAGAAGTAAGCTTGGACAAGGTACGACATTTATTATCGAATTACCAATAAAAATGCAGAATGAAAGAAGATAATCTTGTTTCATGAGGAACGATAACGAAAAGGGAGAGTTATGTAAATAATTCTTCCTTTTTATTTCATTAATCGATACAATTTTAGTGATTACAGTTAAATAGATATATATTGTGTAACTTTTTAGCTAATCACACGACTAATTTAGTGAATGGGGAGGAGCAATGATGAACTCCGTTTTTCAAGAACTTTATGAACGTCATCATCAAGACGTTTTTAACTTTCTAATGTATATGGTAAAACAACGAGAAGTCGCAGAAGATTTATCACAAGAAGTCTACATCAGAGTGATGAAATCCTATGCAGGTTTTGAGAACCGCAGTTCAGAAAAAACGTGGCTTTTTTCTATAGCAAGAAATGTGGCGATTGATCATTTTAGAAAGCAAAAAGGTTGGAAAGATAAAGTGATAGAAGCTTTTACTTTTGCTACAAACACGGTGAAAAGTGACGAACCGCTCCCCGAAGAAGTAGCGCTTCAAAGTGAAGAAATACAGTTGATGTATCGTTGCTTAGACCATTGTTCGCCTGACCAAAGAGCGGTCATCATCTTACGATATCTCCAAGACTTTTCTATAACAGAAGCTGCCCAAACGTTAGATTGGACGGAAAGTAAAGTGAAAACCACTCAGCACCGAGCGTTGAAAAAGTTAAAAGAACTGATGATTGAAAAAAGTGGAAAGGAGGAAACGATCCATGAGCAAGCGTAATTGGGATGACGAGCAGTTAGAATCATTATTTAAGCAAATGCCATCTTTTAAGGATAAACGATCTTTTCAAGAGGTGATGAGAGACAGCCAATCTCCTGATATAGAGCGAGATCACACAAAGAAAATTTTAGCGCCTTTTGTTGCTTTAGCAGCGGTTATGGTTCTCTCCATTTTATCTGCATCTTTTCTTATGCAACGGGATTCAAGTGAACAGTTAGCACTTCAAGAACGGAGTGGTAGTGAAGAGAAGGAACAAGTAGAAAGTGGTTTGGATAATTCTGATCAAGTAAGCATGTTTAATGCTAGTGAAGAAACAAAAGAAACAGCAGATGAGGATAGTGCAAATAAATTTGAAGACACAACTGAAGGTGAAGCGACTCAGAAAGAATATACCATCGAAACAGCCAATTATACCTCTCTTAATGGTGTGTATGAAACAGTGGAGAATGCTGTTTATATACCTATTATTGTTGAGACGAAAGACGCAACTTTCTTACCACTAACGGTGGAGTGGCAGACGGAGGCGCCAATGAATGAAGTAGTACAAGAAATTGTACTTGAAGATGGTATTAAAGACGAAACATTAAACTTAGCAGATTTCTTACCTCTAAAAGCGACACTTTCCTTTAATGATGAGGTTAAGAGGCTGACAGTAGTTTTAGATGAAAATCATCCATATAATACGACTGGTTTGGAATCAGCCTTTATTGATCTAATTAACACATCGTATGAGTTCTTAGGGCCTGTTACGGTAGATATTCAAACCAATGATGGGAAAAGAGCATCATTTAGTCATTTAGGAGAAATTAAACCTTTTGAATTAAATAGTGAAAACCAACCAACATTGTATTATTCCTATCCTGTGGCTGTCGCGGAACTACCTTATGCATTTAATGGTATACCCACTGATAAAGATAACCTGCAAGAAGCGATAGAAGAGTTAAAAATTTCACCAAGTAGTTTCGATCAAGCAACAGTTCCTGAAAATGTAGAGGTATTAGTAGAAGAAAATGGTGAACAAGCAAGCGTTACATTAACAAACGAGTGGGATTCGGTTATACCGCCAATAGTAACAATTGAATCCATTTTACACACTGCCAATACTTTTGGTTTCACTAGTGTTAAATTTAATAACTTTCCTACAGAGAATATCTCTTTGGACTTGAGTAAACCAATTGAAGCAAAAGGTCATGTAAATGTGTACCGTTATGATCAATGGAAAGAGGAATAAAATAGAGAGTTTAGGCATACCGTTGGAAGGGTAGTTTTTTAGGGGAGGATTAAATACATGCTCGATTATTTAAGACGGTTTGGTATTGTTGTATTACTAACTGCAAGTTTGTCTATTCTACTTTTAAGTGGTAAAGTAGTCATCATGTAGAACTTTTAGACGGAAGAAACATATAGTAAAAGGGAAAATCATGAGCAAAATTCATTGATTTTCCCTTTTTTCTATGTATAATAAGGGTGTAAGATAAAAATGAATAGCGATTCACCTTCGGGGCTGGGTGAAATTCCCGACCGGCGGTAAGGAGTATACGTACTCTTAAGCCCGCGAGCTTTTCGAAGCAGGATTTGGTGTGATTCCAAAGCCGACAGTATAGTCTGGATGGGAGAAGGTGAAGGTAGCCGCAAAGCAAAACGCTTTACATGTGGTTTATTTAAGTATGCAGATTTTTTAGAAGTAATTATTACATTATTTCTTTCAGAGTTGCCGCTTAAATAATTCAGTTGTAATTCGTCTTTTTGCTTGGCTTCTTAGAGATGATTAGCCCCTAACAAAAGTTTGGGCTTATTTGTTTTTAAGAAGTAGTAGGTTATCTTTCTTCTTTGGTGAATCCCAAAAGGAGAGAGAAGTATGGGGAAATCTGTTAGAAATCTTGTGTTAATTAGTTTTATGGGCAGTTTGTCGTTTCTGTTGATGAAGATAAGTGTCCCAATCTTACCAGCTGCTCCGTTTTTAAAATTAGACATTAGTGATTCTGTCTCGTTTTTAGCGGCAATTATGATGGGGCCGGTAGCAGGAGTGTTGGTTGAATTATTAAAGAACACAATTCACTACATTTTAGACAATTCGATGACTGGAGTACCAATTGATCAAGCATCTAATTTTACCGCAGGAATTCTTTTCTTATTACCGGCTTATTACATTTACACAAAGTTGAATAGTAAGAAAGGTATGTTAGTCGGTTTTTCTGCAGGTATTGTTGCAATGACAGTTGGGATGAGTGTATTGAATTATTTCTTATTCGTTCCAGCGTATACGTGGTTTTTAAATGCACCTGCTTGGGAGTCAGCTGCTTTACTACAGTTTATTTTATCAGCTGTAGTACCATTTAATTTAATTAAAGGTGCAGTTGTAGCAGGAGTTTCCTATATCTTAGTAACAAGACTTCATACAGTAATTGAACGTAATCGTGCTAGTGTGCCAAGTTCAGTGGAGAAAAGCGTAAAAGCATAAATAAAAAACAAGGACATTTTTATTGTCCTTGTTTTTTATTTATTACTATTCAAATTTAAGAGCGTCACCATCAAATGGTTCTTCAGAAATCTTGATGGAGTCAGTAGGGCATCCCTCGAATGCATCTACCATATCCTCGTGTAACTCATCAGGGATTTTGCATGTTCCTTCATTATCATCTAGAATTACAAATGCAATACCCTCGTCATCGTAATCATAAATATCTGGGGCAGCTGCTCCGCACGCTCCACAAGCGATACATGTATCTTTGTCAACAATTGTATATTTTGCCATGGAAAATAACCTCCTTTGCTCTAACCATCAACAAAAAGTTGTATGGAAAATTGGTCTCATCTTTTATTTTAAGGCCGATGTCTCATCTTTTCAACTGTAAAGAGTACATATCATTAATGTAAGTGCTTACATTTTAAAAAATCACTTAAAAGAGAAAAATATTAATTGTAATGATACAATGACAATGTAGTAAAACGTTTAGGCAGGTGAAAAAGGTGTTATTGGACAAACTTATTTTAACCATTGCGACAACATTGCATGAGCAGCGTTCTTATTCCTCTATTTTCCATATATTAAAAGGGAAAAAATCTTCCCAAACCATTCAAGATATTCATTTATTTTCACTAACAGCTTATTTCTCCATTTTACCAAAACTCTCAAAAGAACAATTCATGGAACGCTTAAATTCTCTAAGAGACGATCAGTATATATCATTGGATACAGAGTTAATTAAAGTAACAAGCAGCGGGTTGAATAAAATGCATAACGCACCAATTTTGTTCCCATTTTTAAACGGATGGTCGTTTCATAAAGTTACGAAAGAGCGTTGGGAGAAAATGAATTTATTAATTCAAGTGGTATCTAATGCATTAAGTCAAAATAAAAACTATATTCCCATCGTTCAAGATGAAAAAGTTCAAAAAGAGTTGAAATTTTTTCTAGCCTCCCATCTAACAAGTCAAACGTTAAAAGAATTTGCACATACGTTATTGGAAGAATGTAGTGTTGTGTTTGAAGAAATGGAAACAGCACCTACTTTACTGATAAAAAAACTTTCTGGTGTAAAAACTTCAGGGCAAACCATGTACCAATTGGCAGATGAATGGAATGTTTCGGAAATAGAGATGCAACTAATGTGGTTACATGCTTGGCATGAATGGATGGCTATATACGAAAGGCTTCAACCACCATTATTAAGTATGCTACTACAAACAACAAATAACGTTTCTTTATACACTAGTTCCACGCAACATACGAAGAGATTACTGGATATGGGAAATTCCCTAGAAGATGTTGCTTCAATTAGAGGTTTAAAGAAAAGTACAATAGAAGATCACGTCATAGAACTGGCTTTGATGGATCCTCATTTTGATAGTTCCATCTTATTAACGCAAGAAGAAGAAAGATTAATAAATGAGGCAATAGAAACTTTACAGGTTCAACGTTTAAAACCTATAAAAGAGTCCGTAGGTGACGCGATTTCGTATTTCCAGATTAGGCTTTGTATAGCAAGGAGAGGAAAAAATGAACTTACATAAAATTCTGCAAGAACGGTTTGGGTATTCTTCCTTTCGTCCAGGACAAAAAGAAGTCATTACTTCTCTTTTAAAAGGGAAAAACACGCTTGCTATGTTACCAACAGGAACAGGAAAATCCCTGTGTTATCAACTTCCTGCTTATACTATAGAAGGTCACATAATCATTATCTCTCCATTACTTTCTCTCATGCAAGATCAAGTAAACAGGATGAAGATGGTTGGAGAGAAATCTGTTGTAGCGGTAAACTCTTTTTTAAGCCAGGAAGAACGCAGTGATGTGTTGAAGAATATTAGTCGGTACAAATTTATTTTTGTTTCACCTGAAATGATGCAAAACCCATATTTTCAAAGGTCGATTTCCAGTTTATCTATTGGACTTTTGGTAGTGGATGAAGCACATTGTATTTCTCAGTGGGGACTTGATTTTAGACCAGATTATCTGAGGATCGGGGAGTTTAGAAAACTAATTGGAGAGCCCTTAACTTTAGCATTAACAGCTACAGCTACAAAAAAAGTAAGAAAAGATATTTTTACTTATTTACACTTGGATTCGTGGGAAGAGCACATCTATTCCGTAGACCGTAGAAATATTGCAATGAACGTTGAGAAAGTATCTTCTGTTGAAGAAAAAAAAGAGAGATTGTTATTCCTGTGCAAAGAACTAAAAGGTTCAGGAATTATTTATTTTTCAAGCAAAAGATTAGCAGAAGAATGTCATCAACTTTTTGTAAATGCAGGGATAGGAAACACTGCCTATTATCATGCGGGGCTAAGTACAGAAGATCGTATGCTTATTCAGCAGCAGTTTATTGACAGTCAACTACGTGTCATTTGTGCAACCAGTGCATTTGGAATGGGGATTAATAAAGAAGACATTCGTTTTGTTATCCATTTTCACATGCCGAGTCAAATGGAATCCTATATCCAAGAAATAGGTCGTGCTGGAAGGGATGGAGAAAAAAGTATTGCCATTCAACTTTATCAAGAAGGAGATGAAACATTAACTTACTCCATGGTCGAATATGAATTACCTTCTGAAGATACAATCGATCGTTTCCTAGAAGGTAATGTATTAGAAGAAGAACTGCAAGAAACTTCGGGTGTAAGATATCTGCAGTATTTAGAGAGTAAGTTTGCTCATTTACCATTGGTAGAAAAAAGAAAGTATATGGTAGAACAGAAAAACAATAGAATTAGTCAGAAGTTAGTAAAAGTTAAAGAAATGCATGATTGGGTACTGACCAGTAATTGTAGAAGAAAAGAACTAGTTTCCTTGTTTGATGAGCAAATCGAAAACAAACCGGTTACATGTTGCGATAATTGTGGGATGGACGTAAGTAATTTTTTTGGAGAAGAGTTGTTACAAATTAATGAGGTGCAAAAAGACTGGAAATGGATGTTACACGATATTATTTTGGGGTAAAAGAATCATGAGAGCATAACAATCACCTGTTACAATAGATAGAGAGAAAGAAAGACCGGTTAGAAAGGAGTATGGTTGTGAAAGAGCACGAAGATAAATACATAAAGCTGATGTTGGAACATCGAAAAGAAATTCACCTACAAGATGCTCCTCCTGAAGACCAGGAAACAATACCACTTCCATCTCGTAAAGAACGACATCAAAAAGTCAATACCTATAAATCTACTTCATTATCCACTGTATGGTTGCCGAGGATTCTTTTATTTATTTTTCTTCTCATACCAGTATGTTTTCTATACTTTAAAATGCCGTGAATACAACCCTCTTCCACATCATATTAATGGTTAAGGAAGGGGGTTTTAAATTGGACAAGGATATAAAAGATTTGTACCCTTATGCAGATTCAACCACAATTTATATGTTGAATCAAGTATATTTTAGGAAGAAAAAGTTTGATACTTGGAAGAAGTATTATTTATATTGTTATATTACTCTTGGTCTTTTATTTTTTTCTTTTTTCTCTTATTCCTTTGAGAAGATAGTAAAAGTTTACTCGCATTCTAGCGATCAGTTATTTTTTGCATTTATGTCAAATCCACTGCTCCCATTGTTTTCTATTCTATTTGGTACAGGATGCTTTTTCGGGATATTAATCTATAGAAAAAAACAAAAATATGAAAAAGAGTATCAAGATTTAAGGAAAGAGATTGTGGACAGGAGTAAGGATTTGTGGAAAGATAGCCTATGGACCAATAGGCACCATGTGTTTGAAGTAATGAAAGAAAAAGGAATTAATTTGTATCATGCTACAAAATGAAGTTATAATTTTCTGAAAATTATAGTGACATCCTCTGTATTTTTGCTATACTTAATCAAACATGTCTTTTTTCGATATATCTGACATTTATTTGGTGATGAAAAAATATATGTAGGTAGAATTTATAATTTGAGGTGATTGGTATGTTTGTAAAAAATTTGTTAATTCCGAAGCATAAAGTATTTTCTTTACAGCTAGGACAAAGTCTAGAAGAAGCGATGAACATGTTAGAATCAAAAGAAGTAGATGCGCTACCTGTTCTCGATAAGCAGAAATATGTTGGCGTAGTTACTCGCTATAATATTTATAAAGGTTTATTTGATTCTGGTGAGGAAAAAGAAACATTCTTAAAGAAAACTGATTTGACGGAAGTGTTGAGCCACCAAGATAAATACTTAGAGGGAAATGAAGTGTTCGAACAAACGTTAGTGGAACTAAAAGATTTTCCTTTACTTGCAGTAGTAGATGAAAAATTAAACTTTTTAGGTGTAGTCACTCGATTTGATGTAATGGAACAATTTCAAAGCGCGTTTGGAGTGCATCGAAAAGGAATTCGAATTGCCTTTACATCTGTAGAAACAGAAGGCCGTATTGCAAGGTTAGCAGAGATTATCCAACAGTATCACGAATCTGTCATATCACTAGTTACATTTGATGAAACGGATAAATTGGTTAGGAGAATAGTTTTAAAAATTGAGAAAAAAGATAATATTGATAAATTTATTACTAAATTAGAAAAGTCAGGATTCCGTGTTTTAGACATCGTAGAAGACTGATTTCCTAGGTATCTTCCAATTAGGAAGGTGCCTTTTTTCGTTCTGTTTGATAAGATAGTAAAAAACAATTTTAGGGAGTGCGTAATGCTAATATTGTCTGTATCAGCTTTAACTATTGGAATTCTATTAGTTGTTTTTATGATATATAATGCATTTTCCAATAATTTATCAACGATAGAAGTTGAATTAAATAGGTTTCCACATAATAGCAGCGAATTAAAGGTGTTTTATATATCTGATGTACATAATAGAGTCATTAGTGAAAAATTGTTAAATCAAGTACATGACGTAGAACTTGTTATTATAGGAGGGGACTTTAGAGACAATAGAACTCCAAATTGGAAAATAGAAGAAAACTTGAAAAGATTGTCTAGATTTGGACCTATTTATTTTATTTGGGGGAATAATGATTACGAGGGAGATGTAGAAACGTTTAAAAAACTGTTGGAAAAATGGAAAGTCATCGTGGTTGGAAACGAAGTAGTTTTGATTTCTTATAACGGGTCTTTCATCCAACTTGCAGCAATAGAAGATATGAGTATGAAAAAAGATAATGTACATAAAACTATTTCTTCTATAAATAAGAATGAATGTTGTATTTTTGTCAGTCATGACCCAAGAATTAGACGAAAAGCAGGAGTTAGCTTACAAGGATATGTAGATTTGCTTTTGAGTGGGCACACACACGGTGGTCAAATTAGAATTTTCGGTTTTGGCCCTTACACGCTCGGTGGGGTGCACCAAACATTTCCATATGTTCATTTTGTATCTAATGGCTATGGGACTTCTATTATACCCTTACGTCTAGGGACAAAAGCTGAAGCGCATGTACTTACAATACGAAAAAAACCTGCACAAACTATATAAAAAACCTACACAAAGTTTACACGAAGGGATTTTCTCAGTATAATCGGTGATGATAAGGTACTGGTAATTGGAGGATGTTAGAATGACAAGCCAAGATGAAGGAAAATACAACATCAAAGCAGTTTCAAAAATGATAGGCGTTCAACCTGGCACGCTAAGGGCTTGGGAGCGACGTTATAATATGATAGCACCTGTAAGGAATGATTCAGGTCATCGTTTATATACTGAGAAACATGTTCATATATTGAAATGGCTTGCTAATAAAGTGAATCAAGGTTTCACAATAAGTCAGGCAGTAGCTTTGCTTGAAAAGAGTGACTTTGAAAATGATATAGTAGATAAAAGTAAAGAAGTTGACCAAACGGATACTCTATCAGAAGAATTAATGCAAGCACTACTTCAATTTAATGAAGTAAAAGCACATGAATTAATTAATCATGCATTTGCCATTTACACGATAGACAAAGTGGTTATTGATGTATTAGGTTCCATTTTAGTTAGAATTGGTGACCTATGGGAGAGTGGACAAATTACGACCGCACATGAGCATTTTGCTACTTCCATACTTCGTTCCAGAATCGGAATCATTATGCACTCTTTTCCCCATAACGGTATTTTACCTAAGGTAGTGGCTGTATGTGGGCCAGGTGAGTGGCATGAATTAGGATTGTTAATATTTACCTTGTTTGTTAGACGAAAAGGGTTTGAGGTTATTTATTTAGGATCCAGTATTAAAGAAGAAGATATTGATGTTGTGCTGGATACTGTAAAACCAAAGTTCTTGTTTATGTCTTGCACAATGAGAGAGAATTTACCAAACTTGTTTGAGTTGGTTGATCGTTTGAAGAGTGAACGAGAAGAATTAGAGGTTGGTTTAGGTGGTTTTGCGATTGATACGATGCCTGCTAAGAATAGAGAAAAATACGATGATATGATTATTGGTGCAAATAAGAACCATTGGGAAGAGTGGCTCCTGGCGAAATCTTCATGAATCTTTAGTGACTGCAATGGGATTTCCGCTCCAGGGGGGACGCGTTCCGCGGGGCGGTGCCGAGCATCCTCGTCGCTGTAGTACGCGCTCCTGTGGGGTCTCGACTTACCGCTTCAATCCCGCCGGAGTCGCCCCCTTCCGCTTCAATCCCTCAGTACGTATTAATGTAAAGTAAAATTTCTGCAATGATATAATTTAAAAAAGAAACTATGAGAAACGACTGAAGATGCATGCAACTCTGTGCATCTTTTTTGTTTTTACTTTCTTGATCTCCAAACTTTTCTGCAGCGGCTGATCGCGCGCCTGGAGCTTTTGTTACGTGACCGGTAACAACTCGGTGTTGACCACGTGATGTGGTCCGTATTTAACCGAGTATCCTTTTCTGCAGTGTCTAGCTCCAGGTGCGCAACCGCTCTGAAAAGTCTGAAAGCCCTCCGTTGGCTGAAGAGCTGCCTCCTCGGTCTTCCAAACTTTTCTGCAGCGGCTGATCGCGCGCCTTTCGCTTTTCTTGGTGTCTAGCTCCAGGTGCGCAACCGCTCGGAAAAGTCCGAAAGCCCTCCGTTGGCTGAAGAGCTGCCTACTCGGTCTTCCGAACTTTTCTGCAGCGGCTGATCGCGCGCCTTACGCTTTTCTTGGTGTCTAGCTCCAGGTGCGCAACCGCTCGGAAAAGTCCGAAAGCCCTCCGTTGGCTGAAGAGCTGCCTACTCGGTCTTCCAAACTTTTCTGCCGCGGCTGATCGCGCGCCTTTCGCTTTTCTTGGTGTCTAGCTCCAGGTGCGCAACCGCTCGGAAAAGTCCGAAAGCCCTCCGGTGGCTGAAGAGCTGCCTCCTCGGTCTTCCAAACTTTTCTGCCGCGGCTGATCGCGCGCCTGGAGCTTTTCTTGTCACCCACAGCCCACTTTCACATAATATGGGTTAGGAGTGGAGGGCGAGATTTATGAGAGTCGAGCGCGTTGACGATTATCGAGTTAAATTTTCAATTTCTTTTGACGAGTTGCAGGAAAGAGGATTTGGAGAAGATGAGATTTGGAAGAATAGTCATATTTGGTACGATTTGTTTGACGAGATGTTAGATGAAGCGGAAGATTCTTTTGGAATAGTTGCTTCCCAAACCATTTCTATTGAGGTATATTCCTTAACTATACAAGCAATCGAGTTAATTTTAACTCTAGAGATGGAAGAAGATAAGCATTTCATTGATGAACCACCACTAATAAACACACAAAGCCATCAAGACTTACTCCTGATATTCAATGATTTTGAAGATTTAGTTTCTTTGTGCAAAAGATTAGTTAATCATAATTTAGACATTGATAGTGAATGGTATATATATGGTGGCGAGCATTATCTATTGATGAATGGAGATCATGATCATTTAGGTACTCTATCCATTGTATTGGAATATGGAAGGGAATCTCTCTTTACAACGCATCTCATTAGAGAGTATGGAAAACAGATTATTTCAGAGTCAGCAACACTTCAAATTTCAAAGTATTTTCAGTAGATGATTACACGAAAGAAAAAAATATTAAAAACATATACACCCTGCGTAAATTAAGTTATTTTTGCGGGGTGTATATGCAAAATGAACGCAACATACATACCGTGATTCGTGTAAGTTTTATCCATATTAGAAGATAAATAAAGTAGTTTTAAAATATAGTTATGTCAACAATGGTTACGCTTACAAAAATGACTATTTCTTTTTGATTTTACTTTGCACAAGCCTTGGAAAGGTGTATACTATGTTCTGAAAGAAGCTTAGCTACTTAGCAATTTTAGGGGGTTTACGTAATGGTAGCCGATAATGGTGCAGATAAGACAGGTAAAGAGGAGAAACATAATGTATTAACGTCCACACAGACAGTAATACATAACGCCCTGGAGAAACTAGGTTATCCGGAAGAAGTCTATGAATTGTTAAAAGAACCGATGCGCATGATGACTGTGAAGATTCCTGTTCGTATGGATGATGGAACAGTAAAGGTATTTACAGGTTATCGAGCTCAACATAATGATGCAGTAGGACCAACAAAAGGTGGAATTCGTTTTCATCCAAATGTGACGGAAACCGAAGTGAAAGCACTTTCGATTTGGATGAGTTTAAAGTGTGGAATAGTAGACCTTCCATATGGTGGAGGTAAGGGTGGAATCATATGTGATCCTCGGGATATGTCTTTCCGTGAACTTGAACGTTTAAGTCGAGGTTATGTTCGTGCGATTAGCCAAATAGTTGGACCAACAAAAGATATTCCAGCGCCAGATGTGTTTACAAACTCTCAGATTATGGCATGGATGATGGATGAATATAGTCGTATAGATGAATTTAATTCTCCAGGCTTTATTACAGGTAAACCGATTGTATTAGGCGGTTCTCATGGTCGTGAATCTGCAACCGCTAAAGGAGTAACTATTTGTATTCGTGAAGCTGCTATGAGACGTGGAATTGAGCTGAAGGGTGCAAGAGTAGTTGTACAAGGTTTTGGTAATGCAGGTAGCTTCCTAGCTAAATTTATGCATGATGCAGGAGCAAAAGTTATTGGTATTTCAGACGCATATGGTGGACTACATGACCCTGATGGATTAGATATAGATTATTTATTAGACCGTCGTGATAGTTTTGGTACAGTGACGAAATTATTTAACGATACTATCTCAAATAAAGAACTTCTGGAGCTAGATTGTGATATCTTAGTACCAGCTGCAATTGAAAACCAAATTACAGAAGAAAATGCACACAATATCCGTGCCTCCATTATTGTAGAGGCTGCAAACGGTCCAACAACGTTAGAAGCAACGAAGATACTAACAGACCGTGGGATTTTACTTGTACCTGACGTACTAGCTTCTGCAGGAGGAGTAACAGTTTCGTACTTTGAATGGGTACAAAATAATCAGGGCTACTACTGGACAGAAGAAGAAGTAGAAGAGCGCCTAGAGAAAGTAATTGTAAAAGCATTTGAAAACGTATATGATACAGCTCAAAATCGTCGAGTTGACATGAGGTTATCCGCATATATGGTGGGTGTTCGCAAAATGGCGGAAGCATCTAGGTATCGTGGTTGGATCTAAAAGATTCCCTTTCATTTGTCAATTTAAAAGAAATCCTCTATCCTTAAGGGTAGAGGATTTTCTATTGCTCTCTGTGAAGGTGAGTAGAGGAGGTAACAAAGTTGAGAAGTGAAGAAGTAATTATTGTTGGAGGAGGTCCCTGTGGACTTGCAGCAGCTATTGCATTTCAAGAGAAGGGTATTACTCCACTTGTAATAGAAAAAGGAAATATTGTGAATGCCATTTATCAGTATCCTACACACCAAACATTCTTTAGTTCAAGTGAAAAGTTGGAGATTGGAAATGTTCCATTCTTAACAGAAGAATTTAAACCAAAACGTAATCAAGCCTTAGTTTATTATAGAGATGTAGTTAAACGAAAAGGGATTTCTATTCATTCATTTGAAAAAGTTGAAAGTGTAAAAAAGCAAGAGGATGATTCTTTTGTAGTCACCACTACGAAAGAAGTTTATAAAACTAAAACGGTTATTATTGCAACTGGGTATTACGATCACCCAAATATGTTACAGGTACCAGGGGAAGATCTTTCTCATGTGTATCACTATTTCAAAGAAGCACATCCATTCTTTGATCAAGACATAGTTGTCATAGGTGGGAAGAACTCTGCAGTTGACGCAGCGTTAGAGTTACACAAAGCTAGAGCGAGAGTTACGGTAATCTATAGAGGGTCTGAGTACTCTAACAGTATTAAACCTTGGATTCTCCCAAACTTTGATGCTCTAGTAAGAAACAATGAAATTAATATGATGTTTAATACCAATATAGAAGCCATAGATAAGGAATATGTGTATGTTTCTACTGGTCAAGAGAACAAGAAAATAAAAGCACAACATGTGTTTGCCATGACAGGGTACCATCCAGACCACCAGTTCTTACGTAAAATGGGAGTTAGGATGGATGATGAAACGGGAAGACCAACGTTTAATCCTCAAACTATGGAAACGAATGTAAACGGTATTTATATTGCTGGAGTTATTGCTGCAGGTAATAACGCCAATGAAATCTTTATCGAAAATGGGAGATTTCATGGAGAGTTAATAGCAAAAGATGCTATAGGAAAATATGTGCAAAGCGTAAACTAGAGTAACTAATTATAAGAAACAGGTGTATCCAAACCAGATACACCTGTTTCTATTTGTTATTCGTAATGAAATTAATGATCGCTATCCTTCTCAAACCAATTACGTAACACATGTAGGTCCGTAGTCGATTCTAAGGCAGCTAATAATTTTATTCGTGCTTTCTGCCCATTTAGACCGGTAGCGAAAATTGCTCCTTCATCTTTTAACTGCTTTCCACCACCTGCATATCCATAAATGTCTTCCGCACTTCCGTTAAAGCATCTACTAACTACTACAACTGGAAAGTTTGCTCGTAGTAATAATTTAACTCCTTCAAAAGCGTCTAAAGGCATATTTCCTTGTCCTAATGCTTCAATTACTACTCCATCAAATCCAACAGTAGGGAGAATTTCCAACATGTTACTCTCCATACCAGCATACGATTTTAACAATGCGACCTTCTTTGTTATGGAACTCACTGGGAAATATTCTCTTTCTAGTGGACTGTGGTGGAAAATACTCCCTTTTTTTGCTACAATACCAATTGGACCGTATTGTGGAGACTGAAAAGTGGAAACGTTTGATGTATGCGTTTTGGTTACATTTTTTGCTGTATGAATCTCATCATTCATGACAACCAAGACGCCTTTCCCTCTGGCTCCATTACTTGAAGCAACCTTTATACTAGAACGAAGATTATACAAACCATCTGAACCTATTTCATTACTAGATCTCATGGCCCCTGTCAACACGATTGGTATATCTAAGGATAGGCTTAAATCTAAGAAGTACGCTGTTTCTTCTAATGTATCAGTGCCGTGTGTAATGACAATTCCATCAATTCTTGTTTTTTCCACTTGTTCTAAGATTACTTGTTTTAATAGCAACATATCTTTCGGTGTAATGTGGGGAGACGGTAAATGAAATGGCTCTTCTATTGTATAAGCTGCAAGATCTTGTATTGCAGCATTTTCGCTATGTAAGGGATTCGTTGATTGAGGTACAACGCTACCTTCTTCATTTTGTTGCATGGAAATTGTTCCACCAGTATGAATCAGTAAAATTTGTTTTTTCATAATTTATATCTCCCTTCTTGTCATTTCCATGATACGATGATAGAAACTAATTGAAAAGAGGACAATCGATGTTTGTCATTTTGTCAGCGGGTATTGCTCCTGGTTTAGCATTACTTAGTTACTTCTATTTAAGAGACGAATTTGAGTCAGAACCTTTAATTCAAGTAGCAAAAACGTTCATCTTTGGAGCAATTATTACCTTTCCTGTAATGTTTATACAGTTTGTGTTAACAGAAGAGAATATATTTACTACTTCTTTTCTTCAGGCATTTCTGTCTATTGGATTTATTGAAGAATTTGTAAAATGGTTTATATTGTACTTTGCAATGGTAAAACATGCAGAGTTTGATGAACCGTATGATGGTATTGTTTACGGTGCTGCAGTATCTCTTGGCTTTGCAACAACTGAAAACATCCTTTACTTAGTAGCCCATGGTGTAGAAATCGCTTTTGTTAGAGCAATTTTACCAGTTTCAAGTCATGCTCTTTTTGGGGTAGTAATGGGGTATTATCTTGGTAAAGCAAAATTCTCCCCTTTTTCTAGAAAAATGTATTGGTTACTACTTTCTTTCACTGCACCTTTACTGCTTCACGGGTTGTATGATTTCCTATTACTTCAAAAAGGTATGATTGCATACTATGTTATCCCGTTTATGTTTTTCTTATGGTGGTTTGGATTAAGGAAAGTAAAATTAGCACATCAATTAACTATACAACATTATAAAAACCAACATCCCATTAGTAAATCTAATACTCATTTAGATCTATAATGTTCGTCTATTGCGTAAATTAGAATGGGAGATTAAAGGGAAAGCACCTCTTTTGTAGAGGTGTTTTCTTTTTTTATTCCGAGACATGAATGTTCTATAGAATAAATTTCATTTTCTGTAGAAAACTACAGTCAATGCCATATCATCATGAGGAGGTTAACAGAGGAATGAAGCACTATAAAAAACTTTTATTTTCCTTAGGAAGTTTACTATTAGTAATCACATTGATTACATCATCTAATGGAAAGGTTTCAGCCTTTTCGGATCAAATTATACAACACGGTGCTACTGGAGATGACGTAATTGAACTTCAATCTAGACTGCAATACATCGGTTATTACAATGGGAAAATTGATGGTGTCTTTGGTTGGGGAACATATTGGGCTGTAAGGAATTTTCAGTATGAATTTGGACTACCTATTGACGGATTAGTTGGCCACACAACAAAAGATAAATTAGTAAAAGCTTCAAATTACAATGAAAAGTTCGTAAAAGGAAATATTGAAAAAGGCAAAAAATTTACGCACTACGGTGGAACAGATTTGAATAAACAAAAGCAACCAGCTAAAGGATCAAAAACCCCTTCTACTAATCAAGGAGGTAAGGCAAACAATGCTGGGACTGGACAAACCGCTGAAAACACAGGTCAACAAGGTGGATCAAATCAACAAGCTCAAGAAACACCAGAACAACCAACAGCGGTAAATACTCCCGGTGGTTATTCTCAAAATGACATTCAGTTAATGGCGAATGCCGTTTACGGTGAAGCTCGTGGTGAGCCTTATGAGGGTCAAGTAGCTGTCGCAGCAGTAATATTAAATCGAGTAAATTCACCTACATTTCCAAACACCGTTTCAGGAGTTATCTTTGAACCGCTAGCTTTCACAGCTGTTGCGGACGGCCAAATTTGGTTAACCCCAAATGAAAGAGCAAAAGAAGCAGTTATTGATGCAATTAATGGGTGGGACCCAACTGGGAATGCTCAATATTATTTCAATCCTGATACAGCGACAAGTAGTTGGATATGGTCTAGACCACAAATTAAACGAATCGGTAAACACATTTTCTGTAAGTAGAGGGGTGAAAGTATGATTAGAACAATTTTAATAGTCGTCTTAGCATTAGGAGCAGCAGGAACTGGTTTATGGGGGTACCAAGAACACCGAGAAAAGAATGCTGTTTTATTGAACGCGGAGAACAATTACCAACGAGCATTTCATGAGTTAACGTATCAGGTTGATATGATACATGACAAAATTGGTGGTACTCTAGCAATGAATTCTAACAAATCTTTATCACCTGCGCTTGCGGATGTATGGAGATTGACTTCTGAAGCACAAAGTGATGTAGGACAACTTCCAATCACATTGTTACCATTTAATAAAACAGAAGAATTCTTAAATGGAATTGGAGATTTTACCTATAAAGTTGCAGTTAGAGATCTTTCCGATGAGCCGTTAAATAACGAAGAATACGCTCAATTAGAAAACTTATATAAACAAAGTGCCGAAATTCAAAATGAACTACGTAAAGTGCAACATTTAGTATTAGAAAATAACCTTAGGTGGATGGATGTAGAAATGGCACTTGCGGCGAACGATGAGACCGCAGATAATACCATTATTGATGGATTTAAAACGGTAGAAAAAACAGCTGAAGGGTATGATGAGGCAGCAAAAGGTGATCCGTCTGCAATAGCACTCTCAAATGACCAAAATAATGGCTATCAAAATTTAAGTGGTGAAGCAATCACGAAAGAAGAAGCTGTGAAGATTGCTAAGTCTTATATAAGTAAGGACAAAGTAAAGGAAGTCAAAGTTACTCAAAATGGGGAAGGTTCAGAAGTCGGTTTTTACAGTGTATCCATTGTTCATGGAAGAAACGCAGAAGCGAATATGGATATTACGAAAAAAGGTGGGTACCCGATTTATTTACTTGATACAAGAGAAATAAGCGATACGAAGTTAAGTTTAAATCAAGCTTCTGAAAAAGCGAAAGAATTTATGAAGGAACACGGTTTTAAAGAGCTTGAGATGTTTGAAAGTACCCAATATGATAACATGGCTCTATTCAATTACGTTTCTGTAAGAGATGGAGTAAGAGTGTACCCTGACATGGTGAAAGTAAAAGTAGCCTTAGATAATGGAGATATTGTAGGTTTTACAGCCGACGAATACTTACAAAACCATAAAGAAAGAGAGATTCCAGAGCCAGCTTTAACGTTAGAAGAAGCTAGAAGCTATATTCATTCTAACGTAAAGATTATGGATGAGAGATTAGCGATCATTCAAAATGAACTGGGAGAAGATGTCCTATGTTATGAATTTATGGGGCAAATGAATGATGATACGTATCGAATTTACATCAATGCAGAAACTGGCCAGGAAGAAAGTGTAGAAAAACTGCAAAATGCAGAACCTATTTATGATGATTTGGTATAAACATAAACCACGTGTCATTTTTGATACGTGGTTTTTGCTTTTGAAAGGTTACAACATAAAAATAAGGAACTGATGATAAACACATTTAGATAAAGCTTCTGAATTGTTCAATGAACTTTCTAAGTACATAGGAAAAAAGTATGTAAAATAGCATTTTTTCACAAATTACACCTAGAATTGCAACTATTTCCATGCAATAATATAGATAATAAATGTCTAGGAAGGTATTACTATGTTAAAAATAGGGACTATTTTGACGCTAGAAGCGGATTTGGGTGAAAAGAAAGAAAAGTATAGGTGCCGTGTTGTAGAATTAGAGGAAGATCGTTTTTTTATTGATTATCCAGTATCTCTTTCTACACAAAGAACAGTGTTTTTAGTTGATGGTACTGAACTACAAGTTAGTTTTGTAGAAGATGAAGATCAAGCTGTTTTTTCGTTTCCAACAGAAGTGCTTGGTAGAAAGATGAACAAAATTCCAATGATTATGTTGGTTTTACCTAACTTGGATGAAATTGTGAGAATACAAAGAAGGCAGTTTGTTCGAGTGGATAGTTCTTTAGATGCATCTTTAACAATACCAGCTATCAATAAAACGTTACATGTACTAACGGAAGACCTTAGTGCTGGTGGTTGTGCTGTAATATTGCCACCTGATGAAATACTTCCCTCTCAAGAAAAAGGGTATATTATTGTGGTTTTACCCATGAGTGGGGGCAAGACATACTATGTCAAAACGAATGTAACTATTATAAGGCAATGGGAAAAAGATAAGCGAACCATCTGTTCCATTCAATTTGACAAACTTTCCGAGCAAGATCAACAAAACATCATTCGTTTTTGTTTTGAACGACAAGTAGCTATGAAGAAAAAAGGTTTACCAGGAGCATAGTGACAGTCTAGACCGGGCATAATGACTACTAAAAAATCGGTTGGTGACGATGAAAAAAGTAGAACGAATACTTATTAAACTAGCTGTCATTCATTTAATCTTCCTTGTAATTATTCAAGGCATACTTTTACCAAACTTTTCTTCGACTTCTGTTCAAAAACTTACCATTTATGAAGGCGTCGTAAAGCAAGGTTATGACCATTGGATAGAAGTATGGAAATCCAAAAGTCAAAATGGCTTTTGAAAATATGTGGGCTGCCGGCTGAAGTTCTATCATAGAACGGCTGGGCAGCCTTTATTATTTGAAGGCAAAACAATTTGAGGTCATAAACACATCAAGAATGCTCCATACTAATATAGATTTCTATTAACTCTTCCATGGATAATTTACTTAGGGAAAAGTTAATATTGCGTTTTTCATCATATAAAGTCCTATGGTACAATAGGACAGATATTTTACGTAGAGAATGAGGTACTAAAAATGACAAAACAATTAAGAATAGCAATTGATGGTCCAGCTGCAGCTGGAAAAAGTACTGTGGCAAAGATTGTCGCAGCCAAATTAGGATACGTTTATATTGACACGGGTGCCATGTACCGTGCTATTACTTTATCTGCACTAAGACAAGATATTAATTTAAATGATGAAAAAGAATTAATAAAACTATTAAAAAATACCTCCATTGATTTAAAAACATCTGATCAAGGACAGCGTGTATTTGTTAATAATCACGATGTAACAGATGCAGTTAGGGAAAATGAAGTAACTAACTCTGTTAGTTATGTTGCTAAACATAAATTAATTAGAGAAGAAATGGTTGAAAGACAACAACAGTTAGCAAGTATGGGCGGAGTTGTTATGGATGGTAGAGATATTGGTACTCATGTCATTCCAGATGCAGAAGTAAAAGTGTTTTTACTTGCCAGTGTAGAAGAAAGAGCTGTTAGAAGACTTGAAGATAATAAAGCTAGAGGAATTTCTTCTACTCTTGAAGAATTAAAAAGAGAGATAGCTGCGCGCGATAAAATTGACTCAGAGAGAGAAGTTGCACCGCTAAAGAAAGCGGACGACGCTATTGAATTAGATACTACGTCACTTTCAATTAATGAAGTAGTGGATAGAATTATGGCTATGATAGGGGATATTTAATCATGACAGCTTTTTATTCATTAGCTAGAAATGTAGTGCGAGGTGTTTTATCACCTCTTTACCGATTTGAAGTAATCGGTAAAGAAAATGTTCCTTCAGAAGGTGGTATTCTCCTTTGCTCTAACCATATTGATAACTTAGATCCACCAGTAGTCGGAATCACATGTCCAAGAAAAGTTTCTTTTATGGCAAAAGAAGAGCTGTTTAAAGTTCCTGTACTAGGTGGGATAATTAGACAATTACAAGCATTCCCAGTTAAAAGAGGTTTAAGTGACCGAGAAGCTCTTAGAAAAGGTTTAAAGTTGCTAAAAGAAGGTGGAGTTCTAGGACTTTTTCCTGAAGGAACAAGAAGTAAAAACGGTCAATTAGGAAAAGGTTTAGCTGGAGCTGGCTTTTTTGCATTAAGAACAAACGCATATGTCGTACCATGTGCAATTATTGGACCATACAAGAAATTCGCTACTGTAAAAGTAGTTTATGGTAAGCCAATAGACTTAGCTGAGTATAGGGAAAATCGAGCAGGAGCTGAAGAAGTTACTGCTGTAATTATGGGAGAAATTCAGAAGTTAATAGATCAGCATAAGTGATGTTTTTTGCGAGTGTCTTTGCTTGACAAATAGTGCTATTTATAAGAAGTTAGAGATAGGATATTGAACTTCTGGTCACTTTTCAGAAGATTCTCGAGCCGCTTTAGACGAAGGAGGAGTACATATGGTAGAAGATATGAATCAAGTGGAAGTAAATACTTTCGCTGTCGGTGACAAAGTGAAAGGAACTGTTACAAAAGTAGAAGAAAAACAGGTATTAGTGGACCTTGCAAATAGCAAAGTTGACGGTATTGTTCCTATTAGCGAATTATCTAGCTTACATGTAGAAAAAGCTTCCGATGTCGTTTCAGTTGGAGACGAGTTAGAGTTAATCGTGACAAAAGTAGAAGAAGAACAACTTATCGTGTCTAAGAGAAAAGTAGATGCAGAACTAGCTTGGGAAGAAATGGTTTCCCGCTTTGAAAATGGTACAGTTTTTGAAGCTGAAGTAAAAGATGTCGTTAAAGGTGGACTAGTAGTTGATTTAGGTGTACGTGGATTTGTACCAGCATCTCTAGTGGAAGATCACTTTGTGGAAGACTTTACAGACTATAAAGGTCGTACATTAACATTTAAAATTGTGGAGCTAGATCGTGAAAAGAATCGTTTAATTCTTTCTCATCGTGCAGTTGTAGAAGCACAAAAAGTGGAAAAGAAACAACAAGCCTTACATGGTATTGAAGTAGGACAAGAAGTAGAAGGAACTGTACAACGTTTAACAGACTTCGGTGCATTTGTTGATATTGGAGGAGTAGATGGACTAGTTCATATCTCTCAACTATCACATCAACACGTAGAGAAGCCTTCTGATGTTGTGACGGAAGGTCAGTCTGTTCGTGTGAAAGTTCTTGGAATTGATCGTGATAATGAGCGTATATCTCTTTCCATAAAAGATACTCAACCAGGTCCTTGGGAAGAGGCAGCAGATAAGATCCAAAAGGGCTCTGTATTAACAGGCGAAGTAAAACGCTTAGTTACGTTTGGTGCATTTGTTGAAGTATTACCTGGGGTAGAAGGACTTGTACATGTATCCCAAATTTCACATAAACATGTAGCAACACCGCATGAAGCGTTAAAAGAAGGCCAAGAAGTACAAGTGAAGGTCTTAGATTTAAATGTTTCTGAACAACGTTTATCTTTATCTATTAAAGAGTTGTTAGAAAAAGAACATGCAGAAGAGATAACAGATTATGAACTACCTGAAGAGTCTCGTGGATTCCAATTAGGGGATATGATAGGAGACAAACTGAAAGGGTTGAAATAATAGGAGGAACAAACGTGTCCAGACAACAACGTAAACTAGATCATATCACCAATGCTTTGCAAACAGGTCAAAGTAGATCTACATTGTTAGACGAAGTGAATTTCGTTCATCAAAGTTTACCAAATTCTAGCGTCGAACACGTTTCTCTTCATAGTAAAATGGGCGAACTTTCGTTAAGTTCGCCCATTTTTATCAACGCCATGACCGGTGGTGGAGGAAAAGAAACGCTAGAATGGAACCAAAAGTTATCTGTCATTGCTCGAGAATGCGGTCTTGCGCTGGCCGTAGGCTCTCAAATGGCTGCTTTACGTTCTCGTGAAGAAAGAGAGTCCTATGCCATTGTTAGGAAAGAAAATCCAACTGGATTTATCATGGGAAATCTAGGGAGTGAAGCGACGGTAGATCAAGCGAAAGAAGCAGTGGAAATGCTAGAAGCGAATGCACTTCAGATTCACTTAAATGTCATTCAAGAATTAGCAATGCCTGAAGGAGACCGTGATTTTAAAGGGGCTCTTGAGAGAATTCAACGCATATCCGATGAGCTTTCAGTTCCTGTGATTGTAAAGGAAACCGGATTTGGTATGTCACAAGATACAATTCAGAAGTTAAATGAAACATCCATCTCCGCCATTGATATTGGTGGATTTGGTGGTACCAACTTTGCTAAGATTGAGAACTTAAGAAGACCTAGGGCACTAGATTTCTTTCATGAATGGGGTGTTCCTACTGCTGTGTCTTTACTGGAAGCTGCAGCTGTGAACCCTTCCAAGACGATCATAGCTTCTGGTGGTATCCAGAATGCTTTAGACGTGTTAAAGTGCTTATCACTAGGAGCTAAGTTCGTTGGTATTGCAGGTGTTGTGTTGAAACATGTGAAAGATAACGGGATAGAAGATACTGTTTCTTTTTTACATGAATGGCATGAAGACTTGCGTTTTATGATGTGTGCGGTAGGTGCGCATGAGATTGATGATTTATCTGCTGCTCCTCTTATATACGGTGAAAATATAGATCGTTGGTTAAGGCAAAGAGGTATGGATAGTGTGGAAATGAGCTATAGGCGTTAAGAAGCTATATAATACAAAAGAGTTCAGGATAAAACTAAAAAGGTGCATTCGAAAACGAATGTACCTTTTTGGTGTTGAATTAGAGTTTAAAATACTGCAGGATTAGTGCTTTACGCAATATTTTTTTTGGATTGGAGCGGAAGGGGGCGACTCCTACGGGAAAGGTGGGTTACTGAGACCCCACAGGAGCGCGAACTACCGCGACGAGGAGGCTCAGCAACCCGCCCCGTGGAAAGCGTCCCCCTGCAGTGGAAATCCCTGTGCAGTTACTTTTTTACACAGCCCTTTTACTTAACCCTTTTGATTCTTCCTAGCTTCCTCCGCACTCTCAAGCTTAGTAGCTCCATCGTAATGGAGAGCTTGGTCACGGTCTGATTCTACTCTTCCACTTGCTTTTAATTTCTTCTCTTGACGATCTTTACCCATAATGAAATTCCTCCTTTCACCCATTAATAAAACCAACAATTCCGTTTCTTCTATTCTTTTCAAACAAATGATGATTATTCTAAGTAATTTAGAAACATACTGGGCATAGTAGGAGGTGTTGAGATGTCTATCTTGCTTATAGGTGTTGTGTGGGGTGTATGGTTCTGGTCGACTTTCTTTCAAAATAAGAATCGTTCTAGGTTATACATAAGTGTTTGTTGTTTACTATTTTTGATTTTCATTCCGTATGAAATGACTCTTTTTGGTCTAATTTCCATTTCCAGCAGTTATTTATTTCTCCTGCTAATCTGTGTGATTTATGTCATTCATCCATCTAGCAAAGTGAAAATTCGCTCTCTCGTTTTAACTATATGGTGTGGGGGTACGATGCTTGCTGGCGTGGAATTGTGGAACTTATATGATCCCATAGTCTTAATGTACTTCTATCCTTTTATTAGCCCGATTATCTGTCTTGTTTTGTTATATTCTTTTTCCAGTATGTCTATCTATGACAAAATGAGTAGAATTTTTTTCATGCATCTTTTTATGGAGTTTCTTTTATGTAGTGTGTTATATCCGCTCCACTTATATAGACCTTTTTTCGGAAATGGTAATGGTCAGATGTTAGCCTACACCTATTTGTTATTATTCTTTATCCTTACACTTGCATATCTCTTTGGAATTTCAACAACCCTGAACAAATCAACTTATCAAACTAAGAGAAAGAGTGATACCTTATATGAATGAATATGTTTATCCCATTCTTCTTGGCGTTATTTCAGGAACTTTAACTAGGATGTATATGTTACGTACTGATTACAGGCAGTATCCTACTCATTTACATGGGAAGATTATTCACATCGCTCTAGGATTTATCGCAGCTGGGTTAGGAACAATTGCTATACCAGCAATAATGGAAGAAGAATTTACGGCTATTACATTTCTGACTTTAGCAGCTTCTCAATTCCGAGAAGTGCGAAATATGGAACGCGAAACATTATCAAGATTAGATGGGCTTGAATTAGTTCCAAGAGGTGCTACTTATATCGAGGGTATTGCCATGGCATTTGAATCAAGAAACTACTTAGTTATATTTACTTCTTTATTAGTTACTTTTAGCTATTTAGTATTTAACTTTTATGTGGCAATAATTGTAGCTATCGTTTGTTTCTATGCTTCAAGGATTTTAATGGATGGGAGTCACTTGGGGGATATAGTAGAAGTGGAACCGTTTCCAATTCGTTTTGATGGTGCCGGTTTATACATTGATAACATATATATCATGAATATTGGATTACGTAGTAGGCAAGAACAAATAATGGAATACGGTATGGGATTCATCCTTACTCCAAAGTCGTTTGACGCCCAAACAACTATTTCAAACTTAGGACAAAGACAAGCAATTTTACATGACATGTCCACTGCTCTTGGCATTTTTAAAGACTCCGGAAATCCTGCTTTAGCTCCTTTAGCAAAAAGAGATTTAGATGATGGACGAGTAGGTGTTTTCGTCTTACCTCAAGTGAAGGATGAAGAAAAAGCCTTGGAAATTTTACGAAGTGTACCAACGTTAGAACATGCAGTTAGAATGCCTACAGAGTCTAAGGCAAATAAGAAAGGACGGAAGCTGAAATGATCTTTGAAAAAGGAATCTTAGCTGCCATAACTACCAGTCCGAGAAAAGTTCCGAGTGGTATAGCTGTCTTTCATTGTGACGACGAAGAGGAACTGAAATTAGTATCATCCAACTTAGAGTATATTCTAGATGGGATTGCACATGAAGTGACACCCGATGTATTTATTATTGTGAAGCACTAATGAATACATTGCCAAAATACTTCTCTATTGGTACTATAGTAAAGCTGACCCCTTCTATTATGAGGGGGTTTTATTTATTAAGCTTTGTAAAGTAATGAGTGATTTTACTTTATATAGTTAGTCTTGACACCGTTTAAATTGCTCTATTAAATGAAGTATTTACAGAGGCTTTAAAATAAAATAAATTACATGCAAAATAAGTTGATAAAGGAATGACCAAACATGACAAAACCAGTAGTAGCGATTGTTGGTAGACCAAACGTAGGTAAATCCACAATATTTAATCGCATAGTTGGAGAGCGTGTGTCTATTGTAGAAGATACACCAGGAGTAACAAGAGATAGACTTTATAGTTCAGGAGAATGGTTAACGACAGATTTTAACATCATTGATACGGGTGGTATAGAAATCAGTGATGCGCCATTTATGGAACAAATTAGACAGCAAGCGGAAATTGCAATTCAAGAAGCGGATGTAATCATCTTTATGACCAATGGTCGTGAAGGGGTGACAGATGCAGATGAAAACGTAGCTAAAATACTTTATCGAACAAAGAAGCCAGTTGTTTTAGCAGTTAATAAAGTAGATAATCCAGAAATGAGAGAGCAAATCTATGATTTCTATTCATTAGGATTTGGTGATCCGCATCCGATTTCCGGTTCTCATGGATTAGGATTAGGTGATTTGTTAGATACAGTGGTAAACCATTTCCCTGAAATAGAAGAAGAAGACTATGGAGAGGATACAATCAAGTTCAGTTTGATTGGACGTCCTAATGTAGGAAAATCTTCTCTTGTTAATGCCTTACTAGGAGAAGATCGTGTCATAGTTAGTGACATTGAAGGAACAACTCGTGATGCAGTAGACTCAAAGTTAACTGTCGGAGAAAAAGATTATGTAATTATTGACACTGCCGGCATGCGTAAAAAAGGAAAAGTGTATGAGTCTACCGAAAAGTATAGTGTACTACGTGCTTTACGAGCTATTGAACGTTCCGACGTTGTCTTAGTCGTGTTAAACGCGGAAGAGGGTATCCGTGAACAAGATAAAAAAATTGCAGGATATGCACATGAAGCTGGAAAAGGTGTCATTATTGTAGTCAATAAATGGGATGCCATTGAGAAAAATGATAAGACAATGAAAGAGTTCGAAGAGAATATTCGTGAACACTTTAAATACTTGGATTATGCACCGATTGTCTATTTATCAGCTGTTACCAAACAACGTGTGAACACGTTGTTACCAATAATTGACACAGTAAGTGAAAATCACTCTATGCGTGTACAATCTAGTATCTTAAATGAAGTAATTATGGATGCAATTGCGATGAATCCAACACCTCAAGACAAGGGTAGACGTTTACGTATTTATTATGCAACTCAAGTGGCTGTAAAACCACCTACGTTTGTTGTATTTGTAAATGAGCCTGAGATTATGCACTTCTCGTATGAACGTTTCTTAGAAAATCAAATTAGACAAGCATTTGGCTTTGAAGGGACACCAATCCGTTTAATTTCTCGTAAACGTACGTAAATAGCGGAAGGAGGGGTATCATGAAACAAACAGTTGCGCTTTTGGGAGCTGGAAGTTGGGGAACAGCTCTTGCGCTAGTTCTTGCAGACAATGATCATACTGTTCTACTTTGGTCTCATAGAATGGACCAAGTAACAGAGATTAACGATTACCATTCAAATGAACGTTATTTGCCAGGAGTCACTCTTTCTTCTAATATTATTGGATTTGATAACATGAGAGCAGCTGTGCAAGATGTTGAGATCATTGTACTAGCTGTTCCTACCAAAGCGATTAGGCAGGTAGTGCAGGAGGTTTCTGCTTATGTTAATAGTTCTGTCATTTTAGTTCACGTTTCAAAAGGAATTGAGCCTGATAGTCTAAAACGTATTACCGAAATGATTGAAGAAGAGTATACAAGTAGTCACCCAGCACACGTGGTAGTTTTATCAGGACCAAGTCATGCCGAAGAAGTAGTATTACGTCATCCCACAACAGTGACAGTATCTTCGAAAGAAATGAAGGCTGCAGAAAAAGTACAAGACCTATTTATGAATCAGTCTTTCCGTGTGTATACTAACCCGGACTTAATTGGGGTTGAAATTGGTGGAGCGCTAAAAAATATTATTGCTCTAGCAGCGGGTATTACCGATGGATTAGGTTACGGAGATAACGCAAAAGCAGCGTTAATCACTAGAGGATTAGCTGAGATAGCTAGACTAGGAACTCGTATGGGTGCAAATCCGTTAACTTTTTCAGGATTAACTGGCATAGGTGACTTGATCGTTACGTGTACTTCTGTTCATTCACGAAACTGGCGAGCGGGGAATATGTTAGGAAAAGGAATGCCATTAGAAGAGGTTTTATCCCAAATGGGTATGGTAGTAGAAGGAGTTCGTACAACAAAAGCTGCTCACCAACTGGCAAAAGAATACGATGTGAACATGCCGATTACCAATGCTTTGCACTCTGTATTATTTGAAGGGGTATCTGCAAAAGAAGCTGTTGACGCTCTAATGGGAAGAACTAAAACGAGTGAATTAGAGGACCTTGTCAACCTTTGGAGCTCAAAAGAATAAAAGATTTTTCTAAAGTAGGCATTTAACAGGTGCAAACCGCTTACGAAGGAATACGATATAAAGAATACACTACTTCCATCGCGGGTTAGGGTGTAGGGTCCAAAAGGCTAAAGCGAGGGTGACGCCCCACCTGCTTTAGCCTTTTTGCTTGCGTGATGCAAGCACCAGGCGTTGGTCGCGTGACGCGACTACCAGGCGTTAGCCACGTGACGTGGCTTGGTCTTAGCGTGGTATCGGTGATGTGGCCTGTACTTAACCGAGTGTCCATCCGAAGGCCAAGGAATATCTGTGACGCAAGTACCAGGTGTTGGTCGCGTGACGCGACTACCAGGCGTTAGCCACGTGACGTGGCTTGGTTTTAGCGTGGTATCGGTTACGTCACCTGCTCTTAACCCAATCTCCCCTATAAAACAACAAACAGATTCATCCCTAAGATGAAGGCGCATACAGGTAAAAATTGTGCTATAATACGAACTGGACAAGTATATAAAAGAGACACAAAGGGGAGAAAACAGCATGTCAACAGCAATGCTCCGTATGTACATATCTTTCGGTGCAATGGTTCTTATGTTTGTAGCGATAGGTTTAATCTTTTTAAGTAGGTATAAATTTAAAAATAAATTCTTAAGAGGCATTACAGCTGCTCTAGCGTATTTATCCGTTATAACAAGCGGACTAATAATTTTTTATATCGTTATGAGTGGACCTACAATGAGTTAAGAAAGGAGAAAACAAATGAAAAAAATGAACGTTCTTGTTATTCTCCTGCTTTTAACTTTATTAACCGGGTGTATGTATCCAACTAGTGAGTTGGCTCAGAACCAAATACCGTACGAAGACCAATTAGCTTCGGTACAAATGGCAGTGAGCAAATATCAAGCAGAAAACGGTGGACTTTTACCTATTAAAACTCGAGAGATGGAGACACCGACGTACATAAAATATCCGATAGATTTTATGTTGTTAGCACCAAAATATATGGCAGAGGCTCCAGGTAATGCATTTGAAAACGGTGGAATCTATCAATACGTTTTAATTGACGTAGAAGATAATCCGACTGTTAAAGTAGTGGATTTAAGGATTGCAGAAACCATTAGAACTATAAAGATTAGAATTCAAGCACAAGGTTTTCCTCCATTTGGAGAGGAAATTGCGCATAACGTCTATCGTTTACGGTACGATAAAATTGGTTATGAGGAACCTCCCTATGTAATTAGTCCTTATTCCGGTCAACCATTAGACTTTTTCATAACAGGACAAGGAGAGATTTTAGTAGATTACCGCTCGGATTTAATGAAAATGATGCAAGAAGATCAAAAAATAAAGACAAGCGAGAATCCACTTCATGCCTTGGCGCAAGCCCATCCGGTAGCACCAGCCTATGCACTCCCTATGGAGATTAATAGTGATGGAGAACCGCAATTAATAAAAAAATAAGTAAAAACAGTCATAACCCTTCTGTTCAACCATACGTTGATATAGAAGGGTTTTTTGTTTCATATAAATTTTTTCATACATTTCTACTACAAAATAAAAAAAACCTTCAAAAACAAGCATAGATTAATAGGACAACATCATAGATATATACTGTCCAACTAAAACGGAAGTAAAGACCGTTGAAGCGAATGATAGGAGGGAAACCCTTTGGAGAGAGTAGATATTTTTAGAGATATTGCAGAAAGAACTGGTGGGGATGTTTACCTAGGAGTTGTAGGAGCAGTAAGAACAGGTAAATCCACTTTTATCAAGAAGTTTATGGAGTTAGTGGTAATCCCTAATATGGAAAATGAATCAGATCGTGCTAGAGCTTTAGATGAATTACCTCAAAGTGCATCAGGAAAAACAATTATGACAACGGAACCTAAATTTGTTCCAAATACTGCTGCTCAAGTAGATGTAGCAGAAGGTCTAGAAGTAAATGTTAGACTAGTGGATTGTGTAGGTTACACAGTACCAGGTGCAAAAGGATATGAAGATGAAAATGGTCCAAGAATGATTCATACACCATGGTATGAAGAGCCAATTCCATTCCATGAAGCTGCCGAAATTGGTACTAGAAAAGTAATTCAAGAGCATTCGACGATTGGAATCTGTATTACGACAGATGGTAGTATTGGTGAAATTCCACGTTACGACTACCTAGAAGCAGAAGAGAGAGTTGTAGAAGAGTTAAAAGAAGTAGGTAAGCCGTTCATCATGATTATTAATACTAGTCGCCCTCATCACCCAGAAACGGAAACACTACGTGTACAGCTTTCTGATAAATATGACATACCAGTTTTAGCGATGTCTGTTGAAAGCATGAGAGAGAACGACATTTATAATGTGTTAAGAGAAGCATTATATGAGTTCCCAGTACTAGAAGTAAACGTTAACTTACCTTCTTGGGTTATGGTTTTAAGAGAAAATCATTGGTTACGTGAAAACTATCAAGAAGCTGTTCGGGAAACAGTGAAAGATATTAAGCGTCTGCGCGATGTAGACTTTGTAGTAGGACAATTTAGCGAGTTTGACTTTATTGAAAGAGCTGGGCTTGCTGGAATGGAAATGGGGCAGGGTGTTGCAGAAATCGATCTATTTGCACCTGATGAGCTATATGATGAAGTGCTCAAAGAAATCGTTGGTGTAGAAATTAGAGGAAAAGATCATTTACTAGAGTTAATGCAGGACTTTGCTCATGCTAAGCAAGAATATGATCAAATTAGTGACGCATTAAAGATGGTGAAACAAACAGGTTATGGAATTGCCTCTCCATCCCTTGCAGACATGAGTTTAGAGGAGCCAGAAATCATTCGTCAAGGTCCACGTTTTGGTGTAAGGCTAAAAGCTGTAGCACCTTCCATCCATATGATTAAAGTGGATGTAGAGTCAGAGTTTGCTCCTATTATTGGGACGGAAAAGCAAAGTGAAGAGCTTGTTCGTTATCTAATGCAAGACTTTGAGGACGATCCACTTTCCATCTGGAACTCTGATATCTTCGGTAGAAGCTTAAGCTCCATTGTTCGAGAAGGTATTCAAGCGAAGCTGTCGTTAATGCCTGAAAATGCGCGTTACAAACTAAAAGAGACATTAGAAAGAATTATCAACGAGGGATCTGGTGGATTAATCGCTATCATCCTTTAAAATAAAGTGAACTGCTTTTGGAGAAATCCTTAAGCAGTTCTTTTTTATTACGTGACCAGTAACAACTCATCGTTAGCCACTTGATGTGGTCAGCTCTTAGATGAATGTCTTAATTATGTAACCTGTACTAACTATTACGATTCAACGCTATCTCCGCAAATTGCTCCGCATATTAATCATTCTCAGTAGTTTTACTCTTAAAGGAAATCTTAAAAACACTGACCACTGCTATGAAAATAGTATGAAACCCTAAAAGAAATATATTATTTTGCCTTATAACACCCTAGAAATCAATGAAAAATGAAATAAAACAGAAAATTAAACAAAGTTTTCCAATAAATCTTTATTATTTCTTGCATGAGATATTTTTATGTGATAATCTACTAACAGAATTGTTGATAAAAGTCGATTCTACCGCGGTTTTCTTGAATTTAATAAATACAAGTATATTTTACGCTAATTAGGATACGACTGATTAACAACTACAAATTAGTTGAGCAACTGTTTAACTAACCTTGAAACGCTTGGGAGGAGGTGACTAGCATGAACAAGACAGATCTAATTAATGCTGTTGCTGAAGCAGCTGAGCTTTCTAAGAAGGATGCAACTAAAGCGGTTGACGCTGTATTTGAATCAATCCAAGAAACTCTAGCTAAAGGTGATAAAGTACAATTAATCGGTTTCGGAAACTTCGAAGTTCGTGAGCGTGCGGCTCGTAAAGGTCGTAACCCACAAACAGGTGAAGAGATCGAAATCGCAGCAAGTAAGGTACCTGCTTTCAAACCAGGTAAAGCCCTTAAGGATGCTGTGAAATAATTACATAAAAATGTAAATTAAATGACTGATGAGTATTACACTCATCAGTCATTTTTTTGCATTTATTTCTTTCTATTTACAACATAATTACTAACAATGAAGGATGCAACCAGGCTATTGTCATTCACCAATAATCTATAAATTAAATAGTACAAATAATGGTAGGATTTTGCCCTATATAAATAAAAATAGTAAGTGAAAAGAAAAATAACCTGTTAAACTATAATAAATACGTTAATACTTGCATTAACACAGAAAAAATCGGTATCATGTACTTAGATTATAAACAGTTTATTTTGATAGGAGTGTTTGGCAATGAGTCAATCTGGAAGTGATTTCGTCGTTATAAAAGCCCAACAGGATGGGGTACAAGTTATAGGTTTGACTCGTGGAACAGATACACGTTTTCATCACGCTGAAAAATTAGATCGTGGAGAAGTCATGATTGCGCAGTTTACGGAACATACATCTGCAATTAAAGTTAGAGGGCATGCTAAGATTTATTCTCACCACGGAGAAGTGGAATCGGAACCTAAATCCTAACGTTAGGGAAATGGAATTCCAATTTTTCTATTGTGGTATACTAAGGTATAAAGTGACAATATTTTTTACAAGCGATTACATAACTTTATTAACGTTTGAAAGTAGAAATGGGGAATCGACATGAAAAACAATACTACCATCCAACAACAAACACGGGAGCTCATCACTGGTTTAAAAGCTAAGTATCAGCACCCTTATTTATTTTCAGTCATTTCCCAACCCACTTTTGACGAAGAGAGAGTACAACTATTTATCTACCTACTTAAAGGCCAACATACAAACTATAAAAAGTACTTGGAGTCTGCTCTATTGATGGAGTTAGCGTTGAATACACACGAACAAGTAATAACGAATGGTCCATCTCTAAAAGAGCGACAACTTACTGTTCTCGCTGGTGACTATTTAAGTGGTCTTTACTATAAATCTGTTGCTTTGCTAGGAGATACTCCCTTTTTATTGCGTTTATCAAAGGCAATTAGAAATGTGAATGAATCAAAAATTAAACTTAAATTATCAGAAGCAAACTCCATGAAAGAGTTACTTACTATTCAGTCAATCATAGACGATTCCATGTTAGTACATGTACTTCAGCATTTTCATTTAAATGATGAGATAAAGATAGTCTCAGAAGGTCTTATTATTAAAAGGTTAGAAGTAGAACTGGAGAATTGGAAAAAAAGAATCATTACACCATTTTTACTTAATTTACAAGCAATAGCGAAAAAAGATAAAACTGAATCGGTGTTGTCTTTGTTAGAAAATGAATTGGATGACCGACAGATACAGTTTCAGACAATTGTAAAAAAATACTGGTCTGCATCACAAGAGATAGTTGAATATTTTCGCCAACAGAGAAAAGAACAGTATTTAGCAGAAGAAGGGTGAGGGAATGCAGTCAAAAGAACAACGTGTCCATGGAGTGTTTGAAAAAATCTCTGGACAGTACGATAAAATGAATTCTGTAATAAGTTTTCAACAACATGTTCGTTGGAGAAAGAAAACGATGAAAATGATGAACGTTCCAAAAGGTGCAAAAGCACTTGATGTTTGTTGTGGGACGGCTGATTGGACTATTGCGCTTGCGGAAGCGGTAGGAACCAATGGGCAAGTTATTGGACTGGATTTTAGTAAAAATATGCTTTCTATCGGGGAAAAGAAAGTTGAGTCGTATGAGAATATCCAATTAATTCACGGAAATGCAATGCAACTGCCTTTTGAAGATGAGTCTTTTGATTTCGTAACAATAGGTTTTGGTTTGAGAAATGTCCCTGACTACCTGCAGGTGTTAAAAGAAATGAATCGTGTCCTTAAACCTGGTGGGTTAGCTGTTTGTTTAGAAACTTCTCAACCAACGATGCCTGTTTTTAGACAAGGATATTACGCTTATTTTAAATTTGTGATGCCTGTTTTAGGAAAAGTATTTGCAAAAAGCTATGACGAATATTCTTGGTTGCAGGAATCTGCTTCGGACTTCCCGGGAATGAAAGAGTTAGCTTCTCTTTTTGGTCAAGCAGGTTTCAATGAGGTCTCCTACAAAGCGCATACAGGTGGAGTAGCCGCAACTCATTTTGGTCGAAAAACCGGGGGAACAGTTTAAGGAGGACAGAGAATGAAACTATCATTTATGTACTCGTTCTTAAAGTCTGACATCGACGTTATAGAACGAGAACTAGAAATGGCTATACGTTCTAATTCCTCTCTTTTAAATGATGCTTCTTTACAATTTATACAAGCGGGCGGAAAACGCATCCGACCCGTATTTGTATTATTAAGTGCTAAGTTTGGGGATTACGATATTGAAAAAGTGAAACATGTTGCTGTTGCACTAGAATTAATCCATATGGCTTCCTTGGTACATGATGATGTAATTGATGATGCAGAGACTCGTCGTGGAAAAAAAACAATTAAAGCAATTCATGGTAACAGAATTGCTATGTATACAGGCGATTATATTTTTGCGCGTTCTTTGGAATATATGTCTGCCATTGAGTCCGAAGAAGCCCATAAAATACTTGCAGAAACAATTGTAGAAGTTTGTTTAGGTGAAGTAGAACAAATTAAAGACAAATATGTTATGGACCAGCATGTAAAAACATATTTTAGGCGGATTAAGCGAAAGACAGCTTTATTAATCGCCGTAAGTTGTCAATTAGGTGGTATAGCAGCAGGTGCTTCAAAAAATGTACATCGTAATTTATGGTTGTACGGATATTATGTAGGGATGTCCTATCAAATTATTGATGACATTCTGGATTTTACCGCGACGGAAAAGGAACTCGGTAAGCCAGCAGGTGGTGACCTCCTACAGGGAAATATCACATTACCAGTACTCTTTGCTAGAGAAGATAAGGAAATTGCGGAGCTTTTAGAATCGATTTATGAAGATATGCCGAAAGAGCAATTAGAAGTTGTGCTTGAAAAAATCAAAAACTCAGACGCAATAGAAAAATCTTACAAAGTAAGTCAGGCATACTTACAAAAAGCTCTAAAAGTAGTGGACCGATTGCCGGATCAAAAAATAAAAAAGACGCTCAAAGACATTGCGTTATACATAGGTAAGAGAAAATCATAGGTAGAAAATACACTATATATTAGGCAGATGAATGTAAGACGTTCATCTGTTTTTTTGTTACGTGAACAATAACAACGCTGTGTTGACGACGTCATGTCGTCCATTCTTAACTGAGTATCCTTACCATAATAACACCAGACTCCCCTGTAGTAGGAACCCCAATGTAGTCCCTTAGATAGATGGTTACTAACACTTTAAATAAGAATAATCCCAAATATATTCTGTAAAAATATTCAATGAAAACGTTGTCAAAACGTGAAACTTCTGATACCATTTAAAGTGGTTATCTAGTAGAAACCTATACATACAAAGGGGAGTGGGAGTGTTGGAACGAACATTCTTAATGATTAAACCGGATGGGGTACAAAGAAATTTAATTGGGGAAATTGTCTCACGTTTTGAAAAAAAGGGGTTTTCATTAGTAGGGGCAAAATTAATGAACGTTTCGGAAGTAGTAGCAAGACAGCATTATGCTGAGCATTCTGAGCGTCCATTCTTTGGAGAATTAGTGGACTTCATTACTTCTGGACCTGTATTTGCAATGGTTTGGGAAGGGGATCAAGTCATTACAACTGCTCGTCAGATGATGGGGAAAACAAATCCAGTGGAAGCAGCTCCAGGCACAATCCGTGGAGATTTTGCAGTATTTACTGGTAAAAACATTATTCACGGATCTGATTCACCTGAAAGTGCAGTACGTGAAATCGGTTTATTCTTTCAACCGAATGAACTAGTTTCATATGAGCGCACATTAGCTGCTTGGATCGTGTAATGAAAAAAAGCCTTTAAGAGCCTAACTCTTAAAGGCTTTTTACTTGAAAAGAAAACAAAAGCTGTCATTTCTCTTTATAACAGTATAGGTTATGCCGATAAAGTAAGTATAGATTTTCTGACTAGAATGTGAGGGTACCCAATTGGATGATTATATAAAATTCACTCAACAAATTAAAAGGAAAACAGGAATAGATTTAGTACTTTATAAAGAAGCACAAATGAAAAGAAGGTTAATAGCACTTTATGAAAAGTTGGGCTTCTCGAACTTTAATGACTTTTTCGAAGCCATTCAGAAAGATGCAAAAATCTTAGATGAATTTTTAGACCGTATGACCATTAATGTGTCTGAATTTTATCGAAATGGAAAGCGTTGGGAAGTATTAGAACAAAAAATATTACCTAGATTAATAGAACAAAATAATGGCAAGCCATTAAAAGTATGGAGTGCTGCTTGTTCAACAGGCGAAGAGCCGTATACGTTGGCTATGGTGCTATCAAATTTCATGCCTTTACGTTCTATTTCTATTACAGCTACTGATCTTGATGAGAATGCTATAAGTAGAGCAAAAATCGGGCTTTATCCAGAAAGATCTTTATTAGAAGTGCCTACTGATAAAAAACAACAATTTTTCACACTTGAAGGTAGTATGTTCAAGATAGATGAAGAGATTAAGAAAACGGTAACGTTTAAAAAGCAAAATTTATTAGCAGATCCGTTTCAGTCAGATTATGATTTAATTGTTTGTCGTAATGTACTTATCTATTTCACAGAAGAGGCTAAAGATCAATTGTATAAAAAATTTAATGATGCCCTTAAGCCTGGTGGTGTATTCTTTGTTGGAAGTACGGAACAAATTTTTAATCCATCTCAATATCAATTTGCCACAGAAGACACCTTTTTTTATCGGAAAATTACGTCATAACAAAACTATGTTTATGTGCAATTTTGAAAGAAGAAGCTTAACTAATATGTTAGGCTTCTTTTGTTAGTTTAGTAGCCATATCCTTTGGGATTTACTAAAAAATTACTTATACTAATAAATATATCTAGGATATGAAAAAAGCTTTATTAGACGCACATACTATTTTTTAGATGAAATAAAAGAACACCTATGTTATAGTGATAAATAACTTTAACGAGTTGAAGGGGGAAAGTGTTATGTCACTTAGATATTTAACAGCCGGAGAGTCACATGGACCACAATTAACTACGATTATTGAGGGACTTCCAGCAGGAATGCCTTTGCTAGCGGAAGAAATTAATCAGGAGTTATCCCGTAGACAAAAAGGACATGGTCGTGGTAGAAGAATGCAAATTGAGAAAGATCAAGCTCAAGTCCTTTCAGGTGTTAGACATGGGAAGACATTGGGATCACCAGTTGCCCTAGTGGTAGAAAATAAAGACTGGACGCACTGGACAAAGATTATGGGAGCAGAGCCTTTAGAGGAAGAAGTAGCAAAAGAAGTGAAGAGAGTGATTTCTCGTCCTCGACCTGGGCATGCCGATCTTAATGGTGGAATTAAATATGGACATCGAGACCTTAGAAATGTATTAGAACGCTCTAGCGCTAGGGAGACAACTGTTCGGGTAGCAGTAGGAGCTGTAGCAAAGTCCTTTTTAGCTGGGCTAGGGATTAACATAGTTGGTTATGTAAGAGAAATTGGTGGTATTGTAGCAAAAGATATCCCTGTTGAATCTGTAAAGGAAGTAGCAAAAATCACAGAAGATTCACCAGTGCGTTGTATGGATAAAGAAAAAGAAGTAGAAATGATGAAAGCAATTGATGATGCGAAGGAGAACGGAGATTCTATTGGTGGTGTCGTAGAAGTAGTGGTTGAAGGCATGCCAGCTGGAATCGGAAGTTACGTTCATTATGACAGAAAGTTAGATGCAAAGATTGCGATGGCAATTATGAGTATCAATGCATTTAAAGGTGTAGAATTCGGTTTAGGATTTGAGATGGCAAGAAAACCAGGAAGTGAAGTACATGACGAAATTCTTTGGGACAAGGAGAAAGGATATACAAGAAGAACGAATAGATTAGGTGGGTTTGAAGGTGGAATGACCACTGGTATGCCTATCGTGGTAAAAGGGGTAATGAAGCCAATTCCAACCCTTTACAAGCCATTACAAAGTGTGGATATTGATTCAAAAGAACCTTTTGCAGCAAGTATTGAGCGTTCTGATTCTTGTGCAGTACCTGCTGCTAGTGTTGTAGCGGAACATGTAGTAGCTTTTGAACTAGCAAATGCAATCGTAGAACAATTCCACTCTGATCAATATGAAGTCCTAAAGAAACAAATTCAGGAATTTAGACAACAGGCGCGTGAATTCTAATGACAACGTTACAAGTAAATGCGAAAGACCGAACGTACCCTGTTGTCATCGGTAATAAAGCTTTACCGTCATTAGGAGGTTGGTTAGATAAATCCAATCCAACAGCCATATTTGTTATAACAGACGAAATTATTTGGAAGTTACATGGAGAGAAGGTAAAAAAATATCTGCCTGAATCTGCACATATTGTATTCATACCTCCGGGTGAAGAAGGAAAAAGATTAGATATATATTCTAACCTTATGGATCAAGCAATCACTTTTGGATTAGATCGTAAATCCGTAGCAATTGCGTTTGGTGGTGGAGCGGTTGGAGATGTAACTGGATTCTTTGCATCTACATACATGAGAGGGATTTCTTTCATACAAGTACCTACAACCATACTTGCTCATGACAGTGCGATTGGAGGCAAGGTAGCAGTTAATCATCCATTAGCCAAAAATAGTATTGGTTCATTTTATCCTCCAGATGGAGTATACTACGATACTATCTTTTTGCAATCACTTCCAAAGAGAGAGCGCTTGTCTGGATTTGGCGAAGTGATGAAACATGGGTGGATATCTTCTCCAGAGTTTTTAAACAAAATAAAAAAACAAATACCTTCTTTAGAGGCATTGATGGAATCCGATATGAGTGAATTGTTGCTAGAAGGTATGGTAGTGAAGAAGGCTATTGTAGAGAAAGATGAATTTGAAAGTGGGACTAGAGCTTATTTAAACTTTGGACACACACTGGGACATGCGATTGAGAATGTTGCAAAGTATGGATCTATTTCTCATGGAGAAGCCATTACAATAGGAATGACGTATGCTTTACTTCTCAGTGAGTTGAATGATTCTAAAAATCCATTTACGATACATTCTTATATATCATACCTAAAAGAATTAGGGTATGTAGGTGATATCTTACTCACGCTACCATTCGATTCATTATGGAACGCGATGAAACGAGATAAAAAGAATCAATCTCAAAAGCCTAATTTTGTTTTACTTTCTTCAATAGGCCAACCAAAGATGCAAGAAGTTTCTTATGAAAAAGCAAAAGCAGCATTTCATTACTTATGCACTCTTTGGACAGGGAAAGGAATGATGATGCAATGATTAGGGGAATACGTGGAGCAACAACCGTTGAGAATGATAAGGAAGAAGAAATTCTCTTAAAAACAAAAGAGTTATTAGGGGAAATGGTGAAAGAAAATTCTATTCATTTAGATGATATAGCTTCCATTTTTATTTCCGCTACTCCAGACTTGAAGGAAGTTTTTCCAGCCAAAGCGTTGCGTAAGATGGAAGGGTGGACATATGTACCAGTAGTTTGTATGCAAGAATTAGATATTCAAGGCGCTATTAAGAAATGTATTCGAGTAATGATGCACGTTAATACAAGTCAGAAACCAGAAGCCATTATTCATGTGTATCAAGAAAGAGCAGTATCGCTAAGGCCCGACTTAAAGAAGTAAAGAAGGATGTGTATAGTATGAAATGGAAAAAACAAGTATCGACACTATCAGCTTATAAACCAGGAATGACTTCTGCTCAAGTAAAAGAAAAATATGGGTTAAATAAAATAATTAAACTTGCATCAAATGAAAATCCATTTGGCTCATCTGCAAGTGTACAACAAGAATTGGCTAATTCTTTAAATACCTTCGCTTTATATCCTGACGGAGCTGCAACTGAACTGCGACGTAAAGTTGCGGATTTGCACAATGTATCACCTACTCAACTTCTATTTGGGAATGGCTCTGATGAGATTATTTTAATCATTAGTAGAGCATTATTAGAGCCTGGGAAGAACACAATTATGGCAACTCCAACATTCCCTCAGTACAAACATAACGCTACTTTAGAAGGTGCAGAGTCTATCGAGATACCTCTTTTAGAAGACGGTCACCATGATTTGAATGGGATGCTCGAAGCTATCAATGAAAGCACTTCAATTATTTGGTTATGTTCGCCAAATAATCCTACAGGTACATATATTCCTCAAAAAGATATGGAGGCATTTCTCGAAAAAGTACCTCAAGATATCTTAGTAGTAATTGATCAAGCATACTACGAATACATCACGGAAGAAGAGACCTCCTATAACGGGGAATGGTTTAACAAGTATCCTAATGCATGTATAACACGTACGTTTTCTAAAGCATATGGATTAGCATCTTTCCGTGTAGGATATGTTATGGGCTCAGTATCAATTATTCAACAACTTGAGCCAGTTAGAGAACCATTTAATAATAATAGTTTAGGGCAAATTGCAGCAGCTATTGCAGTCGATGACCAAAAGTTTATTGAATCTTGTCGAGTGGAAAATTCAAAGGGTATTAAAGCTTACGCTGAATTCTGTCAGAAAAATGAACTTGGTATGTTTGACTCTCAAGGAAACTTTGTACTAATAGATGTAAAGCAAGACTCAGACGTCGTATTTGAAAAATTACTTCAAAAAGGAATCATTGTTCGTTCTGGTAACGCACTAGGATTCCCTGGAACACTACGAATTACTGTTGGCACGGAAGAACAGAACATAGAAGTAATGCAAGCCTTAACAGAGATTTTAGGGCTAGGTTAAGGGTCCATAGAGGAGGAGTTCTGGTTGAAAGGGAATATCGCCATTGTTGGACTTGGATTAATTGGAGGCTCCTTAGCTAGGGCGATAAAAAAAGGTTATCCAAATGCAACAATTATTGGTGTTGATGATAATGAAGAGACTAGAAGATTAAGTAAAACATTAAAGATAGTAGAAGAAGTTCATGCTTCCATTTTAGAGGAAGATTTCCCAACTAGTGAAATAGATATACTTTTCCTATGTACTCCTGTTTCAGTCACTTGCAAAATTCTACAAGAGCTAAAAGATCTACCACTGAAAGAAAATGTGATTGTGACAGATACTGGTTCGGTAAAACAAGTAGTGCTGCAATCTGCCATGCCTCTTATTCAAAGTGGTGTTTGTTATATTGGTGGACATCCAATGGCTGGATCTCATAAGTCTGGTATTCTAGCTAGTAAAGAGCATTTATTTGAAAATGCTTATTATCTTTTAACAACTCCTTTTGATACGTATTATCCAGAAAGAGTTGCGGAATTAGTAAGATGGTTGGAGCCGACCAAAGCAAAGTTTATTCAAACGACAGAAAGAAAACATGATCAAGTTACCGCGTTGATAAGTCATTTTCCACATATGATTGCAAGTTCTTTAGTCCACCAAGTAAAAAAACATTCAGAAACCTTACCTGATGTAACAAAACTTGCTGCTGGAGGCTTCCGAGATATTACGAGGATTGCTTCGTCTAACCCGATTATGTGGAGAGATATTACCTTTGAAAATAGAGTTATCTTAGCAGAACAATTGGATACATGGATGAAGGAAATGCACGAATGGAAAGACCTCTTATTACAAGAGAATCCAACTTCCATAGAAGAGTATTTTTCAGAAGCCAAAGAGTTTAGGGATAATATGCCGATTTACCAAGAAACCAGTGAAACACCTTTCTTCGATTTATTTGTGGATGTTCCAGACTATCCAGGTGTTATCTCAGAAGTTACTAAATACTTAGCGGAACAATCCATTTCTTTAACAAACATTCGTATTATGGAAACTAGGGAAGATATATTTGGTATCCTAGTTATCACATTCAGTAGCTACAAAGAACGAGAAAGAGCATATCAATGTCTGAAACAAAAAACAAATTATGAATTGATTTGCTCAACGTAAGGAGGGGAAATGTCATGCGTGAAATGCATTACAAGAATACATCTCTCCATGGTGAATTAAAGGTTCCAGGAGATAAGTCGATTTCGCATCGAGCTATTATGTTTGGGGCGGTAGCTAATGGAGTAACTACGATCGACGGTTTTTTACTTGGAGATGACTGCTTAAGTACCGTTGATTGCTTTCGCAAGATGGGCGTTCAAATAAGTATAGAAGACGAACAGGTAACTGTAATAGGAAAAGGATGGGACGGTCTAAAAGAACCAATTGATATTTTAGACGTCGGGAATTCAGGAACAACTACCAGGTTAATGCTAGGAATTTTAGCAGGTAGGCCGATTCATGCGGTAATTATCGGTGATGAATCAATCGCTAAGCGTCCAATGAAAAGGGTGACTGATCCTTTAAGGGAAATGAATGCAAGTATCGATGGTAGAGAAGGCGGCCAATACACTCCTCTTTCTATCCGAGGTGGAAATTTACAAAACATTACTTATACATCACCTGTAGCAAGTGCACAGGTTAAATCTGCTATCCTACTTGCTGGTATCCAAACAAAAGGGATAACAACAGTCATTGAACCAGAAACATCTCGCGATCACACAGAAAGAATGATACGTCAATTTGGTGGAGCAGTGGAGGTCCATAATCAAAAAGTTGCAGTGAGAGGACCACAAAATTTAACAGCTACACACATATCGGTACCAGGAGATATCTCATCCGCAGCTTTTTTCTTAGTAGCCGGAGCAATAACACCTAGCAGTTCCATAACGCTCCATCATGTTGGACTTAACCCAACTAGAAATGGTATTATTAGAGTCCTTGAAAAAATGGGTGCAAAAATGGAGATTGTAGAAGAAAACGTTTCTGAAGGAGCGGAACCTATTGGTAGCATTACTATTTCCACTTCTACGTTAAAAGGTATTACCGTTGGAGGAGAAATTATTCCAACACTCATTGATGAGATTCCTATTATTGCTTTATTAGCTACACAGGCTAGTGGAGAAACCATTATAAAAGATGCAGAAGAATTAAAAGTCAAAGAGACAAATAGAATAGATTCTGTTGTTTCTCAGTTAAAGAAGCTCGGAGCAAATATTGAAGCAACAGATGATGGGATGAAAATTATTGGCCCAACGAATTTACATGGTGCAGAAGTAGAATCGTTCCATGATCATCGAATTGGTATGATGTTATCTATTGCTTCCTTCATTTCTGAAACGCCAATTCATCTGAAGAATCCAGATGCAATTAGTGTTTCTTACCCTAATTTCTTTAGAGATTTAGAGTCGCTTCTTACATGATAAATAGGACATGTTTGCCCAATGCATCTCATACGTATGTATAAACGTACATACGGGGGAGTGGGACAAACATGTCTTTTATTATGGATAATGTACATCTAGTAAATGATTCAAAAATACAAGTGACCTCTTTGCTGATTGAAAATAATAAGTTTGCATCAATAAGAAACGGATTTCCTTATTATAGACATACTAGAATGGACACAACACCTTTTATTATGACACCAACAAAGGTAGTGTACGATTCTAAAATAGGCGTTAATTCTTGTTTGAAGGACTTTCGACAAATTCAAAAAGGGTATATCGCTAAGGGTATTACGACAGTTATCACTTCTTTTGAACCCCCTTTTCTTCATTCTTTTGAGAAAACTTTAAGGAAAAGAAGAAAGGAACTTTATAATTCGGTCTTAGACTATGCTTTGTTGCTAACATGTCCAATAGAAAAGTTAACGATTGATTGGATTAGAACATGTCAAAAGACTGGTATACCAGCTATAATCGTGAGAATATCAGGACAGGCAATATCAACAATGGACATGAATAAGTGGAGATGGTTTAAGGAAGTTGTTCGATTTTCTCCAATAATGTTTCTACCTCAATTTGATATTTTAGATGACAAGGTTAGAAAGAAGTGGGAGCAATGGTGGGAAAATAAAATGCATGTTTACTTTTTACCTCACTCAGTAGAACCGTTGGAAAATGGTTCGCAGATCTCTTTGCAAAATTTGAAGAAAATTGGACTGTACCCAAAAAGAGGGAAACTATTAGTTGGTGGAGAACTATCATATAACCTTTTTTATAAAAGTTCTTTAGTTGATGCGTCCTCTGCATTGCTTTATGATGATAGTACTCTCGCTTTAACCATACAAAGAGGACAAGCTATATATATAAATGGAAAGATTAACTATTCACCAGGATTTGGTGAGGAGCTTGATCAATTGTTTCCAAATACGTTTGTTTGAAAGGGATGAATAAATGATTTACGTGCAACGAATGATAGACCACCTTGAAAGAGGTCAGATGAAAGAAGCTAAAGAAGCGTATGAAGTAGTTAGAACATCCGGTACAGATGATGAAAAATACGCATTAGCTACAGAATTGAAACAATTAGGATTCTTAGATGAAGCGATGGAGTTATACCGTAACCTTTTGGAACTATACCCAAAAGAAGGGGAACTCTTAGTGGAATTAGCAGAAACATTAATGGAGAACTCTCATGATGAAGAGGCGCTTTCCTTACTGAATAAAGTAGACAAGAATTCTACGTTCTATATTGAGAGTTTGCTAATGATGGCAGATTTATACCAAGCAGACGGACTTTTAGAAGTTAGTGAACAAAAATTAATAGAAGCAAAAGGGTTAGTTCGTGATGAACCTGTCATAGATTTTGCTCTCGGAGAAATATATCTCGCTCAAGGCAAATTTTTAGAAGCGATTCGCTCCTTTGAACAATTGATAAATCAACATGTATCAGAGTTTGCTGGACAATCCATTCATGAAAAATTAGCAGAAGCATTAAGTGCAGGTGGTTCCTTTGAAGCAGCATTACCGCACTATGAAAAAGCAATAAAGCACCATGAACACCCCACATTATTATTCCAGTATGCAATTACTTGTTATCATGCTAAGTTTTATGAAAAATCAGCACAATTACTTGAGACACTTTTAGAACAAGATAAAGATTTTCACTCAGCATATCTGTATTTAGCGAATAGCTATGAGCATGAAGAACAAATAACGAAAGCATTAGAGGCTATCAAAAGAGGTGTAGAGGAAAATCCGTTCCAAAAAGAACTGTTTCTTTCAGGAGGGAAATTAGCTTTAAAATCCAAGGATGAAGTACTTGCAGAAAATTGGCTAAGAGAGGCGATTGCTCTTGATCCCGAATATGTAGAAGCGTTAATCGTGTTAACCAATCTATTCCTTCTTCAAGAGAGTCCTGAGGAGGTTATTCAGTTACTGTCAGATGTTGATAGTTATGGTGATACAGACCCACAACTACAGTGGACGTTAGCAAAAGCATATAATATGAATGAAGAATTTTCACAAGCATTAAACGCATATGAGGGTGCATATAATGAACTACAACACGACCAAGAGTTTCTTGTAGAATTTGCGGGCTTTCTTTTAGAAGAAGGACAAAAAGATCGCTCTGTTGAATTATTGAAGAAAGTGATCGAGTCAGAACCAGAACATGAAGATGCACGTGAACTCTTAGAGCGTTTGCAATAAGAGCCGCTTTGCAGAGGAGGGAGATTATAAATGGCCACCCCTGTTTCTGTCAACGAGAAGAAAGAATTTATTCGTTGGTTTTTAAATCACTATCAGCTAAAAAGAAGAGAAAGTGTTTGGATTTTAAATTACTTAATGAGTCATGATGACTTAATGAAACGTGTTCACTTCGTTGAAGAAGCACAATATTGTCCTAGAAGTATTATTATGTCTACTCACTGCGTAGATGAAATACCTTTCCGTTTTTATAAAGAAAATGTCATGACAACGGATGCAGAAAAGTCTTTTCACGATATTCGCTTGTACAAAGAAGACGATATTTATATCCAGTTAAATTTCCGCTCTGCTAGTGCATGTTATCAATTTGCTGCGGTTCTAGAAGATAATCCATTTGTACCTAAGAACCATCGTATTACAGAGAAAGATCGAATTATTGTGGAACAATTCTTAAGAAAATCATTAGAGGATTACCAAAAACAAACTATTCTAGATCAAATTGATGAAGCATTAGATCAAGGAGATAGAGAAAAGTTTACTTTTCTAACGGAAAGACTTAAGAAAATGACCTCTTAATGAGGAGAAGAGATTTGGAAAAAAGTCAAAAGTGACTGCACTGGGATTTCCGCTGCAGGGGGACGCTTTCCACGGGGCGGTAAAGAAAAGCTGAAGGCGCGCGTTTAGCCGTGGCAGGAAACTTCGGAAGACCGAGGAGGCAGCCCCTCAGCCACCACAGGGCTTTTGGAGTTTCCCGAGCGGTTAGCGCACCTTCAGCTAGACACGGCATCTTCACGTTGAAACTCCTGCGGGGTCTCGGTAACCCGCCTTTCCCGTAGGAGTCGCCCCCTTTCGCTCCAATCCCAAAGATGTTTCCTTAAAAGCACTAATTCTGCAGTATAGTAAAGTTTAATACTATGTCAAAAAAGATACATTGTTCCTTGAATGTATCTTTTTTAGTTTTGTCTTAGACTCTTGTTTGTTTTGTAATGGGTATTTAGATGAGTAGGCGCTAGTTAATTAATATAATAAGAAACAGGTTTAGCTCTAGCTACTTGATGGATAATCTGCAAAGGAAGAATGGGTTCAGTAATAATGGAATTCTACTAGTTTAATTAGAAACGGACAATTTTCTTCATACATAAATGCTATAATAATCTAGACAGAAGATAGAGAGGAGAATGACCTTTGCTTTGGATAGAAAAAGATGTAACCGTTTTTAATGAACAAAAAGAATATATTGATACACTTGTGGTGCCATTAGCACCGATAAGTTTCGGAGCTAACATGAAAAGAACGGCTGAACAAGGTGAATTTGTACAACGTCTAACCACACATATGGAAAAACAATTTAGAGGAAGAATATTTGTGCTTCCAACTCAATACTATGCTTTTTCTACTAAAAATGAAGAAAAGTATCACGTTATTGAACAAGTAAAGAAAGCAATTGAAGGTAGCTCATTTCGTCACATTCTTTGGATAACTAGTGATAAAGAGTGGAAAGACATAGATTTAGTAGAAAATGAAACACTTCTACATATCCCTTCCCTTACATTAGAACACATGTCGGAAGGAATGAAATATGAATATATGGAAAATCAAGTGAAAGAATTACTTCCTGAATTAATAGAAGTATGGAAAAAAATCACTTGAAATGAAATCGCTTTTTTTCCTAATATTGACCAAGTTGCCAGATTGATATATCATTATGTTGTCCTAGTTATAAAATGTGCTATGTTCATGTCCAATGAACGGACCTTATTGATAGAGGGGGGATAAGGATGAGTAAGCATCGAGTTTCTAGACGTCAATTCCTTAACTACACACTTACGGGTGTCGGTGGATTTATGGCTGCTAGCATGTTGATGCCGATGGTACGTTTCGCGGTTGATCCTGTCTTAAAGGCAGAAGCAGGGGGAGACTTCATCGCAACAAAGCAAAAAGTAGATGAACTTACATCAGAACCAGTTCGTGTAGACTTTACATACGAACAAGTAGACGGCTGGTATACTTCTGATGTAACACAAACAGCATGGGTGTACAAAGACGAAGCTGGAGAGCTTGTAGCTCTATCGCCAGTTTGTAAACACTTAGGTTGTGTTGTTAACTGGAACGGTGACAAGAACAACCAAAGTAAGTTCTTCTGTCCATGTCATGCTGGATTGTATGAAAAGAACGGTAAGAACGTAAAAGGAACACCGCCACTTGGACCACTTGATAGCTATCCGGTTGAAGTTCGTGACGGAATTCTTTACTTAGGTAAACCAGAACCAAACACTCACATTAAATAAGGGGGATGCCCATCATGTTAAACAAAATCTATGATTGGGTGGATGAGCGTTTAGACATCACCCCAATGTGGAGAGACATTGCTGACCATGAAGTACCGGAACACGTTAACCCGGCTCATCATTTCTCAGCATTCGTTTATTGTTTTGGAGGCTTAACATTCTTTGTTACAGTGATCCAAATTTTATCTGGTATGTTTTTAACTATGTATTACGTGCCAGACGTAGTAAATGCATGGAAATCTGTTTACTATTTACAAAATGAAGTTGCATTTGGTGTTATCGTACGTGGAATGCATCACTGGGGAGCAAGTTTAGTAATCGTAATGATGTTCTTACATACTTTGCGTGTATTCTTCCAAGGTGCTTACAAAAAACCTCGTGAATTGAACTGGGTTGTAGGAGTACTTATCTTCTTCGTTATGCTTGGTTTAGGTTTTACAGGTTACTTGTTACCATGGGATATGAAAGCGCTATTTGCTACAAAAGTAGGTATTCAAATTGCGGAATCTACTCCATTCATTGGGCAACAGATTAAAATTCTTTTAGCGGGTCATGCAGATATTACAGGTGCACAAACGTTAACTCGTTTCTTTGCTATCCATGTATTCTTCTTACCTGCTGCATTACTGGGCTTAATGGCTGCTCACTTTATCATGATTAGAAAACAAGGTATTTCTGGTCCGCTATAAAACCTGTTTTCATCATGTTCACTATGTGAACAGTAACAACTAAAAGCGTAGTCAGCTGCATTTACTGGATATGAGTTTTCGTATCCTTTTGTAAAAGAATAGATGTTAAACAAAGGAGGGGACATTATGCATCGCGGTAAAGGGATGAAGTTTGTCGGTGACTCCCGTGTTCCAGCTGAAAGAAAACCTAATATTCCAAAAGACTATTCAGAGTTTCCAGGGAAAACGGAGGCATTTTGGCCAAACTTTCTATTAAAAGAATGGATTGTGGGTTCTGTATTCTTAATTGGATTCTTAATCTTAACAGCAGCTCACCCGTCTCCGTTAGAGCGTGTGGCTGATCCAACTGATACAGGATATATTCCACTTCCAGACTGGTATTTCTTGTTCTTATACCAATTATTAAAGTACACGTATGCTTCTGGTCCATATAACGTAATTGGTGCGTTTATTATGCCAGGTCTAGCATTTGGTGCTTTATTATTAGCTCCATTTATTGATCGTGGTCCAGAACGTCGTCCACAAAAGAGACCGTTTGCTACTGGATTTATGCTACTTGCACTAGCAGCTATCATTTTCTTAACTTGGGAATCTGTTGTAACACATGACTGGGAAGCGGCAAAAGCTCAAGGTCAAATTGTTGCAGAAGCTGAAGTAGATACAGAGTCTGAAGGATATCTTATCTATCAAGAAAACGGTTGTATAAACTGCCATGGTGACAATTTAGCAGGAGGTGCAGCTGCACCTAGTTTAGTAGATACAGGATTAACACCTGAAGAAATTGCAAACATTGCAGTAAATGGGCAAGGTGGAATGCCTGCTGGATTATTCAAAGGAACAGATGAAGAGTTAGAGAAACTATCTACTTTTATTTCTGAACTGGAGAGTAAATAAAAAGCATAGGAGGAGACTCCTATGCTTTTTTTAAATTCAATTTAGTATTTGTCTCTTTTTTTAAACTTCCGTTTAAATAGCACATTTTTACAAATTTTACAATACCTCTAAAAAATTCTGCATAAGCTATTAAGACGAATTTAAGGAGGTATGTAGATGCACACTTTTGTATTAAATCAATTCATGTTATGGGTATCTAGTCTAGTTCTACTGATGTCTATTATTGTTCATTCACTTCATCGTTTTTCTTCCTTTGAACAAGAAATCCTCATTGGCGAATACGGAGCGCTATATTTATCGGATAAACTATTACTTCTAGTATTTTTTTTACTTCCAATTATTACTTTTCTAGTTAGCTTACATCAATATATAAAAAATAGAGAAGGACGTAGCCTTGAAACCTTTACAATGCTCACGTTAACCTTTTCTAGTATTTCTACCATTGCTGGGGGCGGTGGATTAGTTGAATATCATTTTTCTATCTTTGTTGTATTGGCAATTATAGCTTTTTTTAGGAAGATTAATCTAATTATATGGAGTACATTAATATTTGCTGTTCATCACATTGCAGGATACTTATTGTTTCCAGAATTAATATGTGGAATGTCAAATTATCCTTTAAACTTGTTATTTATTCATGTTGTCTATTTACTATTTATTAGCAGTGTATTGTGTGTACAAATTCACTTGCAAAATAAAACTGTTAAAAAGAATGATTTGGTGGAAAAGAAGAACAATTTATTATTAGAAGCCATAAATCAAGTTCAAAAATTATCAGTGAAAGTTAATGAAATCACCAACAATCTAGAACTTACCACAGGAGGATTGGTTCAGTCCGGTTCAGATATATCTCAAGCTATGGATAGTCTTTTAGAAAGTTCTTCTAATCAGCAAATTCAAATGGAACAAGGTTTACGAGAAAATATAAAAATGGATAGTGTGGTCGAAAGTATTCAACAATGGATGATGAAAATAAAAAAAATAACAAATCAGTTAGCCAACGAATCTGTAGAGGGCAGAAACCAAATCGTAAACTTAGAAAAATTGTTAGTAGAAGTAGCATTACAAGCAAATGTTTTAAAGAATACTGTCCAAGAATTTGGAGAAGAATCGAAAAGCATACTAATTGTTGTAAATAGGTTAGAGGCTATTGCAAATCAAACAAATCTCCTTTCTTTAAATGCTTCCATTGAAGCTGCTAAAGCAGGAAATACAGGAAATGGTTTTTCTGTAGTAGCTACAGAAATTGGGAAATTAGCAATTCGTTCAAAAGAAGATGCGAAAGAAATAGGTAATAAAGTAGCGAGTTTCACTAAAAGTTTAGACAAAATGGAACTTTCTACAAAAAAAACACTTCAAGAAATTACAAACAGTATGGACCTTTCTAAGATTGTTACTGAGAAGTTTGAAAACTTATATAATACTGTTCATGATGTAGAAACATCTGCAACGGATATCCAACATGTTAGGCTTAACCTGACGAACATGAACAATATAGTTAGTAAACGTTTTCAGACAACACAAGTGGCTACAAATGAAATTCAACATAGCCTTACAAAAGTTGTTGATGCAATTGAAAATCAACTTTCGGTTCAAAATGTATTGATGAACTTAACACTAAATCTTGAAGAAATTGTGGAACAGTTACAATCCGTTATTAAACAACTAAATTCAACTACAAATCTATAATAAACGGGTTTCTCAAAACGGAAATTCTGTTTTGAGAAACCTCCTATGTTATACTAGAGAAAAATTCCAAGCGAGGAAACAAATATGTCATTATCTTTTCTCCTAAATAACCGGTCATTTTTATGGCTCTTATTCTTCATTAACTTACTAGGAACTGTATATGGGTACTACTGGTATATTCCACAGCTAGTGATTACAGAGCCCATATATTTAGTGTTTGTACCAGATAGTCCAACAGCTTCATTATTCTTTTCATTAGCACTTCTAGGGATTCTTCTAAAACGACAATCTGGCTTGTTAGAAGCATTAGCTTTTGTCACCTTAATTAAGTATGGTGTCTGGGCTGTTGCAATGAACGGATTATCGTTGATAGTGGAAGGAGATCTTTCTTGGCAAGGATATATGTTAATGGCATCTCACGGGGCAATGGCAATTCAAGCGGTAATTTATCGTAAACGCTACGTTTTTCGTTCTGTTCACTTATTGATAGCTGGAGTTTGGACACTACATAATGATGTTATCGATTATGTGTTTCAACAGTTTCCATATTATCGTGTCATTCCGATTTATTTTAAAGAAGTAGGTTACTTTACATTTTGGTTATCCATGTTTTGTTTATTCATAGGGTATATGCTTGTTATCAAACCTAGAAAATTCAATAGGTAATTACGGATACGTTTGGTCTATTTCCAAGTACGGGTTCATACATTGAACTAATAGTACGAGGAGGGACAAGTATGCGACGAGCCATTTATCCTATATGTTTAACCATTTTATTTTTCTTTCTATCTCCTGCATATTTACAAGCGAAATCTTCACCAAATGAATTAGATCATTTAGCTGATAAAGCATTAACCTATACACAATTTGGTGAATTAGATAAAGCAAAGCTGACACTTCAACAATTTAAAGATACATTTGAATCTACTTCGATTTTGAACAATTTTATGACCATGGATCAACTAAGAATTTTAACGGTTACTTTTGATCAAGCAGAGCAAGCTGTAACTGCTGTAGACATGGACGATAAAGAAAGAATAGCGCATGTGAAACGATTCCGTTTAGCCTATGATGCTACTCATTCCTCCTATCAGCCATTATGGGTGAAAATGGAGGTGCCTGTTATGTCAGCATTTAAGGAAATGAAAGCTGCCATAACGGAAGGAAATGTTAATTTGTATCATGAATACCTAAATGAGTTTCTAGTTCAGTATTCCATTGTCCAACCTAGCATTCAAGTCGATTTAGCATCTGAAAGAGCCCAAGAAGTGCATGCAAGAGTTCAATTCGTAGATCGTTATCGTCAAGATATTTTATCTGATGAGAGCAATTTGTTAGAAGTAGACAAACTAGAGCATGACTTACACAAACTTTTTGATGAAATGACTGGAGATGAGACAGATCCTTCATTTTGGTGGGTGATGTTTACTACGGGGGGAATTATTGTTTCAACATTATCCTATGTAGGTTTCCGAAAATATCGTGCTGAACATACGAAGAAAGAACCGAAAAGGCTTCATGATTGACCTAGTGATTGAATACAAGTACAATATAGGAAAATAGTTTTGGAGGTATGAAATGAGTCTAGGTGCAACTTTGTTTTACTTTGCGATCATTCTTATTGTTCCAATTTGGGCACAAATGAAAGTGAAAAGAACGTATAAAAAGTATTCTCAACAAGCAATCTCATCAGGTATCACCGGTGCTGAAACTGCAAGAAGAATTCTTGATGACAACGGACTTTACGATGTCCAAGTAGTTGAATCAAGAGGGTTTTTATCCGATCACTACAATCCGATGACGAAGACTGTGGCACTTTCTTCTCACAACTATCATGGGCACTCAGTTGCTGGAGCAGCGGTAGCAGCACATGAAGTAGGTCACGCAATTCAAGATGCGGAATCGTATGCTTTCTTACGTTTTCGTCATGCGTTAGTACCAGTTGCAAACATCGGTTCTAATGCTTCATGGATATTCATTCTAATTGGTATCCTTTCTCAAGCTTCTGGAATGTTACTGCTTGGTATAATCCTAATGGCAGCAGGAGTGTTATTCCAATTAATTACACTTCCGGTAGAATTTAATGCATCTTCTCGTGCTAGAGAATTAGTTATTTCAAGCGGTATCCTTCGTAATGAAGAAGAACATAAAGCAAAGAAAGTTCTTGATGCAGCAGCGCTAACGTATGTTGCAGCAGCGGCAGTAGCAGTATTGGAGCTTTTACGTTTAGTACTAATTTATGTTGGTATGCAAAACGAAGATTAAAAAAAGTCTGGCGAAAGCCAGACTTTTTTTGTTTTAACCACTTAACCGAGTATCCTTATGAATATTTGCTTTTTCTATTGATCATAAGGTTTTTTCTGCTCATCCAGCGTAAAGCCTTCACCAAGTACATCATGTACATGACTAACGGATACGAAAGCGTGCGGGTCAACAGATGTGATAATATTTTTTAATTTAACAATCTCATTTTTTCCAACTACACAATAAAGCACTTTCCTGTCTTCTTTTGTATAGCTTCCATATCCCGTTAACACAGTGACTCCACGGTCCATATGTGCCATGATTTTGTCAGCAATGGCTTCGTGATCATTTGATATAATCATTGCTCCTCTAGCAGCATACGCACCTTCTTGCATGAAATCAATTACCCTAGCTCCTACAAATACTGCTACTAACGTATACATAGCTTGTTTATAGTCTATGTACGTTAATATGGAGGCAACAATAACTAATGCATCAAACATAAACATTGTCTTTCCCATACTCCAACCTAAGTAATGATGGGCTAATCGAGCGATAATATCTACTCCGCCTGTCGTACCACCATACCTAAAGCAGATTCCAAGACCTACACCAATAAATAACCCTGCAAATAATGCGGCTAAGAATAAGTCTTCTTTTAAAGGAATAGGGAATTGATAGTGTTCAAAGAATGCAAAGAAGATGGAAACACTTACAGTACCAATAATGGTATAAATAAATGATCGAGTTCCAAGGATTTTCCAACCAATGAAGAACAAAGGAATATTTAACACTAAATTTGAGATGGACAGTGGAATACCAAATAAATTATAAAGAATTAAGGTAATACCTGCAAAGCCACCTTCAGCCAAATTATTTTGTAAATTGAAGTGAATAATACCGAAAGAAAATATTGCTGCACCAAGCATAATAAATAGCACATTTTTAATTTTGATTCCCATTTGAGCACGTCCCTTTCACAGTCGTGGCTAGTAAGTGTACAATATATAAATAATAGTTTTCCCAAGCCCTTGCTCATTATAGTCAATTTTGGGATAATCGACAACATTGTTATTCGATTAATTGGTATGAATAGGAGGAAAAGTCGTTGTCTACTAAAACAATGAAAGAGATGCAACAAGAGGTGGATGCCTATATTGGTCAATTTAAAGAAGGGTACTTTAGTCCTTTAGCTATGCTAGCAAGAATTACAGAAGAAGTTGGCGAATTAGCAAGAGAAGTTAACCATACATACGGGGAGAAACCTAAAAAATCTAGTGAAGAAGAAAAAGCGATAGAAGAAGAATTAGGAGACGTATTATTCGTGTTAATTTGTTTAGCAAACTCCTTACATATAAATATGGAAGAAGCTCATAATTTGGTAATGAACAAATTCAATACTAGAGATAGAGATAGATGGACCAGAAAGGATGAGGAAAAGAATGATTAAAATTGGCATTGCTGGACCAAGAGGGAAGATGGGAAGAGAGGCAGTAAAACTAGTTACCAATGAGCCAACCTTCTCTTTAGAAGCTGTTTTAGATCGACAATTTGATGGAATGCAATTAGGGGATGTAGAAGGATTTGAATCTTCTCTGCAGACACCGATATATACATCACTAGAAACGTTAATTCATTCACATGACATAGATGTCTTAATTGATTTAACCACACCTGAAAAAGGATACGTACATACCAAATTAGCTCTAGAAAACGGAGTAAGGCCGGTCGTTGGAACTACTGGGTTTACGACGGAACAATTAGATGAGTTAAAAGAGCTTGCAGAAGAAAAAGGAATCGGTTGTATTATTGCGCCTAACTTTGCTGTAGGTGCTGTACTAATGATGAAATTTTCTCAAATGGCAGCAAAATATTTTCAAGATGTTGAAATCATGGAGATGCATCACGATCAAAAGTTAGACGCACCTTCAGGAACAGCCATCAAAACAGCAGAGATGATTACAGAAGTAAGAGAGACAAAAGAGCAGGGTCACCCTAATGAAAAAGAAACAATCCCCGGTGCAAGAGGTGGGAACTTTGACGGCCTAAGAATTCATTCGACTAGACTACCTGGTTTAATTGCTCACCAACAAGTAATGTTTGGGGCGGAGGGAGAAACATTAACCATTCGTCATGACTCATACAACAGAGCTTCGTTTATGTCAGGCGTTCGTTTTTGTGTGCAAACAGTCATGAATCTAGACACATTGGTATATGGATTAGAGAATCTGATTGATTAAGGGGACATTTAAATGAAAATAGCGTTAATTGCTCATGATAAAAAGAAAGACGATTTAGTGCAATTTGCAACGGCTTATAAACCAATCCTTTCGAATCATGAATTATTTGCTACTGGAACAACTGGGACGAGATTAATGGATGAAGTTGGGTTAATAGTACATCGATTTCAATCAGGGCCTCTTGGTGGAGATCAAGAAATTGGTGCGAAGATTGCAAATAAAGAGATGGATGTAGTTCTATTTTTCCGTGATCCACTTACTGCTCAACCACATGAGCCTGATGTTACAGCATTAATTCGATTATGTGATGTATATCAGATTCCTACTGCGACGAACATGGGAACAGCAGAGGTACTAATACGTTCGATAGAAGACGGAGATTTAGATTGGTTAAAAGAAAGAAGGTAATTAGAAATGTCAGTTTTTGATATAGTAGCATTTGGCGCACACTCAGATGATATAGAGATTGGAATGGGTGGTGTGATTAAATCTTACACAGATGCTGGAATGCGTGTGTTACTTTGTGATTTAACAAAAGCAGAATTGTCATCTAACGGTACTGTGGAGAGAAGACTAGCGGAAGCATATGCTGCTGCATCAATTTTAGGGGCAGAAAGAAAGAATCTCGGTTTTCCTGATAGAGGTTTAAAAAATAACAAAGAAGCATTAGATGCCATCATTGACGTAATTCGAGAAGCAAAACCTACTATAATCTTCGCTCCATATTCGCTTGACCGTCATCCAGATCATGGAGACGTTAGTGATTTGGTAAAAGAAGCTTATTTTACAGCAGGAATACGTAAATACCAAACTTCTATAGATGACGCCTTTCGTCCGGAAGCATTGTACTTATACATGATTAATGGCTACCATAAACCAGACTTTTATATAAATATAAGTGAGAAGATAGAAACGAAAATAAATAGTCTTAAAGCGTACGAAAGTCAATTTGTTTTAGATGAAAATGGAGTATCTACCCCATTAACAGATGGGTACATAGAAAGAATTGTAGCAAGGGACCGCTTATACGGTAGTGAAACGCAAGTGGAATATGCAGAAGGATTCTTTAGTGTCACCCCAATGAGTAGGGAAATAAATGAGTTAGGAAGAAGGTGGAGAAAATGAAAATTGGTATTACCTGTTACCCGACGGTTGGTGGATCTGGTGTAGTCGCGACAGAGTTAGGAAAATTACTAGCCGAAAAAGGACATGAAGTACATTTTATTACAAGTAGTCTACCTTTCCGGTTAAATAAGGTGCATCCAAATATTTACTTTCACCAAGTAGAGGTAAATCAATATTCTGTTTTTCAGTATGCTCCTTATGATATTGCATTAGCTAATAAAATGGCAGAAGTGATAAATAGAGAGAAACTTGACTTACTTCATGTTCACTATGCTGTTCCACATGCAGTTTGTGCATTTTTGGCAAAAGAAATGGCATCGCATCCTGTGAAGATCGTTACCACTTTACATGGAACGGATATAACTGTCTTGGGATACGACCCTTCCTTGAAAGAAGCAATTAAATTTGGTATTGAAAAATCAGACGCAGTAACAGCTGTATCCGATGCATTAATCTTACAAACAGAAGAACTAATTAGTCCTAGAAAGACAATTCAAACTGTCTATAACTTTATTGATGATCGTGTTTATTACAGAAGATCTGTAGAGGAATTAAAAAAATCATATGGAATTAAAGAGGATGAGAAAGTTGTCATTCATGTTTCTAATTTCCGGGCAGTGAAAAGAGTAAAAGATGTTGTCGATGTGTTCCACCGTATTCAAGATGAAATTCCGGCTACATTATTGTTAGTGGGAGATGGTCCTGAAAAGTCATCTATTTGTCAGCAAGTAAGAACGTTGGGGATAGATAAGAAAGTGAAGTTCTTAGGAAAGCAAGATAATGTAGAAGAGCTTTATTCGATGAGTGATTTAAAACTACTATTATCTGAAAAAGAAAGTTTTGGGTTAGTAGCTTTAGAAGCTATGGCGTGCGGAGTTCCTTGTGTTGGAACGAACGTCGGCGGTATTCCAGAAGTAATTGTTGATGGAGAAACGGGTTATATCAGACCGTTAGGAAACATTGAAGAAATAACAAAGGCGTCTCTGTCGATTTTAACAGATGACGAGAAAGCTTCTATTATGTCTGAAGCTTCTATTCAAAGAGTGAAAGAAGAGTTTCATGCCTTAAAGATTGTGGGGCAATATGAAGATATCTACTTTGAGTTAGTGAATGGTGAAGAAGATGTTAAGCGAACAGTTTAAACAAGCACTTCCAATACTAAAAAAAATAGAAGAAGCGGGATTTCAAGCTTATTTTGTTGGAGGAGCTGTAAGAGACCTAATTATTGGTCGAGAAGTAAATGATGTAGATATTGCTACTTCAGCTCTTCCTCAAGAAGTAAAAGGTATTTTCCCGAAAACAGTAGATGTAGGAATTGAGCATGGGACTATTCTAGTTATACATAATGGAGAAGGTTACGAGATTACCACGTTTAGAACAGAAAAAGGGTATGAAGACTTTAGAAGGCCATCTGAAGTATCCTTTGTGCGTAATTTAGAAGAAGATTTACAGAGAAGAGATTTTACAATAAATGCAATAGCGATGAATGCTAATGGTGAATTTGTAGACCCTTTTAATGGTTTAGAAGATATAGAGCAAAAAGTGATAAGAACTGTGGGATCGGCAGATGAACGATTCCAAGAAGATGCTCTTCGAATGATGAGAGCCATTCGTTTTCAATCGCAATTAGGTTTTACTATGGATAAAACTTGTAGAGAAGGTCTGGAGAATAACGCTGCGTTGCTAGAACACATTGCGATTGAACGAAAGCTACAAGAATTCGAGAAATTATTACTTGGGGAATATGTAAGTATCTACTGGGCTGATTTTCTTTCCTTAAAGCTGAGTGACTATTTACCAGGAATCAAGAGGAATAGAGAGCTTTTAAAATTATTTCATACGTTCCGTTTAAGTCATTTAACTATTACCGAACGTTGGACGTTATTGTTTTATTGTTTAAAGATAGACGATCCAAGTACACTATTGAAACAGTGGAAAGCTTCTAATAAAAGAATTAAAGATTGTCGTTTGTTACTACAAGTATTTTATCAACGGTTACAAAGAGATTGGACAGATTATGACTTATACAACGTTGAGCTTCCTACCATTCTTTCTATCGAGAAGTTAATGAACAGTATCGGAAACTCCTACTTTTCTAAAAAAGACATCGAAGAAAGAATAGATACTCTTGCCATTAAAAATGGTGATCTCTTAGCAGTAACTGGAAAAGACCTTCAAGCATGGGCAAATAAAAAGGGTGGTCCCTGGATTAAAGAGTGTTTAGAATTAATAGAGAAAGAAATCCTTTCACGAAATTTACCTAACGAAAAAGATGCTATTGAAAAGTGGGTGATGAATGAGTGGTTACATCGGTCAAACAACAACTAATAAAAATGTTTAGTTCGATGGGTAATGAGTACATATCTGGCCAACAAATTGCACAGGAGCTGGGGTGCTCGAGACAAGCTATTTGGAAGGCAATGGATGAATTAAGACAAGATGGTTTTGAAATTGAGGCAATAAGAAGAAAAGGGTATCGCTTAATAGGCAACAGTGATCAGTTTAGTAAAAGTGAATTACTCTATCAATTAAACACCAGTCATATTGGTCAAGTTATCGAATTGTATGAATCCGTGTCTTCTACGCAAATAATAGCACATGAAAAAGCAAAAGATGGTGCCAAACATGGAACGGTCATTATGGCAGAAGAACAAACTTCCGGAAGAGGAAGAATGACAAGACAGTGGAGTTCTCCTAAGAATACAGGTATATGGATGAGTACCATCCTGAGACCAACTATTCATCCACAAGAAGCCCCACCTATTACATTAGTTGTTGCTGTAGCTATTGCACAAAGTATCGAAGAATTAACAGGGATTATACCAACGATAAAGTGGCCTAATGATATTCTTGTAGGTAGTAAGAAAATTGCTGGAATCTTAACAGAGTTACAATCTGAGATGGATGTTATCCATTACATGATTATTGGAACAGGGATTAATGTGAATACAGAAGAATTCCCAGAAGAATTAAAGTCTATTGCTAGTTCGTTGTTGATAGAAACAGGTGAAAAGCAATCGAGAGTTAAGCTAGCACAGCTTATTTGGGAGAAAGTCGAAAAGTTATTAGACATTTATGAAAAGCATGGATTTGCGCCGATAAAGTTGTTGTGGGAGTCCTATGTTCAATCTATTGGTCAAGAAATACAAGCAAGAACATTACAAGGTACATATCAAGGAATAATGCGCGGGATTACAGACAAAGGAGTTTTGGAACTGGAGCTTTCTAATGGAAGGATCGTCCCAATCTATTCCGCAGATATAGAAATTTTATAATCTGGTAAGATGAAGCAATTATACTATCGCTCTCATGCGACCTTTGTTATAATGAATGCGGGCAGTATCAATCTTGAACTGAACCTTTTGTAATTACATTATTGGGGTTCTGCCTTGATCCAGAATATGGACAGGGACAGAGGGTCGAATGGGTTATATACGGTAAAATCGTCCTCTGCATAGGTATGTTGAGGACTTTTATTTGTCTGCTCATTCACACCACTGTGACCTCTAAAAGGAGGAAACAAACTTGAAACAATCTACAGACTTCTTAAAAATGAAACAAAACGAAGAAAAAATTACGATGATTACTGCATATGATTATCCAACTGCTAAATTAGTAGAGCACGCAGAAGTAGATATGATTCTAGTAGGAGACTCATTAGGAATGGTCGTATTAGGATACGAATCTACTGTAGCTGTGACACTGGAAGATATGATTCATCATGCAAAAGCAGTAAAACGTGGTGCGCCAAATACGTTTACTGTGGTAGATATGCCTTTCATGTCTTATCACATTTCAAAAGAAGAAACGATGCATAATGCTAGACGATTAATTCAAGAAACTGGTGCACAAGCCGTAAAGGTGGAAGGATCAGGAGAAGTAATAGATGTTATAAAATTTTTAACTAATGCGGGAATTCCTGTTGTAGCTCACCTAGGTTTAACACCTCAAATGGTTGGTGTTTTAGGTGGATACAAAGTACAGGGGAAAACAACAGAAGCAGCACAGAAACTTGTCGAAGATGCAAAAGCTTGTCAAGAAGCGGGAGCAATGGCACTCGTGTTAGAGTGTATCCCAAGACAAGTGGGGAAAATTGTGCAGGAAACACTAACTATTCCAACGATTGGTATTGGTGCAGGAGTGGACTGTGATGGCCAAGTATTAGTTTTCCACGATCTGGTTCGTTATGGAGTTGATCGATTGCCTAAGTTTGTTCAAGCCTATGCTGACATAAATGAATCGATAACAACAGCTGTAAAGCAATATGTTTCTGAGGTGAAAGAAAGGAAATTCCCATCCGAAAAACATACCTTCACCATGAAGGAAGAAGAATTAACCGGGCTTTATGGAGGCATTCGCAAGTGAAAATTACTACTACAATTAACGAGTTAAAAAATATAATTAGAGCCGAAAAGGAAAATGGCTTGTCGGTAGGTTTTGTCCCGACAATGGGGTATCTTCATGAGGGGCACTTAACTCTAGTATCTCAAGCAAAACAAGAACAAGATTTAGTAGTTATGAGTATTTTTGTTAATCCATTACAATTTGGACCAAATGAAGACTTTGATTCTTACCCTAGAGACTTTGAGCGAGATGAAGCTCTAGCAAGAGAAGTCGGAGTAGATATTCTGTTCTATCCTTCTGTGGAAGAGATGTATCCAAAGGAACCAACCATAACCATGACTGTACAAAAAAGAGTAAATGTCCTTTGTGGTAAAAAGAGAGAAGGACATTTTGACGGTGTTGTTACAGTTGTTTCTAAGTTATTTAACATTGTGGAGCCGGATGTTGCTTATTTTGGTTTAAAAGATGCTCAACAAGTTGCGGTTATTCAAGGTTTAGTAGATGATTTATCTTTTTCGGTCGAAATTAGACCAGTTCCAACCGTGAGAGAAGATGATGGGTTAGCTAAGAGTTCTCGAAATGTAAGATTAACAGAAGATGAGCGAAAAGAAGCACCTATTATCTACCAAACCTTACTTAAAATGCAAAAGCAAGTACAAAAAAATAATATGGTAATTTCAGATGAAATTGCTCAACTGATGATGAATGAATTTGATGAAGGCAAACATGGCACATTAGAGTATATAGAAATATATTCGTATCCAGAGTTAGAGAGTATGAAAGAATTAAAAGGTAAGATTATTATCGCTGCAGCAGTTCAATATAAAAATGCACGATTAATTGACAACGTGATACTTACTGTAGAGGAGAATGAGTGATGAATAGAACAATGATGAATGGGAAAATCCATCGTGCAACGGTGACGGAAGCAAACTTAAACTACGTTGGAAGTATTACCATTGATGAGGATATTTTAGATGCTGTAGATATGTTACCAAATGAAAAAGTCCAGATTGTAAATAATAACAATGGAGCTAGACTTGAAACGTACATTATTCCAGGGAAAAGAGGCTCTGGGGTAATTTGTTTAAATGGGGCAGCAGCTAGATTAGTTCAAGTAGGAGATACGGTTATTATTATTTCTTATGTCTCCCTATCTAATGAAGAAGCTAGATACCATGAGCCAAAAGTGGCTATTATGGATAGTGAAAATCGTATTTTAGAAATGATTGGAAGAGAGCCAGAAGCCACTATTTTATAATAGTATGTAGAAGCCCAAGGAGAAAATATGTCCTTGGGCTTGTTATATTATTTTTCCCTCTTTAGATATGATAGAATGAATTTAGATGGTAAAGAAATTAGGTGTATACAATTATGGTACAACGTTTTGTTGTAGTGGATTTAGAGACAACAGGTAATTCTCCGAAAAAAGGGGATAAAGTAATTGAGTTTGCCTGTGTCATTGTTGAAAATAATACAATAACGGATACATATTCTACTTTAATTAATCCAATGTTGAAGATCCCACCTTTCATCTCCGAATTAACGACAATCACGGATGATATGGTCGAAGGTGCTCCGACATTTGATCAAATAGCGCCAACGATTCTTCAAAAACTAGATGGTGCCATTTTTGTAGCACATAATGTGTTTTTTGATTTGAATTTTTTACAAGATGCCTTAACAGGCGCAGGATATGCTAGAATTAGCCCGAAAATTATCGATACGGTTGAATTCGCTAAAATGGTCTTTCCAACTGCAGACAGTTATAAACTCTCTGAACTATCCGATCGACATGATTTTGCACATGATCAACCACATAGGGCGAAAGATGATGCGCTAGTAACGGCAAGGTTACTAATAAAAATGATAGATGAATTATATACCTATCCTTTAGTAACCTTAGAACAGTTACTAGAGCTATCTTATTCGCTTAAAAGCAATCTATTCTCGATCATCGAAGACGTGTTGCACAAAAAGAGAGAGCATGTAGAAAGATTAGATCCTGCCATAGAGATCTTTAGAGGAATTGCATTAAAGAAAGAACAAGAAGTATCTAAAGACATCCCACTAAGGGTTGCGGATTTTCCGGAAACAAAAGAAGAAAAAATAAATCTTCTTCAAAAGCATTGGCCTATGTATGAAAGTAGGAATGGACAATTTGAGATGATGGACTCCATTTATTCATCGATTATGTCAGAAACATCCATTTGTATTGAAGCAGGAACTGGAGTAGGTAAATCATTAGCATACTTACTGCCACTCGCTTTTCACTCAGTTAAAACGAACACGCAAGCGGTCGTGAGTACATACACAGTTCCACTCCAACATCAATTGGTAGAAAAAGAGTTAATTCAATTAGAACAAATCGTTCCATTCCCAATTAATTATTGTGTTTTAAAAGGGAGAAGTCATTACTTATCTCTATTTAAATTTGAACAATCTCTTAAAGTATATGAGACACAGTTTGATATAGCGTTAACAAAAATGCAACTGCTTGTTTGGTTGTTACAAACTAAAACAGGTGATATTGATGAAGTGAATTTATCCTCCGCTGGTTGGATGTTTTGGGAGAAAATTAAACATAGTGGATGGTATCAAGATCAACAAAAAGACCCGTGGATTTCCAAAGATTTTGCTTTGCGTGCAAGAAAGAAAGCAAAAAAAGCCGATATTATTGTTACTAATCATGCCTATCTGTTAAGTCATGATATGGATGCAAGTGTTAAAACACTGGTTATTGATGAAGCACATCATTTAGAAAATGCTGCAAGGAATCATTCGGGTAATGATTGGAGTTATAGTTATTGGAAATTCATGTTAGGCCAATTAGGTAAAGTGGATCGAAGTGGTTATATTCGGGAATTTTTTGACTTACCAATACAACTAGATGCAAACTTACCAAATCAAGAATCGATGGAAAGATGGTTAGCTGACATAGAATTTTTAGGGGAAGAACTGTTTGCTATCCTGTCTTCCACACTTACACAAAAAAAGAAATATGACTCTTATTCGAAGGTATCTATTGCTTATGCCAAGTTAGATGACTCTGTAAAAAACGCAATCCAACTTGCAGCTGAGCGTCTTATGGAAATTTGGAAATTAGTGAAAAATGCTTTTGTCAATCATTTGGAATGGTGTAAGAATATAGAAAATCAATCAGAAGAAACGAATGTCATCATCGAGCGAATTTACGGTCATTTAATAGAATGGGACTCTAAATTAGCTTTAGTAGAGATGTTGTCAAAACCTATTAATATGTTAGATCAAAGTATTTGGTTAGCAGGTGATAAAAAGTCTCTACCTAATTCCATATCTATTCGATTACAACCGGTAAAAGTTGACGACATTCTTCAGGAGAAACTGTTCTCTTCTGTATCTTCTACTGTACTTACTTCCGCTACCTTAACTGTCAAAGGGTCGTTTGATTATGTGAAATCAGAGTGGGGATTTAAGAAGGATACATTGGTAGAACAGATAATTCCTTCTCCATATGAGTACCAACAACAAGCAAAGCTGTTTGTGCCAAAAGAGATTCCAGATATTAAAGAAGTTTCTTCTCAAGAGTATGTAGAAGCTATTTCGAATGTTCTTATTCCCCTTGCTCAAACTACACAAGGAAGAATGTTAATTTTATTTACGTCTTACGATATGTTGAGAAAGACATATGATCTCCTAAAAGAAAGTGGAATGTTAGAAGATTATGCGTTACTAGCTCAAGGAATATCAGGGGGCAGTAGAGGAAGGTTAACAAAGAACTTTACGAAGTATGACAAAGCTATTTTATTAGGCACTAGTAGTTTTTGGGAAGGGATTGATATTCCTGGAGAAGACTTAAGTTGTCTTGTTATGGTGCGACTACCGTTTACTCCACTGGACGAACCAATCATGGAGGCGAAAATGGAAAATTGTAAACGGGATGGTAAGAACGTATTTTCTACTGTATCTTTGCCAGATGCAATTATTACTTTTAAGCAGGGATTTGGTAGATTAATTCGTAAATCTACGGATAAAGGAATTGTAGTTGTTTTTGATCGAAGAATAACTACCACTTCTTATGGGAAGTCATTTATTCAGTCCATACCACCTTTACCAGTAGAAGAAGTTTACGTAGATGAATTATTAGATAGAACAAATGAATGGTTAAACTAATGGAGGATCATTATGGGTACTAATATTGAAGTTTTATCCACAGTAACAATTGGATATACAGATGAACTATATAAAGTGGTTGATACATTAAACAGAACATTAAAAGAACAAGACTTAATGTTTGGTTTAGCTTTAGATCAAGAAGATCAAAGTAAAGCTGTCATTACAATATATCGAACATAGAGGTATGGATATGGTGAAATGGATTATTACTTCTTTGGTGGCGATTTTATTCGTGCTTACTATTGGTGGAGCTTGGTTATACGTTGATGCCACAAAAGAAAAAAATCAGCAAGAAGAAACAATTAAACAAATTGCTCTAGAAGAAAATTGGTTAAGTTCCGTGACAAATGCACACACGTATTACGGGGCGAAACCTTACTATGTACTGGCGGGAAAGAACACCCAATCGCAAGAAGTATATGTTTTTGTTCCTCAAGATGATTATGAAAACAAAACGGAAGTAAGAGTGAGTCAGGGAGTTTCAAAAGAAGAAGCAATGGAAATGCTTCAACGAGAAAAGAGTCCAGCTAAGCTTTTACATACAAAGCTTGGTATTGAAAAAGTAGGACCAGTTTGGGAAATGGCATATTTAAATGATCGAGAAAAGTTAAACTACTATTACGTGCACTTCGAAACCGGTGAATGGTGGAGAAACATCGAGAATTTATAAAATGGAGGAGTATTGTCATGAAATTCACATTAGCAAATAGAGTCCAGTCATTAACACCTTCTACAACCTTAGCAATAACAGCAAAAGCAAAAGAATTAAAAGATAATGGTGTAGATGTAATTGGACTTGGAGCTGGCGAGCCAGATTTTAATACACCAGTACACATTCTAGAAGCAGCTAAAAACTCAATGGATGAAGGGTTTACCAAGTATACTCCTTCTGGTGGATTACCGGCATTAAAGAAAGCAATTATAGAGAAAACAAGTAGAGATCAAGGCATTAATTATGCTCCAAATGAAGTAATCGTTACGAATGGAGCAAAGCATGGGTTGTTTACACTATTTCAAGTTTTACTAAATGAAGGAGATGAAGTCATTATTCCTACTCCTTACTGGGTTAGTTATCCAGAGCAGGTAAAGCTAGCAGAAGGTACACCGATATACTTAGAAGGAAAAGAAGAAAATCAATTCAAGATAACGCCTGATCAACTAAAAAGTGTTATTACAGAAAAGACTAGAGCAGTAATTATCAATTCTCCTAGTAACCCTACAGGTATGCTTTATACTGCTGATGAATTAAAAGCAATAGGGGAGATTTGTTTAGCGCACAATATTCTTATTATTAGCGACGAAATCTATGAAAAACTAGTATATGGTGCAGAGAAACATGTGTCCATTGCTGAGTTATCAAAAGAATTACGTGAGCAAACAATCATCATAAATGGAGTATCTAAATCCCACTCCATGACAGGATGGAGAATTGGATATGCACTTGGAAATAGAGAGATTATTGGTGCCATGACAGACTTAGCAAGTCATTCCACTTCAAACCCAACAACGACGTCTCAATACGCATCTATTGCAGCATACAATGGTTCTCAGGAATCTGTTGAAGAAATGAGACAGTCATTTGAATCAAGATTAAATTCCGTTATTGATACAATTAATAGCATTCCAGGCTTTCATTGCCTTAAACCACAAGGAGCATTTTACCTGTTTCCAAATGTAGCACAAGCAGCGAAATTAACGGGTTACGCTTCCGTAGATGATTTTGCAAAAGCTCTTTTAGAGGAAGCGAATGTAGCGGTTATTCCGGGATCAGGATTCGGTGCAAATGATTATATTCGATTATCCTATGCTACATCACTAGCGCAATTTGAAAAAGCGTTAGATCGTATTCATAAGTTTGTGGAAGAAAAAGTAAAAGTGCAACAATAGAGTGACTGTACATACCCGAAATTTATCGGGTATGTACAATCGTAATGATGCTATTACATATTGAATGATAAGTGTGACATCGTTATAATAGAACACGATACATAGAAGTGTGTACGTTTTGGAGGGACTTAAAGTGAAAACAACTATTGGACAAGTACATAAATTTGTTGGAGAGCAAGTAACTATTGGAGCTTGGATTGCTAATAAGCGCTCAAGTGGTAAGATTGCTTTCTTACAACTACGTGATGGATCAGGTTTTATTCAAGGCGTAGTAGTAAAAGCGGAAGTAGAAGAAGCGATTTTTGAAACAGCTAAAGGGTTAACGCAAGAAACATCTGTTTATGTAACAGGAACAGTCCAAGAAGATACGCGTTCTTCTTTTGGATATGAATTACATGTGACGAACATTGAAGTAATCCATGCATCTGTAGATTTCCCAATTACACCTAAAGAACATGGGACAGAATTCTTAATGGATAACCGTCACCTTTGGTTACGTTCTCGTCGTCAGCACGCAGTAATGAAAATTCGTAATGAAATTATCCGTGCTACGTATGAATTCTTTAATGAAAATGGCTTTACGAAAATCGATCCTCCTATTTTGACAGGATCTGCTCCAGAAGGAACAACAGAATTATTTGCAACAAAATACTTTGACGAAGACGCATACCTTTCTCAATCAGGTCAGCTGTATATGGAAGCAGCAGCGATGGCCCTTGGAAAAGTGTTCTCCTTTGGACCAACTTTTCGTGCAGAAAAATCAAAAACACGTCGTCATTTAATTGAATTCTGGATGATTGAACCAGAGATGGCTTTTGTAGAATTTGACGAGAACTTAGAAGTTCAAGAACAATATGTTAGCCATGTTGTGCAGTCAGTTCTGAAAAATTGTACATTAGAGTTAGAAAGACTTGGTAGAGATACTTCTAAATTAGAACAAATTCAAGCTCCATTCCCTCGTATCTCGTATGATGATGCGATTACCTTCTTAAAAGAAAAAGGGTTTGATGATATTGAATGGGGCGATGACTTCGGTGCACCGCATGAAACAGCTATTGCAGAAGCATACGATAAGCCAGTGTTCATTACGCATTATCCAACAGGATTGAAGCCTTTCTATATGCAACCTCATCCAGAGCGTGATGATGTCGTACTTTGTGCAGACTTAATTGCACCTGAAGGATATGGAGAGATTATTGGTGGTTCTGAACGTATTCATGACATGGAACTTTTAGAGCAGCGCATGAAAGAACACGACCTACCACACGAAGCATATAAGTGGTACTTAGAACTTCGTCAATACGGTTCTGTACCTCATTCAGGTTTCGGACTTGGCTTAGAAAGAACAGTAGCGTGGATTTCAGGAGTAGAGCACGTGCGTGAATCTATCCCATTCCCACGTCTATTAAACCGTCTATATCCATAATAGTTTTTAGGGACATGTTATAAATTAATAAAATACATTTTTGTGACTGCAGAGGGATTTCCGCTGCAGGGGGGACGCTTTCCGCGGGGCGGGCATCTGAGCCTCCTCGTCGCTAAAGTACGCGCTCCTGTGGGGTCTCAGCTACCCACCTTTTCCGCAGGAGTCGCCCCCCTTCCGCTTCAATCCCCAAAAAGTGTAGAAAATTACTTTATTTTGCATCATGTTTGTTTTTTAATGACTTTTAAAACCTTAGATAAGAAGCCAGGTGCATCTCATTTTTATGAGTGCACCTGTTTTTAGTTTGATTCTTTTACCTTGAATCCAAAAGACGATTTAGAATGAGTTAAAACTTAACGTATGGAGCGGAAATCCCATTGCAGTGACTGTGAACTATCTAATTCCTCTACCAAACAGCACCATACCACATTCAAATAAATCATGTTATACTAGCAAAAGAGGTGTTGTGAATATGAAAGATTGGTATGCGAATTTTATAGAGGATGGCATGATTACATTGCCACAAAAGCTCTTGTCTCACTACAAACAGTTAGGACTAAATGAGACAGAGCTTGTTTTATGTTTATCTCTCTATTCCTTTAAACAAGCAAATGTACCTTTTCCTACATTAGAAGAAATTAGTGAAAGAATGACGATAAGTTCCAATCAGTGTTCCATGCACATGAGATCTCTGATTCAACGAAACATTATTATGATTGAAGAAGCCGTTTCCGAAGATGGAAGATTTATGGAAAGATATACACTCAAACCATTATGGGAACTTTTATATCAATTAGATGTTAGAACGATAGAAATGGAGAAAAAACAAAAGCAACTTGAAGAAAGCAAAGATGTTTATTCCATGTTTGAACAGGAATTTGGTAGAGCATTATCTCCAATTGAACTAGAAATGATTGGTAACTGGTTGGATGAAGACGACCATACAGTACCATTTATTAAAGCGGCACTTCGTGAGGCTGTCATCTCATCTAAGCTAAACTTTCGATATATTGATCGTATTCTTTTGGAGTGGAAGAAAAAAGGATATACGTCATTAGAACAAATACAAGCACATAGTGAAAAATTCAGAAGAGCACAGCAACAAAGAGCTTCTTTTTCAACTACTAATGAAGAAATAAAACGACCAACTGCACCAATTTACAACTGGTTAGAAGCAAATGAATAAGGGAGTAAAGCTATGTTAAATCTTAAACAAATTAGAACTGTTTTAGATACGATGGGTGAAATGTTTCCCGACGCTCATTGTGAATTAAATCATTCTAATCCTTTTGAGTTAGTTATTGCTGTTGCTCTATCCGCTCAATGTACGGATGCTTTAGTAAACAAGGTTACGAAAGATTTATTTCAAAAGTATAAAAAACCAGAAGATTATTTAGCTGTTTCAGAAGAAGAACTTCAACAAGACATCAAATCAATAGGCCTATATCGCAATAAAGCAAAAAATATTCGTAAACTTTCAAAGTTATTATTAGAAGAGTATCAGGGGATTGTTCCACATGACCGTAATGAATTAACAAAATTTCCTGGTGTAGGAAGGAAAACAGCGAATGTCGTCGTCTCGGTAGCATTTGGAGAACCAGCAATTGCAGTCGATACTCACGTGGAGCGAGTAAGTAAACGATTAGGTATTTGTAAATGGAAAGATAGTGTATTGGAAGTCGAAAAAACACTAATGAGAAAGATACCTAGAGAAGAATGGTCAGAAACGCACCACCGTCTAATCTTTTTTGGAAGATACCATTGTAAAGCACAAAGTCCTAAATGTACGGAATGTCCATTACTCTCGTTATGTAGAGAAGGAAAAAAACGTATGAAGGCAAAAGGAATTGTTGTAGGATGAAAAGTAGTTTGCGACAGTTTTTTGAAACAGATCGCTTACAGATGGAGACGCAATTTATGAAAGCGTACAACGAAGGGATTCAAGCGATAAATCAAAAAGAATATCTTTTAGCACAAGATTCATTTCATATATGTATGATCCAATTTCAAGAATTGCTTTTGCAATCAAATGGTTTAGAAAAGGGTAGAGAAGACATTCCTTTTTCTACTTTGTCTGTTTTTCCATTAAACCTTGAAGAGAGATGGGGATATATTCATGATCAAGCAGGAAGATATACTTCTTTTATTCAGTTAAATGAACTGTTTAGAGAACAAGTAAAAAAAATTGCCTCAGCGCAAGCTAGGAATGAATAACTTGAAATTTTTATGTAATTCTTGAGGATTAGTTGTTTACAAAAAAAAGCTGCTCCCCCTTTAAAAGGGGGAGCAGCTTTTTTCTTAGTTAGAAGAATTTATTTCATCTTCTATGATTTCTTCAACAGAAGCAGCATTGGCATCATCACCATCATCGTCACCATTTCCGTTCCCGTTGCCACCGTTTCCTGGCGATGTTTCTCCTTCAGACGGCTGCTGGTTTTCATCATCCGAATTGTTACCATCATCAGGATTAGAATCCTCTTCATTTCCTTGGCCAGGATCTTCTTCCGTTTCTTCATTTGGATCTCCAGGTAATTCAATCAACTCATCATCTGTTTCTTCTTGCGGTATCTGAATACTTACCGTCGCTCTTTCTGATTCTTGCGTGTCTGATTTAGCAAACACACTAAATGTTAGAGAAGCTCCTGGGGTTGGATTAGCGATTTTGAACGAAGTCTCTTGTGTAGATGTAATACCTTGTTCAGGACCACCTTCAATGGAACCACCAAGTTCAAAGGTAACAGGGTTTTCTTCATTTTGTTCATACTCCCAAGCAAGTGTTAACTCTTGTGTTTCTTGATCATACTCAGCAGTAAAATTACCTGGTGCAGGTAGTTGATCAAATTCTGTGGAAACTTCTCTTGGTTCCGTTCCTGCAATAAATAGTTCTGTAGTTATTTGTTCATTTGGTGTAAATGGACTAGGTTTTTTAGCAGGGTTTGAACCTATTTCTACCTGAGCCTCTACAACAGAGGATGGACGTTTGAAATCTGTCACTTCACGTCTTTGAGACATAAACGTCATAATCTCTCTGAAAATATTCTGGGATATTTTACGATTTTCATTGGCAATATACCCATCGTTCCTACTTGGATACCCAGTCCAAACAGAAGTTGTAAACTCTGTACTATATCCCACAAACCATGAGTCAGGTACAGCTCCAGATGGTATATCATATTTGTCTTTATCCTCTTGACTGAAATTCGTTGTTCCCGTTTTACCAGCAATCGGTACGCCTGGTACAGCAGCAGCTTTACCAGTTCCTTCAGCTCCAGTTACAACATCTTTTAACATATCTGTTGTCATATAAGCAGTAGAGTCTTTCATAGCGATAGTAGGTTCTCTATCAGGTGTGACAGACGTTTCTCCATCTCTCATGACAATTCGTTTAACTGTGTGTGGTTTATTGTAAATACCTTCGTTTCCTAAAGTAGCAAATGCTGCACCCATTTCTAGAGAGGATACAGGCTCTCCGCCACCAATAGAGCTTGATTCGTAAACATTTTCAAAATTTAAACCTAATTTAGAGACAAATTCTTTTGCACGATCGGTACCAACTTCTTGTAACGCTTTTAACGCTGGGATATTTCGTGAAGTAGCTAATGCTCTTCTTATAGACATTTGACCATAGTGTCGGTTATCCCAGTTATTGATTGGTGTTCCATCAGAATATTCGTAAGGCTCATCGGCAAGCTGATGATAAGTCGACCAATCTAAATACTCAATAGCAGGTGCATAATCTATAATTGGTTTAATAGTAGAACCAGGTTGACGTTTTGTATCAACAGCATAGTTTGTTCCACGTTCTACTTCTTGATTACGGCCGCCACCAACAGCTAAAACTTCTCCAGTCTTTGTATCAATTAAAGAGATACCAGCTTGGAATGCATCATCCGGGAAAGAAATTCCACCATTTCCTTGCATTAAATTATCTACGAAATCTTGTGCTTCCGGATCAATCGTTGTATAAATTTTCAATCCATCTGAGAAGACATCGTAATCTCCAAGTTCTTGCACTTCTTCAATTACTAAATCTGTAATAGCATCTACTTCTGAATTGACTTTTGTGCGTTTTCCATCCTCTAAAATCATATCTTCAATCGGAACTGCTTGTGCATCTTTCATTTCTTGTTCCGAAATTTTACCGTGCTGATGCATTAAAGAAAGGACAATATTTCTTCTTTTCTCTCCAGCTTCCGGATGCTCAAATGGATTATAGCGATTTGGACTTTGAGGAAGCCCAGCTAATAAAGCAGCTTGTGGCAAATCAATTTCATTTAAAGGCTTACCGAAATAATAGTCAGAAGCCATAGCAAATCCATTAATACCTGCTGACATATATACTTTGTTCATATACATCTCAAGAATTTCTTCTTTTTCATACTCTTGTTCTAACTTTACGGAAAGCCAAGCTTCTTGTGCTTTCCTCTTTAAGTTTTTATCTGGTGTAAGGAAGGACCTTTTCACAACTTGTTGTGTAATAGTCGATGCTCCTTCAGAACCAAATCCACGTGTTACGTTAGCAATTACCGCACCACCTAATCGGATAGGGTCAACGCCAAAATGGCTATAGAAACGTGAATCTTCTGTTGCAATTACGGCATCATGCAATAATTCCGGTATGTTGTCTGATTCTAAATAAGTCCGATTTTCATTTCCAAGCTTCGTGTATAAATCCCCATTAATATCATAAATTTCTGATGGTATTGAGTCGATAAGTGCGTCGCGATCTAAGTCAGGAGCTGTACTTGCATAATAAGCAAAGAGACCTGCTCCAGATAGACCTCCAACAATTCCAATTACTACTAAACTAATTAATACTTTTTTTATTAATGAACGTTTATTACTCTTCTTTTTTGTTGTTTTCTTTTTTGCTTGTTGCCTACGTTGTTCTCTTGTTTGTTGAGCCATCGTTATTCCTCACTTTCTTTCTGTAAAACGGGTTGCAAAAGCCATTGATCGATAATTGGTAAATAGTGCAACCTCGGCGTTAGTCCAGTTTTTATAAAGTATCCTTCTTTTGTAATTTCTTCATAAGTAACTGATTTTCTGCCGCCGCATTCCATTCGATTCCACCATTTAAATATCGAATGGCCGTGTACTAAGTACGTTTCTTCTTTTGTGGAAAAACGAATGATTACAAAGGCTAAACCACCTTGTTCCATAACTTGTTTCATATGATTTATTTGGTGTAGGTGGAAGTTTTGAAGAGGGAAGGAAGTTTTATTTTTTGTTTCCTTCGCTTCAAAATCTATATAGTGGCTTTTGTAAACACCATTATAATCTGTTGTTGATGCTTGTTTAAAGTATGCCTCTTTAATTACAGCTGCACTCCTTTTTGGATAATCGACTTGAACAATTTGAACGGGAGTGGGCTTTTTATGAATAACAGCTAAACCTCTTGAGAGATAATAGTTATTTGTATCGTTTACATCTTCTTCAAGAGTCATTCCACGTTTTCCATAGCTGACAGGTTTGATTTTCGAAAGTTTATTGTTGGTCGCTGGTTTATTAGATGTAAAAGATTTACCACCAGGATAGTTAAAAGGCAACTTTTCACTTCCTTTCTGTGTTAAATGTATAAACCATCAAATCCAAGTTACGCTAAGGTAGAAAAGGAAGTGATGGTGGTGACCTTAATCCAGTCCTTAAATCAATTAGTGATATTAGAAAATGACCTTGATATTGAACAAAAGGTTTGGGAGATCACTCAACAGTATAACGTTGATAATATATCACGCACAGAGGCTTATGGACAATTTTATTCCCTTTGTAAGGACATAAAATGGGCATTTCTTGCGTCTATGGTCTCACGAAATGCAGGATGGAACATAACAGATCTTTATAACCCAGCATTTTCTTCTTGGCTAACAGTAGATAATCGTGAGAGTTTATGCAAAACATACGAGCGAGCTAACTGGTTAATTTTCCGTGATGCCTTCCCACAACTGCTTCTCTATTATTATTGGACCGTAACAAAGCGTTTAAAGTTACATTTGCTTCCGTTATTTTACGTTTCTAGTTTTATGGTGAGACAGTGGGAATTATATATAAATAATAGTAATAGTGACCTCTTAACTTATTCGCTAATTACTAATGAACAAAATGTAATAGAAGATACGGTTGTTCAGCATCCTTTTTATAAGAAGAAAGTTTTTGGTACGGTTATGTATACGCTGCAAGAGTGGAATCATTTTACTTTTGTATTGTTTCCTACACTAACAGGTCAGTTATATGGAGCGAATGTAAAAGGATTTAGGTCAATAAGCAATAGGATAATGTTCGGTAAACAGCTATATTCTATTTTGTTTCACAGGGATTTATATAACTATTTTTGGGAGTTTCATCTTAAAGTGCCACCAACTGGTACCCGGTTAGATTACTTGTTTTTTTGTCCATGGAAAGAAACGTATACTTTACCGCTTAGATGTTATGTACCGATTATGGGACACCATGTGAAAGAAGAGAGTAATTGGTCTAATTTTCGAACTCCACAAAAAGGTTGGTCACAACGTCCACCTAAAATGCCAACAATCTCTATGACGAATTTATATCGTAAGAAAAGACAAGAGATTGAAATGTTAGCTTCTATTCATGAATGGTGGAAGCGGTATTAACTATATTATATAGGAACGTATGTTCAATGACTATTAATAACCTCTTGTTCTACAATTGTTTTCTGTAACAAAATTAAAAAGCAAACCCATTTGTGATAAGGGTTTGCTTTTGTAGGTTATGTAGCTGGTTGATTAGGACCATCTAATTTTTTATCAGTAGGTACATTATTCTGCTGCTTTGGTTGAGCAGCTTGTTGTTTTTGCTTATCTTGTTTCTTCATACGAACACCTCCTTCCATAATAGAATATGTAGTTTGGTTTTTGTTATTCAAAACGTTTAGTAGTTTGTGTCGAATTAACGAAGAATCTATGCAGAATTTCCACTTTGTTTGACGAACAGGTTCTAGTTTTGTCAAGCGGGAAGGGAATTTTAAAATTCCTACGAATTTAATTAGAAAAAGCAGTTGTGGGAGGAATTTACTCATGGATAAACATTCGCTTGTACAACAGTTAATGAACGTGACAGAAGCTTTAGATGAACTAGAGAGTAAGGTTTCAAGAGCCATTTTAAAAGAACAGATGAAGTCTCAAGGTAAAATGAATAGCCAAATAATGCACATTCATACTAAACTAAGAGAGTTGGAATATGTTCCAAGTGCGGATTACACGGAACTTCGTAAAGTTAGCCTTTAATATGTAGCAAAGGAGTTTATTAGTGAGTGTCCTAAATGAAACACAGAAGTTAAAAGAGCTAGTAGAGCAAGCGCATTCTATTTACTTATCAAGACGAGAAAATGGATTGAGAGGGGATTTTGAAAAAGAGGTTAAACCTTTTGTCTATAAAGTCGACCTTCAAATGAATCAATTTGAGGAAGTGGTTCGTCCTTGGTTGCAGCAAGAAAAACCTCTATATCTTCATCCTAGCCAAATTGACAAAGTAATGGAGAATATTGAGCTAATCTCGGTACAAGCATTTTTTCCTGAATCGAGTTGGAAAAGATACCATCAATATGTACAATCTACTGTTTACGTCTTGGATTGTATAATAGATGCAGTAAATAATGTGAAAAAAGCCTAAACGTGATGAACGTATAGGCTTTTTTTGCATAAAGTAAAGTAAATGACTAAATAGAGAGGAGTGAGCCGAGGTGCGTACAAAAAGACAACCGTATACACAGTCACCTGTATTTTACCATGGTCAAAGTCCTGTATCACCAAATGGCCACCTACCCTATTGGAATGGACAGCAGGTTAACACTTCGTTAGCAGCAAACAATATACAAATGGCTAATCCTATGGTTCCACCTGCCTATCAATCTACTATGCAAATGCAAGGAAACATTCATCCTACAAATCAGCAACCTATGGGACAGGAGCAAAATTTTTCAAATCCATATCCTACTTACGGAAAGTGGACGAAGCAGAATGTTGCAGATTCTGTTTTTACTAACCCGTTGCATCAAGAAGGGTACTTTGATCCTTACACAGGGATGAAACCAAATGAACCTAAGAATTATGCGAATCCATATCCAAAATTGAATCCCATCGCAAAACCAAAACAAAGTGGAGTGTCTTCCGTTATGAATTCCTTTAAAAATCAAGATGGAAGTATGAACATGAATAAAATGATGGACACTGCTGGTCAGGTGATGTCAGCAGTAAATCAGATGTCAGGCATGATAAAAGGTGTGGGAAGTATCTTTAAAGGATTTGGTGGATGATTTAGTGGATTAGGATGAAAGTGGCTTTTACACAAAAAAGAGACTGCACTAGGATTTCCGCTCCAATCGCAAAAATTAATTAATAAATCATTAAATCTGCATTGTTATCACCTTAAAGAATCATTTAATAGTTACACTTAAAAGGTACATTCGAATTGCGAATGTACCTTAATTTGCTTTGTCATAGCCTTTTTATTTTTGATTAGGATCCTAAAGTTAAACACGCAGTAGGACCCCATAGAGTAAAACCATACTATTTAAAAATCTAGCGAATTTGAATCTTTTTCCCTTTTAATTTTGGGACAGTAACAACTAATAAACCATCTTTATACTGCGCATCAACATTTGTATCATCAACCTGTTGAGGAAACGGAATGGACTTAGTTGTCTTTGTATTGGCTTTAGAAGAAAACATAAATCCACTACTTGGTGTGTTGACGCTTCTCTCTTCTTGATTGGTAATCGTTAAAGTCATATATCTAGGGTACGTTTCGATTTCAATATGCTCTTTTTTTACACCTGCAAGATTTGCGGAGACAATATAGCTCGTTTCATTTTCATCTAAGTTTAATTGAAATGAAGATTGTAAAAAAGGTTGGTGAAACAAGTCATCTACAGATTGCATAAAGCCTTTGACGGGTTTTTCTTGAAAAAAATCGTTCATCGATTTCATAATAAAACCAAATGGTTCTTTTTCGGGTCCTTTTTTTTGATCTTCTGACATACCTCTACCTCCTATCCAAAACTATTCAACATAGTATATGGGCAGGTAAAAAAAGGTGTTCCAATCTATACAGGTCTCTCTTTTCAATAAAACATTTGTTCGATACAATAGAAGAGACGAGGTGAATATCTTGAGCATAGAAAAGAAGAAAAGTATAAAAAAATTAATCAGTGATTTGCAACAAAGTACTAATTTCATGGAAAATGTTTCACATTGGGAAACATTAGATAGCAAAAAAGCAATACACAGTCCATTTCCGAATAACCTAAACAACAAATTACGTACGATGTTAGAAAATAGAGGCATTAAATCCCTATATAGCCATCAATCTCTGGCGTTTGAAAACGCTATTAATAAAAATAATTTTGTTACCGTAACTCCAACAGCATCAGGTAAATCGCTATGTTACCACTTGCCAGTTATACAAAGTATTCTCCAAAACAAAAAGTCAAGATCGCTATATATATTTCCAACGAAAGCCTTAGCGCAAGACCAAAAGTCAGAAGTGAATGAGTGGATTGAATCGATGGAAGAAACAATCACTTGTTATACGTACGACGGGGATACAGCTCCAACCATAAGAACGAAAATAAGACAAGCTGGTAACATTGTTATTACTAACCCGGATATGCTACATTCCGGAATTTTACCCCACCATACGAAGTGGGTTAGTTTATTTGAAAACCTAGAGTATGTCGTCATTGATGAATTACATACATATAGAGGTGTCTTTGGAAGTCATGTTGCGAATGTCGTTAGAAGGTTAAAAAGGATTTGTGCATTTTACGGCTCGAATCCAACTTTTTTAATGACATCTGCTACGATTGCCAACCCGACAGAGCTAGCAGCTAATCTAGTTGGAGAAGAAGTTACTTTGATTGATCAAAACGGCGCTCCTTCTGGTACCAAACATTTTGTTCTGTATAATCCGCCAGTGGTAAATAAACAACTCGGAATAAGAAGAAGTGCCGTATTAGAGGTTAGGGATATGGCAACAGCATTCCTAAAAGAGAAGATCCAGACAATTGTCTTTGCAAGAAGTAGAGTAAGGGTGGAAATGATTCTAACTTACTTAAAGGAAATTAATAAAAAACACATTGGTGTAAATTCCATTAGAGGTTATCGAGGAGGATATTTACCTTCTTTACGACGCGAAATAGAAACTGGGCTGAGAAATGGGGAAGTATTAGGGGTAGTAAGTACAAACGCATTGGAACTTGGTGTAGATATTGGGCAATTACAGGTATGTATTATGACGGGATATCCAGGAACAATTGCAAGTGCTTGGCAACAAGCTGGACGAGCTGGTAGAAGGCACGGGGAATCTCTAGTAATAATGGTAGCAAGTTCATCTTCGTTGGATCAGTATGTAATAAAGAACCCTACTTTTTTCTTTGAACAAGCTCCAGAGACTGCAAGGATATCACCAGATAATTTGATTATCTTAATTGATCATATTAAATGTGCGGCATTTGAACTACCATTTAGAGAAGATGAACAATTTGGTGATGTTCCTATGGATGAAATCCTTGCTTTCCTTTCGGAAGAACATGTTTTGCATCAAGTTGGCGACAGGTATCATTGGATGTCCGATACATTTCCAGCGCATGGTGTTTCTCTTCGTTCTGCTTCACAGGAGAATGTCATTATTGTTGATCGAACTGTTACGGCTTCCTCAGTTGTAATTGGCGAGATGGATACATTTAGTGCTTTAACATTATTACATGATGAAGCAATTTATCTTCACCAGGGTGTCCAGTTTCAAGTAGAAGAACTGGATTGGGAAGAAAAGAAAGCTTATGTCACAAAAGTAGAGGTTGATTACTTTACGGATGCCAATTTAGCCGTTGAGTTGAAAGTTTTAGAAGAGGATTTGACGGATAATTATTCAAAAGTTGACATTTCTTATGGAGATGTAATGGTCTCTGCTATGGCAACCATGTTCAAGAAGATAAAGTTTGATACGCATGAAAACATCGGTTCAGGTCCTATTCACTTACCACCTATTGAGCTTCATACAAACGCTGCTTGGATAACTTTTGATAGTGGGGAAGTAAGAGAAGAAGTACTGATTAGTATCGCTAATGTTATTCGAACAATTGCTCCTCTTGAAGTGATGTGTGATCCAAAGGACTTGCATGTTATCCCTCAAGTAAAATCGCTACATTCTGAAAAACCAACTATCTTTATTTATGATAGCTATCCAGGCGGAATTGGACTAAGTAAAGGTATTTATGAAAATCGACAACAAATTTGGTTAAGGATCTTAGATATTATCAATGGGTGTACCTGTGAGGACGGTTGTCCAGCGTGTATAGGTATGGAACAGCCTTCAGATGGATTAAAGAGAGAAACGAAAGAGGTTCTTGTAAAGATGTTAGGGAAGGTAATATCATGATAAAATCTAAGCTGAATCGATTAAAATCACACATGTCTTTACCAGAAAAACCAACTATTATGAAGGAACAAAGCAATGTTTCTAAATCATTTCCTCTTCCACATGAGCAGCAATGGAAGGAATTTGGCGTGACACCTTATTTTGATAACGACCAATTCTGTTTAGTTAGAAAAGTAACCTATCCACTATCCTATAAACACGGAAAGTATACTTTTTACGATATTCAGAAAGCCTTTTCGTTATGGGAGAAAAGTAATCTAACGCATCCGTTGAGCACTAAATCTATTCATTCTCGTTCTATTACTTTTTTTGATACAGAAACCACTGGGTTATCCAGTGGTGCCGGGACATTAATATTCTTATTAGGTCATGCTGAGTTGACAACAAACGAACTGATTGTTACCCAGCACCTGTTACCTTCACCAGGTCATGAAGTAGCACTATATAAAAGTTTTATCTCTTCTTGTTCGGTAGATTTATTAATGTCTTTTAATGGAAAGAGTTTTGATTGGCCGCGAGTAAAAAATAGGCATACATTTTTACAAGAATTAGTACCGGCCCTTCCAAAATTCGCGCATTTTGATTTATATCATGCCGCAAAGAGGTTATGGAAACTAGAAATGAATTCTCTGAAATTAGTAGAAATTGAAAAGCAACAATTAGGATTTACGCGAAAAGATGATATCCCGGGGCACTTGGCACAGTTTATATACTTTGATTTTGTGAAGCATCATGCTCCTGAATCACTAATGGAAGTGATGCGACATAATGAGCGGGACATTCTATCATTAGTAACGTTGTTTACTCATTTAACGTTTAAAATAGTGGGCGAAAAAGAAGTCAATGGAACGGAAAGAGAGCAGTTAGGTAAATGGTTTGCTCAATCTGGAGAACTGCAAAAAGCTCTAGAACTTTATGAACATGAAACTATGTCTCCTGTTGCAACCTATGAAAGAGGAAAGCTCTTGAAAAAGGCTGGAGAATACCCTGAAGCGTTGGATCATTTCTTAAGAATTATTTCCATGGAAGGGAACGAATTAAAGGTAAAAGCTATTATTGAAGCTGTAAAGATTTTAGAACATAAAGAGAAAGATTTTGAAAGTGCTCTCTCGTTATTAGAAAAAATCCAACCCTTTGATTCCATTTCCACAGAAAACCTTCGTGTAGATTGTGAGAAAAGAGTAAAACGTTTAAAGAAAAAATCAGTTCGAAATAGGGTTTAAATTCTGTTAATTTCCATTGAAAGATTTTATAAAAAAAGGTAAAATATTTACTGTTTGTTACTAATTATTATGGGGTTGAAATAGATGTACCGCGCAATTTTTATTTTATTTTTTGTAGTGGTTAGCCTTACTGGGATAGGCTTCACAGTATTACACGATCAACTGCATGCAATATTCTAAGGTTTTTTACAATGGAACAGATGTTTACACATGATCTTTAAAATAACGAAATCAAACAAATTTTGTTAGCAAGGTAATGACTGATTAATCATGTAAACAAAAGGAAAATAGGTGTTTTCATTAGTACATGTCTCCCCCTTTGCACATATGTTACTAGTGTAAAGTGAATTTAAACGAAGGGAGATATGACCATGCACTGTAGACCAAAAGTTATGCCAGCAGTTGTTCATCCAACAAAGTGTTGTGTGACTCATTCATTCGACGAGGTGATTGTTCCTCACATTCACCCAACACATACAACGAATGTAAATCACACGTTATACAAACATCAACACTACTTCCCACAAACTGCTAGCAATGTAAATGAAGTTTCTAACCAACAGTTCAACTGCGGTGGAAACCCTCCTGGCCCAGGATTCCCAGGGGCTGCTGCTCCTGGTTTCCAAGGTCCTGCTGGCCCAGGATTCCCACGCCAAGGATTCAGACGCTAATAATTGTTCTTCAGAAGACTGAGGGTTTTTCCCTTGGTCTTTATTATATTGAGGCAGTTAAAAAGATAGTTTTTTTCATGTAGAGAGAAAAAATGTTTAATCTACATAAGTTGGAGGTAACTTAACAATATGAAGGTTGTTACAATTACAGGCTATAAGCCACATGAAATCGGTATTTTTCAACAAACGCATCCAGCTGTTACTATCATAAAAAAAGCAATTAAACAATCTCTACTACCTTTATGTGAAGAAGGTCTAGAGTGGATAGTCCTTTCTTGTCAAAAAGGTGTAGAAATGTGGGCGTCTCAAGTTGCAATTGAATTAAAACAAGAATATGAAGTTAAACTCGCTATCTTAACACCATTTCTCGATCAAGAATTAAAATGGAAAGAAAACGATCAACTACTTTACAATGAAATTATCCAAAATGCAGACTTTGTAGATAGCGTATCGAAGAAGCCTTATGAGAACCCAGAGCAATTCCGAATAAAAGATCGCTTGTTGATACATAAGACGGATGGATGTATTATTTTATATGATGAAGAAGTAGATGGATCACCGAAGTTCTTTTTAAATCAATGCAAAGAATTTTCGCTGCAACAAGACTACGACATCCGATTAATTACTTTTGAAGATCTTCAATTAATTCAAGAAGAAGCCCAATGTACTGATTGACAAAAATCAAGAAGTTTGGAAAAATAATAAAATAGATTTGGTTCTATACCCATTTAGTTCCATATTTTGTTAGGTGGTGTAAACAAGAGATGTTAGCAAATCAAGTGAAGTTAACGGCAAAGGATATATTAGAAAAAGAATTTAAATCTTCGGTTAGAGGGTATAAACAAGAGGAAGTAGATCAATTTTTAGATCTAGTAATAAAAGATTATGAGCTTTTTCATCAAACAATCGAAGAGTTACAGCAAGAAAACTTACGTTTAAGAAAGCATGCAGAAGATACCCAAAAGCGTCCTCCAGCTCCAACACAGCAAGCTGGTACAACAAACTTTGATATTCTTAAACGTCTTTCAAATTTAGAAAAGCATGTTTTTGGAAGTAAACTCTATGATTAATACTTGATTTTTGTCATCAAATAAAGTAAAATATATTCTTGGCTAATAAATATAGTGCTTGGGTAATCGCTGTAATGGTTACATTGCAGAGGAAAGTCCATGCTCGCACGAACTGAGATGTTCGTAGTGTTCGTGCCTAGCGAAGACATAAGCTAGGGCAATCAGTAATGATTGACGGCAGGAAGAACACCTAAGTCTTCGGATATGGTGAACTACCTTGAAAGTGCCACAGTGACGTAGCTTTACTGGAAACAGTAGAGGTGGAACGCGGTAAACCCCTCGAGCGAGCAACCCAAATTTGGTAGGGGCATTTTCTCCTAAGGAAATGAACGAAGGAGAAGAATGAGTTTATAACTCTTAGATAGATGATTACCACCGGTTCGTACGAGATTTCCCAATCGTTTGAGTACACCGGTACAGAACATGGCTTACAGAGCACTATAGTAGGGATCAGCCAACGAAATTGTTCACATCGCTCTCTCGAACATCCGAGGGAGCGTTTTTGTTACGTGACGTAACAACTCAGCGTTAGCCACGTGATGTGGCTTGAACTTAGCTGAGTTTCGTAACAATTTGGAATGATAACAAAAACTTAAAAGGTGCATTAACTAAACGTGATGTGGTCTGTACTTAACAGAGTATCCGAATTAACTGGAATGACCACCATAACTATTAAAGAAAGCAGTTAAAGTGATGTGGCTTGAACTTAGCTGAGTTTCGTAACAATATGGGATGATAACAAAAACCTTAAAGGTGCATTAACTAAACGTGATGTGGTCTGTACTTAACAGCGTCTCGATATGCACATAAATCTTTACTAGTTAATCTAAGGAATTCTTAGATAGTATCTAAGGATAAGATTATGTTTATACTAGACTTTGTTTATAAAAAATAGGTTGTTTTACAAAATGACCTCTATACATAAAGAAATTAATCTTCATTAAGATAAAGGAGCTTCAAACATGTATACTATTTTAGCTACCGCTGCAATGGGGTTAGAAGCACTTGTTGCAAAAGAAGTTAGAGAACTAGGTTATGAATGTACCGTTGATAACGGTCGAATTATCTTCCAAGGTGATGAAAAAGCAATTGCAAGAGCGAATATGTGGCTTCGTACAGCTGATAGAATTAAAGTAGTTGTTGGTGAGTTCAAGGCCTTCACATTTGATGAGTTGTTCGAAAAAACGAAGGCTTTACCATGGGAGCAATTTTTACCAGAGAATGCAGAATTTCCAGTTCAAGGGAAATCTGTGAAATCTAAATTATTTTCAGTTTCTGATTGCCAAGCAATTGTGAAAAAGGCGATTGTATCAAGGTTACAACAAGCATATCGTCGTACAACATGGTTAGAAGAAAATGGGCCAAAGTTTAAAATAGAGGTTTCTTTATTGAAAGATAAGGCTTTGTTAACGATTGATGCATCTGGAGTTGGTTTACACAAACGCGGGTATCGTGCGGGGCAAGGTGACGCACCTTTAAAGGAAACGTTGGCAGCATCTCTAGTGTTATTATCTAATTGGAGACCGGAACGCCCATTCTTAGACCCATTTTGTGGTTCTGGAACTATTGCGATAGAAGCAGCAATGATTGGCCAAAATATTGCTCCAGGTTTTAATCGTGACTTCGCATCAGAAGAGTGGCCTTGGATGAGCAAAGAACTTTGGGAAGAAGTTAGGCTAGAAGCGGATGATAAAGCAAATTATGATCAGCCAATTCTTATTACAGGTACAGACATAGACCATCGAATGATTAAGATTGCGAAGGAAAATGCATTAGAAGCAGGTTTTGCAGATCTAATTCATTTTGAACAACGACAAGTGAAAGATAGCAAGCCGCATGGGGATTATGGAGTCATTATTGGGAATCCGCCATATGGTGAACGATTAGGTGATAAGCCAGAGGTTCAAGCGATGTACCGTGATTTAGGACAAACTTTTCAAGAGAAATTTGATACATGGTCTGTGTACATGCTTACTTCAGATGAAGAATTTGAAGAGTGCTACGGTAAGCCAGCAACGAAAAAAAGAAAATTGTTTAATGGTTTCATAAAATGTGATTACTATCAGTATTGGGGACCAAGACCACCACGTGTATGAATAATTTTGAATAAATCGTCATAGTCTATCTTCATGGAAGATAGGAGGACGAACGGATTGAAGGATTATACAAACGAGTTTCAATTGATTACGAATGCGTTAGAAAGTGCTACTAAATCATTAGCGGAGACGGAATCAAGCCACATGCACCAATCTTTTGCATTAGCAAAAGAAGATTGGAAAAAGGCATATAAATACTGGCTTTCTAATGACTCGAGGTTTCGTAGTTGAAAAATTCGCAAGTTTACTTGCGGATTTTTCTTATGTTTGGTACGGAATCAGTAACATTCCCCTGTTATGGCTAGCTCCTAAAGGAGTAGTCGTTTGTAAAACAAAGTCATTATAACTCATAAAATACTAATAGTTAAAAAGATTTAAAGGACTTTTTCATGAAGGAACAGAATTAGTCGTATGAAGACGAAAGGAGCCGTTTATGTCTAACCTATATCCATTTACTGTATCTAAAGATGAACGCTTTTTTGATAAATTAGGAGAATACATTGGTGATGTATTCTACGATATATTACCCGATAAAGGGTACGAATTAAGAGACGAACAAATCTTCATGGCTTATCAAGTCGAACAAGCTTTCCAGAAAAATAAAACCATTTTTGCTGAAGCAGGAGTAGGTACAGGGAAAACATTTGTTTACTTGCTATATTCTTTATTTTACGCTCGATATAAAGGTAAACCTGCTATTATTGCTTGTTCCGATGAAACGCTTATTGAGCAGCTTGTGAAAAAAGAAGGTGACATTAAGAAGTTAGAAGAAGCTTTGGGCTTAACAATTGACGTTCGACTAGCTAAAGCAAGAGAGCAGTATGTGTGTATTAAAAAGTTGGATGAGCTATCTAATACTACTGACAATGAGTCTATTCTAGAAGTCCATGATAATATTCCTGATTTTGTTTACGATCAAAGCTCTATGAGTCGTTTTTATCCATATGGAGATAGAAAAGAGTACCCTTGGGTGTCTAATAAAGATTGGGTAGATATTGCCTATGATCCACTGCAACAATGTTCTACTTGTGATTGGAGACATCGCTGTGGACAAACATTAAACCGTGAATATTATCGCCACGCTAAAGACTTAATCATCTGTTCCCATGATTTTTATATGGAGCATGTTTGGACAAAAGAGTCTAGAAAGCGTGAGGGCCAGTTACCACTTTTACCTGAAGCTAGTTGTGTTATTTTTGACGAAGGACATTTACTAGAATTTGCAGCGCAAAAAGCACTGACGTATCGTTTCCACGCAGACACGATTACGCAAGTGTTAACAGGATACATGGCGCAAGATGTTCGAGAAGAGACATTAATGTCGATGGAACGAATTCTAGAGTTACATGACGAGTGGTTTGCTGAATTGGATATGCATTCGGAGGATATCGAAGGTTCCATTAGAAGACAGGTGACATTAACAGACAAAGCACAAAAAATTGCTAAAACATTAATGCAGTTGGTAGACGAATTAATGGAGCAGTTAGTCTTTGATTCCGAATTATTCACATTAGACCAATATCACGTCAAAATGATTGAAGAATACTTGGAATTCTTCCATTATGGATTATCCATCCTAATGAAGAATGAAGATGGAGTCTTCTGGTTAGAAGAGAATCACGGAGACCTTGCTTTTGTTATCATGCCAAGGTTAGTAGAAGATATTCTTCGTAAGGAAGTGTTTTCAGCTGACGTACCATTTATCTTCTCTTCTGCTACAATGTCCCAAAATGGCGACTTTACGTATATGATGAAAAATCTAGGAATTGAAGATGCATTATCATTTACTGTCGATTCTCCGTTTGATTATGAAGAAGTCATGAAAATTAATGGGTTCACCGAGAAAGAGGAAGAAACAAAGTTTAGTGCCATTAAGGAAGACTTGAAGAAAAATGGAGGAAGATCTTTAGTGTTATTTTCTTCTGCGGAAGAAATGAATCGCTTCCGACAAGTTATTCAGTCTGAGGAGATGCCATTTCCTATGTTGTTTGAAGGAGATGAAGAGATCTCCAAAATGGTGGAACAGTTCCAAAGAGAGGAACAAACAGTTCTATGTTCTTACCATTTATGGGAAGGGTTGGATGTACCAGGGGATTCACTAACTGCTGTTCATATGAGTTCGCTACCGTTCCCTCCTCACGACCCAGTTTTTGATGCGAAAAGAAGACATGCAGGAAGCGCTTTTGAAGAAGTTGACCTACCATTCATGGTTCTTCGTGTAAGACAAGGAGTAGGAAGGTTAATTAGACAGCAAGGCGACGCTGGTGTAATCAATATTTGGTTAAAACCAACGGAAGACAAACTAAAAGAAACACTTTCGTCCGTACTGCCAGTTTCAGTAGAGTGGTCAGAGAGAGTTTAAATAAGTAAAAGCGAAGCGTCTGTGACAACACAAAAGGTACATTCAAAAAAAGAATGTACCTTTTGTGTTGTCTTGTATATTAATTTATAACACTGCACAATTAGTGTTTTAACAAAATATATCTTTGGGATTGGAGCGGAAGGGGGTGACTCCTACGGGAAAGGTGGGTTACTGAAACCCCACAGGAGCGCGATCTACCGCGACGAGAGCGATGTCTAGCTCCAGGTGCGCAGATGCTCGGCAAACTCAGATGGCCCTGTGTGTGGGACCTTCTGCTAAATACCGGTGACATCACGTCACCAACGCAGAAGACAGTACCTCACGTACAAGCCCTCGGTCCCTCCAAGTTTGCTGCCGCATCTAAACGCGCGCCTTCCGCTTTTCGAGGTGGAAAGCATCCCCTGCAGCGGAAATCCCTGTGCAGTCATTTTGAGTTTTGTCTTACACGACTTAACCGTAAATGAAGCGCCATTCTACAATCAAATCTGTTTCATTTTTCTGAAAAATATGGTAATGTTAAGCCATCTTGTTATAGGGGGAATGGACATGACTACAAAATCTATCGAAGAAGTAAAGGCTTCCTATTATGACTATGTAAAGAAAATGGAAGCGTATGGAGAAGCACTTGGTTTAATGTTTTGGGACTTGCGTACAGGTGCTCCGAAAAAAGGAATTGAGCAACGTTCAGAAGCAATTGGGATGCTATCATCAGAAATTTTCGAAATGTCTACTTCGGAAGAAATGAAATCATACATAAAGGAACTATCTTCTGTTTCCAATTTAGATGAAAAAACAGCGAAGATGGTGCAAGAAAGTAAGAAAGATTTAGAACGTAATCTAAAAATTCCTGCTGAAGAATATAAAGAAATGGTAATTTTACGTTCAAAAGCAGAAAATGTTTGGGAGTCAGCGAAAAATAATGCTGATTTTAAATCTTTCCAGCCATATTTAGAGAGATTAGTAGAATTGACGAAGAAGTTTATTGGGTATTGGGGATACGAAGAAAATCCTTACAATACGCTTTTAGATATGTATGAACCTGGCATGACTGTTGAAATACTAGATCGAGTTTTCGGGCAGTTACGTTCAGAAATTGTCCCACTTGTAAAGTTGTTAGATGAAAAGGGAGTAAAACCAAAAACGGACTTTTTATTTAAGCCGTTCCCTAAAGCTCAACAAAAAGAATTTAGTTTATACGTTTTAGATCAATTAAGTTATGATTTTGAGGCTGGTAGATTAGATGAAACTGTTCATCCTTTTGCGTTAGGTCTAAACCCAGGAGATGTTCGTGTTACAACGAAATACGATGAGAAAGATTGGAGAACAGCCATTTTTGGAACAATTCACGAAGCAGGTCACGCGTTATATGAGCAAAATATTTCTCAAGACTTAGTAGGAACGAATTTATGTTCAGGAACGTCCATGGGTATTCATGAATCTCAATCACTTTTTTATGAAAACTTTGTAGGTAGAAATGAAAAGTTTTGGGAGAAAAACTACGAAGCTTTAAAATCATACAGTGAAGGACAATTTGATCAAGTTTCTCTAGAAGATTTTTATCGCGCGATTAACGAGTCAAAACCTTCCTTAATTCGAATTGAAGCGGATGAATTAACGTATCCACTACATGTTATGGTACGTTATGAAATTGAAAAAGGTTTGTTTAACGGAGAAATTGAAGTAAAAGACTTACCGGAAGTATGGAATGCGAAGTACAAAGAGTATTTAGGTGTAGTACCAGAACATGATGGTGAAGGAGTACTTCAAGATGTTCATTGGTCAGGTGGATCTTTCGGATATTTCCCTTCTTATGCTCTAGGTTACATGTATGCAGCGCAAATAAAAGTGGCGATGGATAAAGATATCCCTGAATACGATGAACTGTTATTGAATGGGGATACGAAACCAATTAGAGAATGGTTAACAGAGAAAATTCATCAGCACGGAAAATTAAAGCAGCCTCTTGAAATTTTAAAAGAGGTGACGGGAGAAGAATTAAATGCTCAATACTTGGTGGACTATCTAAAAGCTAAATATAAAAGAGTTTATCAAATAACAGAGTAAAGTATAAAAAAAAGAGTTGGGTCACATTTTGTGCCAGCTCTTTTTTTGCATCATTTTAAGTCCATATCAATCATTAAGACGATTTTTAATTCACCTAAACCAGTTAACTCTACTGGTAATCTAACAGCTTTATCAAAACCATACACCTTAGACTGTCCTACTAGAACGGTTGGAGGAGTTATATCCATCACTAAACCTTTGGCAGAAAGATTAGTAGCTAGATTACCAGCTAGCATATTACCTAATTCCCCTGAGAAAGACTCTAACATTTCTCCTTCTATAGGCATGCCGAACATTGCTTGTCCAATAGATGAAAACATTTCTGGCTTTCCATCAATTAAAACTCTTCCTCTAATGTCTCCGGTCATTCCAATTAACACACCAATTCCATCATGTGGATAAGGTTCTGTAATTAACGCCAATTTTCCGATTTTCGTTTCCGACGCAACTAACGTGTTAATAGATTCAATAGTTCCGTTTACGATTTCCGTTATGGTTTTATTTAGAGTCATTGTCGAATCCTCCAACATTTTGTCTACTTTTAGAATACCATACTTTTTTCCTGTATTGGATAAAATTTTTTGATAATTTGGGCCTTCTGCCTTATTGTGAGTGTTTCTTCACATAAAAGTAGCTGCTGTAGGTAAACCTAATCAGTAACTCAGTTGATAGGAGCGGAAAATATGGGCTTTATCCAAGCGGTAGGTATTGCAGAATTGCCATATAAGATTTCACAAGAAGAATCAAAGAAATTTGCGAAAGAATTATTTTCTGACTCATTTGATGATATCGAAAGACTACTATCTGTATTTCAAAACGGCGAAATAAAGTCTAGAGCTATTTCTATGCCAATGGAATGGTATGGAGAAGATCATAGCTTATCTGAAAAAAACGATTTGTATATCAAAAAATCTGTGGAATTTTTAAAGAAATCGATAGAAAAATGCTTCCAAAAAGCAGAAGTTTGCGGTGTAAACGTTGACTTGACGGATATTGATGCAATCTTCATGATTTCTACTACTGGTTTTGCAACACCATCGCTAGATGCACATATAATGAATGAATTGCCTTTTTCTCCTACTACAAAGAGGATACCTATTTGGGGCCTTGGCTGTGCTGGAGGAGCTGCTGGTTTAGCGAGGGCGAGAGAGTACTGTTTAGCTTTTCCAGAAGCTGCAGTATTAGTTTGCTCAGTAGAATTGTGTAGTTTAACTTTTATGAAAAATGACACCTCCAAAAGTAACTTCATTGGTTCCTCTTTATTCTCAGATGGAGCAGCGACAGTATTAATGACAGGTAGGGAGAACAAAAAGCGTACCAAAAACCCAGTTCCTTTTGTATTGGAATCACAATCTAACCTAATGCCTAATTCTATGGATGTCATGGGCTGGAAGATAGGAGATGAGGGCCTCCATGTTATTTTCTCTAGAGATATCCCTTCCATTATTAAGAAGTGGTTAAGACCTAACATAGAAGAACTGTTACATAAAAAGCAATGGAACTTTTCTGAAATTGATACCCTTATCGCACATCCGGGAGGTAAAAAAGTCATGGATGCATATCGTGAATCATTAGATGTAGAAGAGTCCCTGTTGCACTCTTCACAAAAAATACTATCAAATTATGGAAATATGTCATCTTGTACGATTTTATATGTGTTGGAGGATATTATGGAACAAAAGTATGGGGAAGGAACGAAAGGAATTGCAGCAGCATTAGGACCAGGCTTTTCTTCTGAATTAAGTTTAGTGGAGTGGTGCAAATGATCTGGGCAATAGTTTTTTTAGTAGTAATTATTATTCAAAGGCTTGTAGAAGTAGCGATTGCTAAAAGTAATGAAAAGTGGATGAAGAGTCAGGGAGCTAGAGAATTCGGCCAATCGCATTACCGCTTAATGGTGTTAATGCACACAGCCTTCTTTGTTTGTTTAATCACGGAAGGTTTATGGTTGGAACCAACTATGAGTTCTCTATGGCCAATTTGGATAAGTTTATTCATCCTTACACAAATGGCACGTATTTGGGTCCTTACATCTTTAGGTAAATATTGGAATACCAAAATCATTGTACTTCCTAATGCAAAAGTAGTGTCTAAAGGCCCTTATCGGTTTGTAAGACATCCAAACTATGTCATAGTAACGATGGAATTAATCATTATACCTTTAGCTTTTAATGCTTTTGTCACTCTATTTCTATTCGCTATTTTGAATCAAATTATTTTAACGATTCGTATCCAAGAAGAAGAAAAAGCGTTAATGGCAATAACGAATTATGAAGAAGAAATGAAATCAAAATTTAAAGGTGTATTACTACCTCCAGATGTAGAAAGATGATCATTAACGCATATTGATTACATTTACCAAACGGATGCATTTTGGAAGAAATGCATTCGTTTTCATATTTGCGCTAACCTTCGAAAATCATCATTAACAATAAGGAAAGCATAAGGTAAAATGTAGGGAGATGTCGATAAGTAAAAAGGGGACGTATTAGGATGGTTGTAAAACAACAAACTTCACAAACAATAGAAGTTACTATTAAATCTTTTTATCAAAATGGGGACACTACTCGAGTTCAAAGGGCTTTTGAGTTAAAGGATAAATTTTTCAGTAATGAAAAGTATATAGCATTTTGCGGTCATTTCTCAGCAGGGAAATCCACCGTTTTAAACAAAATATTAGACGGAAACTGGCTACCTTCAAGTCCGATTCCAACTAGCGCTAATATCGTTTTACTGAGGAATCAAGACGTCGAAAAGTTAACTTTTATAAATAGGGATTCTGAGAGATATGAGCTTCCTTCTTCTTCGTTTTTGTCTATCTCAGAATTAGCAAAAGACGGAGAGGAAATCGTTCAAATGGAGATTTCTTCTCCTAATATCGCTATTCCAAAAGGGGTAGTGGTTTTAGATACGCCAGGGGTAGACTCTACGGACGCAGCTCATCAAGAGTTAACAGAAGGAAGTTTACACCTTGTAGACCACATTGTGTATGTGACGGATTATAATCATGTTTTATCTGAAGTAAATCATCAGTTCCTTGATTCGATCCAACAATTAGGTATTCCGGTTACGTTTGTGGTCAATCAAATGGATAAACATGTAGAAGAAGAGATTTCTTTTAATGAATTTGCATTTGGTGTCAAAGAGATGGTTCAAGCGTATGGGGTGAGAGAAGATTCTGTTTACTTTATTTCTGCAAAAAATCAAGAAGATTTTCAGGCGGAATGGCAAGTTTTCGAGAAGCACCTTAAGGGGTTGTACAAAGAACTACATGCTCAAAATTCTGCGGAACTAAGGTCTATTAAACAGTTAAGAGATCAACATGAAGAATGGTTAAACGTTGAAAAAATGCAACTAATAGAAGAACGAAATAACTATACAGAAGAAAGTAGCTTATCTGATGCGGAAAAAGCATTACTTGAGAATCATCGTAAAGTAAGTGAACGAATGGAGCAATTTGAAAAGGATTCTGTAAATGAGTGGATAAAGGGTGTTAAGGACATAAACCTTATGCCATTTTCGATACGAGAGAACATTAGAAGCTTACTAGAAACATATACTACGGGTTTCAAAATAGGTTTCTTTTCTACCAAGAAAAAAGTAAAGCATGAACAAGATAGTAGGTTAGTAGAATGTCATCATTTGTTGAATGAAGAAACTCAGAAAAAACTAGAGTGGCATGTAAAAAACAAGTTAGAGTCAATTTTTGATGTATTCCCAGAAACGAAAGAAAGTTTTCGTCTTAAGATAGATCAAGTAGATTTCCGTATCTCCATACAAGAACTTGAATCGTTTTGTAAAGAACAAGCAGACGTAACTGGAGAATTTTTATTACAAGTGACGTCGCAAATAGAAGAATTAATTAAAAGTAAGGTTAGGTTATTCATCCGGGAATTTTGGGTTGCATGGCAAGAAAATCATCTATTAGTAAATCAAGCAGATCTTAAGTTTGTGAATGAAAAGCAAAAAAAGTATGAGAGTAAAGTAGAAGAGTTTAATTCCAAAATAACTATGTTAGAGTGTAAACTTGATGATCACAAAAAAAATAAAGAAGTCGTATTAGATGTTATAGTAGAAGATCCTAGAAATCCGATTAGTATGGTAGCACAACATAACACTCCTTCAAAAATGATTGGAGAAGAAAATGTACTTACAAGTTTTGAGCTAAATGATAAAGAAAATTTCGAAAAAGTTACAGGAATAGAAAAGTTCCTCCAAGTAGCAGAACAATATCCTTATTTAGATGGTATAACAAATAAAATAAAAGATGTATTACAGGAAAAACAAAAGAAGCAACTGAAAATTGTGCTATTTGGAGCTTTTAGTGCTGGGAAATCTTCTTTAGCTAATGCGTTACTAGGAGAATGGTTCTTGCCTTCTTCTCCAAACCCAATGACAGCGACTATTACTTCAATAGCTCCACCAACTAATGAATTTAAGCACAACACAGGGGTTGTTAAGTGGAAGACCGAACAAGACTTAGTAAATGAATTGAACAGTCGTTTGTCTAGAAATATGTCAACGTTAGAAGAATGGATCAATAACGACTTAAATCAGTCTTCTTTTTCAGATGATGACCAAAAGTTTTTAGAGCAATTCCAATCATCTATCACTTTTGTACGCGATAAATTAGGGCAACAATTAGCAACAACTGTCAAAGAGTGTCATAGCTGGATTGCGCAAGAAGAAAAATCGATGTTTGTAAAAGAAGTAACTCTCTACATTCAAAGTTTCTTATCAGACCTAGGTGTTACCTTGATTGATACACCGGGTGCAGATAGTATTCATGCTAGACACACCAATGTTGCCTTTAATTATATGAAAGAAGCGGATATCATCCTATATGTAACCTACTATCACCATGCTTTTGCTAAGGCAGACCGGGCCTTTTTGGCACAGTTAGGTAGGGTGAAAAGTGCCTTTGAACATGACAAGATGTTCTTTTTGGTCAATGCCATTGACCTAGCTGAATCAGAAGAAGAAAAAGAACAAGTTATTTCATACGTCAGAAAAGAATTAGCGACTCTAGGAATTCAAAATCCTAGATTATACGGTGTGTCCAGCTTAAAAGGCTTAAGAGACCCAATGAGTAAAGATTCAGGAATACCCGGAGTAAAGGGAATATTGACTGATTTCATTCAAAATGATTTAGCTAGTGTATATGAACGAGCGCTCGTTAGTTTAGTTAGAGAAGCAGAAAGACTGACCTTAATAGAGCAGGAATGGAGTAATAAAAGTAAGGAAGAGAAACAGAACGCATTTATAGAACGTGAGAGCAACATGCAAGAAACAGTAAATATGTTAAATGAAATGGAAGTTTCTTATGGAGCAAGTGTCAAGAGAGAACTTCATGAACTACTTCATTATGTTCATCAAAGAATTTCTCTTGCAATGAATGACTATTTTAAAGAGTCTTTTAATCCTGCTGCATTAAAGGTGAGAGATAAGGCGTTACTTCAAGAAGCTTTAGAAGAATGGATTACTAGTATTAGCTTCCTTTTAGAAGAAGAAATTAGAGCAACAATTCTTCGTGTGGAAAAACAGATTAAGCGAAGTGATCAACAAGTAAAAGATCAGATGAAAATGGAATTACACTCAACAATCCCTTGGTACACCTATACTTGGAATGGCAAGAAGGAGTGGGAGTCTCCAGAGGTTTTCGCAGATTCTTCCTGGTGGAATAAACAAGAACTCCAACCAGCATTACGTCATTTTCGTTCCGCACAGTCTTTTTTTGTTAAAGGAGAAAAAGAAAAGATGTTGGACGAACTTCAAACTATTGGCTCGAAACAAGTTAGGAATCAACTTGAATGGTGGGAAAATCAGCTCTACAACTGGTATAGTAGACAATGGGAAACATCCCATCAAGAATGGATAGACGTATTGAAAATAGATATAAATGATCAATTCATGGTATCGAAACAAGATCAGAAGACAATATCTTATACACAGCTTTTAGAAGTGATAAAAAAGATGGCAACGTAGGAGGGTTTATGAGAAACAAGTATTTATTAGTAGATGGTATGGCATTATTATTTCGTTCTTTTTATGCAACAAGTTTAACTGGACAATTTATGATTAATCAACATGGTGTTCCAACGAATGCTGTACAAGGTTTTTTAAAACATTTATGGCATGCTATGGATGAGGTAACGCCAACACATACAATTATCTGTTGGGACATGGGAAGTACAACATTTAGAACGGAAGAGTACGCAGCTTATAAAGCAAATCGATCAGCTCCTCCTGTGGAAATGGAACCACAGTTTGGCTTAGTGAGAGAGATAACAGATGAATTAGGATTTCATTCTGTTGGTGTTGTAAACTATGAAGCAGATGATTGTATTGGAACCATTATGAAGCAATTAAAAGACGAAAATGTTGTAGTTTTGTCAGGAGATAAAGATTTATTACAACTGCTCGATGTGAACCATGAAGTATGGTTATTGCAAAAGGGATATGGAAATTACGCTAAATGGACTGTAGATTCTTTTAAAGATGAATATGGAATTAACCCAAACCAATTAATTGACGTGAAAGGATTAATGGGTGACCCATCTGATGGGTATCCAGGAGTTAAAGGTGTTGGAGAAAAGACCGCACTAAAATGGATTCAACAATTTGGTTCTGTGGAAAGTCTACTAGAAAACATTTCCTCCTTAACAAAAACGCAACAAACTAAAATTAATACGCATTTAGATGATTTACACTTATCTAAAAAATTGGCTGCTATTCATTGCGAAGTACCACTATCTTTCCAACAATCTGATGGTAAAACGCCTGAATCTACTTCCATGAACTGGGAGTTCCTTGATCACCATGGAATGGGTGCTGTAAAAAGGTATCTGGTTACTAAATCGTTTATTGCATAAAGACTTTCACCTTATGTTTTCGTACTGTTTGGATACGATAACATAGAGGTGATGAAAAATGAATCGAGGTATTTTGACGGCGCTTGGAGCAATAACTTTAGCACAAGCAAGTAAAATTCCTATTCACTATGTAGCGTCTGAAGAATGGAAACCAGAATTATTTTTTCAAACTGGTGGTATGCCAAGTTCACATTCAGCTGGAGTATCAGCATTAACCACATATATTGGCTTAGAGAGAGGAGTCTCAACGTTTGACTTTGCACTAGCCTTTGTATTTGGAATTATCGTTATGTACGATGCTCAAGGTATTCGAAGACAAACGGGAGAGCTAACATTACGTGTTAATAATCTAGATGAATTGGTTCATAAAGTGGACCAGCACGAAGAAGTAGAATTTGAACAAAGACCACCAAAACTAAAAGAAATGTTGGGTCATAAACCAGAAGAAGTAATTGGGGGAGCATTACTTGGAAGTCTTTTAAGTTTTTGTGTATTTCATTTAACTAATGATAAGTAAGGGGCTTAGTTACATGACGTTGGATTATTATTTGCAACGACTGGTGGATAGAGGATTTTCCTTTAGAGAAGATGCTGTGGGGTTTATCTATTTCGGAAAACAATCCTCTAATTTACCTGAAGAAGTAATTATTGCGGCAATTGAGGCAACCATAAAGTCTCACTACTCTTTTGATAGCAGCTATTACTTATCTTTATTAGATTTATTTCAATCAATGGGTGTCCAAACAAGGATGCAAGCTATCCAAGTATTTGAACGAGAGACTAATTATAAAATTTCATAAAAGAGAGCTGTTCTTAAAGGTTATCCGAAGATAATCAAGAACAGCTCTTTCTGTATAATGGTCATATACTTATTTCAAATTGATTCCTTCTCTAGCTAATTGATCTGCAACACCATTTTCTTTACTAGGAATCCATTTGATAAAATATAGAGGAGATGAAGATAACTCTAACATAATCTCGTCAAGTATCTCTTTGTACTCTTTTTTGCAAAGCCTTTCTCAACGGCACTAACAACTGCTTGTGAGTCAGATCGGAAAGACACCATGGTATACTCTTGTTGTTTACAATAACGAATGGCGTATAAAAAAGCCTGATACTCTGCCATATGGTTATTCATTTCACCGATCGGTTGAGAGATCCTTTTATGAATGCCGTTACCTTTGATTAATATGCCAATACCACTGGGACCAGGATTACCAGCACTTGCACCATCGATGTATACTTCAATCATAGGTACCTCCAATTTGTACAGAGTAGATGAAAATGAAAACTTTTATTTTGGAAATCGCTTTGCTATATATCCAAACGGTGTATCTAAAATAGAAACTACCACTTTTAGCAAGTAAGTTGTAATAAATATTTGCACCCAAATATTCCATTCATAGACACCTAAGAAAGCAATAGACGTAAATAATAATGTGTCAAAGAACTGACTAATTAGGGTGGAACCATTATTTCGGATCCAGAATTGATTGTCTTTTGGGAATTTTTTTCGTAAAGCTTGGAAAATATACACATCAAGTAATTGACTTAATAAGTATGCGGCAAGTGATCCTAAAGCAATTCTTGGTAAGAAACCAAAAATAGTAGCAAGGGACTCCTGGGCAAAATCATCGGGATGTGGTTCGAACAATAAAACCATTTGCATAATAATAGTCATAACTAATAAGGTAAAGAAACCTAACCAAACCGCTTTACGTGCTTCTTCTTTACCATAGCGCTCGTTCAATATGTCTGTTACCAAAAACGCCGTTCCATACATGGCATTCCCTAAAGTCGCAGTTAAACCAAAAATTTCAACTGTCTTAATTACTTGTAGATTCGCAAGAATGGTAGAAGCACCAATCCAAACAAATAAACCGATCTTTCCGAAGAAACGATAAATTGCCAACACAAAAATAAAATTCACTAAAATAAAAATAAAACCAAACCACTCATTAAACAATATATACAACTCCTACAATAGTTTTGATTTCGCGGGATATTACGAACCGCGGTGATAAAATCAACTTGTCTATTATACTGCTCATTAAGGATGGTGACAATAACATGAAAGTAAGAATATCAGCTACTATAAAAGTACAAAATTTAGCGCCGATGCCTTTTTTCTCAGATTGGTGTGAATTAGAAGAGGCTGCTGCTGTCATTAAAAAGATAGAAGCAATGGGTGGGTGGCACTCTTTGCAAATTGAAGATGAATTAGAACAAACTTGGACACCAAAACAATTCAAAAAATGGTTATCAAAAGCCGACGATCTAATCCGTGATCTAGAGATGTATGTAGACGGTGGATATGAAGAAGGACAAAAACTTGCGGGAATTGGAGTTGTCCTTTATTTTAGAAAGGGTAGTCAATTAACCAGGATAAGGACTAATGTAGGATTAGAACAAATTCAAAACAATAATGAGGCAGAAGCTTATGCATTTTACAGAGGGGTTACCTTGTTAGAAGAAGAGGGGATTCAACATGTCCCTTTGACTCTTTACTCTGACTCACAAACCATCATTCAGCAACTAAATGGAGAATGGCCATCCTATGATGATTCCGTAAATAGATGGTTAGATGAAGTAGATATATTGCGGGAGAAGCTCAAAATAAAGGCTAAATTTGTTCATATTGAACGAAAGAAAAACAAAGAGGCGCATAACTTAGCAACGCAAGCGTTGAAAGGGATTGTAGTTCATGCGGAAAAAGAAGTACTGGAACAAAAGAAAGGGTTGTCATAATGAACAGGACTAGTGCAATAAAAGAAGTAGATTACCTTTTAGAAACATACTGCGAGGGCTGCCTTGTAAAGCAAGTGATGAAAAAAGATAGAGGTAGAAAAGGGGCACATCAATTTTGTATTTCATCTTGTACAGTTGGAGAGCAGTTAAAAAAATTAGGAGAAGAACTAAAATAACATACAAAAAAACCCGCTAGAGTAGAACTCTTGCGGGTCTTTCATGTAGCGGGGGAAATCCCCTCTATGATCGTATTAGTTAATTATAGTTTTGTAACGTTTTCAGCTTGAGGTCCACGGTTACCTTCAACGATCTCGAAAGAAACTGATTGACCTTCTTCTAGTGATTTGAAACCATCGCCTTGGATAGCTGTGAAGTGTACGAATACATCGTCTCCGCCTTCAACTTCGATGAATCCAAATCCTTTTTCGTTGTTGAACCATTTTACCTTACCGTTTTGCATGAAAAAATCCTCCTGTGTTGCAAGCCTACAACCTGCCAAAAAATTTATCAGAAAAGTTTCTTATGTAATAGGAAACGAATACCTGATATACGTATAATATCGCATATTTCTTGATAGGTCAAGGAACTCCTTGCCAAATCGTCAAAATATTTATTCTTGACGAATAAAATTTGTTGCATTTTCTATAGATTCGTTTTAAAGTTGCACTAAGGAAACTTTTATAAATCAATAAAAAATTAGTGACTAAAACAAAAACTTCTGAATACAGCTATAAAGACTGTATAAAGAAAATGGGGGACGCTAAAATGAAAAAATGGTTTAATCTTACTCTTTTGTTTCTGTCTTTAGGATTCTTTTTGATGGGGTGTTCGCAAGGGGAAGAAGCAGAAGGTGATTCAACTGACAAATTAAAGATAACAACCACTATTGGTCAAATTGCAGATGCTGCTAGCGTCATTGGTGGGGATAAAGTGGAAGTTACAAGTTTAATGGGGCCGGGTATTGACCCGCACTTGTACCAAGCAACGCAAAGTGACATTCAGAAGCTACAACAAGCAGACATTGTGTTTTACAACGGTCTTCACTTAGAAGGAAGAATGTTAGAGATTTTTGAAAATATTAATCAAACGAAACCGGCAGTTGCATTAGGTGAGAGGGTGGATGCTTCCGAATTATTAGAGGATGAAGCGGACACGAAGTATTCAGATCCACATGTGTGGTTTAATATCGATCTGTGGAAACAAGCGATCTCCGGAATTACCGAGACGTTATCAGAAGTTGATCAAGAAAATGCTGATTACTATAAAGAAAATCAAGATAACTACTTTAAAGAATTAGATGAACTTAATGAATATGCGAAGAATAAGATGCAAGAAATTCCAGAAGAGCAAAGAGTTTTAGTTACTGCACATGATGCATTCAATTACTTTGGAGCAGCTTTTGATTTAGAAGTAAAAGGCCTTCAAGGGCTAAGTACGGAATCTGAATTTGGTATTGGTGATATCCAAGCGATAGTTGACCTACTAGTAGAAAGACAGATAAAAGCAGTGTTTGTCGAAACTAGTGTGAGCGATGAAGCAATATCATCTGTTATGGAAGGTGCTAAAAAAGCTGGTTTAGATGTAAGTATTGGTGGAGAGATTTACTCTGATGCAATGGGAGAAGAGGGGACAGAAGAAGGTACGTATTTAGGTATGTACCGTCATAATGTCGACACCATTGTGGAGGCACTTAAATAAAATGATTTGTGTGAGCTGCCTACTAGTAGGCAGCTTTATCAACATCTAATAATAGGAGGAAGAAAAATGGCTGACGCACTTCAAGTTGATAACCTAACTGTATCATATGATAAGCAGCCGGTCCTAGAAGAGGTATCGTTAACTATCCCTGCAGGAGTTCTATGTGCAGTAGTAGGACCTAACGGAGCTGGTAAATCAACTTTTATACAAGCAGTTTTATCGTTAATTCCAAAATCATCTGGTGAAGTTTCCTTGTTTAATAAACCATATCGTGCAAAGGATCGTATTGTTGGGTATGTTCCACAAAGAGGGTCAGTTGATTGGGACTTTCCCACAAACGTTTTAGATGTTACGTTGATGGGGAGATACGGACACATTGGATGGTTTAAGCGCCCAGGAAAAAAAGATACATCTCTTGCAATGGAAGCTCTAAAGAAAGTAGGTATGGAGAAATATGCTGATAGACAAATTAGTCAGCTTTCAGGTGGCCAACAGCAACGAGTGTTTTTAGCAAGAGCTCTTGTTCAAGATGCAGAAGTATACTTCATGGATGAGCCATTTGTAGGGGTCGATGCTGCAACGGAAAAAGCTATTATTGCTCTACTAAGAGAGCTGAAAATGAGAGGGAAAACAGTAATTGTTGTTCACCACGACCTTCACACAGTCCCTGAGTATTTTGATTATACCGTATTATTAAATAAAAGAATTAAGGCAGTAGGAAAAACAGAGGATGTCTTCACGATAGATACACTTCAAGAAACGTATGGTGGCACATTAGCTTTTTTGCAAAAAAACTCCATGAGCACAAAGGGGTGATGAAAAATGGAAATATTACAGGTTCTCCTTAGCTCAAATGCACAATGGGTATTGTTTAGTACACTTTTGTTAGGTATTGCTAGTGGTGTTTTAGGTAGTTTTGCTTTATTAAAAAAACAAAGTTTATTAAGCGATGCAGTTGCTCACGCAGCTTTACCAGGAATTTGTTTGGCTTTCTTAATTGTGGGAGAGAAGCAAATGTTATGGTTAATTGTTGGAGCACTATGTACTGGTTTGTTAGCGACGTATTTAATTCAATTCATTACTTCTACAACAAAGCTTAAAAAAGATACAGCAATCTGTCTTGTGCTATCAAGCTTCTTCGGATTAGGTATTGTGTTATTGACAATGGTTACTAGGCAACCAAGCGGAAATAAAAGTGGTTTAGATCAATTTATTTTTGGTAAAGCAGCGGCAATGACATTGTCTGATGTAATGACTATGGGAATTATGGCGCTAACGTTGATTGTAGTAACCACACTTCTTTTTAAAGAATGGAAAATCACCACTTTTGATCCTGGATTTTCAAAAGGGATAGGTCTTCCTGTGAAAAGTTTAGAGTTTATCTTTTCCTCTTTTTTAGTGCTGACCGTAGTGGTAGGTATTCAGGCAGTGGGAGTAATTTTAATGGCAGCTATGTTAATGATTCCTTCTATGACTGCAAGATATTGGACGGACTCACTTGGTAAAATGGTTGTTATTTCTGGTGGGGTAGGGGCAGTATCTGCTACTAGCGGTACTGTACTATCAACATTAGGGCCTAGTATGCCAACAGGTCCTTTAATCGTGTTAACAGCAACTTCTCTATTTATTGTATCGTTTTTCTTCGCTCCCAAAAAGGGGATTGTCATGAAGAAAATAGCACTTCGACAGAAACAAAGAGTATACCAATCTTCCGTGGTAAATAAGCGGAAGGAGGCAATACATCATGATGTATGAATCGTGGATTATATTAACTGCTTGTTTAGTTGGCATGACATGTGGAGTTGTAGGGTGCTACCTAATTGTACGTAAAATGGCAATGATTGCAGATGCTATTAGTCATAGTGTTTTATTAGGTATTGTACTAGCGTTTTTAATAAGTCAAAGTTTAAATGGTACATGGATGTTACTTGGTGCGATGATAATAGGTTTAGTGACAACTGTAGCAATTCAATGGTTTATTCAAAATGGTGTTCCCGAAGATGCGGCTATTGGTATTGTGTTTACCACATTTTTCTCTATTGGAGTAATACTTGTTACCATTTTTGCAAAGGATGTACACTTAGATGTGAACCATGCTCTAATGGGAGAAATCTCTTTCATTCCATGGAATACCATTTCTTTCTTAGGATTCACTATCCCAAAAGCGACATTTATCCTTCTCTTAGTAGCGATTATTGTAGTAATCGTGGTAACAGGATTTTATAAAGAACTTAAAATAACATCATTTGATCCAAAGCTTGCTCTAGCGATTGGATTACCGGTTAGCTTTATTCATTATGTGTTAATGTCACTTGTTTCCGTAACTGCTGTTGCCTCCTTCGACGCTGTTGGAGCAATCCTGGTAGTATCTATGCTAATAACACCTGGAGCAAGTGCCTATCTAATGACAGAAAGATTTAGTAGAATGCTACTGCTAAGTATGGCTTATGGTGTGATGAGTGCTTTGGTTGGCTACTATGGTGCGTCCATATTAGACGTTTCTATCTCTGGTTCAATGGCTGTTGCAGGAGCATGTTTATTTATAGTAAGTTGGATATTCTCTCCAAAACAAGGACTATTAAGAAGGTTAATTAAGTGGAATCAATCATCGAAGTCATCCATTACTTCATAGAAATTGATTATTCGGTTGCATTCCTCATAATCAATATAGTAAACTTTTAACGATAAGGTTATGGGGAGGCCAACAAATGCCGACACCGAGTATGGAAGATTATATAGAACAAATTTATTTATTAATTGAAAATAAAGGATATGCAAGAGTATCGGATATTGCAGAAGCATTGTCTGTACATCCTTCTTCTGTTACTAAAATGGTTCAAAAACTAGATAAAGATGGCTATTTAATTTATGAGAGATATCGCGGCTTAATTTTAACTGCGAAAGGAAATAAATTAGGTAAAAGATTGGTTTTTCGTCATGATTTATTAGAACAGTTCTTACATTTGATTGGCGTGAAAAAAGAGCTAATATATGAAGATGTTGAAGGAATAGAGCATCATCTTAGCTGGGATGCTATAGATCGCATAGGAGATTTAGTTCAGTATTTCGAATCAGATGAAAATAGAGTAAAAGAATTGCGTAATATCCAAGAAGATAATTAACCATTGCTTTATAATAGAAAAAGAGCCATGGAAAAACAAAGAAGGTACATTCAAAAAATGAATGTACCTTCTTTGTTTTAAAATACTGCAGAATTTGTGCTTTTACAGAATAAATATTTGGGATTGGAGCGGAAGGGGGCGACTCCTACGGGAATGGTGGGTAGCTGAGACCCCACAGGAGCGCGTAATTTAGCGACGAGGAGACTCAGCTGCCCGCCCGGTGGGAAGCGTCCCCCTGCAGCGGAAATCCCTATGCAGTCACTTTCGGTTTTGGTACAAGCCTCTTTTCTCGTGTACTTTAAAACAGGAAAATTAGTACTCCATTCTTTTCATATAGGATAATGCATCACTTTCTTCTAAACCACCTAAAGAACCTTCTTCGTGCTCTAGGATTGCCTTTTGATAAGAGATAATACGGCCATCAGTCGTATATACATTGGTAATAAAACCATTTGGGTGAAACTCTACTTTAGAAACATAGTCTTTCATAAGCTCTACCTCCTATAAAGGTAGTATGGATGGAACGCTTTTTCCTATTCTTTTAAATGTGTACATTTTCCTTTTTTAATTGTCTTACTTTTCTCTTTACCTGAGAAGGAGTGTGGAACCACCCCGAATAGCTTGATACTTGATCATTCTGCTTATGAAAAATAGAAATGGCCATAAAAGGGAAAAATGTTTTTTTTCTAAATCGTAAATCTATCCACCTTATCTCTACTCCATTTTTACGTTCAATTGTTAATGGAATAGCAAAAGGTGAACTAAATAGAAAGGATGATACAATTTCTTCTTCTTTTGAACGGTTGATGATGTTTTCAGAAATGGATTGTTTCATAATAGTCTGTTCAATTTTTACCTGATTGTTAAAAAAAGATCCTAGAAGATAAGATTCTTCTGTTTCTATAATGAATTGCCAACTAATTAAGCTCATAGATGGGATTAATTTAATTCTTTCTGCGTTTGGATAATGATTCGATAAGTGATGCCTTATATCGTTTGTTACTAAAAATCTACCAAAAATGTAGAGTAGTAATACCACATAAATCCATAGAAAAGTGACGCCAGCGGATGTGCCTACTACAAACACGAGTAGAATTCCAATTATATGAGAGAAAAATATAATGGAGTCAAACAGGGGGATGACATCATAAGCTATCCACTTGTCTGTAAAAGGACGCAAAACTTGTGTCCCATGGATGTTACATAAATCACTGGCTACATGGATGAGCACGGCAAAGAAAGACCATAAGGCTAAATGTATGGAAAGTTGGACATCAAAAACGAATAGAGAAAGCAATCCTAAAATGATAGCGTAAACAGGTAACATAAAAATAGAATGCGATAAACCTCGATGATGTTTATAGTAAAAGGCATTTCCTCTCATTTTGCATATATAATCTAAATCGGGAGCATTCGAACCAAAAATGCAAGCACCTATAGCGGCTATTTTGGCTGTACTGGAAGTAGCAAGTACAGGGTCTAATTGGGCAAGTAATCCAATCCCAATCCCTGTGATCATATGTGTACTCGTGTCCACTATAAAACCCTCCTTGCTTGAATGGTCCTGTCTTGCCTAGCAAGTTGTTTTATTTCTTCTTTTATTCTGTAAGCTGCATTTGGTTTTGCAATTTCCCCTAAAGATTCTTTCATTTTTATTCTAGCTATAGGATGATGTAAAAGATAAGTTGTATAATCTAAGATATCCTTGTTTGTCTGGGCGATAAATGCTGCTCCTTTTTGTACAAAATACATAGCATTTTCCTTTTCTTGACCAGGAGTTGGTTTGAAAAAGATAAGGGGAGTACGTTTAATTGCAGCTTCTGTAATGGTGACACCACCAGGTTTTGTAATGAAAATATCAGCAACCTCCAATAGTAGGTGCATTTCCTCCACATATCCAAAAATGTTTACATGAGAATTCTTGTAGCTGTGTTGAATGGTTTCTTGTAAGAATTTGTTTTTACCACAAACGACAATTAATTGAATAGTAGGTATCATAGCAAGTTCTCTTACAAGAGTAGGGATATCTTGGGCAACACCTAGCGCTCCTGCCACTAATAGTACGGTTTGTTTAGAAGAATCTAGATTGAAACGTCGATACACTTCTTCTTTACAGACAGGTTGTAGAAAAGCCTCTCTTACTGGAATACCGCTAATGGTTATTTTGTTTTTTTTAATACCAGACATAAGTAATTTATCTTCGACTTCTTTGCTAGCTACGAAATAACGACTTATGTTTTGATGTATCCAAAGTGGATGTAAACAGTAATCTGTAATAATAGTTGCCGTTTGAGTTTTACACCAAGGTTGTTTTGTTAGTGCATTTGGTGCATGAAGAGGAAAGGTAGTAAGTACTAAGTTTGGATTAATGGTTTGCATGAGTTCTTTCATTCTCTGTTTCCCTAAATGTTGGTACAAATAAGATAATCCTTTCTTTGATAATCGATCTGTACCATAATAAAACATTTTATAAATAGGGGCTCCTACCTTTGTGAAACTTTTTTGAAAGATTTGTTGGGTAATGATTGACATGGCTGGATAGGATTCTTCGTATAAATCACATTGATGAACAAGATGTCCATCCTTTTCTTTAAATGAATCATGTACGGTTTTTGCTACTTGTAAGTGGCCTGTTCCGTATTGAGCAGTTAATATAAGAATAGAAGGTGTTGATTTCATTTGGTCTTACCTCCTTTACGATGCTTTAATGTTACCAATTATATGTAAAGGGATTATTAACGGAATTCATCTATTTTTGTTAATTTTTAATGTATCAGCTAAATAAGGAAAAAAGAATGAAAATAATTTATCTATATTAGGAGGAGTAGTATGTCTAACGTACCAACAGATATTGAAATATCTCAAAAAGCAAAAATGATTCCTATACAAGACATCGCATCAAAAGTAGGTTTAAGTGCAGAGAACCTAGAGATGTATGGTAAATATAAAGCGAAACTTTCTTATGATTTGCTAAACTCACTGGAAGGTAAAAAAGAAGGGAAATTAATATTAGTAACCGCAATTAATCCCACCCCAGCAGGTGAAGGGAAATCAACCGTTACAGTCGGTTTAGGAGATGCATTCCAGAAAGTGGGCTACAAAACTATGATTGCATTAAGAGAGCCGTCACTAGGGCCAACGATGGGAATTAAAGGTGGGGCAACCGGTGGGGGTTACGCTCAAGTAGTCCCAATGGATGAAATAAATTTACATTTTACTGGTGATTTACATGCTATCACGACAGCAAATAACGCTCTTTCCGCTCTAATTGATAACCACATACATCAAGGGAACACATTATCCATCGATCCGAGGCGTGTACTTTGGAAGAGAGTAGTAGACTTAAATGATCGTGCTCTGAGAAATGTACTAGTAGGGTTGGGTGGACCTATTCAAGGTGTGCCGCGTGAAGATGGATTTGACATCACAGTAGCCTCTGAAATTATGGCGATTTTATGCCTTGCAAAAAACTTGAAAGATTTAAAACAGCGTATTTCTAACATTGTTATTGGCTATACATACGAACGAGAAGTGGTTAAAGTGAAAGATTTAGGGGTGGAAGGTGCATTAACGCTGTTATTAAAAGATGCCTTGAAACCAAACTTGGTTCAAACCCTTGAGGGAACACCAACATTAATTCATGGAGGCCCTTTTGCAAACATCGCACATGGATGTAACTCTGTTATTGCCACAAAAACCGCATTATCTCTTGCAGACGTCGTAGTAACGGAAGCTGGTTTTGGTGCAGACCTCGGAGCAGAGAAGTTTCTTAATATAAAAACGAGAATTACGGAGACCAATCCATCTGCAGTAGTTGTCGTGGCGACTATTCGAGCGTTAAAAATGCACGGTGGTGTAAAGAAGGACTCTTTAAAAGAAGAAAATATTGATGCCTTACAAACAGGGCTAATGAACTTAGCTAAGCATGTAGAAAACGTACAATCCTTCGGCATTGAACCAGTTGTAGCTTTAAATAAATTTATTTTCGATACACCAGAGGAAGTAAGCGTAGTCAAATCATGGTGCGAAAATAATGGAGTCCGATTTGCCTTAACAGAAGTATGGGAAAAAGGTGGCGCTGGAGGAGAAGAACTAGTAAAGCAAATCATTCCTCTATTAAAAAAGGACTGCTCATTTACACACACCTATGATGTAAGTGATTCCCTCCAAACAAAGATGGAAAAAATCGCAAAGAATATATATGGGGCAAAGGGTGTAGAGTTTACTTCAAAAGCAAAAAAACAGTTAGTAGAATGTGAACGACAAGGCTACGGTATCTTCCCTGTATGTATGGCAAAAACACCTGTTTCTTTATCGGATGATCCAACTAAAATTGGGAGACCAACAGACTTTGTGATTACTGTTAGAGAGTTACGACCAAAAGTCGGAGCTGGCTTCGTTGTTGCATTAACTGGTGATGTTATGACAATGCCAGGCTTACCTAAACAGCCTGCTGCTTTAAAGATGGATGTAGATGAAAATGGGAATGCTATGGGGTTATTCTAATGAACTTAATGAAAGATAGACTGTTAATGGACGTTCAAAAGATTGCATTTGAATCACTACGAGATGACACAACTGGACATGCAATGGATCATATGAACCGAGTAGTTCAAAACGCTTTGCTGATAATGAAAGGTATGAATGTGGATGAAGTAGTGGTGCTCGTATCTTGTTACGTTCACGATTGTATTGATGAAAAGTTGGTAGAAGATGTAGAAAAGGCAAGCAAACAACTAGAACGACAACTATACTCAATTGGTCTATCGAAGGAACAAGTCATGCAAGTCATGCATATCATCAGAAATCTCTCTTTTTCTAAAAGGGAGATTTCTGAACCTTTATCCGATGAGGGAAAGGTTGTACAAGATGCTGATAGGTTAGATGCCATTGGTGCTGTTGGGATTGCTAGAACTTTTCAATACAGTGGTAGCAAAGGAAATGTTCTCTATGATTCCACCATTCCATTACCAGTTGAAGATAGAGAAATTGGGCAGAATGCAAGACATTCAACACTACATCATTTTTATGATAAACTTTTACTAATAAAAGATAATATGAATACAAAAAACGGAAAGAAATTAGCTATGGAGCGTCACAAGACCTTGGAGCAATTTCTTTTACAATTTATGAAAGAATGGAACGGTGTAGGATGAATACGTATGTGATGGAAAATGCAACGAAAACAGTGGGTGAAAAGACACTGTTTACAAACGTATCTTTTCACATACAAGAAAAGGAACGCGTTGGGTTAATTGGAATTAATGGCACTGGTAAAACAAGCCTTTTAGCCATGATTGCAAGATTAGATGATGGAGACGGGTGTAATAGAATTCATGCAAATGATTACTCCATTGGCTATGTCATGCAGGATATGCCTTTTGATGAGCAAGAAACGGTGATTGAACATGTTTTTAAAGGTCAGTCTATTATCATGAAAACGATGAGAAACTATGAACTTGCGTTAGCAGAGCTCCAAGAAGATCCTGAAAGTGTAGAAAAACAGGAAAAGCTTTTCCGCTATCAGAAAGAAATGGATACGTATAATGCTTGGGATGCGAATGCAAATGCAAAAGTTATCTTATCGAAGTTAGGAATTAGTCAAATTCATCAAAAAATGAGTGAATTATCAGGGGGACAACAAAAGCGTGTCTCATTAGCGCAGGTCTTAGTAGAGACTCCTGATCTGTTAATCTTAGATGAGCCAACTAACCATTTGGACACAGAATCTGTTCAATGGCTTACACATTTTTTAAACAATTATCCTAATGCAGTATTGCTAGTAAGTCATGATCGCTACTTTTTAGATTCTGTTACAACAAGAATGATTGAATTGTCTAATAAACAACTTTACAGTTATCAAGGCAACTACCAACAATTTATTCAGGCGAAAGCAGAGCGGGAAGCGAATGAAGCGGCAACTTCAGCTAAAAGGAAAAATTTATACCGCAATGAGCTCGCTTGGATGAGAAGGGGAGCGAAGGCTAGAACGACAAAACAAAAAGCTAGAATCCAACGTTTTGAAAACCTTGAAGACTCCTTAAGTAAGGATAACGGCAAGCAACAAGTAGATATGAACGTTCAGGGAGCTAGGTTAGGGAAACAAGTGGTTGAATTAAAGAACATCTCTAAGTCATTTCATAATAGAGAGTTTGTAAAAGATTTCTCCCTTTTAGTTAAACCTGGTGACCGAATTGGTATTGTAGGTGCAAATGGTGAAGGGAAATCTACGTTACTAAACATCATTGCTGGTACGTTAAGTATAGATACTGGGGAAAGAATAGTTGGACAAACGGTTAAATTTGCTTACTTTACACAAACGATGGAACCAGTTAACGGTGATCAAAGAATGATTGAATACGTGCGTGAGTCTGGAGAAGTGGTTCATACTTCAGAAGGCGAGGCCATTTCTGTAGCGCAAATGCTTGAAAGGTTTTTATTCCCTCTTCATACACACGGAACGCTAGTACGAAAGCTTTCAGGTGGAGAGAAAAGAAGACTTTATTTATTAAAGTTATTGATGCAAAAGCCGAATGTTTTATTGCTAGATGAGCCAACGAATGATTTAGATACAGAAACGTTGACTGTTTTAGAACAATATTTAGAAGAGTTCTCAGGAGTTGTCATTACTGTTTCACATGATCGTTACTTTTTAGATAAAGTGGTAGATCACTTACTCGTCTTCCGTGGTCACGGAGTAATTGAACATTACTTAGGGGAATATACCGAGTTTCTTGAAAGTGAAGCAGAAAGAGAAAAGAAGCAAAATCTTCAGAATGTAGAAAAGATTGCTCCAGTAAAACAAGAAAGAAAAACTACTACTACTAAACGCCTAAGTTATAAAGAACAAATTGAATGGGAAGCTCTAACACCTGAAATGGAAAAGTTAGAAGAACGCCTACTTGAAATAGATGAAGAATTACAAAGGGTTGGAAGTGATTTTGAAAAAGCTCAACAGTTATTTGATGAGCAACACCTGACGAATGAACGTCTAGAATCATTGATTGAAAGATGGTCGGAATTAGAAGAAAAACAAAATAATTAAAATGGAGGCGATTGAAAGTGAATATTACTGGAATTGAGCCAACACCCAGTCCAAATTCTATGAAGATAATTTTAGATACCTCTCTTCCTGCAGGGAAAAGCTTTAATTACTCAAAGGACAAGCTTGATGGTGCACCAGATTGGATTCATTCTCTCTTTTCTATTGAAGGTGTAAAAGGAATTTATCATGTTGCAGACTTCCTAGCCTTAGAACGACATCCGAAGATAGATTGGGAAACAATTCTTCCAAAAGTTAGACGAGTATTAGGAGAAGAGAACGAAGAAACAAGTGAAAAAGAGACTAAAATAGATGATCACTTCGGTGAAGTGCAAGTCTCAGTTCTTCAGTTTAAAGAAATTCCTTATCAAGTGAAAATATCTACTTCAGAAACAGAGAAAAGAGTCCAGCTTTCTGGTCGATTTTTAAAAGCCATGCAAGACGCTGAATTACCAGGAGATAACGTGGTTTTTCTACGTAAATGGAAAGAGTACGGTATTCGTTATGGAGAGGAAGAAGAAGTAGCTGCTCAAATTGCAGAAGAAATAGAAGCCTCCTATACCGAAGAAAGATTAAATGAATTAGTTTCTCAAGCAAAAAATGCAGGTACAAGACCTGTTAAACAAAGAATAGAAAAAATCACCTTAACAGAAGATATGTTAGAAAATCCTGACTGGCAAGAGAGATTTCGTCTTCTTGATGCAATGAAAGACCCTACCGAAGAGGATATTCCACTTCTACAAAAAGCATTAAAAGATGAGAAAGCTTCCATTAGAAGACTTGCTGTTGTATATATAGGGATGATAGAATCGCCAAAAGTTATTCCTTTGTTAGAAGAAGCTATGCTAGATAAAAACATGGCAGTTAGAAGAACTGCTGGAGATACATTTTCAGACTTAGGTTTTGTTGAAGGTATTCCAGCAATGATGAAAGCATTAAAAGACAAAAGCAAACTAGTTCGCTGGAGAGCTGCCATGTTCCTATATGAAGTAGGAGATGAAACAGCGTTAACAGCCCTAGAAGAAGCTAGTAAAGATGAGGAATTCGAAGTAGCATTACAAGCCAAAATGGCCGCTGCTAGAATTAAAGATGGAGAAGAAGCAAAAGGTTCTGTGTGGAAACAAATGACAGAAGCCAGAAAAGGAAAGGAAGAATAATAATGAATGCATATGAAGAATACATGAAACAATTGGTAGTTCCAATGCGACAAGAATTAACTACTGCAGGGTTTACGGAACTAACTACCGAAGAAGAAGTACAAAAATACATGGAAAGTACATCAGGTACTACATTGGTAATGGTTAATTCTGTCTGTGGATGTGCTGCAGGCTTAGCTAGACCAGCTGTAACACAAAGTATTGTTAGAGAAGAAAAAACACCTGCGAATTTAGTAACTGTTTTTGCTGGTCAAGATAAAGAGGCAACAGCAGCGATGCGTTCTTACTTTAATGGATATGAACCATCCTCTCCTTCTATTGCTTTGTTAAAAGGTCAAGAGGTAGTTCACTTTATTCCTCGTGAAGACATTGAAGATCATACGATGGAAGACATTATGAATAATTTAGGGAAAGCATATCGTGAATTTTGCTCCTAACCTTATTGTCACCACTGCGTATCGATCAACTAGAGAATTAGAAGAGGAAGCTGCGAGGATAGCAGCTTCTTTTCATGTTTTATTTGTAGAGAGAAAAAAGCAATCAATTCCTTCTTTACAAAAGAGATATTCCTGTGATGTATTCGTCGTTGGGAAAGAGAGAGAAGAGTGGTTTCCTCTTGGGCAACTGGAACCTATTTTCTTTCATCCTAATAGTGCAATGTTTAGGGCTAAACGAATCTTTAGGGGAGAGTCAGATCCTTTTCTAGAAGCATGTGCGTTAAGAGAGGGGATGAAAGTAATTGATGCCACACTTGGATTAGGCTCAGATGCTATCATTGCATCTCTTGTAACAGGATTGAAAGGAAAAGTAACTGGGATAGAGGCAAATCCAATATTGGCTCACATAGTGAAACAAGGGCTTGCTTCTTACCAGGAAGGTGCAGATGATTTTCTACATGCATGTAGGAGAATTGATGTACGGCAAGGAAATCACCTTGTATTCTTGAAAAGTCGACAAATGAACGATGTAGATATTGTGTATCTTGACCCAATGTTTGAAACAGAAATTACGGAATCGAACGGAATTAACCAGATTAGAGCGATAGCATATGGAGAAGATGTATTCGATGAGACCATAACGGAAGCATTGAGAGTAGCGTCGCATAGAGTGGTATTAAAAGACCACTATCAGTCCAGTCGTTTTACGAAATATCCGTTTCAAGTGATAAAAAGAAAAACCGCGTTATTTCATTTTGGGTATATTGATGTTCCTAAAAGATAAGGAATACAAAGAAAAAGATGCATTCTTTTTGAATGCATCTTTTTCTTACTTAAATTGTAAAATGTGATACATAATTGCAGAATTAATGCCCACCAATATAAATATTTTGGGATTGGAGCGGAAGGGGGCGACTCCTACGGGAAAGGTGGGTTACTGAGACCCCACAGGAGCGCGAACTATCGCGACGAGGAGGCTCAGCAACCCGCCCCGTGGAAAGCGTCCCCCTGCAGCGGAAATCCCTGTGCAGTCACTTTTGGATTTTGTCCGTTCCTCTTTAACATGTTTTATCAATCAACAATACACAAAGTTGTTACACCAGCTAATACTACCAACAAGAAAATCTCCACTAAAATCATATGTATGACCTCCTAATTATAGATACCTTAGTATATGCACACTCATGATTGATTAAACCTTTTCATCTAGGTAAGAAATATTACAATAGTATGAATGTTAACGCTTACTTATTAACAATTTACAAGCTTCATAGTATACTAATAGAAATGAGAGTAGAGGAGGATTGCGAGATGTTTCATTGGTTGAAAAAAGCCTTAGTTGTTTCTATATCTATCGCTACATTTGGTTTAGTCTCGCCATCTGCTTTACTAGAAGACTTGAATGCAGTTAATGCCAAAGATACGGAAAATACAAAGCCGGTCTCATTAGCTGAAGACTTAGACATTTCCATTGAAAACATAGAATCAATAGAAACAGACCTACATAATGACTTTGTTGCATTAGCTATGGAAAAAGCAGAACAGCAAGCCCATGTGAAATTTGGCGAAAAAATTAGCCCTGTTATTGCCAATGAATTTACAGATGTCATTTTACCACAGATACACCGCGCTATTGATGAAACAGCCAAAGAATTTACACCACAAGAAATAGCTCAATTAGTTATTACAGAAAAACCAGCTGGCGGTTTAGGAGAAAAATGGTTTCACATCTATAATGAAAAAACGAACGAGGATATTATCCGTTTCCACGTGAGAAGGGATCATCCACCTCAAGAAGGATACTATTTTAATTTCCATTATCATACAAGAAGCGACAACTTCCAAACACACCATGATTTAGGTGTTATTTATTGGGATACGCAAACACCTCCTAAATGGAGCACAATTGTTTAATAAATGGAAAAAAGTGCACTTTTCTAAAGAGTGCACCTTTTTTATTGTCTAAGTAAAGAAAAACACAGCATGATTGCATGGAATGTACTTACTTTTGTTTATTTTCAAACACGATGTCTCGATGCTCTCCTCTTTTTTAACAAAAACTTCACTAACATGAAAACCATATAAAAACTGCTGCAAATAAGATATAAGCTCAGTCCAAACAATAAAACTTGAAGCGAATTAGAGAATAAAGACTGGAACAGTAAAGAGAAAATGACACTAAATAACACAAAATCAATCCAAATTACTCTTTGTTCACTTACCCATTGAAAGAACAAAAGAAAGATATTTTTTTGTAACATCTCCAATCCTCCCTAATGATTTCCTCCTATATCGTATTCCGTATCTCTTCTATATGTTCTATAATAGTAAGAAGGACTGGAGTGATTTTTATGGATAAAAGATTACTAGTTTTATTACTTCTTGGGACATTTTTAATGTCAGGTCATGAAAGAACCAATCCAAAAGGTCTTATTTTACATGAGAGTATTTATTATCATGAGATGAACTTACGGTCAGACTGGCCACTCAAACAAATGATCTATGTACCAGTAGAGAAGGCTGATAGTGCTGATGTAAATCAAATGGTACAAACGATAGATAAAATACCAGCTAGAGTGTTAAGAGATGCCTATAATGCAGGACTTCGTATTCACTTTTTCCAAGGGAAGCTTACTCAGTTCCCTTCCACAACGCATTTAGAAAATCTGACTCCTCGAGGATATGAGAATACAGAAACTACTTGGGATGACGTACCTGGAATTGGCGGGGGGAAAGTAATATATGCTAAGGTAGGGCATAGTGACAAAGGAGAAGGACATGGCTCGGTAAATTTAGAATTACATGAATTTGCCCATTCACTGGATAATTACCTATTTACTTCTGCTTGGCATCATGTTACCCAATATGAGAGTTGGAAATCCGAAGCTAGTATTTTATTTCCTAATAAACGATATTTTATAGATTATCAATCTGAGTTTTTCGCAGAGTCTTTTGCTTATTTTTACCATTCAGAAGATAGGAGAATGAAGTTGAAAGAACATGCACCAAAAATGTATGACTACCTAACTACTATTGATAAAGGAGAATGGTAACATGAAAGTCTATCACGAATTATGTGAAAAGATCTTATCGGAAGGAACAAAAAAAGAGGACAGAACATGTGTCGGCACGATTAGTATATTCGGTCATCAAATGCGCTTTGATTTGTCGGAAGGGTTTCCTTTGTTGACCACCAAAAGAGTCCCTTTTAAGTTAATCGCTTCAGAACTTTTATGGTTTATAAAAGGAGATACAAATATTCGTTATCTATTAGAACATAACAACCATATCTGGGACGAGTGGGCATTTAAAAACTGGGTCGAAAGTGATGTGTACAGTGGGCCAGATATGACCAACTTTGGAATAAGAGCAGAAGAAGACTCTTCTTTTAAGCAACGCTACCTACAACAATTAGAGATTTTCCGGAACCATGTCTTACAAGATGATGTCTTTGCTGCCAAATTTGGAGATTTAGGGAACGTTTACGGGAAGCAATGGAGAGAATGGAAAACTAGTTCAGGAGAAACGGTCGATCAGTTAAAAGAACTTGTAGAAGCAATAAAGAATAATCCTGATTCTAGAAGATTAATTGTGTCTGCATGGAATCCTGAAGATATTCCTTCTATGGCTTTGCCGCCATGTCATACTATGTTTCAATTTTATGTTGCAGAAGGCAAATTGTCTTGTCATTTATATCAACGCAGTGGAGATGTCTTTTTAGGTATACCGTTTAATATTGCAAGTTACGCATTATTAACCCACATAATTGCAGAGATGACAGATTTAGAGGTTGGAGAATTTATTCATACCATTGGGGATGCACATATTTATGTAAACCATTTAGATCAAGTGAATCAGATGTTGAGCCGAGAAGAGAGACCTTTACCATCTTTACAAATTAGTGGGGAAATGAAGGGGTTTTCAGATTTAGAAGTAACTCAATTTCAATTAGAAGGTTATAATCCGCATCCAACGATAAAAGCGCCTGTGGCTGTTTAAGGGGGATAACATGTTATCTATTATTTATGCTTGTGATGAAAACAATACTATTGGTCTTGATGGAGATATGCCGTGGCATCTACCAAACGATTTAGCTTATTTTAAGCGAGTGACAGGTGGTCATCATGTCATTATGGGTAGAAAGACCTTTGATTCCATAGGTAAACCTCTTCCAAATAGAAAGAATACGATTATCACTAGGCAGCAGTGGGACAGAGACGAAGATGTCTCAGTTGTTCACGATATAACGGAAATAAAACAGTATGAAAAGATATCAGAAGAAGTTTTTATCATTGGTGGAGGGCAAATTTATGCGTATGCACTTCCCTTCGTACAGAAAATCTATCAAACCAAAATTCATGCATCCTTTGAAGGAGATACAACTTTTCCACTTGTTAATGAAGAGGAATGGGAAGTAGTATTTCAAGAGTTTCATCAAAGTGATGAGAAAAATAAGTATGATCATACATTTTATGTTTATGAACGGATGAAAAAGGAGTAAAGAAAGTATAATGTTAAGATTAATTTGGAGTTTTGTTTATTTAAGTATGTATTTAATTTTAAGTATTCCATCTTTACGTAAAGCCCAAAAAGTTAGTTTAAGTGAACGTTCAACGGTGGAAAAAGATCAAGAAATACATACAATCCCTAAAAAATGGGCTAGGTCGTTCTTACATACTACTGGAAGCAGTGTAAAAGTAATAAATAAAGCAGGATTACCGAATGGTCCTGTAGTATTAGTAAGTAATCATGAGGGTAATTTTGATATTCCTGTATTAATCGGCTATGTAGAAAAACCATTCGGATTAATGTCAAAAGTGGAAGTGAAAAAAGTTCCACTTATCCGTGATTGGATGGAAGTAATGTCATGCTTGTTTGTAGATCGAAAAAACCGTAGACAAGCCGTTGCTGCTCTTAAACAAGGTGTAAAACAGCTAAAAGATGGACATTCTTTATTAGTATTTCCAGAAGGTACTAGAAGTTTAGGAAAAGGTATCGGAGAGTTTAAATCAGGAAGTGTACGTATTGCTAAAGATGCAGAGGTGCCTATTGTGCCAATAGTAATAAGTGGTACAGCTGCTATTTTCGAACGTCAAAAACCTGCCATAAAACCATCTCAAGTTACCATTTCTATACTTCCAGAGATTACAAGAGATGAAGTCATCTCTCTTGACCAAAAAGAATTAAATAGCATCTTACATGAAAAAATGAAAGAAGAATGGGAAAGAATTTCTACTAGTGGCATATAGTATATATGGAGATTAATTGGTACTCTTTCATGACAATACCTGTATAATTAAGGTATAATAAAAGAAAAAGAGGATTGATATTTTGTTGACGAAGAGCGTGGAGTTTAAACGGTCAAACGGAGCTAAAGTCAAAGTCACAGACATTCCGATGTTACCAGAGCAACACTCAAAGTACTTTTTCGTTCAATTGCGTCTTCAATGTTTGTTTAAGAACCTCTATGAAGATAATCAAACCATATCTGAAGTATCTTTTCGCACGTATTTAAAACAACGTATTAAATGGAAAGATTATGTATTGATTTATGAAGAATCAATGTTAAAAAATAATGCCTAGTAAGCTAGAGATCGAATGGACGCTCTCTTCCTTTGTTCGAGAGCGTCTTACTTAATGAACATAAATATAAGGAAGTGATTTAGTTGACTACTATAAAAATAGTAACAGATTCTACAATTGACTTGGATATTGCAACTTTAGAAAGTTTAGGTGTTACCGTTGTTCCTCTTTCGTTGACCATTGATGGTGAGACATATAGAGATCGATTAGACATTACACCTCAAGACTTTTTAGTTAAAATGAAAGAAGCTAAAGAACTTCCAAAAACATCCCAACCACCTGTTGGAGAGTTCTTAGAAGTTTACGATCGCTTGGGTGCAGATGGGTCTGAAATCATCTCTATACATATGACTGGCGGTATGAGTGGAACGGTTAACTCCGCGGAAACGGCAGCAGGTATGACGGAATCAAATGTAACAGTTATTGATTCAAAGTATATTTCCCGAGCGTTAGGTTTCCAAGTATTAAAAGCTGTTGAGATGGTGAAAGCAGGAGAGAATAAAGAAGAAATATTGGCAGAAATTTCTAAAGTTAGAGAGAACACAAGGTTATTTGTCGTTGTGGATACGTTAGAAAACTTAGTAAAAGGTGGCCGTATTGGAAAAGGACAAGCTCTACTAGGGTCATTATTAAACATTAAACCGATTGCTGATTTATCTGGTGGTGTTTACAACCCTATTGGAAAAGTTCGCAGCTATTCTCAAGTAGTTAAAACTCTAATTAAAGAAATGAAATCCGATCTGGAGGGAAAGAAACTACTAGAAGTTGGCTTAGTTCATGCGGGAAATGATGAACTGGTAGAAGCTTTAGTGAAAAAAATTGAAGAAGATTTTCAGTTTAAGGTGGAGAATGTGGGTTACACCACACCAATAATCGCAACACATACAGGGCCAGGAACAATTGGATTTATGTATCGTTGGGAAAGCTAAATTCAAGAAAAGAGGTTGTTATGTACAGTTAATTCTGTATGATGACTACCTCTTTTTTACTTTCCATAGGTAATAGAATAGCAAGTATTTTGGTTATATATGTAAAATTATACAAATTAATAATTTGTATAATTCTCTCATGAAAGCTGCACCAGTCGTCATACCTTTAATATGGGGGTGTCTTGAATGGCAAAGGTGTTACTTTTTAGTGATTTTGGAGTAGACGATGTTATTACAGTATTATATGGCTATTACAGTGAAGAAGTAGAGATCGTGGCTATTGTAGCTGATTACGGTAATGTATCGAAAAGAACAGCTATCCGAAATGCGCAATTTTTATCCTCCATTTTAAAAGTAGAGTTACCGTTAATAGGTGGGGCTAGTCAACCAATGACTGCTATAGATCAAGAAGTATTTCCTGACATTCATGGTCCAGTGGGACTAGGACCATTTATACCAGCTGAAGATGGTAATGATTATGTTTTAGAGAATTTTTTTAAGGTGAAAGAAGTCATGGATGAATATGGCAAGGACTTAACGATTGTATCAGTAGGAAGACTCACTTCACTAGCTACGTCTTATTTATTATACGAAGAAACTATGAGAAATGTAGGGAGAATTATTATTATGGGTGGAGCCTTTAATGTCCCAGGCAATATTACACCCGTAGCGGAAGCGAATGTGTTCTCAGATCCTGTAGCTGCAAATATCATCTTTGAATTAAGTACCATTCCAATTGATATCATACCTTTAGATGTGACAATGAAAGCGCTTCTGAAACCTGAATTTGTAGAAGAACTTGATGATTATTATGTGAAGGTAGATGACCCTGTTGGACAATTAATCGCTCCGATGATTAATTATTACTATGAATTTTATAGTAAAAGTAACCCAGGTATTGAAGGTAGTCCTATTCATGACCTAGTTGCATTATGGGCAACCCAAAGAAATGCAAAAATAGAGTATACAAAGGTTCCTGTAAAAGTGAGTACCCAACGCGGTTGTTCTTTTGGAGCTACTTTTGGAGATTTTAGACAAACGCCAGATAAAGAATTTTGGCCCGTTCATCGAATCGCGACATCTATCGACGTAAATGCCTATCTTTCGCAGATTATGTCGGAATTTAAATCTAAATCTTAGCGGAAACTTAACCGAGATGCTATAATACAAACTTACGTACGAAAATAACCATGATTATGAAAACTAGTTCTTCATTTTTCTAATATAAGGATTTACCATTAGAAGTGAAAAAATTTTAAGAGGAGTATCCATCATGAAAAGAGTTACTTTGTTCTTTATTCTTGCTGTTTTTACTCTTTCATCATGTAATCCTTCTTCAGCAGTGGAAACGTTGGTTAGGGAATTTAACATCGAAGAGAAAAAGACACCAGAGGAAGAATTTTTCCCTAAAGACTATCAGATTGTAGGATTTGGAGATTCTCTGACAGAGGGCTTAGGTGATAGTAAGAGTAAAAGAGGTTACGTAGGACGTTTTGAAGAAAAATTAGTAAAAGAACCTGAAATTAAAGATGTAAAAATAGATAATTTCGCAATTAGAGGCCACTTGTCTCATCAAACGTTAAACATTGTGAATCAGAAAGAATCAAGAGTTGCGATATCTCGAGCTGATTTAATTTTATTAACAACAGGTGGAAATGATATCATGTCTGTCGTTCGTGGGAATATGTTTAATTTGACTTTGGAACCTTTTGTTGAAGCAAATGAAGTATATAAGAAAAATATAAATGCTATACTGAAGGTAATAAGGGAAGAAAATCCAACTGCACCAATTATGGTAATTGGATTATATAATCCATTCTTACAATGGTTTTCTAACATACAAGAAGTAGAGCAAATAATGGATTTATGGAATCATACTACAAGTAAAATGGTCAGTGAATATTCAGGTGTTCACTTTGTTCCTATAGCGGATTTATTTCAATCAGGAGATATGTCTTTACTTTATGATGACTACTTTCATCCAAATAATATAGGGTATCAAGCAATTGCAGACAGGGTTTATGAAGAGTGGTCTGCTCATCTAGATTAATATCAACAGGAGGAAAAGATGAATAAAAAGCGTTCGCCGTGGGCTTTTGCGTTTTGGATTTTGCTCGCCTTAAATATGGTAGCTATCCTATTCTTATTCTTTAGTGCCACTTCTACAAAAAGCAATTTTATCTCTGCACCAAGCAGTGCAAAAGTAAATGGAACACAATTTAACATCTCGTTGAACAAAGTAGATCTAAATAAACTAATTGATCACACCTTGTCTTCTCAAGATTGGGCCGTTGGAGAAATAGAATATGATATCGAAATAGAGGATGCTGTGAAGCTTAAAGGAGAAGTACCTGTATTTTCGAGTACGATTCAAATGCAAGTAGACTTTATTCCAGAAGCACAAGAAAATGGAGACGTTGTCTTACAAGCAGATGATCTTCAAGTAGGTGGTCTTAAAGTGCCTATTTCCTATATCATGGGGTACATTGATCGACAATACGAATTTCCTGAATGGGTTCGTGTCATGCCTTCTGAAAACATTATTTATGTTGCTTTGTCAGAACATGAACTAAAAAATGGGACAAAGGTCAAAGCTTCCTCCATTGACTTATCAAAAGAGAATCAAGAATTTACTATTGAACTACCAAAATAAAAAGAGCTCAGTCGAAGTAAACGCTTTGACTAAGCTCTTTTTTGTAAATATCTAATGTAAAAAAACAACTGGTAGGCGTATTGTGCAATTCTCTCAGGGATCATGAGAGGAATTGAATTAGGTGTCATGTGTCCTGCAAGACTATTAAGAAAAGAGTGTTGTATAAATTCCTGAAAAAATCACCCTTTTACAAGTTTTGCTTCTAGTTCAGGTGAACCACTTGCTTTTCCCAGTGCGAAAATAGTATAGGATTCATTTGGACTTAAGCTTACGTTTGGCACGTCTAGAACGACGTCTTTTGTACCTGCAATACGTACTTCAAGATTAACAGTCATAGGAGTTAATCCTAAGTAATCAGTTGCTTGCTTGTAAGAGATATTTTCAAAAATTACATCTCCTCCTTTTACAGCAATATCTACTGCTGGTGCATCAGGAGAAAGGTGTATAAAACGAACTTTTGTCTCGTTATTTGGAACAAACGGATCGTCAGCGTAAGGTAGTAAACGTAGAGAGTTTCCTAATCCTATTGCAGCTAATGTTAGTACTTGGTTTGGCTCTACTTTTACTTTTTTACTGATAACAGTGGTGGTTTGATTACCAGTAGGATAAATGTCAATGTGGTAAGACCCGGCCGGTAGAGGTAAGTAATCACTGATTTGACCGAACTTAACATTAGTAAGGACACGATTACCATTGACGAAGATATCTACAGCTGGTGCATCTGGAGCTGCGTGTAATGCTCTAACGTAAGCTAAGCCACCTTGCTGAGAAGTACCTCTAACTGTTTGCAACGCTTTGTGCATATACTTAAGATGTTTTTCATAATACTTCACGTGAAGTGTGGGGTCACTGTATTTGTAATAACAAGATAATAAATCATACATTGCTGCTTTTTGAAATAATTGATCTTGATTCATAACTTCCACTCCTTTATAGGGATACGCCTATACGATATGCTGAATAGTCTTGTTTGGTGTTTAGAAGTCGGATGATTAGAGAATTATCTTAAAAAGGGGTACACTAAAAGTAAAATCAGCGGGAGGCGAGTGTATTGGAAAAAGCAACTTTTGCAGGAGGCTGCTTTTGGTGTATGGTTAAACCATTTGACCAATATCCAGGAGTTGAATCCGTCATTTCAGGATATACTGGGGGCATAAAGAAAACCCTACTTATGAAGAAGTATGTACAAATCTTACTGGACACACAGAAGCGGTACAAATTACATTTGATCCTACAATTATGAAATATGAAACATTACTTGAACTATTTTGGCAACAAATTGATCCAACAGACGCAGGTGGGCAGTTTTATGATCGAGGTTCAAGTTATCGTACCGAAATATTTGTTCATAATGAAGAACAACGAATAAAGGCCGAACAATCAAAACAAAAGCTTGAGTCAAGCGGAAAATTTACTAGCTCAATCGTTACACCAATAACAAGTGCCTCTAAGTTTTATCCTGCAGAGGAATATCATCAAGATTTTTACAAAAAGAACCCAGCAAGGTACAATTCTTATCAAACAGGCTCTGGTAGAAAAGCTTTTATTGAAAAGCATTGGGGGAAAAATAATGAATAGAGAAGAGAAATTAAAAAAACTAACACCTATACAATACGAGGTTACCCAAAATAATGGAACAGAACCACCATATCAAAATGAATATTACAATCATTTTGAAGATGGTATTTATGTAGATATTGTTTCAGGAAAGCCACTTTTCCATTCACGTGATAAATATGATGCTGGTTGTGGATGGCCGAGTTTTACAAGACCAATAGAGGAACATGAAATTGAAGAGAAAAAAGATCTTTCACATTTTATGATTCGAACAGAGGTGAGAGGAAAAGAAGGCAAGACACATTTAGGCCATGTTTTTCCAGATGGCCCTAAAGAAGCAGGTGGTTTACGTTATTGTATCAATTCTGCTGCGCTTCGCTTTGTTCCAATAGATAAATTGGAAGAAGAAGGATACGGAGAGTATGTTAAGTTATTTAAAAATAAGTAAATACTAATTTAGTGGCTCGAAAATGAGTGTAATTATTTGCGATAAAGTTGGAGAAATCTTCTATCGTTGAGTAATTTATAGATGAAAGTGTTTACATGAAAGCTTTTCATGGCATCCAAAAATAACTTATGGTAAAATTCTTCAAGTGTGTGTATATATTCACATGTTTTACTCCATTAAATTTAGTGTAAATACATAGTATAGAAAGGTGTGTATATAAGTTGTTTAAAAAATTATTTGGAAAAAAAGAAGAAGCACCAAAAGGAATTGCAATAAAAGCACCATTAACAGGAGAGCTTGTTTCTTTAGAAGAAGTACCAGATCCAGTTTTCTCTCAAAAAATGATGGGTGACGGAGTAGCAATTGAACCTACTGAAGGAAAAGTTGTTTCGCCTGTCAATGGTGAAGTTATGCAAGTTTTCCCTACAAAACATGCAGTAGGCTTAAAAGCTGAAAATGGTGCGGAAGTTCTTATTCATATCGGCTTAGAAACAGTTGGTATGAAAGGGGAAGGGTTTGAAGCACATGTAGGAGAAGGGGATAAAGTTTCTGTTGGTGATACACTAGTTACTTTTGATATGGAACTAGTGAAACAAAAAGCAAAAGCTACTGTAACACCAATCATCATTACGAATGGCGATGAGCTAGCATCAGTAGAGACAGAAACAGGAAAACCAGTTACAGCAGGCCAAGATTCAATTATGACAGTTACAGCTAAATAAATGAAAAAAAGTCAAAAATCACATTTTGTGGTTTTTGACTTTTTTGTGAAGAGTCGATGTATTACATATCTCAAGCATAGTAGTTTGCTCTTTCCTTAGATGGGTAATTCCTTTATTACTATTTGAAGAATAAAACACCATCCTTACCATGTTCTTATCACTAATGTTTTCTTTTCGAAACTTACATAGCCTAGCCCAAAATAAAAAATTAGGCAAATACACAGTCCGCTTTTGCCCTTAGTGCATATGATACGACTGTAAGAGAAAACAAAACATCTGAGGAGTGACTACACATGTACGGTTACGAATGTGGATACCCAGCTTACCCAGCTTACGGTTATGGTGGATGCGGAAATTCAAATTGGTTTGCTTTGATTGTAGTATTATTTATTCTTTTAATCATTATTGGCGCATGCTACAACTATAATTGTGATTGATTAGAAAAGCTCCTAGCGTGCGCTTAGGTGCGGCAGGAAAGTTCAAGAGACCGAGGAGGCAGCTCTTCAGCCACCGGAGGGCTTTTGGACTTTTCCGAGCGGTTGCGCACCAGGAGCTAGACAAAGAGAAAAGCTCCTAGCGTGCGCTTAGGTGCGGCAGGAAAGTTCAAGAGACCGAGGAGGCAGCTCTTCAGCCACCGGAGGGCTATTGAACTTTCCCGAGCACCTGCACACTAGGAGCTAGAAAAAAAGGATTGCCAATTGGCAATCCTTTTTTAATTACATGTACAAAATTACATTTTAAAATTGCCTACTAGACGCTGTAAATCTTCCGCTTGTCTAGAAAGTTCAGCAGCTGATGCTGTCATTTGTTCCATTGCTGCAGATCCTTCTTCCGATGCAGCTGCCGTTTGCTCCGAATTCATTGCAGTCGTCTTAGCGATTTGAGAGACATAATCAAAAGCACCTTTTACATCTCCACTCAACGATTTGGTTTGGTATATATGAGATGAGATGTTTGCAATATCGGCAGTCGTCTTTTCAATTTGACTTAAAATGGTTTCAAAGACTGACTTTGTCTCTAATGAACTATCTACACTTTGTTTCATTTCTTTCATGTTTTCATCGTTGTGAGACAATAATGTTTTTATCTCTTCTTGAATGGAAGCTACAACATTCGTAATTTCATTTGCTGTAACTTGTGATTGTTCAGCTAATTTTCTTACTTCGTCGGCTACAACTGCGAATCCTTTACCATGCTGTCCTGCTCTTGCCGCTTCAATAGCTGCATTTAAAGCAAGAAGATTCGTTTGATCCGCAATATCTGTGATTCCTTTAATCATGGAAGAGATAGTTGTAGATTTTTGTCCTAATGATTGAACTGTATCATTACTTCTTCCTAAAACGAATTGAAGCTGGTTCATCTTGTTTACTACATGATCAATAGAGTTTCTCCCATCTTCAGCAGCTTGACGCATTGATGATGAAGATTGTTCCATTTGTACGGTTTGTGATTGAAGTGAATTCGTTGATTCCTCAAGAGTACTCATTTTACCAAGGGCGTCTTGCATCTTAGTTGATGTTTCCTCACTGCCAGATGCAATCTCTAGTGTTGTTTGAGAGATAGATTCGATTGTTCTAGAAGTCTCTTCGGAAGAGGCTAGTAACTGTTGACTACTTGCAGAAACGTGTTCTGACATACTAGCAACTTCTCTAACTAATTTTGCAATTCCTTCAATAAGAAGGTTTGTGTCATTGGCTAAGCCTGCTAGTTCATCTTTTGACGTAACATGAATTCGTTTAGTCAAGTCACCACCAGCATTTGCAATTTCCAGTATGGAAGAACTAATAGTATTAACAGTTCTTTTTATTGTTTTTGATAACGTTATTGCAAAGAAAAATGCTAGGATGATAGATAATAAAGAAAGTATACCTGTAATTCCTTGTGCAATAAGTACCTGACTATTTAGAGACGCAATTCTTTCTTTGCTTAGATTAGATTCTTCAGAAAGAAGTGTTTCAACTTCTGAACGTAATTCTTGTATGTATGTTTGGCCTTGACCAGAGGACAACAGGAGAGAAGCGGCTTGAGCGCCATTATATTGTCTTGTTTCTACCACACGATCTACATACCCTACCCAAAAGTTATAATTCTCATAAATGGATTCCAACCTAGAGATCTGTTCTTCGTTAGTAACTGATGACTTTAAGTCGGTAATGGAAGATTCTACAGTCTCTTTACCATTATTATAGGGAGTAAGGGAGTCTTCACTACCTGTGATGACATATCCTCGTTGACCCAGCTCAATGTCTATTAGTGCCCTTAAAAGCTCTTGCATTTTGGTATTAACTAGCATATCTCGCTCTGTTACGTTTGTAATCTCTTGTGCAAGCTTTTGGTTATTTACATAACTTACAACAGAAGACACAATAAGTAGAGTAGTTAGTAATCCAAAGGAAAACAACACTTTTCCACTAATAGTTCGTAAAAAGCCAATATTCCATTTTGGCATTTTTACTTTTCTCTTAATCTTTGGTGATTTTTCTCCCTTTTTAATGCTTGATAGTAAACGTTTCATAAGGTCCCCCTCTTCCTGAATGGTTTATGTGTCTATGGGCATAGGTCTATTGTATAGACTGAAGGTAGAATTTTCTACAAATTCTTTCAATTATAGATAAAAAAATTGTTACGTGACTTGTAACAACTCATCGCTCGCCTCGTGATGTGGTCTGATCATAGATGAGTAAATTTAAATTTTTCTTTTCTTTTCTTTTCTAGCGTTGACAAGCAGAGGAACGTGATTTAGCTAGATCATAACGGAATCTCAATATTAAAAATACAACTAGTTCCTGCATATACCTTGCAAAAAATCATAACCACTTTACAATATAAGATAAATACATGAAGCCTTTCACAAAGAAAGAGTTTCAAGAAAGGTTTGGACAAGTTGTGAATAAAAGTTTTTATCATTTTTTAATGTCATACAGAGATCCGTCCCCGAAATCAGAAATCGGTCATTTCGCAAATAGTGCCTATGATGATCATCTGTTTCCAAGACAATCTACTAGCTACTCAGAATTAACGAATTATTTAGAACTTAATGCTCCGTACCTTTCCTCTATGTCCATTTTTGATGAAGCATGGGAATATTACGAAACATATCGTAGTCAAAGATAAAACAGAGACGTTCACTTCTTTTGTGGACGTCTCTGTTTTATACGTAGCCAGTAACAATTTATTTTTCCATTACGGGAAGGTATGTTACCTGAGAGGAGATTCTTTTAAACCTTTGTCACTTCAACAATGAAGAACAAGCCTATTTTTTCTCGTTCATACCCCTTCTTGATTTTTTTGCATATACTATAAAACCATAGGATGAAGGGGACAGGAGGCCATGTCAAAGCGGAAGAAACCAAAATTTCGAGTTGGAGAAGAAGTGGTCATTGTCATTTACGGTACGGTGGGCTTTATCACCGAGATAAAGACGATTGATGGTAAATACTTATATGAAATTAATCATAGTGAGGGTTTATTTAAAGAACAAGTCTTAATTCCAGTATCTGAATATGAAGGCTCCTTAGTGGAAAGAGAGCAAATTGACATTGAATATAAATTCTTTTTTGGTGACATCGTTCAAGTTACAGGATATGGGCAAGATTTATTTAAGGTAGTTGGATTTCGAACGGAGATATGGAGATATAAAGAAGATGCTTGGGAAGATGTCATTTATGAATTAACAAGAATGACTGATGGAGATTGGTTAGAGGCTGATGAGGAAGAAATTACATTAATTGCAGATGCTGAACAAGCAGATGTACTCACGAGTAAATATGGCATCCAATTCCCAGTACAAGAAACAAAAACGCCAAAAAAACAAGTTGTGTTTCCGGTTCAACGTTATGCTGGGAAAGTAGCAGTAGATAAATTATTAGATGCATACAATGATTATCGAACTCTATATAAAATGTTTGGTGATGAGAAATATGAGAAAATGTTACGAACTATTTTAAAGCAATTAAAAAAACTTTCATCTGAAAATGAACACGCTTGATCTTTTGTTGTCATACAGGCTTTTCTTTTGTCATATATGTGAAAAAGGAAGGGAGCGATGAGGTATGCGAGAAATGGAAGTAATTATTGACACCGAAGAAATGGCAGAGTTTTTTTATCAACAACTAATGAAACGTGGATTTGTACCAACGGAGGACGAAGTGGAAGAACTCGCAGATATCGTTTTTGATTACCTCATTGAAAAAGCGATTATTGATGAATTTGACGAATAAAAAAACACAAGAGCTATACGAATGTAGAGTGTTATACATTGGTATGGCTCTTGCTTCGTTTTGGGATCGATTCAAGAGAAACGATGAGTTTTGAAAAAAAAAATTTATTTTCAAATAATCATATATAATAGATAATTAGTGAAACTAACTAGTCAGTAAATACGTATAAAAGGAAAATATTAAAGGTGGGGAAAATATGTCGTTTTTTCAAAGAGCTTTAGCGAAAATTGGTGTAGGTGGAGCTACAGTTGATGCTCAACTGTCTACTTCTCGAGTTAGACAGGGAGAAACAGTTAGCGGAAAAATTCTTTTAACAGGTGGAACAGTAGATCAAGAGATGGATGGTATTACTATTGCCGTTAAAACTGTGTATGAAAAAGAAAAAGATGATCATAAACAAAAAATCCCAACAGTCATTCATAAAGTCAGAGTCACAGATAATTTCTCATTAAAAGCAAGAGAAGAGAAGCTGTTAGATTTTACATTACAAATCCCTGCAACAGTTCCAGTTACTTATGGCAGTGTTAGAGTGTGGTTAGAAACAGAAATGGATATCAAAGGTGCAATTGATCCAGAAGATAAGGATTTCATCGAAATTAGTCCATTACCAATATTAAAAGAATTGATGGAAGGCTTAGAAAATGAAGGTTTCAAGCTTCGTAAGGTGGAATGTGAAGCAGCACCTCGTTGGATGAGAAGTAACCTACCGTTTGTTCAAAAATTCGAATTTGTTCCAGTATCAGGAGCTTTTCGCTCTAAATTTGATGAGATTGAACTATATATTGTTCACTTATCTGATGATTCTATAGAAGGAGTTGTAGAACTAGATAAAAGAGGTAATTCGTTAGGAGGGTGGCTAGCTGAAGCGCTGGATATGGATGAATCTTATCACCGTGTTCACTTAACTAGATCATCTACAAGTGTTACGAATCAATTTATCGACATAATCTCTAAAGTGTAGGCATTAAAAGTCAAAAAAACAAATTTTTCATCAAAGGTAAAACCTCCTCATACTCCGAATATATACGTATAACTCGGTGTGAGGAGGTTTTTTCTTGTTGGTAAAAAAACAATTCTCATTAAAAGAATCGGATTTTGACGTCACTGTTTTTCAATCACCTAGATACGGAGTACGTTCTGATTACCGTCAGGTGTATAGAGGTGTAATGACGTCTTCCTCTTCGGAAGATGTGTTAGAAACGATTTATCGGCGACTAAATGTAAAGGATACATTACCATCGAAGTATAATGGCAGATATATCAATTTAGGCGATATTGTATTTATTGATAAAGGTTTAGAAGGTCATGAATACTATCAGCTGCAACATGAAGGTTGGGAAAAAATTCCTAGACTTCGTTTGTTGAGAATTTCTCGTTAATAGTCTCGCATATGATTGCCAGGACCATTTTTACGTTTTTCTGAATTATGCTCTTTTTCATGAGCTACTGAATATGTTTCTAACGCAGCTTCAGAGACATGATTATTTTTCTTAGGTGTTAATCTGTTTCTCTCCTTTTTACCCATGTCATTACCTCCTTTAGCAAATGAATTGTAAAAGTCTAAATAGAAGACTTTGTAGTAGTATCTTTTGCAAAGTATGTCGAATAATACATGTGATAGATTGCAACAGCTCGTTATTTCACGTACAATAACGGTACATAACAAGGAGGTAATAGACATGAGTGTTCATATTGGTGCAAAAAAAGGCGATATTGCCGAAACAATCCTTTTACCGGGAGATCCGCTAAGAGCGAAATACATAGCAGAGAATTTTCTTGAAGATGTGACATGTTACAATGAAGTACGTAATATGTTTGGATATACTGGTACATATAAAGGTCATAGAATTTCTGTACAAGGAACGGGTATGGGAGTTCCTTCTATTTCTATCTATGTAAATGAACTAATTCAAGAATATGATGTAAAGAACTTAATTCGAGTTGGTACGTGTGGTGCGATCCAGAAAGATGTAAAGGTACGCGATGTTATTCTTGCGATGACTTCTTCTACTGACTCTCAAATGAATCGTATGACATTTGGTGGAGTAGATTATGCTCCAACAGCAGACTTTGAATTATTAAAAGCAGCGTATGACGAGGGAACGAAAAAGGGTCTTTCCTTAAAAGTAGGAAGTGTCTTTACTGCTGATCACTTCTACAATGATAACAGCGAGTTAGAAAAATGGGCAAAATACGGCATTCTAGCTATTGAAATGGAAACAACTGCTCTATATACAATTGCTTCAAAATTTGGCCGAAAAGCATTATCTGTCCTGACAGTTTCAGATCATATTTTAACTGGAGAAGAAACATCTGCAGAAGAGAGACAGACTACTTTTAATGATATGATTGTCGTTGCTCTTGATGCTGCGATAGCTAGCAAATAATAGTTTATAATTTTTGAGGAAGGCATAGCCTTCTTCTTTTTTATGGAAAGATAGTAATGTATCATCTTACTTAATCATGAAAAAAGTATACGAAATTTAATGGATTTGTTACTATAAACAAGAATGTTTTAGTAAAAGAAAAGGGTGAACGTATGAAAAAGATTGCTGTATCGATCTTGACAATATCACTATTGTCAGGTTGTCAAATGGTGGAGGATAAATTTCCTAATTTGACTAACGAACAAACACAACCAGAGGAAACACCAACCCCTTCAACTGACACCGATAAAGAAGTAGAAAAAGAGGAACTGGAAAAAGAAAAAGAAGAAGACATAGTAGAAGATAAGATGCTACTAGTAAATGAGGAAAAACTAACAAAATCTGTAGAGGTAGATGGACAGTTTGTAGTGCAAAATCCTGAGAATGCATGGGTGTTGGTTAATAAAGAACTTGCTCTTCCAAAGGATTATTATCCTGAAGATCTTGTTCGCCCTTCTGTACCTTTTGTATTTGGAGATGAGGAAGTAGAAAAAGCATTAATTCGAGAAGAAGCGGCAATTGCTCTGGAGCAATGGTTTGAAAAAGCGAAAAATGAAAATATTGATATATTAGCTGCTTCTGGCTTTCGTTCATACGATAGACAAGCAACCATCTTCCAAGCCACAGTAGACACGAAAGGTGAAGAACATGCTATTCAAGCAGTTGCTTTACCTGGAAAAAGTGAACATCAAACGGGCTTAGCAATGGATATTACAAGTCCTTCTGTTAATTACGATCTTGTACAAGAATACGGAGATACAAAAGAAGGTAAGTGGCTTTCTGAAACGGCGCATGAATTTGGATTCATCCTTAGGTATCCCAAAGATAAAGAGTCAATAACAGGATATATGTATGAACCATGGCACTTTAGGTATGTTGGGGTGGAGCTAGCTACATACTTAAAAGAAAAAAATTGGACGTTAGAAGAATACATGAATGAAGTACAAGCAATTTGATGCAAAGTAAATAATTTATATACACTAGGAAAACCTTCTTAGTATGAAAGATTTTCTTTGCTTAATTTTCACACCCTGTGCTAGAGTTAGGGAAAGTGTATAGAAAGAGAAAGCGGTGAAACAAATGGATGAGTCTAATAAGTCCGAACAAGTGGAAGAAAACAAACCTTCTAGTCATATTCGTTTAAGAAAGTTTACATTAGTAATGTTAATCTTTTTTACAGTCTTTGCAACTGCTGGAGTTACGACATTTGCTTTAGCATTTGGGAATGAAAAGGCTGTAGAAGTTGGTGCGCCTGATCGCCGAGAATTTGAAAAACTTTATCAAGCATATGATCAATTAACAAATAGCTATTATAAAGAATTAGACCAACAACAGTTAATTGACGGTGCAATTAATGGGATGCTTGACTCTATGAAAGATCCGTATTCCGATTACATGACTCAAGATGAAGCAAAAGAATTCAGAAGCACACTTTCCTCTTCTTTTGAAGGTATAGGAGCAGAGATCCAAGAGAGAGATGGATCTATTCTAGTTGTTTCACCTATTAAAGGTGCACCTGCAGAAAAAGCTGGTTTACTTCCAAACGATGAAATCTTAGAAGTTAACGGAGAAAGTGTCCAAGGTCTTACAGTAAACGAAGCTGTAATGAAAATTAGAGGTGAAAAAGGGACGGAGGTTTCACTTAGTATTCGTCGTGCAGGTTCACCGAAGCCAATCACCATAGATATTATTAGAGATGAGATTCCAATTGATACTGTATATTTAGAAATGAAAAACGAGAATGTAGCCCATATCCAAATTACAAACTTTTCAGAAAACACCTATGAAGAGTTTGTAGATAAGTTAAATGAAGCAAGATCTAAAGGGATGAAATCTCTTGTATTAGATATGAGACAAAATCCAGGTGGTCTATTAGATCAAGCAATTTATATTGCTAGCTTGTTTATTGAAGAAGGTAAGGGAGTAGTTTCAGTAGACTATCGTGCAGGAGAAGATGAAGAAATTAATGCTCGTGGTGGCGAGAAAGTAGATGTACCAACTACCGTATTAATTAATGAAGGTAGTGCGTCTGCTTCAGAGATAGTAGCAGCTGCATTGCAAGAATCTGCAGGTATAAAAGTTATTGGAACAAAGTCCTTTGGAAAAGGAACAGTTCAATCACCTTTAGATTTTAATGATGGTTCAAACATGAAAATTACTACAGCAAAATGGTTAACGCCAAAAGGTAATTGGATTAACGAAAAAGGAATTAAGCCTGATATCACAGTAGAACTACCTGAATATGCATCACTTCCTTTCTTAAACCAAGAAGAAGAGCTTAAGTTAAATGTTATATCCGAGCAAGTGGAAGTGGCAGAAAAAATGTTAACTGCTCTCGGATATTCTATTGAAACAGTAGACCGTACCTTTACGGAAGAAACGGAAGAAGCAGTTAAAAAATTCCAATTGGATAATGAGTTAGAACAATCTGGTGTTCTTACAGGGGATACAACTTTTACGCTTTTAAATAAACTAAGAGAAGATTTACAAAAGAATGACCCTCAACTAAAAGCAGCCCTGAAAGAACTTGGTGTGGAGGAAGTAACACCTAGTGAAGAACAAGCTACGGAAACAGAAACTGAATAAGTGAAAGAAGCTGGAGTGTACCTACGCTCCAGCTTCTTTCTGTTTTATTCGTGACCTCAGATAAGAAAAGTAGTAATGTATCCTTTCCCTTTATCACGTATCCTTTGTAAACGTGTATAGGTACTATACGCTAGTGGAATGCTGATGGAAAGGAGGCGAACATGATGAAAATTCGCACGACTATTTTACTAATAATAGGTTTGTTAGCGATTTCAGGATGGGGTATCATGAGAAAAGAAACCAATGAACAACCTCTAACAAACCAATCTACAACGACTCCTTTAAAAAATTCCACTCAGCAAACAAATCACACTTTACCAAAATGGATGACAGATGTAATTCCAAAGAGTGAAAAAGAAGCTAGTGATCAGTTTAACATATTAATTTTAGGTACAGATGAGAGAAAAAGCGAGCCTTCTAGGGCGGATGTATTAATGGTAGCAAATGTTAATCCCAAAGAAAACTCTTGGAAAATTATATCTTTTATGCGTGATTTGTATGTTCCAATAGCCGATAACAATGGATGGAGTAAGTTAAACCATGCCTATGCATTTGGAGGAGAAGATTTAGTAGAAAAGACAATAGAAGATACGTTTGGCGTACAAATTGATTATAAAGCAAAAATCAATTTTGAGGGTTTTGCAAGATTAGCCGCTGACGTCTTTCCAGAGGGATATAAAACAACTGTTACACAAGGCATGATAGATTATTTTAAGTGGGATTTACAGCCTGGAGAACAAACATTAAAAGGACAGCAAATATTGGAATACGTTAGGTATCGAGATCCGATAAAAAGCGACTTTGGAAGAGTGGAGCGTCAGCAACAAGTGTTAGCAGATGCCGTAAGTTATTGGAAAAGTTTAAGTAAGGATGGTATTCCCTTTCAAGAGATGATGAGAGTTGTTCAAAGTGGACGTTCCGTTATAAAAACAAATGTACCTTTAACGGAATTAGTTCAAGTAGGTTTAGATAGTATATCTAATTCACCAAATGTAGAATTATTAAGAATACCAACAGAAGGTACATACGTAACAAAAAGAACTAATGATGGGCTAGTTTTAGATTTTGAACTTTCACAAAACGTAGTCGAGATTAACAAGTTTTGGGGCGAAGGAACTCCATCTATCGAGACAACAAAAGTGATATTACAGCAAGATCATTGAACAACCGTTTAAATTATGAGAAAATACACTTCGCATACAAAACTTTGTTATCGTGAGGTAAGACTATGAAAAAATACCTGTATATATAGTAAGTGGGTTTCTAGGGGCTGGAAAAACATCGTTTCTGAAAAATTGGATCTTGAGAGAAAAAGAACTCCAGCATACACCAGCTATTTTAATGAACGAATTAGGTAATGTATCAATTGACTCTGATGAAGTAGAGGACGGTATTCCGTTAAAAGAACTTCTAGGTGGGTGTATTTGTTGCACCATTCAAGAGAAACTAGAAGCGCAACTACAAGAATTATTATTCGGTGAACCTTTTGATTCCCTGTTAATTGAGACAACTGGTGCAGCACACCCTGTAGAAGTAATTGATTCCATTCTATCTCCTTTATTTGCTGATCGTTTTGACATGCGAGGAGTTATAACTGTAGTAGATGGGACAAGATTTTTAGAAAGAAATACTCTTTCTATACAAGTACAGCAGCTATACCTAGAGCAAATTAGACATGGGGATTTAATTATTGTGAATAAGGCTGATCAACTATCAGACAGTATGCAAGCAGAGTTGTCTCAAAGCTTGCAATCTATTAATTCCATGTCTCCAGTTTTGTTCACAACGTATTCTAAAGTGCCAAGTAAGTATATAGATCAATTGACGTTTGATCCAAAGAGTAAAAATGCATCTTTACATGTAGAAAATACGTTGAGGATTCAGTCAATGGTGTATACGTTTGAAAGTAGTGTTGATTTAGAAGAATTTGAAGCGTTTTTAAGGGAGTTGCCCGACAGTATCTATAGAATGAAGGGGTATATTCCATTCACACATAGTAAGTATCCGTATACGTTTCAATATAGCTACGGGATGCCTTTGTATTTCCCAAACGAAATGAAAATGCCAACGAATCTAGTGATTATTGGGGAAAACTTACCGAAGGATGAATTGCGAGATAAATTAAACAGCCTCTATTAAACTGTAGAGGCTGTTGCCATTTTTAAAATCTGTGAAGTTTCCTGCCGCGGCTAGACAAGCGCCTTCAGTTTTTGTTACGTGATCGGTAACAACTTAAGAAGGACCACGTGATGTGGTCCGTTCTTAACTGAGTATCATTATCACAATGATATCTAGCTTCAGGTGCGCAACCGCTCGGGAAACTCCAAAAGCCCTGTGGTGGCTGAAGAGCTGCCTCCTCGGTCTTCTGAAGTTTCCTGCCGCGGCTGAACGCGCGCCTTCAGCTTTTGTTACGTGAACAGTAACAACTCAGTGTTGACCACGTGATGTGGTCAGTACTTAACTGAGTATCCCTATCTAGGCATAGCCCCAAATTGCACAAACATTTTTTCGTCTTCAACTAAACCGCAAGTTGCACATTGCACCTTTACAGTTGGGCCTTTGTATGGCATATGGAAAGCATCTAATGCTTCTTGGTCTGATTTTGTAATTTCGCCAGAATGTGCATCCATTCTAACTGGTGTAGCAACTTGATTGATTACATTAAATCTTGTTCGATTCGTTTTACAGTGAGGACAACAATAAGGACTTGACATAAAAGTTCATCCCTTTCAAGATCTATTTTAATATAAACTATTGAATAATTTACCCACGAAACGAAGAACTATACACAAGCTAGGAGTAGGTATCTTGAAGAATATAGATGAACTGTTTGATCTGCTTTGGAAACAGCGAGATAACTCGAAGTATTCTAGGGAAAGGTGGATAGAGATGGAACTGAAAGATGAATGGACACATCCTCGGTTACGTCTATCTCTCGAAAAGCGTTACAAATTGTCTATGGAGAGGATTCAACAGAATACAGATCTAATGGAAAACGAAAAACAAGAGTTAACAAAAGAATATACAAAAATATATGAATCATTGTCCAAACCTTAATGTTTTGAAAGACTTCACAAAGGGTATTACTAAAATGAATATGGCAAGAAGGGAAGAACAGTATGAACATTCGACTAGGAACGAGAGACGACATCACAGAAATCATGAAGATTGTTCGCAAAACGGTGGACCTTATGGATAAGGAAGGGAACGATCAATGGACTGGTGATTACCCAACTCCTGATGATTTTGAACGTGATGTTGCTAACCATACATTACATGTTGCAGAGAATAATGAGGGTGAAATTCTAGGTATGATTACTGTAGATCAAGTAGCTACAGATGAATACAATCAGGTAACGTGGCGACAAGAAGAACCTTACTATGTTTTTCATCGATTAGCAGTTAGTGTGAAAGCAAGAGGTTTAGGACTTGCCCAAACACTAATTCAACATGCAGAAGAATATGCAATAGATCAGGGTGTTCCTTATATGAAAACGGACACGTACTCATTAAATGAGAAAGCACAACAACTTTTCGAAAAATTAGGATATCATAAAGTTGGAGAAATGGAATGGTTGAATAAAGATCATCCATTTTACTGTTACGATAAAATCTTAACTAAATAAAGGAATGAGGGAGTTTATCCTAATAAGTTAATTTAAGGACGAACTCCCTTCCTTGTACCTATTTTTAGTGTCATGGATTAGAGGGTTAATATTTGCCATTAGGCATATTCTTTAGGTACGATAATTATGTACTTATTTTGGTTAACGGAGTGGATTTTAGTGAATAGACGAACCGCTTTCATAACAGGAGGCGCAAAAGGACTTGGAAAGGTGACAGCGGAGCGACTTGCACAGGAAGGGTACAATGTTATTGTAAATTACCGCAACAGTAAAGAAGAAGCTCAAAGCTTAATCAACCAATTAAGGGAAACGTACGATATCCGAGCATTTAGTATTAAAGGCGACATGACCGTAAAAGACGATATTCTTCATGTCGTAGAGGAAATTAAAGAACAAGTTGGTGTGATTGACGTACTTGTGCATAATGCTGGTCCTTATATAAAAGAAAGAAAAAAACTCACAGATTACACAGACGATGAATGGAATGAATTAATTAATGGCAATCTGACAAGTGCCTTTTATCTCTTTAGGGAGATACTCCCACTTATGAGAAAACAAAATTTTGGCCGAGTCATTACGTTTGGTTATGACAGGGTCGACACCACTCCTGGATGGATCTATCGCTCTGCTTTTGCATCAGCTAAAGCAGGACTTGCTTCATTAACGAGAACAATAGCATTAGAAGAAGCGGAATACGGTATTACTTGTAATATGATTTGTCCGGGAGACATCCTACCAGAATGGAAAGAATCCACTATTTCTTCTGCAATGGAAGTTGATGATAAATCCATTCCAGTTGGAAGGCCTGGCACAGGTGAGGATATTGCTAGGGTAGTTAGTTTTCTTTGTAATGAAGCCGCAGATTTTATCACAGGATCCATTATTCCAGTAACAGGTGGGAAAGATGTATTAGGGAAAATCTATCATCAACAATGATACAGATGGAACACTAGAAAAGGCGCATTCTTTTTTGAATGTGCCTTTTCTAGTGTTATTTTTACTTTAGGTTAATTTACTTTCTAAAGCCATCTTTCTTTGAAGCCATCGTAATCGTAAAGATAATGTTATTGCTCCAGCAGTTAAGCCTGCAGTTAAGCCTACCCAATAACCAAATGGTTCAAGAGTTGTGTAGTTGGCTAAAATGTATCCAAGAGGTAATCCAATTACCCAGTAAGAGATTAACGCCATGATAAAAGTAATATTGACATCTTTATATCCTCTTAAGGCACCTTGTACTGGTGCTTGGATAGCATCAGATAATTGAAAGAAGACAGCATATAATAAAAAGTGAGCGATTAAACTAGATACTTCAGGGTCATTTACATAAAAATCACCAATTGCCTGTCTACCTAAAAATAAGAAAAGACCATATATAAAAGCTAAAAAGATTGCTGCAATAACTCCCATCCAACTGTAAGTTTTGGCATCTGCATATCGTTTGGCTCCCACTTCAAATCCTACAACGATTGTCAGTGCCATCGCCATACTTAACGGGATCATATAAAGTAGACTGGAGAAATTCAACGCTGCCTGATGTCCTGCAATGACTTGAGTAGAATAGTCACTCATGAACAACGTCACCGCTGAGAATATGCTAGTCTCAAAGAATATCGATAAACCAATGGGAATACCAATCTTAAACACATCTTGAAAGCCGGCAAGTTCAAAAGGAACAACTTTCTTAAATATACCATAACTACTAAAGGGTTCTTTACGGTGAATCACGAATATGGAGATACATAGGAGTATCCAATACGTGAAAGCACTCGCATATCCTGCACCAACTCCGCCTAATTCAGGCAGGCCAAGGTAACCGAAGATAAGTAAATAGTTTAAGATAACGTTAATAGGGAGAGCAATTAATGATATAAACATGGTAATTTTTGTCATACCTAACGCGTCCATAAAAGCCCTTAAGACATTGTATAGAAATAATGGGATTAATCCTATGGATAAGGCTAATACATACTTTCTAGCTACATCTTCTACTATAGGCTCTAAGTTCATAACACTTAACGCAGGATTAAGAACCAGCATACCTAAAAGATAGACTATCAATACCATTAAAAGAGAGGCATATAACCCTTGGAATACAGCTGGGGCAACTTCTTCTCGTTTTCCACCACCATTAAGTTGTGCAACAATAGGAGTTATTGCGACCAGTATCCCGCCAAGTCCAATGGCTATTGGAACCCAAATAGAACTACCTATGGCAACACCTGCTAAGTGTGAAGAATTATATTGCCCTGTCATTAACGTATCAAAGAAGTTCATACCAAAAATAGCTAATTGCGTAATAAGAATAGGCCACATAATTCTTAATAGAAGGAAGCCTTTTTCTTTTTTGTTATACGTTTGATTCATCGTCCACCTCCAAGTGGGATCTTAGAAGAAAATAGAAATTTCTGCTTTACCACTATGGGATTATACCATATTAAATGAATGTAATTGGTTAATTCTATTTGGAACGTATTAAAAATGTAAAATATTATTTTTGCTCTTTATACTTAATAGCATACATGACATCTCCATTACATGAATAACAGGTATCAAATTATTTAAAAAGGGTGTGAGGCTAAATGGTTTGGCTAAATCGTTTGTTTTATTTTTTCATTGTTTGGTGGGCAATAGGTGTAGTACTTACGTCAACCGACACGTTGCCTCCATGGCTGGAGTGGGCAAATGCAGTCTTCTTATATACTGCTGGAATCCTTAGCATTATTTATCTATGTCTCATTAGTAGTTGGGGAAAGGGATTACTATTATCCGTTTTTATTATGCTTCTTACCATTTCTGTTGAATCATTAGGAGTTCATTACGGGATTTTATTTGGAGACTACCACTACGAAAAGGATTTTGGAATTCAATTGCTTGGCGTTCCGATAACTATTGGATTTGCCTGGGTAATGGTTGTGTTCACATCTATGGCACATGTCACTTACTTATTTAAGCAAAAACCTTCTTTTTCCTCAGGTTTTATCTATGTTTGTATAACAGGCTTATTAGCTGTCGTGATGGATGCCATAATAGATCCTGTAGCGTATAAAGTTAAACAGTATTGGATCTGGGATGAAGGTGGATTTTATTATGATATACCAACCTCCAATTTTATCGGTTGGTTTGTCTTATCTTCCATTGCTCAGATAGTCGTTTACCTTTATCTACATAAATTTGGAAGTCCGTTTTTAGAAGAGAAATGGAGAAAGAGAGCTATCCTTGTTTATCGTTTAATTCTAATTATGTTTAGTATTATCGCTTTGGTATCTCAGCTATGGTTTGCTGTCGCAGTAGTGTGGGCATCTTATCTCTTCCTTCTAATCGTGATGAAGAGAGGAGAAAAGGGATGATTGAGGCAAAAAGAGATAAGTACTTTGAGAAGGTCTTTGATTACTATGTTCAGTGGCAAATCAAGAAGAATTTCTACAAAATTAAAATAAAGGACCCTTATGTGAAGGAAAGAAAGATGGAGAAAGGACAACTGTATATTGTAAACCATTCATCGTGGTGGGACGGCTTACTTATTTTTTATCTATCAAGGAACTATTTTAAACAAGATTCCTATGCCATGATGAGTGAAAAGGGGATAAAGGAATTCCCTTTCTTTCGTAAAATTGGTGCGTACTCTGTGGATTATACCTCCCCTAAAGGTAGTATAAAATCGCTTCAATATACTTTGAAATTATTAAACCAAGGTTCTCCAGTTTGGTTATTCCCTCAGGGAGAAGAGCAACATGTGGAAAAAAGGCCGCTTGCATTTAAGCAGGGAGCTGGTTATCTAGTAGAGAAAACAGGAGAACCGTTTATGGTTACTCCATTATCTATCTACTATACATTCAGACATGATCAATTGGCTGAATGTTGGATTCAAGTTGGAAAATCGATTCTGTCAACCGAAATTCAGGGAGGAAACAGAGCTGGTAAAACGTCCTTTTTGGAAGAAATGGTTACCAAAGAACTCTCTTCTTTAAAAGAAGATTTAATTAATGAAAATGAACATTTATATAAGGATCTCCTAAAAGGTAAGAAAACATTGAGTGAATGGTTTACGTTTTGGAAAAAGAAGAAAGGAGAAACATTTTGATTGAGTTTATAATCTTGTTTTACATAATCATATTATTGTTAACCTTGATGAATATCTTACTGACTCCTAAGTTGAAAAAATATAGAACCCGAAATGATCCGATGATCTCGATTCTTATTCCTATGAGGAATGAAGAAAGAAATGTTGTTGAACTAATAGAGAATATGAAAAAACTTACTTATCCAAATTTAGAAGTAATCGGCTTAGATGATGGCTCAACCGATCTCACCTCACAGAAATGGGTGGAACATACCCGTGGAGATCAAAGATTTACATTAAAGTTTGGCAATAAACTACCGGAAGGATGGAAGGGTAAGGTACACGCTTGTGACCAATTAGCTGCCTTTTCTTCGGGGGATAAACTGTTGTTTTTAGATGCAGATGCGAGAGTAGAACCATCAACCTTGCAGCATGCCCTAGGCGTCATGGAAGCATTCCAATCAGCTATGGTAACAGGTTTCCCAAAGTTTCCAACTAAACCATTCTTATCAAAACTTTTAGTTCCTTTTCAACATATTTTGGTATTATCTCATTTACCTATTTTTATGGCTAACCAAACAACAAAACCTGCCTTCACAGCGGCTCATGGTGCGTTTTTGTTCGTTGACAAACAGGCATATTCTGAGGTAGGGGGCATGAAGCAATCAAAGATGCAATGGTAGATGATGTTATGTTAGCTCGACTTTTTAAAGTAAACGGATTTAAGGTAACACTTGTGAATGTTACATCGTTTGTAGAATGCTTTATGTATGACACAAATAAAGAAGTATGGGAAGGTTTTCAAAAAAATATCTTTATTGGTGTTGGAAAGAAAGTTCTTCCGGCAATCCTAGTCGTACTTTATTACCTGACAATCTATCTACTTCCATTCTTTTTGATAATCCCGTACATCCAAACTGGATATTCGCCTTACCTGATGCCTATACTGTTGGTCTTTCTTACAAGGCTTAGTATTGCAATGGCAACTAGAGAGTCTATGTGGAATACGATTTTATTCCCAATTGCATCTATTAGTTTTTCACTCTTAATGTTTAGTGCCATCTATAAGGATAAAAGACAAAGAGGGTATACATGGAAGGGAAGGACGTATTCATGAGGAAAGTACTTATTATTGGAGCTGGACTAGGTGGATTAGCTGCAGGTATAAAACTACAAGCAAGTGGTTTTGAAGTAACCATAATAGAAGCAAACGAACATGCAGGTGGAAAAATGATGCCTGTAAACCTGAATGGATATTCGTTTGACTTTGGTCCAAATACAATTACGATGCCGAAAGTCTTTGAGAAAGTGCTCTCTTATTCAAATAAAGAAGAAATGGCACTACCTTTTGTAAAATTGACGGACCATACGAAAAATGTTTTTTCAGATGGAAGTGAATTTATTCAAACAACTGATAGAGAAAAAATGATAAACCAACTTTCTTTATTGGACCCACACGCTGCAAGTAACTATGTGGACTACCTAACCGAAGTAGAGAGACTTTATACACTGGGAGAAAAGTCTTTTTTTTATCGAACATTCACTTCTTGGAGAGATTATTTAGATCCTTCGTTATCTAAGGCACTTCTTCAAGTTAGACCACTAGAAGATTTAGATTCCTTTCACAAAAAATACTTTATGCATGAAAACGTGCGTAATGTATTTAATAGGTATGCTACATACATAGGATCCTCCCCCTATAAAGCTCCAGCTACATTTGGATTAATTGGCCATTTAGAAATGAATGAAGGTGTATTTTATGTAGAAGGTGGGAATACGCTAATAGCTCAACGGTTTTCAGAGGTTTTTACTAGTTTAGGTGGGAAGTTACGCTTGAACACCAAAGTGAAAGAAATTGATATTTATAAAGGAAAAGCTTATGGGGTTAAAACTAGTACAGATGAAAGAATTAGTGGAGAAATTGTCATTATTAACGGAGATTATGTCACAGCAACAAAAAATTTAATAAAAGAATCAAATCGTCCTAGAACATCTGATAAAGAGCTTACTAGTTATGAACCTTCTGTATCTGCATTTGTCATTATGGTAGGATTAAAAACGTATCAACCAACTATTCATCATCATCATGTATTCTATCCAAAGAACTATAGGCAGGAATTTGAGGACATCTTTACACATAAAAAACTACCAACAGACCCTACTATATATATTAGCCATTCAGCTGCAACCGATCCAAATCGAACAAAGGGTAGCAATCTATTTATTTTAGTTAATGCACCGGCAGTGGAGAAACTAGAGCAAAAGGAATTAACAAATTATAAAGAGAAGATTTACGATCGATTAGAAGCTCAAGGGATTCCGATACGAGCGGAAATGGAAATAGAGAAAGTAATTACTCCTATTGATATTGGTAAGAAATTCTTTGCAAACAAAGGTGCTTTATATGGTATCTCAGCACACGCTAAGAAGGATGCATTCTTAAGACCTATTAATCGTTCCAAAGATATAAAGAATGTTTATTATGTTGGAGGCACGACGCACCCAGGTGGTGGTAGCCCAATGGTAACAATCAGTGGGTTAAACGTAGCGGAAGCAATCATTCACCAATACAAAAGATAGGTCTGTTTCTACGGCTTGGTAATACGGTATAATAAATGGAATTGTTTTTAGTTAGTTTTAAGGTATGTACCGATTGGAGTGAAAGTTTTGATGAAAAAACAATCAATAGTATTTACAGGTGGAGGATCAGCTGGGCATGTTTCAGTAAATGTAGCGTTAATGCCTGCATTTATAAAGGCTGGCTGGGAAGTTGCCTATATAGGTTCGAAAAATGGAATTGAAAGAGAAATGATTACGGAACAGTTCCCTAATGTACCTTATTATCCAATTTCTTCAGGGAAATTGCGTCGATATGCATCTTGGCAAAATGTTACAGATCCTTTTCGGGTATTAAAGGGTGTTGGAGATGCTTTACGTGTGTTAAGAAAACGAAAACCTGATGTAATATTTTCAAAGGGTGGATTTGTTTCTGTACCTGTAGCACTTGCAGCAAAAGTATCTAAAACACCGATGGCTATTCATGAGTCCGATGTTACACCAGGTTTAGCGAATAAACTAGCAATGCCTTTTGCGAATCAAATTTTCACGACTTTTCCTGAAACGTTGTCGTATACGCCTAAAGAAAAGAGTACTTTTGTAGGCGCTGTAATTAGGGAGGAACTATTTAAGGGTGATGCATCCCACGGCAGAGCACTTGCAGGGTTACATAATGGCAAACCAATCTTAATGATGATGGGTGGAAGCCTTGGTGCAAAGAAATTGAATGAAGCGCTAAGAAGCCAAATCGATCGATTATTAGAACATTTTCAAATTATACATCTTTGTGGAAAAGGTAACATGCATCCTGAACTCGTCAAGGATGGATATAAACAATATGAATTTGTTACAGAAGAATTACCACATTTCCTAGCAGCTACCGATTTTGTCATTTCAAGAGCCGGTTCAAACTCTATTTTTGAATTTCTTGCTTTAAAGAAACCGATGTTGCTAATACCTTTATCAAAACAAGCGAGTAGGGGAGATCAGATCTTAAACGCCAATTCTTTTGCTAAGCTTGGTTATGCAATTGTGTTAGAAGAAGAGAATGTAACAGAAGCGACATTGTTTAATGAATTGCAAGCACTTGTAAGTCAATCTAATGAGATGAAAGAGAAAATGGGGCATTCTACTAGTGGGATGACGATTGAACAAATGAAGAAGAAGATAGAAGAATTGATTTAATAGAGAAAAGGGTACAGTGATTTTGATAAATCACTGTACCCTTTTTATTATGCCTCCAAAGCCGCTTCCTCGGCATGGTTTGATTGCTCGCGCAGGTAGTATAGCATATAAAGGTCTTTCGGAATTTCGTATAGATCATAGATATACTCATCTTTGTTTAATTGCGCAAAGATAGAAGGTCTTGATTCATTTGCTTTTACTACATATGGTAGTTTTTCTGCTGCTCGGCGAGAACGCTCATTTACCACACGGATTCGCATGAAAATTGTATCCATACCTAATTCAAAGAAAACTTCGTTAAAGAATGCATCTTTTGCTACTTTGTTGTACCCTTTTCCGTGGTAAGGTTTGCCAAGCCAAGTTCCTAAAAAGCCCGCACCATCTTCAATATCAAATAGATTTATTGTTCCTATTGGGTTACCCCATTCATCAAGAATCGTTCTGGAAACTAGTTCACCATTCTCTTCCGCTTCCACCGTTTGTTTGGTAAGAAAGACAAATTCATCATAGGAATATGCTTTTTGACGCACAAAAGGGAAGACATCAGGATGCGTCATTAGTTCAAATAAGACGTGGTTTTGATCGTGGGCGTGTATGTCGCGTTTTGTTAGTATCATTGTTATCCCTCCGCACGAGGGTACACGTCGAACTACGGACAGTAATCGACTCTCACCCTCGAAATTTTTCAGCTTTCTCAAAAAATTTCGGGGTGGGAATCGAACCCACTAAAACCAGTCTCACTGGTGGCGCACCATTTGCCTTCCCTCAATTGTAAGCACTATAGATATGTGAACAATTGATATATGAAATGTATGTTTCAAGTGATTTTATCCATCACTATTGTTTCAATTTCGCTTTACTTTCGTATCATACTAAAAAAAGTTTTTTTTGAAAAGAGGTAATTTGTAAAGAAAATGTGAATTTCTGTAGAACTTTACGACAAACTAGTGAAATTTATGTCGAATGAACTATTTTACCGTCAATCATCGTCCAAATTGGTTTTGCCATAAAAGAGAAAGGGTGTTGATTCCATAACACTAGGTCCGCGTCTTTCCCAACTTCTATGGAACCAATTCTATCATCCATTCGAAGATTTCTTGCAGGTAAGATGGTGATACCTTCCAAGGCTTTTTGTTGTGTTAAACCTTCTCTAACGGCTAAAGCTGCACAAACATTTAAATATTGAACAGGTGTATACGGGTGATCTGTTGTGATACTCACTTCGACACCTGACTCTGTTAAAGCTTGATACGTATTCCAAGTCTTATTTTTCAACTCAATTTTTGATTTGCGAGTAAGAGTAGGTCCAACGCTTACTTTTAATCCTAATCCTTTTAGTTCTTCTTTGATTAAATGTCCTTCTGTACAATGTTCCACACGAAGATCTAAATCAAACTCTTCTGCTAAACGAATAGCACTTAAAATATCATCGGCTCGATGTGCATGAGCTCGAACTGGTATTTCTTTTTTTAATGCCTTTACGATAGGTGCTACTCTAAGGTCATCGGGGTTATCGACATATTTGGCATGATAAAATGCTTCTCTCAACATCCCCATAATGCCCATTCTAGTAATAGAGTCCTTGTTCCCGGAGCTGTGAATTCTTTTAGGGTTTTCACCAAAGGCAACTTTAAGTCCGGCTGTTTCTTGAATCATCATGTCCTGAACGTTTTTACCGTATGTTTTAATAACGGATGTGGTACCTCCAATAACGTTGGCACTGCCAGGCATGACATGTACAGAAGTAATACCGAACTTAATGGCATCTTGAAAACCAGGGTCTAGTGGATAGACTCCATCAATGGCTCTTATATGGGGAGTAAGTGGTTCAATCGTTTCATTTGCATCATTGCCCGCCCAACCAGTTCCTTCATCATACAAACCTAGATGAGTGTGTACATCGACAAAACCAGGTAATAGGTGTGCACCATTTGCATCAATGATAGAAGCCCCTGCTATAGGAGTAATAGAAGGAGAGACTTTGGCGATTTTTCCGTCTGTCACTAACACGTCACCAGAAAAGGGTTTTTCATTAACTATTGTGTAAATTACAGCGTTTTTTATTAGAGTATTCATTGAGTTTCCTTTCCTCTGCAATAAATTGATTGAACATATTGTAGCAAATGTGTTTACTTCTGTGAATATTGTTTCCACTTATATATGAAGAAATAAATAACCATTGCTGCACCAGTTGAAAGTAGTAAATGAGGATAGTAGTGATGTGCAACTTCTTTGATTGTCCACCAGTGACTTCCTAATTGTATCCCTAATACAATAAAAGCGATGGACCAGGGAATCATTGCTATAGCCGTGTATACTGTGAAGAGTACAAATGGCATTTTAGAAATACCTGCTGGAATAGATACAGCATGCCTAACAACAGGTATAAATCTAGCTATAAATAACATAACACTACCATGTTTTTCTACCAAGGAATCTAAACGATCGATGGAGTGTTTCTGTACGAAAAAGTATTTCCCATACTTTAACGCAAATGGCCTTCCACCTATTCTACCAATAAAATAAAGAAACCACTGTGCGATTGTCCCACCTATTACTCCTGCAATTACTGCTTCCAAAAAATGGAGTGTACCTTGTGAAACCATCCATCCTCCATAGGCAAGTACAATCTCACTAGGAATCCATTCAACTGCTAGTCCTATAATAATTCCCATGGCACCTAATTGTGCTAGAAATTCTAACCAGCTTGTAATCCATTCCATATCGTAACCTCCTTAGAATATGCCAAACCATTGAAATAGGAGAATGAAAACGCCTAAAATCCAGACATAATAGGCAAAATATCTTAATGGACGAGTCTTTAAATAATGGATCATCCCTACGATTGCCAAATAACCTACTAGACAGGAAGCTAACGTCCCAATTAGGAGGGGAAATAAACCAATTGTCGTATTGGTTTCTACAAAGAGATACCTACCTTGTAAAATAATGCCGCCTAAAATTGCTGGAGTAGCAAGTAAAAAGGAAAAATAAGCTGCAGTTTCTTTCTTTAAACCTGTAAAGAGTCCTGCAACAATTGTTAAACCAGATCGACTAAGTGCAGGGAAAATGGCAGCTGCTTGAAAACTCCCAATAATCGCAGCGTCTTTCATTGATAGGTCTTCTATCTCTTTTTTTCCTTCTTTCCACTTATCTCCCCAATACAATAAACATCCTGTAATAAGGAACTCCCACCCTAACGTTACGCCTGATTTAGAAATTGCTTCAAAGTAGTCTTCGAACAGTAATCCAACGATTACAGCTGGTAAGGTAGCAACGATAAGTAAAAGTGTTAGTCTCTGGAATGGATTCTTTAGTAACGATAATAGTACTTCTTTATATACCACAATAATGGCAAGTAAAGTTCCAATGTGTAGCATTGTGTCAAGAAATAACCCAGCGTCATCTAACCCAAATAAGTGTCTACCTATATACAAATGACCCGTAGATGATATTGGTAAAAACTCTGTTAAACCTTGTATGATACCTAAAATAAATGCCTCTAACCAAGAAACCATTATTATCCCTCCTAGCATGTCCTCATACCAAACTATGAAAGAGTTAAGGAATCCATTCATTTTCAAGCATTATTTAAAAGAAAAAATTGTCATTATGATAAAATAGAAAAAGTGAAGAGATTTAAAAGGGGGATTTAATATGGTACAAGATACAGCACTTGTATTAGAAGGTGGAGGAATGAGAGGTATCTATACTGGTGGAGTATTGGACTTTTTTATGGAAAAAAATATACGCTTCCCGTACACAATAGGTGTATCTGCCGGTGCCTGTAATGGTTCCTCTTTAATTAGTAATCAACCAGGAAGAAATAAACAAGTAAACATTGGGTTTATACATGATCCTCGCTATCTTTCTTTTCGAAACTTTATAACGAAGAGAGAAATGTTTGGAATGGATTTTCTATTTGACGAGATACCTAATATACATGTTCCTTTTGATTTTGAAACATTTTTTGCTAGTTCAGAAGAGTTTGTCATTGGCACTACTGATGTTCATTCAGGAAAATCTGTGTATTTTGGGAAAAACGACTATACGAAAGAATCTATACTGCCAATCATAAGAGCTTCTAGTTCTTTACCGCTTATGGCTCCGATTGTAAAAGTTGATGGGTTTGAATTACTAGACGGTGGAATTGTGGATCCTATTCCTACCAATAAAGCAAGAATAGACGGCTATGAAAAACAGGTGTTAATTTTAACTAGAGAGTCACATTATAGAAAAAAACCTAGTAAATTTTCTAGTTTATTAAAGACATCTTATCGTAAGTATCCAGCGTTAGTAAAAGCAATTCAACAACGGTATAAGTTGTATAATGATACGATGGATGAAATAGAAGAAAGGGAAAGAGCAGGAGAGTTATTTGTTATTCGACCTACTAGAACAATGGAAGTGAAAAGAATAGACCGGAATGAAAAGCGCTTAGAATCTTTATATGAGCAAGGGTACAACGACGCCAAAGAAAAATATAAAGAACTTCTAGACTTTGTTAATATGAAACCAGTTTTAAATAGATAATCAGCGTATAAAAGGTCAAGGTAGAGAGTTCTCTACCTTGACCTTTTATGTTATTTATATGGTTATTAAAAAACACTTCGTATAACATTCCATAAGGTAATGGAGAAGAAGAAAGTAAACACACTAGCCCAAAATACAAGGCGAACTTTTGTCAATTTCTTTGTATCTGTTAATTGAAATAAAGCAAAGCTAGCAAAAAATAAAGATTGAAAAACTACAGTAAGAGCAGCATTACCCTGTACTAATGCAACAATAGTAGCAATAGCAAATGCAATTATGGTTAGTCCAATACTAAATCTTAATTTATCTGTCATGAAAGCCTCCAAAATAGCAAAACTAGTAATTTATTATAGCACGAATGAATATTAGAAGAATAGGCGCATATAATTTACTAGACTATTGAAGTGGGTGAGTACATGTCTTCCTTATATTATTATTGGAAACAATACATAGAACATCGAACAAAAGTTGCGGCAATCACAGCTGTTGCTTTTTCTGTTATTATAACAATTTCTATTTATCGGCAATTGCAAGATTCGATTTTGTTTACATCTATTTTGCTATCAATGGCTATTGTGGTAATCATCATGATTTTACGCACGGTTGTTTCAACTGTATCTATGCCATTGAGAACTTCTTCTATGGAGCGTAGGAAAAAAATCTGTTCGCTGTAGTTCAAATGAAAATAAATGGAACTAATCGAAGACAACTACACACTTCTGAAGGTTTATTAGCATGGGAGTGGGAGACAAAGTCAGGGGTTCAAAGAGAAATCCAATTAGATAATCATAAAATTAGAGAAAAAGTAAAAATAATTTATACTGAAGATAAGGTAACGGTAACGAAAGAAAATGTACATTATAGGTTAGAGCTAGACAGACATGTAATTCCTTCTCAATTTACCATCAGTTCAGAAGGCGAGGCCTATACTATTAGGAAAGAGAAAGACCGACTCATCATTTTACATGAGAATAAAATGGTTGGTACATTTGAATGGACGACCACTTTTCGTTCCTTGGAAGCTGTATTTGGCACTCGCCAAAGAATTTTTTCTCTTAACGAAGAAATTTCATTTGTAGGACTAGTAGCTAGTATCATTGCAATAGATGAATGGTTAGATTACTATACCATGCTCTAATAGGGAAAGTTAAGGAGTGTTAATTTGTTTTCTTCTGTTTACCAATATGATACTATTAAGTCAATCGAATAGATGTTTCTCGGGGCAGGGTGAAATTCCCAACCGGCGGTGATGAAGGAAACTTCTTAGTCCGTGACCCGTGCACAGAGTGAGACTCGTGCCGGTGGATTTGGTGCAACTCCAAAGCCGACAGTATAGTCTGGATGGGAGAGAAACGGTGTAGCGTCTTTTTAACAGAGTGAAAAGGATTATTTTCTGTATTTTCATTTGTTATCGATACGTTTATTTAGTCATACATAAGCCCCCTTTCTTTTAAAGAAAAGGGGCTTTTTTCTTAGGAGGTGATAATGTAATGTCTACAAGTCATGAACGCTTCATGCAAGCAGCCATTGCGATGGCATCTGTTACACACGGTCAAACAGCACCAAATCCTGCGGTAGGCTGTGTCATTGTAAAGGACGGAAGAATTGTAGGAATGGGTGCACATTTTAAAGCCGGAGAGCCGCATGCCGAAGTGATGGCACTTAAGCAAGCCGGAGATTTAGCCAAAGGGGCAGATGTCTATGTTACACTCGAGCCTTGCGCACATTTTGGTAAAACTCCGCCTTGTGCAGACACGTTAGTTACCCATAATGTCAAACGTGTCTTTATTGCAACTACGGATCCTAATCCACTTGTCGCTGGAAAAGGAATCGAGATATTAAAGAGAAATAATATTTCTGTAGAAGTTGGAGTATGTGAAGAAGAAGCTCAAAGAATAAATAGAGATTTCTTTTTCCGCATGGCAAACAAACGACCATGGATTACTTTAAAGAGTGCTTCCACTCTTGATGGGAAAACAGCAACAAGAACATTTGATAGTAAGTGGATTACTTCAACTGATTCTAGAGAAGATGGACATCTTCTAAGACACCACCATCAAGCAATTTTAGTAGGCCTACAAACCGTTATCCACGACAATCCCTCCCTTACATGTCGCTTGCCCGGCGGCGGAGTTCATCCCATTCGATTTATTTTAGATACTCAATTAAACATACCTAAAAACTCCACTGTTTTACATGATGGAGTAGTAGACACCATTATTGTATGTGGTGCGAATGCAAGTTTAGAAAAAGAGAAAGAACTCACGAAAGAGCAACACGTCTCCATATGGCGATCTAAAACGGAACGTGTAGAGCTTTCATGGTTAGTAAAAGAAATGGCAGCCAATAATATTCTATCATTATTAGTCGAAGGTGGAGCAACTGTTCAATCTTCCTTTGTCAAAGAGAACTTATTTGATGAATTTCATCATTATCTAGCACCAAAGTTAATAGGTGGCCAAGACAGTCATAATATGATTGCAGATTTAAACGTAACCATGATGAAAGAAGCAATAGAATTAAAAGTGAAAGAAGTAAAAATACTTGGTCCAGATGTCAAACTAATCTTAACTAGAAAGGACTGATACGTATATTTACTGGAATAATCGAAGAAACGGGAAAAATTACGCAGATTAAACCTGGTGCAGAATCTTTATCCATGACTATTCAAGCTACTAAAATACTACACGATGTCCATTTAGGAGATAGTATTGCTATAAATGGTATTTGTTTGACAGTAACGAATTTCACAAACAATTCTTTTTCTGTAGATGTGATGCCGGAAACTGTTAAGGCAACAACAGTTAAAAGTTTACGAGTAGGAGATTATGTAAACCTAGAACGTGCTATGGCTGCAAACGGAAGATTTGGCGGTCATTTTGTTTCAGGACACGTCGATGGAGTAGGGAAGATTATTAGAAGACAAACTCGAGATAATGCACTTCAAGTTGACATACAAGTACCAAGTCATCTGACTGATTGGATGATCATGAAAGGTTCTGTTTGTGTGGATGGAACGAGTCTAACCATCTTTGGATTAACAGATGATTCGTTTACGATCTCCTTGATCCCTCATACGCAAGATGAAATCATAACTGCAAAGAAAAAAGTAGGAGAAGAAGTAAATATTGAATGTGACATGATGGCGAAATACATTCAACAAATGCTAGAAAAAAAACAACGAAGCACGCCAGAGAAATCAGGCATTACAATGGATTTTCTCCAAAATAATGGATACTAAAGAGGTGTTTAGATGTTTTCGACTATTGAAGATGCATTGGCTGATTTAAAACAAGGAAAAATGATTATCGTAGTTGATGATGAAGACCGTGAAAATGAAGGAGACTTTGTAGGAATTGCTGAACTAGCTACTCCTGAAATGATTAACACGATGGCCAAAGAAGGTAGAGGGTTAATTTGCGCTCCTATCACGGAACAAAGAGCAAAAGAATTAGACCTAGTACCAATGACGACCAATAATACAGACCCTCATGGTACAGCCTTTACAATTAGTGTCGATCACGAGAATTCTACCACAGGAATAAGCGCATTCGAGCGTTCATTTACGATTCAGTCATTAGTGGCAGAAGATACAAAACCAATTCAACTTAAACGACCAGGACATATCTTCCCTCTAGTTGCAAGAGAAGGTGGCGTCATTCGAAGAGCTGGTCATACAGAAGCTGCTGTCGACTTAGCGCGTTTATCAGGTTTTAAACCTGGAGGCATTATTTGTGAAATTATGAATGAAGATGGAACGATGGCTCGCCTACCAGACTTACAAAAATTAGCTGTTGAAAAAGGATATAAGTTGATTACCATTCAAGATTTAATAGAATATCGTCGTAAACATGAAACATGGGTAACAAAAGAAGAAACGATTCAATTGCCTACTGACTTTGGTAATTTTAAGATGGTTGGATTTACTAGCGAATTAGATGGAAAAGAACATGTTGCATTAGTAAAAGGTGATATACAAGAAGGTGACACTCCTCTTGTTCGAGTTCATTCAGAGTGTTTAACAGGTGATGTCTTCTTTAGCCAACGCTGTGATTGTGGGCCACAACTCCATGCTGCTATTAAACAAATTGAAGAATCGGAAAAAGGTGTATTGCTTTATCTTCGCCAAGAAGGTAGAGGAATTGGACTTATTAATAAGTTAAAAGCTTATAAACTTCAAGAACAGGGTCTTGATACGGTTCAAGCAAACGAATCATTAGGGTTTAAAGATGATTTAAGGGATTACGGAATGGGTGCGCAGATGTTATATGAGCTAGGAGTGCGCAAAATGAAGTTACTGACTAATAATCCTCGTAAGATTACAGGGCTAAAAGGACATGGATTAGAAATAGTAGAGCGTGTTCCTATCATAATGCCTTCAAAAGAAGCGAATCAACAGTATATGGAAACAAAAAAATCTAAGCTAGGTCATTTACTACAACATTAAGGGAGAGATAGAAATGAAGAAAATTGTAGAAGGTCATTTAGTAGGTACTGGTTTAAATGTGGCGATTGTAGTAGGAAGATTTAATGAATTTATCACCGGAAAATTATTAGGCGGTGCTGAAGATGCATTTAAACGTCACGGAGTAGAGGAAGAAAATGTAACAGTTGTATGGGTACCAGGTGCCTTTGAAATTCCATTAGTAGCGAAAAAACTAGCTGATTCCGGAAAGTATGACGCTGTTGTAACATTAGGAGCTGTTATTCGCGGTGCGACAACTCACTATGATTATGTATGTAATGAGGTCGCAAAAGGGGTTGCCTCTGCTGGAATGAACAGTGGTGTACCAGTTATTTTTGGTGTTGTAACGACGGACACTATTGAACAAGCCATTGAGAGAGCAGGAACAAAAGCAGGAAACAAAGGTTGGGAAGCAGCTGTTAGTGCAATTGAAATGGGTAATGTATTAAAACAATTAGGATAAATTAGTAATAGAGGCTGAGACATAACTAGAAAAGGTACATTCATTTTTAATGTACCTTTTTTTTTTTGCGTTAATCGTAATTGATTATTCTAGTCTTCATTACTGCAGATCTAGTGCTTTATCAATATTAATATTTGGGATTGGAGCGGAAGGGGGCGACTCCTACGGGAATATAGCGGTTCGTCGAGACCCCACAGGAGCGTTTTTCAGCGACGAGGAGGCTCGACGGGCGCCCCGTGGAAAGCGTCCCCCTGCAGCGGAAATCCCTGTGCAGTCATTTTGGGCTTTGTCCTAAGCACTTTTTATAGCGTAAGAAAAGTTAGCGTTTCCAGTAATCGACCTTTCTTTTCTTCCGTCTGTTTGATACAATACATTCCGTGGCTTCTACAAATGTGTAAGAAGCGGGTAGGGAGAGGGCTATTACAACAAAAGAAGGAAAGAGGATGAATAAATTTTTCTCTTTAGAAGCGCATGACACTACAATGAAACGAGAGATCCTTGCTGGTCTCATTGGATATTTCACCATTGTTTACATTGTTATTGTAAATGCACTTATATTATCGGACGCAGGAATGCCTCTCGATGCAGCAGTAATGGCGACAATTGTCACTTCAGGTGTGAGTTGTATTATGATGGGAATCATGTCTAACAGTCCGATCATTATTGTTCCTGGAATGGGAATTAATGCACTGTTTACGTACACTTTAGTACATTCAATGGGACTGTCATGGCAAGAAGCGTTAGCAGCTGTATTTGTAGCAGGATTATTTTTTACTATCCTTACATTTACAAAAGCTACGAAAATCATCAGTGAATCCATTCCCTCTAGTTTGAAAGCAGGTATTACAATCGGTCTTGGATTGTTCCTTGCTTTTATCGGATTAGAAAGTGGTGGGATAATTGTACGAGGAGAGCAGAGTATCGTAGCAATTGGATCTTTTTCAGATCCTACTGTTTTAGCTACATTAGCTAGCTTGGTTGTTACTGTTTTTGTATTCATTCGTCAAACGCCAGGTTTATTCTTATGGACCATTATAGCTGGAGTGGTATTTTCTTTCATCTTTGGTGTGGAAATGAACGCTGCAGACCAAACGACTTCTATTGCTTCATTTGGCGACGTTTTTATGGCTATGTCTTTTGATGCCATTTTCACGACTGCTTTTTGGTTGGCTGTGTTTGCCATGTTTATGATTACGACATTTGAAAACATTGGATTAGTTGTTGGCCATGCAGGTATGTTAGGACGACCTGAGATTGTTCGTCCTGCTTTAAAAGCAAACGGAATATCTGCTATGCTATCTGGTATCTTCGGAACTTCTCCAACGGTAGCTACTGTAGAAACGGCAGCTGCTATCACATCAGGCGGAAGAACTGGTATAACGACAATTGTTACTGGAGTACTTTTCTTTGGAACTTTATTCTTTTTACCAGTAATCGGCTATATTCCAAGTGCTTCTATTGCACCTATCTTAATCATCATAGGTACGCTGATGTTAGCGCATGCGAAAGATGTGAATTGGTCGTCGTTTTCCGAATCCTTCCCTACAGCTTTAATGATATTCGTTATCCCGTTTACGTTTAGTATCGCAGACGGAATTGCGATGGGCTTTGTAGCTTATCCAATTATTAAGTGGATTGAGGGGAAAGGTAAGGAAGTTAGTAGGACAATGTATATCGTATCATTCCTATTCTTATTAGCGATTGTTGCGCAAGCAATCATTCACTAATTTGGTAGAGACTGTTTGAAAAGTAACTCGTTACTTTTTAAACAGTCTTTTTTTTTGCGTAGTAACATATCGCCGATGGAAAATCTGCTACTAAATACTTTACGAAACGTAAAAACTTAGATATTCTAATATTATCCAATAATTAAGACTAAAGTTGCATTTCATAAATTAGGAGGTGACTGGCTTGGAGGTATTTGTTGCTAGACAACCAATATTCAATAAGAATAAAGATGTATATGCATATGAACTATTGTATAGAAATAATCAGGATAATACATTTCCTCACATTGATGGAGATCAAGCTACTACTGATGTGATAATCAATAGTTTTTTGAATATTGGTATAGACAAGCTCTCAAATGGTTTACCTTGCTTTGTTAACTTTACAGAAAATCTGTTGAAGTTAAAGTTACCTACTTATTTTTCTCCTCGAGATTTGGTAATCGAAATATTAGAGTCTGTAGAACCAAGTAAAGAGATCTTATCTACTATAGAAGAGCTAAAGAGATTAGGGTATAAGATTGCCTTGGATGATTTTATTCTAAAAGATACTAATGAACGTTACTTAAAACTTTTAAAGTCTGCAGATTATGTAAAGGTAGATTTTGTTCATTCGACCCTAAGTGAAAGAAGACAAGTGGAAGGTTTAGCAAAAAAGCTTAATATTGTATTATTAGCAGAAAAGATAGAATCACTTGATGACTATTTGGATGCAATAAAGCATGGGTATTCTCTTTTTCAAGGATACTTCTTTAGTAAACCATTCATTGTTTCATCAAGAGACGTACCATCCTATTTTCAATCTTACTTACCATTATTACAATATCTGACTACGACAGTTCCGGATGTAAAAGTTGTAGCAACTCTAATTGAAAAGGATTTATCGCTATCCTATAAACTTTTAAAACTAATTAATTCACCTTCATTCCGACCGAAACATAAAATAAGTTCTATTCAACAAGCTATCGTCTTACTAGGATTTATTGAGGTTCGTAAATGGATCTATGTGTTGGCTGTTAGAGATCAGAAGTCCAAATTATCGGGACCTTCTGTCGAACTGTTGAAAATGAGTTTAATGCGTGGAAGAATGTGCGAATTAATTGCATCACATAATGGGGAAAGACAAAGTTCTAGTTATTTCTTAACCGGTTTGTTTTCCTTGATGGATGTAATCTTAGGAATACCGATGGAATCTATATTAGAAGAATTGCCATTGCAAGATGATATAACTGATTCTTTAAAAGGGCAACAAACTAAAATGAACGTTGTTCTATCAGTTGTTAAACAGATGGAAAAAGGTAATGTAATCAACTCCGATCAATTAAGCGGAAGGAAAAATATAAATAATGTATATCTCAATACTTTTTACAAAGAATCTGCTGTTTGGGCAGATCAATTGTTAGATCCATCATTGGAGGAAATGGTCAATTAACTATAAAGGTGGAGCGATCTCGTAAATCGCTTCACCTTTATTAATTGTTCGGAATTAAGTAGGGGATTTGCGGCTTAATGTATTTCTTTATCTCAGCATATACTTGCATCTTCATGACATTTCCGCCTGGAAGAGTTGCTAAATCTGCAGGAGAAGGAAACGCTTCCGTATGATTAAAGTCTACGTGAACAACACCTTGATGGAGGGATTCGTTAGATGGTTTCGATTTAACTATCACAATTACAGCAATTCTATACCCTTTGTTAGGGTGTAAAACGACATCTTTCTCCACGTTATCGATTTGAAAAACTAATTTGTAACGTTGATTTCTTTCTCTTCTCATTTACTACCAGTCCTTTTATAAAGTAAGTAAAGTTGCGTAACAGGCCATCATATGGCATTCTTACGGATAAGGAGTGATGATGATGTACGGACCTTATATTAAGTGTCATGGATCAAAAAACGATTTCTTTATTGTAGACGAAAGAAAGTATTCTATCAAATGGAATGAAAATCAAAGAAAAGAAGCTGCATTAACGTTATGCGACAGAACTCATTCATATGGTGGAGCTGACGGTATACTATTTGTAACAGAAAGTACTGTTGCAGACGCTAAGTACCGCGTAATAAATGCGGACGGTAGTGAGGCTTCTATGTGTGGAAATGGACTGCGATGCGTAGCTAGATATGTCTGTGAAGAACTAGGAAAAGAATCCGTTGTAATAGAGACTATGAAAGCAAATCTAACTTGCCGAAAGCATGAAGATATTTCTGAAGGTGTAGAAACTTACGGGGTAGAAATTTCTCCAATTGTTTTTGATAATGATGCACTACCTTTTAACTACAAACCTTCTCCTTTCATTCAACAACCTATTGACAAGTTATCAAAAAACTTATTATTCTCTGCTGTTGCGGTACCCAATCCTCATTTAATTACATTTGTTGATCAAGAGGAGCTTAACTCCAATTTACAAAAAGAAATCTCAGAATATGTGAATGGACAGAATCCATTATTTCCAGATGGGGTAAACGTTAGTTTTGTTCGAGTTTTATCAAATAACAAATTATTTGTTAGAACATACGAGAGAGGTGTAGGATTTACGAATGCTTGTGGAACTGCGATGTCAGCCACTGTATTTGTTGCAACAGTAGCAAAAAAGGTAGTTCCAAATACACCAATTACAGTAATAACGGATAAAGGCATGGTTCAATGCTTGGCTCATACTTCTGAAAACCCTTGGGTCGAGTTGATTGGCAACGCAACATTCACAAGTAAGGGACAATGGACTTATGAAGAAGGAAAGTGGGAAATAAATCAAGCTACTTCTTGTGAATTTGACATCAAGCAATATGACAATTTAGAAAAGAAAGCTGCTGTATTAAACATAGGTTAGAAAGGAACTATTGAAATGAATTTTCCTGAGTTAGTTGAAAGGTTATTAAATGATTTGAGACAAAAAAGACTGGTTGCAGCAACAATTAGTCAGCCACGAATGAAGTCTTCAGAAGTGAAAAGAATCAAAATTAAGCCTGTTCAAATTAAAGAATCTTACTATCTTCAGTTTGAGTATCAAACAGATCAGACCATCAGTCATGAAAATATCTCTCTAAATGGTTTGCCTGAAAAAATAAATGAGATATTAGAACAATATAGACAAGCTTTCATCCAATTAGATAATGAGACTATTCAAGTACAAATATCTAAAAAATTTAAAGTTGTTTGTAAGTCTAACCAGACAGAGAAAAAAGAAATTTCTTTAGAACATAATAGAAAAAAGAATTACTTATTATCAGATGAAGATCCAATCCCATTTTTAGTAAGATTAGGGGTGCAGTCTGCTGATGGGAAAATAAAAAAACAGAAATACGATAAATTTAAGCAAATTAATCGTTTCTTAGAATTTATTGAAGACTCCCTCGAGTATTTACCTAAAGATAGAACAATTCGTATTTTAGATTTCGGTTCTGGCAAGTCTTATTTAACATTTGCTCTATACCATTACTTACATATCGATAAAGGATATGATATACGTGTTACAGGTTTAGATTTAAAAAAAGACGTCATAACAGAATGTCAATTGATAGCTCAAGATTTAAACTATGAAAAGTTAGAGTTTTTAGTTGGTGATATTAACGATTACCAGGAAGATGCTAAAATTGACATGGTTGTGACACTACATGCTTGTGACGTGGCTACAGATATGGCACTTAGTAAAGCTGTCAATTGGGGAGCGGATGTTATTTTAAGCGTTCCATGTTGTCAGCATGAGTTATTTTCACAATTAGATGCGCCTAATCTAAAAGTAATGACTCAATATGGACTTATGAAAGAACGTTTTTCTTCTCTTGCTACTGATACTATTAGAGCAGAATTGTTGAAATTAATTGGATTTGAAGCACAACTATTAGAATTTATCGATTTAGAACATACCCCTAAAAATATTTTAATTCGAGCATATAAAACAAATAAACGTGCAACAGAACAACAAATTGTCGAGTATAAACAGTTTGTTTCTATGTTAGGAGCTAAGCCATTTTTGCAAAGAGAGTTATTTGGTGAGGAAGAGGTATCTTTGTTATTGACTGACAATTTCCTTGACGCAAATCGTAAAATCTTGTAAGATATATATAACCGTTTCACAGATATTAAATTAAGTAAGATGTTATAGTCGTTTCACCAGTTTGGTAACACAGGGTCAATCCTGCTGACTTATACTTGCGATTACTTTATTTTTTATCCGAAATTGGTAATTTCTTTATTATGTAGGAGGAAACAAAAATGATCTCTGGTAAAGTAAAATGGTTCAATGCGGAAAAAGGTTTCGGTTTCATCGAAGTTGAAGGACAAGACGATGTATTCGTTCACTTCACAGCAATCAATGGCGATGGCTACAAATCTTTAGACGAAGGTCAAGCTGTAGAGTTTGAAATCGTTGAAGGTAACCGCGGACCACAAGCTGCTAATGTTACTAAACTTTAATCTTTAATTACAAAACGACCCAGACTTCTGGGTCGTTTTTTTATTTGAAAATTCTTAGTAATTTTAGAAATTCTTCTTGGGGAATTGCTTTACTAAAGTAATAACCTTGAAATAGATCGCAATGAACTCCTTGTAAATAGTTTAATTGACTTTTTGTCTCAACACCTTCTGCAACGACGGTCATATGTAATGAATGGGCAATTTCAATGAGAGATCGAACAATAGTAGTGTCAGCATGATCCATATCTTTGATAAAACTTTGATCAATTTTTAATACATCGATAGGTAACATTTTTAAATAGTTTAATGAAGAGTAGCCAGTACCAAAGTCATCTAATGCTAGAGTGATACCCTTGTTTTTTAAGTTTTTTAGCTTTTCAATAACAATTTCTGGTTGGAACATAGCTACACTTTCTGTAATTTCTAATTCCAATAATGTAGGATCTATCTTTGCTAAATTAATTGCATTTTCAACTGATTTAAGTAAATTTTCATTCAAAAATTGATGCATGGAGATGTTGACTGAAACACTGATATTTTTTGTACGATTAGTATTCCAGATAAATAAATCCTTACATGCTTGCTCCAAGATCCACTCACCCATGGGTATAATTAGTCCAGTCTCTTCTGCAATTGGTATGAAATCAGCAGGGGATACAAATCCATAAGTTGGATGAATCCATCTTATTAGTGCCTCAGCACCAACTATCTCACCAGACGCAATATTTACCTTAGGTTGGTAGAACAATTGAAGTTCTTTTCGTTCAATTGCATGTCTTAATTCATTTTCCATTTCTACTTTTGAGGTAACACTATTGTAAGAAGAGTTATAAAATTCGTATGTGTTTTTACCATTATCTTTTGCTGCATACATAGCTATGTCTGCATTTTTTATGAGAGTATGAACATCTTTCCCATCATCAGGATAAACAGATATCCCTATACTCGCTGACAGGTGAAATTCATTTCCTTCAACATGATACGATTGATTTAACGATTCTATAATTTCATTGGCAATTTTAGATAGACTATCAACTTCATCGTAAGAGGGTACCACTACGATAAATTCATCTCCACCAATTCTTGATATAAGCAAATTATTATCATTAATTTCTCTTAGTCTTTCCGCAACTTCTACTAACAACTTGTCACCAATTCGATGTCCTACCGTGTCATTAACAATTTTGAAACGATCAAGGTCAATAAATAAAACACTAAAATTTACACTATTAGGAGAATGTTCTATCAACTCATTGATATTCTTCATAATGTAGTTTCGGTTATATACATTTGTTAAGGGATCATAATGAGCTAGATATTGTAAGTCTAGTTTAGTCGCTATATTCTCTTGAAAAAGCTTCTTTAATTTTATTTCTGATTGTTTAAATGCAGCTATTAGATAGAATATTTCTTTAATAAGTGAGTGAGGCCAGTCAATTTTTTCGTTACTGGTAATGTTTTCAGTTAAATTGTTGGTTAACAATAAAACATTATTTAGTTCTTTTTGTAACCAATTGCTAATAAAAAACGATAGAACAACTGCAAGAAACGTACTAAATAACGCGACGACTAAAAGTTGGATATAGGTATTATATAATTGTGTGTTGTAGTCCGACATAGAAACTATGGTAGCTACTTTCCATGGGTAGTTTTCACCAAGTGTTTTTTCCTCTACATAGCTAATAGTAGATAGTTGTTGTAAGGAGCTTATTCTTTGGTTTGTAAGGAAAATCTCACTTTTCTGTAACGTATTCTTTGAAACTACATATGTGTCTCCTGTACGAAATTGGTTGGTAGTAGATGCTATTACTTTACCTAGTTCGTCTATAATTACAGATTCTGCATTTGTCCCTTTTGTGGATTGATGGAGAATTTGTAAATATTCCACGGGTTTTATTATTCCTATGACCTTACCTGACAAATTTTGGTGCCAGAAAGGATATGCAATCGAAATAAACTTCCTATCTTTAGAGTTAACCTGTGAGTTGAATAAATTAGATATGTATTCAGGTCTCTCTAATTGAGTATTTGAGTTAAACTGATATGCATTCGTATCATAGAATTTAAATGCATTTCTAGCGTGATGAGCAATCTTTTTATTCTTACTGTCTACGGCATATACAAGTTGAAATTCAGGGAAAGACTGCTGTACTATCATGAATTCCCTCTGGACATCCAACTGTTTATTGTTATTATCTTGTAAGAAATTTGCAAGCTTAGATAATGGAGTGACGTGTTGACTTTGAAATTTGGTAATTTGCAGATTAGATGTATTTGAGGCATATTCTATTTCCATATTCATTGTTTCTTGTACTTGTTTCATCTCATTTTTACCAGTGTGAATTAAAAACACAATCAAAGGTACCAAAAAAAACAAAGAAAACAATGTAAATAATATTTCAAAAAGAGACACTGGTTTATTTACTTGTTTTGACCGTATAGACTCAATTAAAATGATAAGGAAATTGGCTAATAAGATATTTACAATCATGTTCACAGTTTGTTTTAACATAATTAAAACAGAATCAACTGGTCCGTATGATAAAAAATAGAAGGAGAATACGAATGAAATCATTGCTCCTAACGTTAAGTTATATAAAATATCCCAAAAAACTAAATTTCTCCTTATATAAGTATATAAAGTTCCTACGATAAAAATTTCAAGGAAGAGTGAAAGTGTACCAAAAATAGAATCCCATAAATAGAATAAATGTACCCCACTTATCAATGCGGTAATTAATGCAGGGATAACACCAAAGTAGTATAAGATGATGAAAAGAATAATAGTGGTGAATATAAAATGTACACCAGGTAATAATTCAATGGTTAATAATGAGGCAAAAAATGTCAGCACAAGAAGTAAACCGAATGCGATCCATTTCTTCAAACTCCATGTAGTCATATCCATTAACTAGATCACGTCCAATTTCTCTAATATATATACTAAAAATAATTTATTTCGACAAATTTTTACATAGTTTATAAAAAAAACTCGTTAAGATTTTGTAAATTGTAAATTTATTTGACGTGTAAGAGCAGATACCTTATAATGATTATGAAAATCATTCTCACTTACTCCTTCCCCTCTTGTGATTATTTGAGGATGATTACATGATTTATCCCTTACAAACTGTTGCGCATTGAGCAGCAGTTTTTTTATTTCATGAATAAAATTTAAAAATTGGTACAAACTAAAAATGATTCCATATAAAGGAGGGGAAAAACATGAACAAGAAAAACCAACAATCTAAGTCTGGTGCTCAAAACTCTCAAGCGTTCGAAACAGAATTTGCTCAAGAGAATGCAGCAAACCAAGCGATGAAAGCTAACCAACAGCAGAAGGCTGAAAAACAACATCCTAAGAAGTAATGAAAAAAACCTCAAGAGAATAGATTCTCTTGAGGTTTTGTTTCGTTATTAATTGAATCCTACCAGTAATCAAATGACATCGCCATTCCTACGTACGTTAACAAAATTTTATATATAATAGGTAGGTAGGAACTAGGTGTAATTCAATCTAATTGCTTTCATCTAATTAATTTAGTATAGTAAAGTAAATGTAAAGATTGTGTAAATGTTGCGAGGGATTACATGATTAAATCAAACAAAATGGAATTGAGAATTTGGCTTGTCCTTATACTTTTTTTTATTGGAACTACTATTGGATTTGTTATTTTTGGATCAAATTTAACTCATTCAGGCTGGCTTGGGTTAGAAAGATGGTTTTTAGCCTTAAGTGCTATATTTATATTATACGTAAGTGTAGTAGTCTTCAAAGTGTTGAAGGAATTTCTCTTCCCAAATAAAACAACGTTCAAATAGGATGTTGTTTTTCTTTTACTGCTTTTTAAAGAGATACACTTTATTGTTGACATCTTGGCAACGCTGTAATAAGATAAAGTAAATTAATAATTTAAACAATTAAATGCATATACATTTGCTATGAAGAAGAGTAGTAACTTATTTATCTATGTAAAGAGAGCCAGTGGGTGGTGGAAACTGGAGATAGATGTAAGTGAATGGACTTCGGAGCACCTGTCTGAAATAGTAGTAGGGCTAGGCGAGTTATTCCTTCTCGTTATCAAAAGGACAGCGCAAAAGCGCGACAGAGTGAGTAGTTTAACTACTAATGAAGGTGGTACCGCGGGTCTCCCGTCCTTTTTATAGAGGATGGGGGACTCTTTTGTTACGTGACAGTAACAACTCAGTGTTAGCCACGTGATGTGGCTTGTTCTTAACTGAGTATCCTAAACTTTCTTTCAAAACACGTGAACAGTAACAACTCCGTGTTACCTGAAATCAATTTAATAATGTAAATCAATGACTAAGAGTAGTACACAGATGGATTCGTCTTTACAGAGAACCGGGTTTGGTGAGAGCCGGTAAGAGGAGCTCTGTGGAATGGACTTAGGAGTGTAAAAGTTAACGTCACGAAGATTAGTAGCTTTTATCGGTCATCCACCGTTATTGGATTTTTGAGTGAGGTCAGTAATTGACCTAAGTTGAGGTGGCACCGCGAAAGCTTTCGTCCTCGTTTTGTTCTAGTAACATAGAGCAAAACGGGGACTTTTTGTATTTAGCGGAACACGAGAGGAGATTAGATGAGATGAGTAAGGAAAAGCAAAGGTTAATAAGAGAGTTACCTGGAGATGTATTAACCCCCGTTTCGGCATACCTGCAGTTAAATGGGAGAAACAAGTGTTTTTTAGAAAGTTCAAACAAACATGAAGATAGTGGAAGATTTTCGATTATTGGTCAAAATCCATCGTTCATGTTAGAAAAAAGAAACCAAACCTATCAAAAGGTTTCCCTACTAAATAATCACGTAGAAGAATTAGATAGCAATGACTTAACAGGGGCTATTGCTGAGATAATGCCTAAGCAAAACGTAAATTCAGAACTTCCATTATTAGATGGTTTAGTTGGTTACGTTGGGTATGATGTAATTCGTGAAAGAGAAAAAATTGGAAGTTATCCAACTGACGATTCTCAAATTGCAGATGTATCCTTTTACTATATGGACGAGATTGTCATCTTTGACCATCTCAAGCAATCCGTTTATGTAGTAGTAACACAAAGAGAAAATGAAACAGATAATGCTCTGCAGATAAGATTAGACGAGATTTTACAGGATTTACAACAGCCCGCTTCCAATTATTTAGACAGTTACGTATCGCTGGGTGAGTTTTCCTCTTCCGTAAAAAAAGATCAATTCATTAAGGAAGTAAAAACGTTAAAGCAACACATTCTAGAAGGCGATATATTTCAAGCTGTGCTTTCTCAACGATTTGAAGCACCGTTTGAAGGGAATCCATTTGAATTATATAGAAAATTAAGAAAGAAAAATCCTTCTCCTTATATGTTTTACCTAGACTTTCCTGATCAGCAAATTTTAGGCGCTTCTCCGGAATGCTATATTAAAAAGCAAGAAATGGAAGTGTTAACTAATCCGATTGCTGGGACTAGAAAGAGAGGAAAAACACCTGATGAGGACCAAGCTCTTGAGAAAGAGTTAGTGAGAAATGAAAAAGAGTTAGCAGAACATGATATGTTGGTTGATTTAGGTAGAAATGATTTAAATATGTTATGTGAAGCTGGTTCTGTTACTGTAACGAATTACCAAAAAGTGGTGAAGTATGAACATGTGATGCATCTCGTTTCAGAGGTAACAGGTAAATTGCGAAACGATGTTCATGAACTTTCTCCTATTACGGCGTGTTTGCCAGCTGGTACAGTATCAGGAGCACCGAAAATTCGTGCAATGCAATTAATTAATGAAGCTGAACCTGTTAAAAGAGCCGTTTATAGTGGAGGGATAGGATACATCTCATCCAATTACAATTTTGATTTTGCCCTTGCCATAAGGATGATGAGAATTCAAGATAACAAAGCATTTGTTCAAGCTGGTGCTGGAATAGTTTTTGATTCAGAGCCTGAGGCGGAATATGAGGAAACAGTTCATAAAGCTAAATCCATTGTGGGGGTGCTTGTATGATCTTACTTATTGATCACTATGATTCGTTTACTTTTAACGTGGCCAACATGTTCAAGCAATATGGCGAAGTGAAAGTGGTTCGGCATGATGAAATCACATTAGAAGATATAAAGAAATTGAACCCTAGTGCAATTGTCCTTTCACCAGGTCCTGGTAAACCGAGTGATGTACCAAATTCCAAACGAATTGTACGAGAGTTTTATCGTCAAACACCAATCATGGGTATATGTTTAGGTCATCAACTAATTATGGAAGAATTCGGTGGAATGGTAGAGAAGACAAATGCTATTAAGCACGGGAAAACATCCATGATTATGCATACTGGAAAAGGCATATTCTCTTACTTATCAAATCCATTAAAAGTAATGAGATATCACTCCTTAGTTGCTAACAAGGAAATGATTCCAGAAGAGTTCGATTTGCTTGCCACTTCTATGGATGACGGACACATCATGGCTGTTCAACATAAAGATGCACGTTTAGTTGGTCTTCAATTCCATCCAGAGTCTATTGGAACTAAAGAAGGAAAAGAGATTGTCGCTAGCTTTATGTCTCTAGTTCCTGTAAAGGAGTGTGTATGACATGACAAAAGAATTACTACACATGACCTCTACGTATGCGAAAGAATTGGAACAGGTTTTGTTGGGAGAAAAAACCGAAGAAGAGATACTTTTGTATTTAAAGGAAGTAGAAAAACATTCATTCACTCCCGAAGAAGTTGGCGAAATGGTACAGACAATAAAAAATCATGCAATTTACTCACCAACATTTGAATCCTCCACCCTTGTTGATATGTGTGGAACAGGGGGAGATAAACATCACACGTTTAATATAAGTACTGCAGCATCATTCGTGGTTGCTGGTGCTGGGTTACCAGTAGCAAAACATGGGAATCGAAAACTAACGTCTTCTTCAGGAAGTGTGGATGTCTTAGAAGCATTAAAAATACCATTTTCACAAGATTTAAAAGAGCATGAAGAATCTCTACAACGCAACAATATAACTTTCTTATCTGCTCAGCATGTATATCCAGCTTTAAAGCCATTAGCCATTGCTAGAAAGGCGTTTGGTAAGCCAACTATCTTTAATTGTCTTGGTCCACTAACCAATCCTTTTTCTGTAAAAACACAGATTATTGGTTGTTACAGAGAACAAGATCAAGAGATGATTGCTCAAGTACTTTTAGAGCAAGGGAAAAAAGGTATCGTCTTAACAGGTGATCAAGGTTTAGATGAAGCTTCTTTATCTGGTGAAACAAAAGGTATTAGAATAACGGAAAATGGATTAGAATCCTTTATTCTTCATCCAAATGACGTTGGATTAGAAATTTCTCCACTTTCTGCTATTAAGGGTGGAACCCCTGAAGAAAATGCTCAGACGATGGTGAAACTTTTCGAAGGAGAAAAGGGACCGATTTATGACGTGGTTATTTTAAATGCTTGTTTGGCTATTTTTGCATCAGGGATAGAATCTACACTAAAAACTGCCATGGGTAGAGCGATACAAAGCATCTCTTCAGGTGCCGCACTAAAGGTATTACGCGAAATGCAAGGAGGTAACGTATGACTATTTTAACGAAGATCGTAGAAGACAAAGCGAAACGTATCCCTGAATGGAAAGAAAAGTATGAGGATTTAGAAGTACCTAACGTTAAAAGGGCATCATTTATTGCTGCAATCAAGAAATCATCTGACTTAGCTATCATAGCGGAAATAAAGAAAGCTTCTCCATCAAAAGGAGTCCTTTCAGAAAACTTTGCACCTCTTAAAATAGCTGAAGCGTATGAAGCGTCACAGGTAACTTGTATTTCGGTATTGACGGATGAGGCGTTTTTTCAAGGAGGGTTTCCAATACTAGATGCTGTAAGTGATAAAGTTGCTACCCCTCTTCTGTGTAAGGATTTTATAATTGATCCTATTCAAATTAAAATGGCAGCTTTACATGGAGCGTCCTGTATTTTATTAATTGCAGCTATTTTAGAGAAAGAGGAATTAGTTCAATTAAAGAACGTTGCAGACAAATATGGATTAGATACTTTAGTAGAGATTCACAACGAAGATGAATGGGAAAAAATTAAAGATCTCTCCTTCCCGTTAGTAGGTATCAATAATCGTAATTTGCATACATTTGAAGTTTCTTTAACAACTACTTTGGAATTAGTAGATGCAGTCAAGTATTCAGGTGCTCTTGTCATTTCAGAGTCAGGGATATTCACTAGAAGTGATGTAGAATTGGTAGCAAAAGCAGGAGTGGATGGTCTCCTTGTGGGAGAAGCATTCATGAAGACAGACTCAGTAGCAACTCTAAAAGAAGAGTTCTCAGTGAGAAAAGAGTTACGTGTATGATAAAAATTTGTGGTATCACAAAAGAAGAAGAAGCGGTATTTCTAAAAGATTTACCAGTAGACCTAATAGGATTTGTTTTTGCGAAATCTAAAAGACAAGTAACTACCGAACAAGCAAGAAAGATGGGGCGTCTTTTATCCCCTTATCAAAAAAAAGTAGGAGTCTTTGTCAACGAAGAAATGGAAAATGTAAATAAAATAGCTATTGATGCAGGGTTAGACTTTATCCAACTTCACGGGGAAGAAACCAACGAAGATATAAAGAAAGCTGTTGTACCAGTCATCAAAGCAATAGGGATCCGAAAGGAAGCGGACTTTGAATTGTTAAACCAATATAAAGATGCTGCTTATTTATTAGTTGACCACCGAACGAATGATGCATACGGAGGTACAGGATCCGCATTTGATTGGTCGTGGTTAAACCGTATTCCAATAGAAAAAAGAACTGACACGTTTGTAGCTGGAGGTATTAACCCTTCTAATGTGGGGGACCTATCGTCTATTGGCTGGATTCATCATATCGATGTATCCAGTGGAGTGGAAGGAATCAGTGCAAAAGAGAAGAGTTTAGTAGAAGCCTTAATAAAGAATTGGAAAGGTGAGATGATGAGATGAGCACAGTAGAGAACAAGCAATTTACAGGAAAATTTGGTATGTATGGTGGACAATATGTTCCGGAAACCATCATGGCCGCACTTCGTGAATTAGAAGATTCTTATGAAGAGGCAAAATTAGATCCTTCTTTCCAAGAAGAATTAGATAGCTATTTAAAAGATTTTGTAGGAAGAGAAACACCATTATTTTTTGCAGAGAGACTAACGAAGCAATATGGTGGTCCTAATATTTACTTAAAGCGCGAAGACTTAAACCATACAGGAGCCCATAAGATTAACAACGCTCTTGGTCAAGCTTTATTAGCTAAACGCATGGGGAAAAACAAGATCGTTGCGGAGACTGGTGCGGGTCAACATGGTGTTGCAACTGCCACTGTATGTGCCTTGTTTGGAATGGAATGTATTGTTTTCATGGGAGCGGAAGATGTTAGACGCCAAGCGTTAAATGTGTTTCGTATGGAACTGCTTGGTGCGAAAGTAGTTCCTGTCGAATCAGGTAGTTCCACATTAAAAGATGCTGTGAATGAAGCCATGAGGTATTGGGTGACAAATATTGTGGATACACATTATATTATCGGTTCCGCCCTAGGTCCGCACCCATTCCCTACAATTGTAAGAGATTTTCAACGTGTGATAGGGAAGGAAACTCGCAGGCAATTTATTGAACGTTTTGATTGTCTTCCCGATGCTGTAGTTGCTTGTATTGGCGGTGGTTCCAATGCAATCGGCATGTTCCACCCATTCGTTGAAGATAAAGAAGTTTCTCTTTTTGGAGTGGAAGCTGCTGGTAAAGGAACGAATACTGATAAACATGCTGCCACATTAACAAAAGGAACTATCGGTATATTACATGGTGCAATGATGCATGTGCTGCAAGATGAACATGGTCAAATCCAAGAAGCACATAGTGTTTCAGCAGGCTTAGATTACCCTGGAATTGGACCGGAACATAGTTATCTGCACGAAATTGGCCGTGTAAGTTATGTTTCTATTACAGATGATGAAGCGATGGCTGCCGTAGCAGAATTAGCGAAAGTGGAAGGGATTATTCCTGCAATTGAGAGTGCTCATGCGATTGCATTTGCTAAACAGTTAGCAAGCGACATGTCCTACAATCAATCACTAGTGATTTGTTTGTCTGGTCGTGGTGATAAAGATATGGAAACCATACGCTCTTATGGGAAGGAGAATGCATGATGAGTTTTCTAGAGAAAAAGATTAAGGAACGTGTGGAAAGAAATAAACCTGTTTTGGTTCCATATATTATGGCTGGAGACGGTGGATTAGAGGAAACGATAAGAAGAATCGTATTGTTACAAGAAGCTGGAGTTACGGCTATTGAAATAGGTATTCCATTCTCCGACCCGGTAGCAGATGGCCCAACAATTGAACGTGCAGGGATTAGAGCGTTAGAGAAGGGAACCACATTAACCAAGGTTTTAGATAAATTAATAGAAGAAAAGAATCGTTTAACCGTTCCTTTGGTTATTATGAGCTATGTAAATCCAATTTTTCAGTTAGGCTTAGAAAAGTTTGCGCAAAAATGTGCAGAAGCGAACATCCAAGCAGTGATTATTCCTGATCTACCTTATGAAGAACAGCCTATTATATCTCCTATTCTTCAAACAAAGGGAATTGGAATCATTCAACTTGTCACTATTACTAGCTCTAATGAACGTGTAGATATGCTTGCAAAGAATTCACATGGATTCTTATATGCAGTAACAGTGGCTGGAACAACTGGTGTAAAAAGAGATTTCTCCTCAGATGTAGTGAAAAATCTAGAACGAGTAAATAAGCTATCACCTGTACCAGTTCTAGCTGGTTTCGGTATTTCTACTTCAAAACAAGTAGAAGACATGTCAAAAGTAGTTGACGGAGTAGTGGTTGGTTCCAAGATTGTAAGTTGGTTTGACGATGGGGAAGAAGCAGAACTTCTGCGTTTTATAGATGAAGTGCATTCTATCGATAATACTGTACGTGTTTAAAAGAAAAGGATGTTAAGTAGGTTATTCTACTTAACATCCTTTTTTGTAGAAAGTAATACAACAATCGGTCCAACAACAGGGATAAATGATAGGTAAGGCGTTATACAAAAAGAAGCTTTTCTCGTAAGGAGTCTGTCTGCACTTAGCCAAACTAATACCAAGAAGTCTATCGTCATGACACTTACTAGCTTGGATTGCATAAATGCTTCTTGATAGCGGGACAAACTTCCTCCAATTCCACTAACTAAGATTAAGAAGAACAACAGTAACAACAATGTAAGGAGTAGTGTATTTCTTGGCCATACTGTTTGTTTCCCTGAATGTTTCTCGGAAAATCTATCTTTCAAGAAAAAGTAAGGTAAAAGTGAAAATGCGCCTAAAAAGAATGCACCAAAAGCGAATGGCCACTTAGGTAACCTAGTAGAATTTTCTTGGTAAAGGATAAACAAAAATATCATTGGAAACAAACCTAAAAAGGAGAAAATCATTAGAACGAAAGGATCAACATTTGCCCAGTTTCCATTGAATAGTGATTGTAATACAAGGTCTTTTTCCTCACCTGGAGCAAAGAAAAAGCTGTAACAAACCAATGCGATCCACACTAGTAAATACTTCATATTGTCCTCCTTTTCTTTATCGCTTAGTTAATTAGAAAGAATAAGGAAATCCTCAAAAACGTAAGGAGAAGATGGTTTGTCTACTTTCTCCATAACCGTATCTTTTATTAGTGGAATGATTGACTCACCATACTGAACAGATTGAATGTTTCCTTTAATTTTCACCCATTCGTCTGATTTTAAGGAAGCGGCATCAGGATGTTCAATCATAATCCCGTACACAACTGCGTCAGCTACACAACATCCTATGGCGAATCGAGATACAACCAATTGATTATCATTAAACCCTTCTTCGCGATAGACAAATCCAGTTAACTCAATCTCTTTATCTTTTAATTCCCCTAAGTGTGTATCGATGGCTTGTAAAGAGCGAACGAAATTATCATCTGTTATATTAAACGTACCTTCTGTGTTCTTGATTGTTTCAGCGTGTTCTGTATATGCTGAAGCAAATTCTTCTTCTGACTTTGGACGTTCATTCAATAGAGGATTTTGATCATATTGCTGCTCTAATGAATTTAAATATGCCTCTGGATCTTCTAAATAAGATTCTGCTCTCGAAGTCCCTTCATTTGGCTCAGAAGAAGAGTCATTTGCTGAATCTGATACAGATAAGCTCATCCCAGAACCACCAAAATTAACGCCTTTTTTAGAGGCTGTTTCACTACCTAGCACATGATCTGTAAATAGGAACCCAGTCGTTAGCGGTAACAGAAAAGCCGCATAAAGTGCGATAGAGTGAGATACTTTCTTAGGTGGAGGATGGTGACACCCGCATGCATCTCCATGGTGTTCATGTTCTTCTTTTTGAAACAATTGGTGCAATGAGATGATTACTAGCAAAACTAAACCAGTATAGATAAAAGGCATCATTTTAGGAGAGATAAATAATTGGATTGATTGCGTAAGAATTAATTTAAACACTAATAACGTGTATCCAATTAGGACAATCGCTCGAATTAATCGATGATTCATGAAGTCACCCCTAACCAAATAGTGAATAGCATTATGATGACAAAAACACTAACAGTAACCACACTGATAAAACGAAGGACAAATCCTTTTTTGAAGTAAGCAAGCATTAGTAATGTGTTTTTTAAGTCAATCATAGGTCCGTAAACTAAAAATGCTAAAATAGCCGGAATAGAAAATGAATTTGCAAAGCTTGCAGCAACAAAAGCATCAGCTTCCGAACATAAAGATAATATGTATGCTAGGATCATCATTACTATTGGTGATGCAATAGTAGATTGTCCAACCGATTCAAGAAGATCTCTTGGGAAGAAAGCTTGGAATGATGCAGCGATAAAAGCTCCTAACAAAAGAAACTTTCCAACATCAAAGAATTCATCACTCATATGTTGTAGGATTTCATTTGTTTTGTTTTTAAACCCTTTTGCTTGATGGTTGTGTGAGACAAGAACGGCATCCGTTTTTAAAACAGAGGTGAAATTCTTCATGACGAAATAGTAACCAATAACTAACGCAACAATTGCTGCTAGTATCATTCGTCCCCAATACACTTCGGGTACTCCTTGAAATGAGTAGAAAGTGGAGGCAAAAACAATTGGATTTAATACTGGAGCGGAAACAAATAGTACCATTGCTACATATACAGGCATTCCTTTTGATAGTAAACGTCTAACGACTGGAACAATTGCACATTCACAAATTGGTAAAAGGGCTCCAACTATAATGGCAGGTATTATAGAGAGTATTGGTTTTTTTGGTATTACCCTTACCAACCATTCCTCCTTTACGAAAACTTGAATTAAACTAGACGCAAACACACCTATTAGGATAAATGGTAAGGCTTCTAGTACAATTCCTACGAATATAGTGTTCACATTTAGATATGACTGACCAATACCTTCCGTCGATCCCACATCTACTAATCTATCACCAAAAAGGAATAGAAAAAGAATAAAACAAAAAAGCAAAACAGTGCCAATGGTGGATAGTGTTTTTTTCATTCATTACCTCGCATATAAAGTATTCTATCGTTATTCTATTAGACTACTAAAATAGACTATGTATCGCAACTTACATCATGCAAAAGTTGCTTTACAAAATGATTACATAACAAATAATAAAAAGACAAAGCAGAAATGACTTTGTCTTTTTTATTATCATCTTAAACGCGGATCAACATTTTCTTCATCTCCAGGATAAAAAGATTTCATTGACTCTTCTGTCAAAGAAGTTAGAAGAAATAGTTGTTCGTTAGGACTGGCGTGTAAATTCGTAATCGGTAAATCAACGCTATCTTTTTCTTTTTTGTACAAGCTAAACACCTCCGAGTTTAGCCTTACACACAAATAGGAAAATTATTCAATCTTGATGAAGTGGTAAGAACATGGTTACTTTTGTAAACTCATTTTTTACACTTTCATATTTCACAGAACCATTCATTTCACGTAATAACCTGTTCACTACCATAGATCCAATTCCAGTTCCTGTTGTTTTGGTAGTGTAATGGAGGATTCCAACTTTCTCTAATTCCTCAGTGGTCATTCCAACTCCATAATCCGTAACAGAAATAAATGCAAATAGCTTTTTGGAACAAATTCCACTACTGACGTTTATCACACTGTTAGGAGGAGATGCTTCGACACTGTTAAGTAAAATATTTAACAGGCATTGTTTTACGTGTTGACCATCAGCTTTCATAAATAAATGCGGAGAAAGTTCTTGTTCGAACCGGATTCCTTGAAACGTTGCAGACGGTGCAACCATAGAAATAGTATCTTTTACAATTCGATCTACCATAAAGGAATCTATAATAGGTTTTCTAGGTTTAGCTAATTGTAAATAATCAGTTATGACTTGGTTTGTTCGATCTAATTCCTCTAAAATTAGAGGGGAAAACTTAGATAAATCTTTGTGATGATTTTCTGTACTTAAATACTGAATAAAACCTCTAACAGTTGTAATAGGGTTTCTAATTTCATGTGCAAATGCTGCAGCCATTTGACCAATAGTATGTACGTTTTGTAAATATGTTGCTTCCTCGACTTGTCTATTTACATCTTTTAGTTTTTCTAAGAGAAACAATAGTGCAAGATAGGTCGCAAAAAATGCTGTGTTATATGTAAGCAAGAAAGACATTTGAACAAATGGTACCATGTTGTAAACTAATATATTTGTGATAATGAAATAGACAAAGTAAAAGGCTATACATCTAATTAAAAACTGTTTTTCAAAAGGATTAAAAAAACGTTTGAACATATGAGGTACAACAAATGCCGTAAAATTTATTAGTAATCCAAGAAAAACAAATTCGCCCCCTATTATGATTCTTCCTATAGATATAATTAAAAAAATGATAAAGCTAGGTATAAGACCAAAATAGATCGCACCTACTAATATTAACACCATTCTTAGATCGAAATTGGTTTCTCCTAAAGATTCAATAGGATACAACATACAAAGTACCCCAGTAAAAGAAAATCCCAAACTATACACAAGGAATTGACGTTTTGTTAACTTTTCTTTGTTGTCTTTAAAAGGAGCTAGTAAATTTAGGTTAAATGCTAGTGAAAACATGATTGTGTAGTTAACAATTAACGGTTTTAAAAATGAAAGGAAAAGCATAAAAACCTCCAAAATCTTTTTGCATTGATGCTAAAGATAACTATTTGATTATAACGGAACATGGGTAAGAAGTCTGCATTTTTAGATACCTTTCTAATAGGTATTTAGAAAACTTTATGATACTGTAAAAAAAACATATAATGGAGACAAGTTATACAATTGGAGGAAATGTTAGTGAAAAAGCGTGTATTAATAATTGAGGATGAAAAAAATATTGCTAGATTCATGGAACTGGAACTCCAACATGAGGGGTACGAAACAAATACTTGTCAAAATGGTCGAGAAGGTTTAGAGGAAGCATTAACTCATGAATGGGATATGATCTTATTAGACTTGATGCTGCCTGAACTTAATGGTTTAGAAGTTTGTAGACGCATAAGACAAGAAAAAGACACACCAATATTAATGATAACTGCTAGAGATCATATAATGGATCGGGTTTCTGGATTAGATCTAGGAGCAGATGATTACATCGTTAAACCATTTGCTATTGAAGAGTTACTAGCAAGAATGCGAGCTCATTTTAGGAGAACAAAACCAGCAAATGGTAACACGGAAATGATTGTACATGATGATTTGTCTGTTGATCCAAAAGCAAGGTTAGTAAAGAAAGGCGAAGAAAACATCGAACTCACGAAAAGAGAATTTGATTTGTTATATACCCTATTAGAAAACAAAGATATTGTCTTAACACGAGATGTCTTATTAGAAAAAGTATGGGGATATGACACCGATGTAGAAACCAATGTCATCGACGTCTATATACGATATTTAAGAAACAAATTAGATATAGAACATAAGGATCGTTATATTGAAACGGTACGTGGTACTGGATATGTGATTCGAACATGAAAAAACTAATCAAAGCTTTTAAGCAAAGTTCCATTAAAGTGAAGTGGTCTATTGTAGCTAGCTCTGTGATTTTTTTAACTTTCTTTTTGTATAGCTTTGGTCAATACGTATTAATTCAAAATTGGATGATTAGGGAAGAAGAACGTAACGTCAGGCAAGTATTAGATGATTTAACAGTTTTCTATCAACAAAGAGGACCGGTTGTTACGATGGAAGACATCTATCAAAGTCGAGAACTCATTAATCAAATTAATGAACGTAACCAAACCATTCGAATTATTGCTAACGATGGCCGTGAGGTTTTCTCTGTAAAAAGCTCTAATCGAAAGACAGACTACTTACTACCATTCAAACCAATTAAAGATCGAGAAATTCAAAAGTACCAAACAGGAAAAGAGAATATCATTGTGGGAAGATCCCCTATTACTTCTACTGATTTTAATGGTTATGTAGAAGTCATTCATCCATTAAATAGATTTCAAACAATGATGGATCGATTATTTGGTTCTCTACTTCTGTTTGGTGCAGCAGCACTATTCGTGAGTGCAATGTTTGGATTTCTCTTAGCGCGTCAATTTTTACAACCGCTGAAAAGGTTGTCAAATACAATGGCTGCAATTCAAAAGGGTGGCTTTCAAAAAAGGTTGGATGTAGGGGAAGCAAATGATGAAATTGCAGAACTTACTAGAGTCTTTAACCATATGATGCAAACAATTGAGCATAACTTCTCTCAACAAAAAAGATTTGTAGAAGATGCTTCGCATGAATTACGGACACCAATTCAAGTATTAGAGGGGCATTTGAACTTAGTTAATCGTTGGGGAAAAAATGACCCTGAGGTGTTAGAAGAGAGCTTAGATGCTTCTTTACAGGAGTTGAAGCGATTAAAGCACTTGGTGGACGATTTACTAACGTTAACAAGAGCAGAAAGAGAAGACTTTGAACAGGATGCGGAAAGTAATTTAGAAGATACGATTGAAAGTGTGTTGAAAAATCTTCGCTTAGTCTATCCAAAGCAAGACTATCTATTTCAAAAAAACTCTATGCTACCACATACTGCAATTCATTTTTCAGAACATCATCTACAACAATTATTAATTATCTTGTTAGATAATGCAGTAAAATATGGTGGTGGAAAACCAATTACCTTATCTTTAAAAGAAGAGAACGATTTCTTTACATTAGCTATCACCGACAAGGGAGAAGGAATTCCTAAAGAAGACGTACCAAAGTTATTTCACCGATTTTATCGGGTTGATAAAGCAAGAAGTAGAAATGTAGGTGGCAATGGTCTGGGTTTATCCATTGCCAAAAGGTTAATGGAAGGGCATATGGGTCATATAACTATTGAAAGTGAGCTAGGCGTAGGGACCACAGTATATTGTTTCTTTAAGAAGATAGATGAAAAAAACGAATGAACGGTGCAGGGGAGAACACTAATAGCTGATACAGTAAACTCATCGTTTTTCTATGTTTCATTCAACGATGAGTTTACTTAATAAATTTAAGAGAGGTGTTAGGAATGGGATGGATGATCATTTTAGTGATCGCTTATTTACCAATATTCTATCGAATACATAAACGTTTAGATTCTTTAGAAAAGGAAGTTAAGCGTTTAAAGGGAGAAGACGTATACGATTAATGAAGAAAAGCACGTTACTCTCGAATATCAACTTCGGAAAATTGCATATCGTCTTGCTTCGTAAATGTTAAAACGAGTAAGCCATCTCGGTACTTTGCAATACATCCTTTTCTATGCACTAAAGAAGGAAGAGTAATTATCGTTTGCTCTTCCTCTCTTTCTTTTGAAGATAAAATAGCTTGGTTTGATGTATGAAAAACTCTTAAATCCTTCATGTCTTCCTCTGATTTCTTCACTTTTACAAATACATGTTCATGTGTTTCGAACACTTCTATATTGTCATGATGACCATCCGAAGCTTTAACACCTGAACTACTATCAGATTGCCCGAAGTTACCTTGCATAGCTTTTCCCATCATAGATTGTATATATTGTTCCACGTCATTTGGATTAAACGGTTTTAACAAGCCGCCAATTTCCTTCTGTTGAAATGGGAACAAAGACTTCCAAGGAAACATGCTTTCACCCTCTTTACAAATTAGCCTTTTTTATAGCCTATGCCTTATGGAAAAAGAGGGTACTTGTTCCTTAAAAATATGTTATAAAATAGTTGGATTTTTTTGCTAATAGGTGTAAGATGAGGTGGTAGAAATTGTTCACATTAGAAAGTTTGTGATTATTTTTTATTTTCACTTTATCATCTTTTGAGACAGTGATAGAATAGTAATGTAAGCGTTTCACTGATTTGTTAAACTTGTGTTGTAATGCACAAACAGGGGAAGACATGCATAGACATGGTTAGTAGTCTAGCAACAATGAAAATTAAGGGCGATGGTTGGAGGTTTTTCAGTATGAAACAACAACTGACAGCCAAGGTAAATCCGTGGGATATTTTCCATGGTCCTAACCTTGGATACATGATGGAGATGTATGACCGTTATTTAGAAGATTCTTCATCTGTAGATTCAGAGATGAAGGAAATGTTTGATCAGTGGGGTTCTCCTGATCAATGGCAAAAAAGTGAACCAGGTTTATCTCCTGAAGTAGGAATTTCAACAGAATTTTTGACGAAAGTCGTCTCAGCAACAAAACTAGCCGACAACATACGAATGTACGGTCATCTTGCAGCTGATATTTATCCGTTGAATGATCAACCAAAAGATACGTTGAGAATCGACTTGTCTACGTACGATTTATCGGAAGAAGACTTAAGGTCTATTCCAGTTCATTATTTATTACCAAATGCTCCTGCAACGATAAAAAATGGGCTTGATGCAATTTATTACTTAAAAGATTTATATACTAGGTCAATAGCATATGAGTTCTCTCACGTCCATGATGTCAAAGAACGAGCTTGGCTAAGAGAGCAAGTAGAAGTGATGGCTCATTTGCGTTCAGAACGCACTGCAGACGCAAAGAAAGCGCTTTTAAAAAGACTGGGTGAAGTTGAAGGGTTTGAACATTTCATTCACCGTACGTTTGTCGGTCAGAAAAGATTCTCTATTGAGGGTCTTGAGATGTTAGTACCTCTATTAGATGAAATGATATCGTATTCCGTGGAAAAAGGCGCAAGAACAGTCAATATTGGAATGGCTCACCGAGGTCGTTTAAATGTGCTCACTCACGTGTTAAATAAACCATATGAGATGGTTTTTGCGGAGTTTCAACATGCACCAAGCAAAGATTTGATCCCTTCAGAAGGTTCAATCGGTATTACATATGGTTGGACAGGAGATGTGAAATATCACCTTGGTGGAGATCGAAAAGTGAAAAAAGGGGAAGAAGTGAGTGCTAGAATTACGCTTGCAAATAACCCAAGTCACTTAGAAGTAGTTAGTCCTGTAGTGGTTGGGTATACAAGAGCAGCTCAAGAGAACAGAACAGTAGTCGGCACAGCTGAATTGAATGAAAAATCTGCTTACGCAATTTTAATTCATGGCGATGCTGCATTCCCAGGTCAAGGTGTAGTTCCTGAGACATTAAATATGTCTGGTTTAAAAGGATTCCAAACAGGGGGATCTATTCATATCATTGCCAATAATACAATTGGATTTACTACTGAATCAGCGGATTCTAGATCTACAAAGTATGCCTCCGATACAGCAAAAGGCTTTGAAGTACCAATTTTACATGTAAATGCTGATGATCCTGATGCAGTAATTCAAGCAGCTATTTTAGCTTATGACTACCGTGATCAGTTTGGTAAAGACTTTGTCATAGATCTTATTGGTTATAGAAGGTTCGGACACAACGAAATGGACGAGCCGATGGTAACAAACCCGATAATGTATAAAAAAATACATCAACATAAAACTGTTCGTGCTCTTTATGAAGATAAATTAATTCAAGATAATGTTATCTCCAAGGAAGAAGCAGCGGCAATTCAACAAACAACAACGGATACATTAAAAGCTGCCTATGCAAAAGTTCCACCAAAGGATGAAAATGTAGATGCAGTTCTTAATCCTCCAGAAGAAGCAACAAAAGCTTTGCCTAATGAAGGAACGGAATTAACGCCAAATCGTCTAAAGAGTATTAATGAACAGCTTTTAGAATGGCCAGCTGATTTTAAACCGAACAAAAAGTTAGAAAAGATTTTAAAACGTCGTTTAGATGCTACGACAAAAGATGGGAAAATTGATTGGGCTCATGCAGAGACACTTGCTTTCGCATCCATCTTACAAGATGGAACGCCAATACGTTTTTCAGGGCAAGACTCCCAACGTGGAACATTTGCTCAAAGACATTTAGTCGTCCACAACGAAGAATCAGGTGAAAGTATAGTACCACTCCATTCGGTTGAAGGAACAAAAGCAAGCTTTGCTGTTTATAACAGTCCATTAACAGAAGGTGCTGTAGTAGGTTTTGAATATGGATACAATGTGTTTGCACCCGAAACATTAGTTTTATGGGAAGCACAATTTGGAGATTTTGCAAACTGTGCACAAGTATTATTTGACCAGTTTGTATCTTCAGGCCGCGCAAAATGGGGACAAAAAAGTGGTCTAGTTATGTTATTACCACATGGATACGAGGGGCAAGGTCCAGAGCATTCTTCTGCAAGAATGGAGAGATTCTTGACATTAGCTGCAGAAAATAACTGGACAGTAGCAAACGTATCAACAGCAGGGCAGTATTTCCATATCTTACGCCGTCAAGCAGCTATTCTAAATAAAGAAGAAGTTAGACCACTAGTGATTATGACACCTAAATATTTATTAAGACATCCTCAAAGCTCCGTAACGGCGGATGCGATTACAAATGAACAATTTAAACCGTTGTTAGCACAACCTGGTTTAGGGGAAAACAAAGAAGCAGTAGAAAGACTAGTTCTTTGTTCTGGTAAGGTAGCGATTGATTTAGCAGATGCAATCAAAGATCGTGAAGGATTAGAGTGGCTTCATATCGCTCGCGTGGAAGAAGTTTATCCATTCCCACGTCAGTCGATTGAGCGCTTGCTCAATGAGTATCCAAATGTAAAAGAACTTGTTTGGGTTCAAGAAGAACCAAAGAATATGGGAGCATGGACGTTTGCTTTCCCTCATTTAGTGGACATCTCAGCAGGAAGACTGGACATTCGATATGTTGGAAGAAGAAGACGTTCCAGTCCAGCTGAAGGGGACCCAGTTGTCCATCGCGTAGAACAAAATCGTATCATCGAAGAAGCGCTAACTAAACTAGAGGGTTAATACTTGAGGGGGAACCGAACATGGTAGTAGAAATCAAAGTACCAGAACTAGCGGAATCAATCACAGAGGGAACTATTGCACAATGGTTAAAACAACCAGGCGATTATGTAGAAAAAGGGGAATACATTGTCGAGTTAGAAACAGATAAAGTAAACGTAGAAGTAATCTCTGACGAGTCTGGTGTCATCCAAGAACTAAAAGCATCAGAAGGAGATACGGTGGAAGTTGGGCAAGTAATTGCTGTTGTTGGAGAAGGTGGGGCGTCTACTTCTGCACCTTCGTCAGAAACAACTACAACACCTGAAGCAACAAAAGTACCTGAAGAAACTCAGCCACCTGCTCCAGAAAAGAAGGACAGAACAATCGCTTCTCCTTCTGCTCGTAAATATGCAAGAGAGAATGGTATCGATCTTTCAACAGTACCAACACAAGATCATTTAGGGCGAGTTCGTAAGCAAGATGTGGAGAATTATCAACAACAGCCTGCTCAACCGGCTTCTCCTTCACCTCAAGCAAAACAACCTGCCGAAGCACCAAAAGCTAAAGTACAGTTTGAAAAGCCAGTGGAGAGAATTAAGATGTCTCGCCGTCGCCAAACAATTGCAAAACGTTTGGTAGAAGTACAATCGACTGCTGCAATGTTAACAACATTTAATGAGATTGATATGACAGCAGTAATGGATCTTCGTAAACGTAAGAAAGATCGCTTCCAAGAGCAACACGATGTCCGTTTAGGATTTATGTCATTCTTTGCAAAAGCAGTTGTAGCTGGATTGAAGAAATATCCATATGTAAATGCAGAGATTGATGGAAACGAAATCGTACTGAAAAAGTTTTACGATGTGGGTATGGCTGTCTCTACAGATGATGGATTAGTCGTACCAGTAGTAAGAGACTGTGACCGTAAATCTTTCGCAGATATTGAAAGAGAAATTTTAGAGTTAGCGCTTAAAGCAAGAGATAATAAACTAGCTCTAAGTGACTTACAAGGTGGATCGTTTACCATTACAAACGGTGGTGTGTTTGGGTCTTTACTTTCTACTCCAATCTTAAACGGTCCTCAAGTAGGTATCCTTGGAATGCACTCCATTCAATTAAGACCTGTAGCGATTGATAAAGAGCGAATGGAAAATCGTCCAATGATGTATGTTGCTTTATCTTACGATCACCGTATTATTGACGGGAAAGAAGCCGTTGGTTTCTTAAAGATGGTGAAAGACCTGTTAGAAAATCCTGAAGATCTTCTTCTTGAAGGATAATGTGTAAAAAGCCGTTAGATGTCAGATCTAACGGCTTTTTCCTGCCCTTTGAATGAAGATAAAGATACATTGATACTATTGATTGATGAGTTGCCATATAGACAAACAACTATTTTGTTTCCCTAAAGAAACATTTTAAGTTATATGCATATTTATATAAAAAGGAGTGATCTATATGAATAGCAGAACTCAAAAAAAAGTGCTTGGCTGCGCAACACTTTTAAATAAACTTGGTGTACTATCACAAGATGATGTTAAATCAATCCAGAGTACACTAGTAAACCAAAGTACAAGCAAATAGGGGGACTTATGCTAACTATTTCTACAAATTTAGTGTTGATTGACAGTGTTATTAGAGAGCTTTTTCATACTATTGACCGTAAAAATGCTATCTAGCATTCACTAGATAGCATATACATATAAGGTTCATTTAAAGTTTCTTAATGTTTAATTCCACGCATTCTTAATTCTTTCTTCAGAACTTCTCTCCACTCTGGTAAGTCACCGTTCTTTTTTGCTTCACGATACGCTGATAAAAGTTGCTCATTACTCATGATTTTCATTGATGGGTTCCTCCTTGAAGTGAGTTGTTCTTGCTTGAGTAAAATTGTAACAGGTGAGGAGTGAGATGTATATATATAAAACAGAATAATTTGAATTGTTAGAATAATGTAACGGTATAGAAAGAACTTTGTCATAATGGACAAGTTTTTGTAGAATGGACAAAAGTATTTAAGAAGGATGTTCTATTTGGAAAAATATTATTTAGCTAACTACATACATGAGGTGATGAACATGGTACAAAAAAATATGGTGACAAAAACCGAGCTTGTAAGAGTGTTGAAACAACTGCTTCCAGATAATTGTTCATCTGTTATCATTCATACTTCGCTCTCTTCAATTGGATATATACCTGGTGGAACACAAAGCTACATAGATGCATGGATAGAGGTTATGTCAAACGAAGGAACAATTATCATGCCTGCTCAAAACGCGAATAATTCGGATCCATCTTTTTGGAAAAACCCTCCTGTTCCAAAAGAATGGTGGCAAACCATTAGAGATGAAATGCCTGCATATAGGAAAGATATAACACCGACTGCCTATATAGGAAAGGTGCCTGAAACATTTCGACAGTACCCAGGAGTAGAAAGAAGTAGTCACCCAACATGTTCATTCGCTGCACTTGGCCCTTTAGCAACTTACTTTATGGGTACTCATCCTTTAGATGATTGCTTTAATCTGGACTCTCCTCTTGGAAGAATAATAGAGAAAGACACATGGTGTGCATTAGTAGGGGTTGGATATGACGCTTGTACAGCAATGCATTTAGGGGAAGCATTATCTGGTAAGTTACCTTTGTTTACTCAAGGTTCTGCCATATTGAATGAGAAAGGTAAAAGAGAATGGGTTAACTACCTGTCTCGTGAAGAAAGAAGTGAAGACTTCCCTCTTATAGGAAATGAATTTGAAAAGACATATTCAGGAGATGTAATAAAGGGGAAAATTGGAGAAGCGAACATAACATTAATTAAATTAAAACCATTGGTAGAATATACAGCTAAGTGGTTTAAAGAAGAGGTGAAATAAATGAGATTTGTTTTTGGTAAAGATCAATCCTATTTTACAGATACAAAAAGTAACGTTTTTTGCGAACAAGCAAATATTCTTGGGGAAGGTTATTATCATAATGGACAATACAAAATTGTTTTAAATGGAGTAGAAAAAGTATATGGTGAATTACACATTGCGGAAGAGAGACCAGAACACTCCGTGGAAGTGAACGTAAAGACCGATAATGGGGACTACTTAGCTTGGATTGCACAGGAAGATATTTTAGAAGTTGCAACGGGAATAAAGGTAAGTCTAGGGAATGCAGCAGTTGATGATTATTTAAAAGAAAACCATGAGTATTATTACTTTGCTTATGGATCTTGCATGGATCACGAACGCTTTAAACTTGCAAATGTTGTTCATCACTTTCAAAATGGAGAAAAAGCTAGCTTATCTGAATACGATATGAGATATACATTTATGGTTCATGATGGAAGCCGTGCAGACATAGTAGAGTCTAAAGGGTCTGAGGTAGAAGGAGTTTGCTATAACGTACCGAAAGAAGCGATAGACTATTTATATGTTAGAGAAGGGGTAAATGGTGGTTGGTATCGTCCTGCTATCATCCAAGTAAAAGTAAATGAACGGTTACTATGGGCTTTGACATTCCTTGTTATTTCAAAGGTAGAGGAATCCTTACCACCTAATCATTACTCAAGTGAAATTGTAAGAGGTGCTATAAATTATCAATTATCAGATAGTTATATACGTAGATTAGAAAAAAAACTTCAGGACTTACAGAACATAAAAGATTAGAAAAAAGTTAAATAATCTTCTAGGAGATATAAATGAAATCAATTAGAGTAGAAATCATACAGTCTAGAGGAACTTATTACACAATTGGGCAAGAAGCAGGTGAGAAGCTTAGAGAATCAAAGTTATACCATAATCATCTGAAACGTAGAAAAACCAGTTTACGCCATTACCGAATCTCAATGAAAGAAGTTTATGAGCATTACCAGAGGCTATCACCCGGTTTGTGGGAAGAATTAGAAGGGTTTGCTGATGGGTTACAATGGAAATTAGAAGATTGTGTTCATGAGTATTCGGGATTTCAACAAGATTGGCTACGCTCTGGCTGTTCAGCACTAATGATAAATGGATTGTATGCTAGAAACTATGATTATCACCCCAAGACATATGAAGGCAGGTTTCTTCTTACGCAGCCCATAGGGGGACTAGCTACTATTGGTTTCTCGGGGAGAGGAATAGGAAGAATTGATGGAATGAATGAAAAAGGTCTGACAATAGGATTTCACTTTATTCACCGTAAGAAAGCTGGTACTGGGTTTATTTGTTCTACTATTGCTAGGATGGTACTGGAAAGATGTCACACCACAGAAGAAGCTGTTGCTCTGTTAGAAGAAATACCTCATCGACATAGTTTCAATTACTCTCTTCTAGACAAAGGTGGTAACGGGGCTATCGTGGAAGCCTCTCCAAGGGGTACATCTACCCATTTTGGGAACGAATTAGCTTGTTCCAATCATTTTAGAAAAACAGAGATGCTAAAAGAAAATAGGTATCACACGGTAGAATCAGAAGAAAGACTAAAAAAAATGCATCAATGGTTAAACAGTTCTGTAACGGAAAAAGATTTATATAATTTTCTTCAAAGTAAAAGTACTGGTATTTTTAAAACGGATTATAAGAATTGGTCAGGAACCATACATTCAGTGGTATATAACCCGTTAAACCTAACTGTCTTAGGTGGAGTAGGGAATCAACCTTTACCCTTTTATGTATCTTTAAAAGATTGGATCTCCGGAAATAATGTTCCATTTAAAGCGTTTATAGGGAATATAGATACATTATTAGAATTTCCGTTTGAATAATTTGTAATTTATTACTGATAATAAAAAATATAATAGTGATGTATATTAATTTAATGATTGTTAGGAAAGTTGTTATGAATTATACTAACTTTATGATATAAAAGGAGGACCTTATGTTACATTTAGATTGGCTTGATAGCCCGACAATTAAAACCATTACATGTGTACATACGAATGCTTCAAAGTTTGTCGTTAATAACGTATTAACGGAAGGTAAAGTCTACGAAGTCAAAAACGAGACAGAAGAATTTTACTTTATTGTAGACAATTTCGGTAAAGTTGGCGGCTACTATAAAGAGTATTTCAAGGAAGATTAATAGGGTACAGGAGGTAAGGAAATGTTTACAGAAAGAACAGCATTAAAAGTACGATTAGAACAATTAGCTGACTCCGAAGAACGCATTATCCGTGAATTCAGACAAGAACGTGAAGCAATCTTTGAACGTTTACGTGAATTAGATGCTAGAGATTTAGTGAATCAACCGACAGTAGATGAAAAAGCTGTGGAGAGACCATCTAAGGTTGAGGTAACACCTTTCCCTGTGGAAGAATCTCTTACAGTTTTATCTGAGCCTATAGAAAAAAAGAGCGAAGAGCCAAAAAAAGCTTCTAAAACAACGACAAAAAAAGCAGCCAAAAAGAAAAAAGATGAACCTGTGCGTCAACGTACGAAAACGAAAGAATTACGCCAAGCAGTGGTTGATATCTTACAAGAAGAAAAAGAATCTATTCGTGGTGCAGCTCTAAGACGTGCAGCTGAAGAGCGAACAGGATGGGAAATTGCCAATATGACAGCGTTCATGAACTTATTAATGTCAAAATACCCTCAAATCCAAAAATTAGATCGTGGTATGTACGGTTGGGTAACAGTTGAAGGAGCGGCTGTTCCTGTCGTGGAAGAAGATTAAAACGAAAATATTGTAAAAAGGTGCATACTTAAAAAGATGCGCCTTTTTAGTATTCAAAAGAATATAAAATGCATTAGAAAATTCGTTTCCTTTTATTCTTCTTGTTTATTCGGTACAATGGTAAAGCGAATTTTAAATTAGAAAGTGAGTGTACAACAATGAATATACCTAACAATGTTAAGGAACTAATCTTAAAAAGAAAAGAAAAATTTGTAAACGATAAAAATCTACAATTAATAGGGAAACCTGGTTATTCTTCACCAGATGAACATATTTTACCAGATGCTTTAACTTCTCTTGTCCTACATAAAAATGTATTACTGAAGGGACCTACTGGAGCTGGTAAAACAAAGCTCGCGGAATCGTTGTCAGCGGAAGTTGGACAGCCAATGCACTCTATTAATTGTTCCGTTGATTTAGATGCAGAAGCACTTCTAGGATTTAAAACGTTAGTAGAAAAAGAGGGTAATACCACTATTCAATTTGTTGAGGGACCAGTTATTCAAGCGATGAAAAATGGACACTTACTATATATCGATGAGATTAATATGGCAAAACCGGAAACTCTACCCATTTTGAATGGGGTACTGGATTACAGACGTACAATCACTAATCCATTTACTGGTGAAGTGATAAAAGCAGCAGAAGGCTTTACAGTTATTGCTGCAATTAATGAAGGATACGTGGGTACTGTTCCACTTAATGAGGCATTAAAAAATCGATTTATTGTAATAGATGTTCCGTACATTCAAGGTAGTATTTTAGAAGGTGTCCTAAAGTCACAAAGTTCTTTAAGTGATGGAGACTTAATTAAATCATTTGTTCAATTGTCAGAAGATCTAGTAACGCAAGTGAGAAATGGTCAGATTCCTGAAGAAGCTGCTTCTGTTCGAGCGCTAATTGATACATGTGACTTAGCAGTATTTATGCCTCCAATGAGAGCCATTCAGCGTGGAATTATTGATAAAGTAGAAGATGAACGAGAGAAAGCAGCTATTCGAAACATTGCAGAAACTATTTTCGGATAGAGGTGACATAAATTGGAAAGATTTATAGAATTTAATGATCAAAAGGTAGACTCTAGGTTATGGATGGAGCTAGCGGATTTGGTAAAAACATTTATGAAAGACGCAGAATACGATATTGAATTTGCAGTTTCTTCGTATCTAGATCGAAAGCAAAAGATAGTTTTTGTAAGTCACTTTTGGGACCACCGATCGGAAGAATTAATTAAACTAGGTTTAAAAAGTGATGTTTTTCTACGAGCATATGGTAACGCAAGATATAGTGACCAATCGGAAGTAGTTTCTTTTATTAAAAAGTTAAAGAAGAATCGACTAGTGAGTTTAGGAAAACAGTTATTTGTTTTAGGAGAAGACTTACGGATTCAGGAGATAGTGAAAAAAGAAAGAAAAGGGACAAAACGTTCTTTTGAAGCAAGAAACAATATTTTATGGGATTATTTCGCAACGCAGCAAAAAACAAATGTTGTAAAAAGTGTTCACACGGATGCATTGTTTAATACCTTATATTTGCTTGTACAAGCGGATCGTCCGAATACTCCTATTCCGGCTTTCCCAGAACAAATAAAAATGCTGATACCTTTTTTGCAACGATCCATGTTCTCGATGGTAGAGGCGAGGAACACAAAGCAAGTAAGTAATATAGTCTTAGAGATGATTGAAACATTAGATGAAATAATAGAGAAAGATATGCTAAATGAGTATTTTCATTTACCAGAAAAAGTTTATACAGTAGATGAATTAGGGATTAGTTTTGAAGACTTAAAAAGACAAGATAAATTAGCAAACAATGATCAAACAGATGAAGCGAATGAAGAAGCGGATACATTTGAAGAAGAAATGAAAATGTGGCATAGAGAGACAAAAGATCAAAAGCAAGAAGCGTTTCTTCAGTTTAACATGGATCAAGGTGTTTCTTCTAAAATGCTTGGTAATGCAGCCAGAGAAGGTGATGATGGGGACCAAGCTTTGGGGATGGTGCAAGGGAAGTCATCTAAATCAAAACAAAATGACTATAATAAGTTGCAATCTCTAGAGAGAGAGAATGAAGATAAATCAGGTGGTAAGACAGAACCGTATGGAAAAGACAATCGTTTTGCCGTTCCAAAAGTTACCTTTCCTACTCCTGCGAATTACGAGCAAACAAAAAAATACCAACAATTAAAGTCCGATATTACGACATATCAAAAGAAGCTCCAGCAAATGATTGAAAAAACATTAGAGCATAAGAAAATTCAACCTCGGACTGATTTGTTAGCTGGTAGACTGGGGAAAAAACTTTTGAATATCATGATGGATGATGTTCCTAGACCATTTTATAAAAAACATGAACCTTCTCATGAAATCGATGCAGTGTTCTCCTTATTAGTAGATTGCTCAGCTTCTATGTTTGATAAAATGTACGAAACGAAAAAAGGGATTACTCTTTTCCACGAAGCACTTAAGTCGGTAAGAGTTCCTCATGACATTCACGGATTTTGGGAAGATACGAATGATGCTACGAAAGAGTATCAACCAAATTATTTTAAACAAGTAGTATCCTTCCAAACTTCCATGAAAAAATCAACAGGTCCAGAAATCATGCAGTTAGAGCCAGAAGAAGATAACCGGGACGGGTTTGCTATTCGTTATCTAACGGAAAGCTTAAAGAAAAGATCGGAATCGCAAAAGTTTCTACTTGTATTTTCAGATGGAGAGCCTGCCGCAACAGATTACCATCAAAACGGTATAGTAGATACTCATGAAGCCATTTTGCATGCAAGGAAAAATGGAATAGAAGTCATGAATGTCTTCTTATCTACGGAGCCAATTGCAGACTCCCAAAAGCAAGTAATCCAAAACATGTACGGTCGCTTTAGTCTTTTCGTCCAAGATGTAAACGAACTGCCAGATGTCTTATTCCCGCTACTCAGAAAGCTATTGTTGAAGAGCATTTAAAAAAAATTCCTTAGTGACTGCAGAGGGATTTCCGCTTCAGGGGGGACGCGTTCCGCGGGGCGGTGTCGAGCCTCCTCGTCGCTGAAAAAACGCTCCTGTGGGGTCTCGCCTTACCGCTTTGATCCCGCTGGAGTCGCCCCCCTTCCGCTTCAATCCCTAAACAAAAGTAGGTTAAAGAATTATTTCTGCAGTAATATGTAAAGTGAACTTGTAGAACTATCTACACAGAACTACCAAAAAACAGGTGACGTAGTTTAACTACTCCTGTTTTTTGTTTAAAGATTATAAGTAATTAATTTCTTAAAAATAACCATTTGCAAATAAAATATTCATTCCTCCGAGTTTTTATTTTAGCCTTAATTATAATGTAAGCGGTTAAAAATTTTATCCAATTTTTCTACAAATTATGCTAATATCTAACTAGGAAGAAAGATATAGAGATTAGATTGAAAGATTCAATCACAAGGAGATGAAGGCATGAGAAGCTTGAGGGGGAAATTGGTAGCTAGCTTTATCGGGGTATTTATTATTTTACTAAGTGTCATGGGCTATCAGCTTTGGACTTTTTCGTCCATTAGCAAACAGCAACAAGAAATACTAACGTCTGATATGCCTCTATTATTACAGGATGAAGCGTTACGAGAAAACGTTGCAGAACGCATTTCTGTCACACGCGCGTACATATTATATGGTGATCCAGTGTATAAAGAAAGGTTTCAGCAATTAACAGAACAAGCTAATAAACTACAAACGACTTTGACAGAAAAAAATCCTAGTGAAGAGTTAACTAGATTAATAGCTCTTACAACGGCATTTCGAGATGCTGTCCAAAAAAAGTCTTTTCTCCTTATGATTTCGGTAACATTGAACAAGCTCAAACAAATTTATTAACAGAAGTGCAACCGCTTGCAGTGCAAATTGAAGAAGGATTTAAGGAGCGAGCAACCAGCAGGAAAAGTGAAATGACAACACTGTCAGAGCAAACAACGAAAAGTGCTCAGGCAGGAATTCAAACAAGTATCATTATCACGTTAATCGCTCTTACTTTTACATTCATAGGTGCACTTGTGCTGTCTAACCGTATCGTTAGTCCCATTAAGATTATTAAAAGTAGATTGAATGTAATTGCAAATGGAGAACTACCGAGTGAACCGTTAAAAATTCAATCTAGGGATGAAGTAGGTCAAATGGTTGAACAGCTTAACAGTATGACGGATAGTTTGCGTACTATTGTTTCACAGACTACACTTTCATCGAGCAATGTATTACAAAGAGTTCAATTAGTGTTCGAACAATCTTCCGCCATCAGAGCTAATGCAGATCAAGTAGCAAGCACCATGGAAGAAATGACCAATGGAGTAGAACAACAGTCGAACGACCAACAAAAGTTAACGGAACAGGTGAATGATTTTGCGACCCAAATCATGACTACTGCAACAGATGGAGTAGGGATAAAAAATTCAGCTCAACAAATGGTGCAAGCAACTAATTTAGCAAAAGAAACGCTAAACTCTACGATTAGTGTTGTTAGCGAAGTTGCAACTCAAATGTCTGATGCACAAAGGGAAGTAGAGGGGTTAGAACGAAAAACGAAGGATATTACTAGGTTGACGCATGTCATTCAAGATATTGCTGAGCAAACAAACCTACTTGCGTTGAATGCTTCCATTGAAGCAGCAAGAGCAGGAGAGCATGGTAAAGGTTTTGCAGTTGTAGCCAATGAGGTAAGAAAATTAGCGGAGCAAGTTTCTGCTTCTGTGGTTGATATTTCTTCTATTGTCATGGCGATTCAGCAGAGCTCTCACGGAGTTTCCACCACTTTGAAAAAAGGGTATGTAGTAGTTAAAGAAGGAACACACAAAATGAGTTTAATGGATCAACAGTTTGCTGGGATGTCAGAAGAAGTAAACGTGGTGACAAACGCAATAGATATCATGTCTAGTAAGCTATATGCAATTTTAGACGAAACGAAGGAAGTAAATGCAGCTATTGAAAATTTGGCAGCTATTGCAGAGGAGACAGCAGCAGGAATGGAACAAATTTCAGCTTCCACAGAACAATCAGCGCAATATGTTCATAATATTCATCAAGAAACGGCAACTTTAAGAGATGATGCTGTCTCTTTAAAAGAATCTGTGTCTAAATTTAAACTTTGAGGAATAAAGAAACAAGCCCAATAATTGGGCTTGTTTTTTTAATGATTTTCATTCTTACTCTCTTGGCCTTGGGTAAGCATCAAGGATTGCTTCAATTGGTTCTCTAAATGCTGTAATTCTGACTCAGCTTGCAGTCGCTTTGCACGACCAGATTGTTGAATTGCTAATGTTTCTTTAATAGTAAGTACCAAATCTTCTTGTGTCTTTTTTAATGTTTCCATATCAATAATTCCACGTTCGTTTTCCTTCGCAGTTTCAATAGAATTTACTTTTAACATTTCAGCATTTTTTAATAACAACTGGTTAGTTGTATCAGCTACATGTTTTTGGGCGTGTAATGCTTTTTGTTGTCGCATTAATGATAGAGCAATCGTCATCTGATTTTTCCATAATGGAATCGTGGTTAAAATGGAAGATTGAATTTTTTCTGCTAAAGATTGGTTCATATTCTGAATTAAGCGAATCTGTGGTGCTGTTTGGATAGTAATATGACGACTTGTTTTTAAATCAAAAATTCTCTTTCCTAGTCGGTCTGCATATTGTTGAATATCATATAAGTCCTGTTGAAGCATTTGATCATCTGATTGTTCTACTTTTCTTCTTAGTTGAGGAATAGTAACTTGCTCAAGTTCCTCTAACTTTAATTCTGCAGCAGCAATATAGACGTTTATTGCTTCAAAGTAAGCTTTATTTTCATCGTATAGGCCATTCAGCATATTGGCATCTTGAAGTAGTACACCTTTAGACTGTTCTAATTTTACGGAGATTCGATCGATTTGTGCGCCAACCTTTTGGTATTGTGAGAATAATTCATTCGTGCTCACAGAAACTTTTCCTACTAAGCGAGATAACCAGTTTCCTTTAGACTTTCCCATTGCTTCAGGATCGACTTCTTGCAATCGTTTCATTAAGTCTTTTAATAAATCACCAATTGGTCCGATATCCTTTTTTTGCACTTCATTTAACATCGAATGGGAGAAAGTAGATAATTTCTCTTGAGCTTGAGCACCATACGTTAACAATGTTTGAGGAGAACTTTCATTTAATTGTTTTGAAAGTTCTTTTGCCTTGGATTGATGTTCAGCTGGCAGACTATCGAATACATTTTTACTATTTTCTGTTGGAGGAGTATTTACCAATACATTTTTCTCTTCAGCTTCAAAAGGTTGAGATAATAAATCACCGAATGTGTTTTTGGTCATCTTTTTTTTGCTCCTTTATCTGTTTTCTAGCGGAACTAAATCGATTAGCTAATTTTACGGTAAAATGTAGATCCTCTACATCATTGTTGAATAGGGACTCATAATCTATCGTCACACGGTCCGTCAATTCACTAAGTGATTGCTTTGCTTCATGAAGTGTGGAGCGTCTTTTCATTTGATTGCCCTTTAACCTGTCTAGTTTTGAAATCGTTTCGACTAAAGATAGGGCTGTATCGACATGATGATGGAAAAAATCAGAGGCAGCGTAATAATCATTAGGTTTTGTTTTAATTTGTTCAATCATTTTTTTACTTGCTTTTTGTAATTGATAAAGCTGAACTATTGAACGAATAGATCTACTCTTCCAAGTGTAAGAGCGAATTTGAATTAATTTCTTTTCAGTATCCTTCACATACTTACTAATCATTTTGTATTCGGCGTGTGTAATACCTTTTTTCTTTAAGTAATTTTTATGAGAAAGGATACGCCATCCAGCTACAATACCAGTAGTAGTAAGAATAGAAATGAGAACGCTTAGTCCAACTGTACTTGTTGTCACAAAGCTGCTCATCAAAACTCCGGTAAAAATAAAAGGACTAGAAGCGTATGTTAAGGCATATTCTTCTGATCGTTTCAACGTATTCACCTCTTTTTATATACAATCTATACGATTATTCTTCTCAAAAGTTTCATCTGTTTTTTGTACTTTTAGAACACAATAAGAAAATGGGCACCTTTAGGAAGTAAGGGTTTTTCTGAGAAGTAAAGGTGAAATTTTTTCTGATGATCTCTTCATTATTTTCATTATACGTCCAAGTAGTATTAAATATCTTATTTTTCATAAATCGATTTTTCTCATTATACCATTTTCTCCTTTACTACTCTAACGGATAGGAAGGTGGAAATAGTCAATGTATAAACAAAAAGGACATCACAAGGTGGTGTCCTTTTTTAATCTGTAACGCCAGTTCGTACAAATTCTGTATCTACGTTGATATCAAAAGTCGCTCTTTTAAAAATACTTACCCACTCATCTTGACTGAGTTCTTTTTTCCTTTCCTTAGTTTGATAAATGGATCCAAATCCGATAGGATCACTTTCTATTTCTTGTAAATACGCAATGTTTCGCCTAATTCCATCTTCTAACTGTTTATTACTGATTTCTTTCAAGATATCAAAAGTTTTTTCTTGCATAAAATCTATGTTATCTGTGACTTCTAGAACACGAGTTTTAATTTTTATATCAATTTTAAATGTAGGAGGTTCTTTCTTTACTAATTTTATTTTTTGCTTCGTCGACACATTATCAACCGTAACAAAAACAGAACCTTGTCTAAATTCTTCCGCTGTTTTATGGGCTTTTGAATGATAAAGTTGACCAGAGATTTTATCATAAGGTACATCAATATCAAAGCTTGCAGAGCCGAAGCCTTTCATCATTATCAATAAATAAAATAACTCTTTATTTGATAACGTACCCACTAAGCGATCTCCTTTTAATAAACCAATTTCTTTTAGGCCAATCCGGTCTTCATCAATACCCATAATAGGAAGAATGGGATCTCTACCAGGATTATCATACGTATTAATAAAATCTTGCAGAGTAGGAGAAGGAAACTGTTCGTCTTTCACATTTTGTTGGATCAAATTATACAGGTGTGTACCAAAATTATACGTAAGGGTACCTTTCTTAAACTTGATTAATTCCTCAGCACTTCCTTCAGCGATAACTAAATATAACATGTTTCCTATTGAAGCATCTCGTGTAAAAGAGTCTACAATTGACCTAATTCCATTTTCAGCCATTTCCCTTCCATATACAGCAACACGTAATTGCCCAGAGACTACTTGATGACTGGATTCTTGATTTAACGCTCTACGGATTCCTTTAGAAGTAACTCCGTCTTGGGTAATGACGTTCGTAAAATTACTAAGTTCTGGTGAAAAGTTTAACATGACTACCGTTCCTCTAATGGTGGGGTTCGATTTATCTGGGATATCATACCCAATAGCTGTAATTAAACCTAATCTCTCTAACTGTTTTTGCTCTACACAACTTGCAAGTAAGAGACAACACAAACTAATTATTAGTGCTTTTCTCATTTGGTTTGGCTCCTTTTTTTCTATACAAATGAATTCTTACAAGTAGAAAAATAATAACAGGGTAAATAAAAGACATATACATACCTGTAGTCGCGAGTTTATCTGTAATCAAATTCATTATCAATCGGCTATCTAAAAAGTACTGGGCAACAAAGCCAACAGTTACAATGATCCAAACGGCATATTTTTGAGGAATATTAAAAACATGTCGAACTCCTCTACTAGCTGCCCATAAGTATAGTGCTAAGTTTGGTAAAATTACCAACATCCAGAAGGATACAGCGATAAATTCAAAGCGTTCCAAATTTGGAAGTCGAACTATTTTAAACATGGATAATACTGGCCAAATGGTTTTTTCTAATGACACATCGGAAAAAAAACCAATACATACAATCGTAACCAATGTTATTTGGATGGTGGTGTAAATTAAAGCGATATTTACATACCTCATTGTTTTCTTTTGGTCATCCACAAATGGGTAGACAAAGAAGAGTATTTCAAAACCTAAGATAGTGTAACTCGTCTTTAACGTTGCCATCATCATTTCTTTAAAAGAATGATTGAAAAGCGGGAAATATTGTGTAGTTTCAATGTACTGTATTGGTACAGCTATCATAAAAACTAGCCAAGTAGATAATAAAAATGACAAAATAGTGACTCCTGTTACAACTCGTAAACCACCTTGCACAGCATAAATAGCAAGTGCTGCTAACAGTAGAAACATTAGCCAAGTAGGTAGCAAATTAAACACCCAAGCTTGAATCATCTCAATATAGTTCATGACTATATTAAAAAACACCCAACTTAAGTAAAATGCGTAAAAGAAATTTAGTAGCTTACCAATCCACTTCCCATAAATAATATCGTGTATAGCATATAAGTCTAATCGACCAAAAGGTTTTAGTGTGTAGTAAATCACGTATGCAAAAGGAATTGCAACCAAGGAACCAATCATAACTGAAATCCATGCATCCTGAGCTGACTCTAAAAAAACCACCCTCGGCATACCAACAATTCCAACGCCAGTTTGTGCAGTATGTACGATAAACATGAGCATATAGGCATTAATCCATAGCCTTTTGGTTGGTTGTTGGATGTTCATACTGCACCTCCTTACTGGTCAATATCTCTCTTCTGTTTTGGATCTCTTTTAGTATATCTTTCTTCATTTAATGGCCTATTGGATGCTGGTCTCATTTTTAGATATTGCTGTGGAACTCTAAAAAGGCTATATCTCAAATCTGACAATCTTAATGGGTATATAGGAGATAAATAAGGTACACCAATTGTTGTAAGGCGTAAAAGGTGAATGATAATAAAACAAAAAGCTAACATAATTCCCACTCCTCCCCATAAAGCAGCTAAAATAATAATGGGAAAACGAGTGATTCTGATTGCAGTACCCATTAGGTAACTTGGTGTTGTAAAGGATCCCAGTGCACTTAATGCAATGATAATAATTAAAATATTACTAGTTATCCCTGCTTGCACGGAAGCTTGACCAATAACAATTCCTCCTACAATGCCGATTGTTTGTCCAACCTTAGTAGGTAGTCGGGCTCCGGCCTCACGAAGTAATTCAATGATAAATTCTAAAAGCAATGCTTCAAAAAAAGGAGGAAAGGGGACATTTGCTCTGGATTGCCCTAGTGAAATTAATAAAGCAGAAGGTATGACTTCATAATGATATGTCAATACCGCTACATAAGCAGGTGTAAGTAATACGGATAAAAAAATGGCCAAAAACCTCAGCATACGCAGAAAAGTCCCCATATTCCAGCGCATGTACACATCTTCTGTAGACTCGAAAAAAGAGAGAAAAGTGGAAGGGCCAATTATTGCAGTTGGACTTCCATCTACTAGCACACCTACTTTTCCATGCAATAACGAAAGACTAAGTCGATCTGGCAATTCTGTTGTTAAAATTTGAGGAAATATAGTTTGAGAGTTATCTTCTAATAACTGTGCTAATACGGTTGAATCCATTATGTGATCGTAGTGTAGATCAGTAATACGTTGGCGAAATGTTTGAACTAACTCCTCATTCGTTATATCCTTGATATACAGGATAGAGACAGGCTTTTTTGCTCTTTCACCTACAATAATTTCTTCCACAGTTAACTGTGGATCATTTAGGTGAGTCCTTATTAAATTTAGATTCTTGGATAACGATTCTGTGAAAGCAACTTTTGGTCCAAAAACTAATGATTCCGTTTCTGCTTTTTCAGGATTTCTTCCTTCAACCAAAACAATATTATATAAAACAGCATGTTCAGAGCCTTCACAATAAAGTAATACGGCGCCACTTAACAGACCACTAATTATATCTGAACCATTATTTGTCCATTTAGGACTTGTTATTTCCACTTTTTCGGTAGCTTTTTCAAAAGATATACCTTCATCTTTTTGTTGTAAAAGTGGCTGCAATATAAATTCAGATAGTAACTTTGTATCGATACTTTGATCAATATAGGATACTAATACATTCATTTCACCAAAACTAAAGTAATTTACTACTATGTCACTGCTTTGGTGAAATTGGTGTTTAATCCAGATTTCTAATAAGTGTGTATCATGTGGAAATGGGGTATTTTCTTGTGTTTTACCTTTTAATTTTTTCCGCCACATGTTTATTCACCTACTTAATTTCGTTAATTATTGGTAGCTTTACCTAAAACGTCAAAACTATGAAAGGGGAGAGAAATTTTGTGGAAATTAGTAAAAATGACAGCAGATTATGAACCATGGTGGTTATTTGAAGACTGGCAAGATAAAATCGTCATGGAAAAGAGTTATTCCTCTTTCGAAGATGCGTTGGTAGATTGGTCAAAGCTTACATGTGAGCTATCAAAGAAATTTTCTTCTAGTGAATATCGGGAAACAGGAATGACCGTTTTTTATACAGAAGGTGATTTGGTATTCTGTGAAGCGTGTGATGACGATGTTCAAATTTTTCATGGAATTTTGTTGCTGAAAGATGATGTGCCGAACCCATCTTTGTCAGCTGAAGAAGCAAGTAAGTTAAGAGAAACCTGCTGTAAGGAATAGTTTTCTAAGGTAAAACACACACTACAAATAACAAAAATTTTTAGAGACGTGGTGTATTTATGCAGGATTTTAGAGGAGCAACGCTAACTTCTGGTGAAATTGGTTCACTTTGGACAACTTATATCGGTGAAACAATGTTCTCTATCGTATACCAGCACTTTATGCAACATTGTGATGACCCAGAGATCAAACAATTATTAGACATGGGTTCGCGTGTTACAGACCAACTTATTAAACAAATTAGAGAAATTTATAAAGATGATAGGATGAAATTGCCGGTTGGATTTGGAGAGCAAGATATTAATTTAGAAGCTCCGAGGATGTTTTCCGATAAGTTTTATATGTTTTACTTAAAAGAGGCGGCGAGGTCAGCTATACACAATTATTCTGCCTGTTTAGTAGGATGCCATAGAGAGGATATAAGAGAATTTTTCTCAAGTGCTATTAAAGAGTATCTAGAGGTGTTTAATAAAGTAATGGATTTAATGCTTTCAAAAGGAATAGTTATTCGTACACCTAGTATTCCGATTCCAAAAGAAGGAACCACTGTCCATAACCAATCTTTTCTTGGCTCTTGGATTGGTCCAAAAAGACCAATTTCGTCTGAAGAAATAAAAGCAATTTATGTCAACTTAGATACCAATATGTTAGGAAAGTCCCTAATGATAGCTTTTAGCCAATCATGTAGAAATGAGAAGATAAAAAATTATTTGGTAAAAGGAAGAAAGATCTCTCATAAACATATTGAAATTTTTATTAATTTGCTAACAGACGAAGATTTACCTGCACCTCAATTATGGGATCCGGAAGTAACTGAATCGAACATTCCACCGTTCTCAGATAAGTTAATGATGTATCACACTGGTCTGGCTGCTGGAGCGGGTATAGAAAACTATGGAATGGCTATCTCAAAATCAGCAAGAAAAGATATTGCAGCAGATTTTGTTCGGCTTGCTATTGAAAGCGCACAATTTGCACAAGACGGCGCACAGTTATCAATAAATTTAGGTTTCCTAGAGCAAATCCCCTTAGCTGCAAATAGAGATCACCTTGCCTCCCACCCGCAAAACCAATACTAGTTGACGTTTTCCTCCCTTTATAAGTAAGATGGAGGAAAGGGGAGAGTTCTTTGAGATTCTTAAAGAGATTGCTTTTTATAGTAAAATTCCATCGTTTTATTCCATTTCTCGTGACTTTCTTTTCATCTAACGAAGTGGACGTATGGAAGAAAATTATTAGTTTATTGGCCATAATAGGGTATGCTTGGTTACCAGTTGATCTCATTCCAGATTTCCTATTTTTAATTGGAGTTGTAGACGATGTGATCATTATTACGTTGATATTCCAATGGATGATCTATGTAGCACCTAATTCAATTAAACAAAAGTATCCTAACCTACCTAAATAAAGGTAGGCTTTTTTTGTTACCTGACCAGTATCAACTTATCGTTTACTACATGACGTGACTTACCATTAGATGAGTCCTCGTGTTATGTCATATGTTCAAACTCCATCCATGTGTTATATTGTGATTCATTTCACATTGTACTGATGGTATTGTCGATAAATGTCACATAAGAACATAATTATATTGTGAAAAGGTGAGCAAAATATATTGCGTAAGAATAAAATGTGGTGTATAGTATGAATTGTAGAAATATTGTTCATTACTTCACATATATAATTATGTGAAAAGGTGAGCAATATAACAGTTATCATTCTAGGAGGATGAAATATGAAAGTCATTATTGTAGGATCTACACACGCAGGTACAGCAGCAGCAAAAAATATTCGTTCCCTGCATCCAAATGCAGAAATCACGGTTTATGAAAGAAATGATAATGTGTCATTCTTATCATGCGGTATTGCTTTGTATGTTGGGGTGTGGTCAAAGATGCTCAAGGACTATTTTACTCATCTCCTGAAGAAATGTCTTCAGCAAACATAAACATGAACATGCTTCATGAAGTAATGGAAATTCGAAGTGAGAAAAAAGAATTAGATGTGAAAAATCTAACTACTGGAGAAGTGTTTACTGACACGTACGATAAATTAGTCATGACAACAGGTTCTTGGCCGATAGTTCCCAACATCGAAGGAATAAACCAAGAAAACATTTTGTTAAGTAAAAATTATGGCCATGCACAAATGATTATTGAGAAAGCGAAAGAAGCGAAGAAAATTGCAGTTATTGGAGCGGGGTATATAGGTGTTGAACTAGTTGAAGCATTTCAACAGTATGGAAAAGACGTAACGCTAATTGATGCATCAGATCGTATCTTAAATAAATATCTCGATAAAGAATTTACAGATCCAGTCGAAACGGAATTTGAAAATCGGGGAGTAAAATTGGCATTAGAACAAACCGTTAAGAAATTTGAAGGTAAAGATGGAAAAGTGAATAAAGTAATTACAGATAAAAGCTCCTATGATGTTGATTTAGTTGTTCTATGTGTAGGCTTTAAACCAAATACGTTTCTATTAGAAGGGCAAGTAGAGATGATGCCTAACGGTGCTATAAAAGTGGATGAGTACATGCGTACATCTAATGAAGATATTTTAGCGGCAGGGGATAGTTGTGCAATCCATTATAATCCAACTGGTCAAACACAATATATACCTCTTGCAACGAATGCAGTACGAATGGGTACGTTGGTAGCTAGAAACCTTGTGTCTAAATCGATTAGATATATGGGTACGCAAGGTACGTCAGGCTTGCACCTTTACGATTTAAGTATGGCTTCTACAGGTTTAACAGCGACTAGTGCAGCTGCACAAGGAATAGAAGTAGATCATGTAATTGTTCGTGAAACGGATCGTCCTGGTTTTATGCCTACTACAGAAGATGTGTTATTTAAGCTAACATTTAATCCGAAAACAAGAGTAATTTTAGGAGCCCAAGTGTTATCAAAAGCAGATATGACTCAATCTATAAACACCATGTCTGTCGCTATCCAAAATAAGATGACTGTAGAAGAACTAGGATTTGTTGATTTCTTCTTCCAACCACACTTTAACAAGCCTTGGAATATTCTAAATCAAGCTGCTTTAGCTGCATTATAAAGAAATGAAAAAGAGGTTAGGGTAATCCCTAGCCTCTTTTTGCATGTACATGTTGTCCTTTTAGATACATATAAACTGCTGCACTAACGATGATCAAGTATCCTAGAAAACTCCATACATCTGGTATTTCTTGAAACAACCAAAACCCTAGCAGTGCCGAATAGAGAATAGAGGAATAATTAAAAATGGAAATCTCTCTTGCAGCAGCAAATTTATATGCCAGGGTAATACCGAACTGCCCAATTGTAGCAAAAACGCCTGCACCAATTAGGTAAACCCATTGTTTTATTGTCATAGGTTCGTAGTTAAGTAAAACGAATGGTAAGAGTACGACAGAAGAAAAGAAAGAGAAATAAAAGACAACAGTATAAAATTTTTCTCTTGGGCCCAAAACTCTTAATACAGTATAGGCACCAGCTGCGAAAGCGGCTGAAAGAAGTCCAATACCAAATGGCAAAAATTCAAACGAAAATTGCGGCTTAATAACGAATAAGGTACCAATAAAGGCAAATAAGATCCCAATAGCTTGATACTTAGATACATTTTCTTTTAAGAAAATGGCACAAAAAATGATAAGTAAAAATGGACTTAAATTATTTAACATAGTAGCATCTGCTAGCACTAGGTGGTCAATAGCGTAGAATAGGAATACGATTCCAAGAGTTCCTAAAGCAGAGCGTAAGAGTAATAAGGCTTGATTTTCTTTTTTGCCAAAAAAACTTTCTTTAAAGTATATAACCAGAAAAAAAGTCACTAGGGCTGTAACTCCATTTCGGAAAAACGTCTTTTGAATGGTAGGTAAGTCTCCAGACAATTTTACAAATGCAGACATTACAGCAAATCCGAATGCGGAGGCTAAAAGAAGAAGCATGCCTTTCGTGTAGTTGGTCAAACCAGGGACCTCCTTTGTAGTCATCTAGCAAAAAGACCTCCCTTGCATTAGGGAGGCTTTTTTAGTATGCGTCATTCGACGGAGTTTATCTGCTTTTGTGTAGCGGAGCACGAGAAGGGAATAATCCCCGTTCAGGTGTCCCACAAGAGCGTCTTGCGGAGCACGAGAGGAGAATAATCCCCGTTCAGGTGTCCCACAAGAGCGTCTTGCGGAGCACGAGAGGAGGGGAATCTCCGTCCAGGTGTCCCACAAGAACTCATTCAGCAAAAAAAGGATTATTGAGCTTTTTTCCACTCAAGGTACTCGTCGTATGATACTTGTTTATCTAATGCACCGTCTTCTGTAATTTCTACAATACGGTTTGCGATTGTTTGCATGAACTGGTGATCGTGTGAAGTGAACAGAAGCACGCCTTTGAATGCGATCAATCCGTTGTTTAATGCAGTAATGGATTCTAAGTCTAAGTGGTTTGTTGGTTCATCCATGATTAACACGTTAGAGTTAGAAAGCATCATTTTGGATAGCATACAACGAACTTTTTCTCCTCCAGAAAGGACACTTGGCTTTTTCTTTACCTCTTCACCAGAGAACAACATACGTCCTAGGAATCCTCGTAGGAACGTTTCGCTTTCATCATCTGGTGAATATTGACGTAACCAATCTACTAATGTAGGTTCTGGTCCGTTAAAATACTCTGAATTATCTTTAGGGAAATAAGCTTGAGAAGTAGTTACACCCCAACGGAATGTTCCTTCGTCTGGCTCCATTTCACCCATAAGAATTTTCATTAAAGTAGTTTTAGCAATCTCGTCACCTAGAAGAGCAATCTTATCATCGCGGCCGACTGTGAAGTTTACATTGTTTAAAACTTTCACGCCATCAATTGTTTTAGATATACCTTCTACACGTAACACATCGTTACCAATTTCACGTCCTAATCCGAACTGAACATAAGGATAACGACGAGAAGAAGGTTTAATGTCGTCAAGTGAAATTTTATCTAATAACTTTTTACGAGAAGTTGCTTGCTTAGATTTCGAAGCATTGGCCGAGAAACGTGCGATAAACGCTTGTAACTCTTTAATCTTCTCTTCTTTTTTCTTGTTTTGGTCTTGTGCCATACGAGTCGCTAATTGAGAAGACTCATACCAGAAGTCATAGTTACCTACGTATAATTGGATCTTTCCGAAATCAAGGTCTGCAATGTGCGTACAAACTTTGTTTAAGAAATGACGGTCATGGGATACGACAATAACTGTGTTTTCAAAGTTAATTAAGAACTCTTCCAACCATTGAATCGCTTCAATGTCCAAGTGGTTGGTAGGCTCATCCAGTAGTAAAACATCTGGTTTACCGAACAACGCTTGAGCAAGAAGGACTTTAACTTTTTCAGAACCTGAAATGTCGGCCATTTTCTTATTATGAAGATCTTCGCCGATTCCAAGACCTTTTAATAGGATAGCAGCTTCTGACTCTGACTCCCATCCATTTAATTCAGCGAATTCTCCTTCTAACTCAGCAGCACGAATACCATCTTCGTCAGAGAAATCTTCTTTCATATAGATCGCATCTTTTTCTTTCATCACTTTATATAAGCGAGCATGCCCCATAATAACAGTTTCCATTACTTCATACTCTTCATATTCATAATGGTTCTGTTTTAAAACTGCTAAACGCTCATCTGGACCTAAATGTACAGAACCTGTTTGAGCTTCAATCTCACCAGAAAGAATTTTAATAAAAGTGGATTTACCTGCACCATTTGCTCCAATTAATCCATAACAATTGCCTGGTGTAAATTTAATATTGACATCATCAAACAGCTTACGATCGGCAAATCGTAAACTGACATCTGTAACTGTAATCATGTACGTACCGCCTCCAAACTATATTCCTCGAAATTATACCACTCTTTAGGGTAAAAACGAAACAGTACTATTGAAACTTATGTTAGACTATCTCTGTATGATCAAAAAATGAGGTGATGGAATGAAATTGTTAGAAAAAGCAAAAGAACCTTTAAAGCATTATTTTGGATTTGATGATTTTAGAACTGGACAAAAAGAAACGATTTCAAACCTACTGACTGGAAAATCCATGTTAACCGTAATGCCAACAGGTGGAGGAAAGTCATTGTGCTATCAAGTCCCCGCATTACTCTTCGAAGGAACTTCTATCGTTATCTCACCATTAATTTCCTTAATGAAAGATCAAGTAGATGCTCTGCAAGAGAATGGTGTTAAAGCAGTAGCACTACATAGTGGTCTATCCTCAAATGAATTAGAAGAAACTATGCAAGAAATTATGACTGGAGAAATCAAGTTGATTTACGTTGCTCCGGAAAGATTAGATCACCCTAGATTCAGAGATATTTGTTTGCGACTAACAATTCCTCTTGTAGCGATTGATGAAGCACACTGTATCTCTCAGTGGGGACATGATTTTAGACCAAGTTATCGAATGATATTACCATTTATTCAATCACTTCCAGTACATCCTCTCGTTGTTGCATTAACCGCTACGGCAACGCCAAATGTTCGACAAGATATTTTAGCTGCACTACGAATTCCGAGGGAAAATGAAGTAGTCACGGGGTTTGAGAGAAGTAACTTAACGTTTGAAGTGGTTAGAGGTACAGATAAAACGAAGTATATTGAAACATTTATTGAAGGAAATAAATCAGAATCAGGAATTATCTATGCTGCCACTCGAAATAAAGTGGATCAGCTCTATGAATTGTTAAAACAAAAAGGCTATGCGGTAGGTCGCTATCATGGTGGTTTAGCAGATCAAGTGAGAGCAGAGCAACAAGATGCTTTCTTACGCGATGATGTTTCTATTATGATTGCTACTAATGCTTTTGGGATGGGAATTGACAAAAGTAATTTACGATACATCATTCACGCACAAATGCCTAAAAACATGGAAGGGTATTATCAGGAAGCGGGTAGAGCAGGACGGGATGGCTTACCTAGTGTGTGTATTCTTCTTTATTCTCCACAGGATATTCAAGTTCAACGTTTCTTATTAGAACAATCAACTACATCAGAAGAACGTTATTTACATGAAGTGGATAGACTTCGAAAAATGCAAGATTATTGTCACACAGAAGGGTGCCTTCAACAATTTATAGTTAACTATTTCGGTGAAGAGTCCGCTGAATCGTGTGGTAGATGTGCAAATTGTACAGATCAAAGAGAATCTGAGGATCGTACCGTTGATGCACAGCGTGTACTAAGTTGTGTTGTTCGAATGGGTCAACGTTTTGGAAAAGCCATGATAGCCAATGTTTTAATAGGATCTAAGAATAAAAAAGTTTTAGAGTTTGGTTTCGAACAACTACCAACATACGGTATTTTAACTGCTTGGTCCGGTAAACAAGCACAAGATTTTATTGAATACTTAACTTCTGAACAATATCTACTCATGAGTGGTGGAAGTTTCCCGGTTCTGCAAGTATCAGAAAAAGGAAAAGAAGTGTTGAAAGGATTGAGAAAAGTCTCTAAAAAGGCAGAAGCGGCACAACATACTATTGTAGCAAATGACGAATTATTTGAATCGTTACGAAAGAAAAGGAGAGAGATTGCTGAGGAAGCAGGTGTTCCTCCATTTGTTGTGTTTTCGGATGCTACGTTAAAAGAAATGAGTGCCAACCAGCCTACTACCGAGAGCGCATTGTTAGAAGTAAAAGGAGTAGGTCAGAGAAAGTTAGACCAGTACGGAGATTTCTTTTTAACTATTATTTGCGAGTATAAGAGTAAGGTAGACTCACAAGGTAGTACAGAATAAACAATTGTCTTTTTAATAAACTTCTGTTTATTTTCAGAAAATTTTCTAGCCATTCCTGTGATACAATAGTCAATAACTTACAGCATGGATGGAGACGATATATGTGAATGAAGGCATGGTATACAAAAGCTATTACACCTTAATGTTCTTGGCCGTAGGAAGTTTATACCCTTTATTAAGTGTATATTTATCAAATGTGATTGGTTTATCACCAGCAGAAATAGGGATGATAATGTCTCTTGGACCAGTTGTCATGATTGTCTTTCAACCAATATGGGGATTCCAAGCAGATAAAACAGGTCAACCTAAAATGCTTCTTCAGTTGACGATGGTGATGACTGCTATTATGGGGATTGGATACTTATTGTTTGATTCGTATTTAATCTTGTTCCTTGTTGCTATTTTAGTAGCGGTATTTCAAAGTGCTTTAATACCATTATCAGATTCTATGGCACTAAGTTATGCGGGAAGATCTGGTACTCCTTATGGTAGCATTCGTATGTACGGATCGTTAGGATTTGCTTTGGCTGTATTTTTCATGGGAAGATTAGCGGAAACGACGATTGGTTTACCTGTTATTGTGTATGCGTTCAGCATATTTCTTTTATTCGGTGCAGCATTTTTATGGTTTATTCCTAAAAGTGATGTACAGAAGAAAGCAGATCTATCTCTTAAGAAGGCAGTCGTAGGATTGTCTAATAACAAGCCATTTTTATTATTGCTTGTAATAACTTTCTGTTTCTTTGGTCCCAACTTAGCAAACAATGTGTACTTTTCTCTTTTTGTAGAAGCTTCTGGTGCCACATATGCTGGGATTGGAATTGTGTTTTTATTAGCGGTAATTAGTGAGATTCCTTTTATTCGAATTGCTTCGCTCGTTGCTAATAAAATTGGTGTGATGGGCTGTATTTCACTTGCGAGTGGCATTGCGTTGATTAGGTGGATTATTTATCTAAACGAACCTTCTTTAGCAGTAGTTTACGGAACAACTATTCTTCAGGGTATATCCATTGGGTTATTTATTCCTACAGCTCTTCAATATGTGAAGGAAATCACTCCACCAACCATGGTAGCATCTGCTATTACAATATACTCTAGTATAGGAAACGGTCTTGGAAACTGGTTCCACACGTTAGTTGGCGGACAAATTGCAGAAAGATTCTCTATTTACCACGTATATACTTGGTTTGCCATTATTACAGCACTTGGTTTAGTTACAACCATCTATTTAATGAGAAAGCCAGTTGAATCATACGTGGAGCAACAAGCCTCTTAAGAAAATTCCCTTGCGCGTTCATAATTGCGTAAGGGAATTTTTTTTCCTTTTAAAAATAATAATCAGAGTAACACCTGATAATTGAGTTTTTTTTACCAATCCGCTACGATAAGAAATAATACATTAAAGGAGTCCAAAACGATGGACACAATAATCTCTTTATATGAAAAAGCAGGTTACCTAGGCATTTTTCTATTTGGTTTTATTGGACTAATAGGACTGCCGTTGCCGAACGAAGTAATTGTGATGACAAGTGGCTGGATGTCTCGAATGTCTGTAGTGCAACCCATTCCTGCACTTGTCATGACAATAATGAGCTTATTAGCTGTAGTATCTACATGTTTCGGGGTTGGTAGAGGCATTAGTCAGGCAGCTACAAAATGTCTACTAAACAGTGGTGGAAAAGAGCGGAAAAGACATTTGAAAAGTACGAAGATAAAGCACTAATACTCTCTATATCTCTACCTGGTCTTCGTTTAGCTGTTCCTTTTTTAGCTGGAGTGAAGGGGATTTCGGTTAAAACATTTTACTTATATTCCACCTTGCCGGTTACACTATGGGCATGTGGATATTTCCTATTAGGTTTTTGGTACTTCCCGATAGCAAGTGAGCAGCCATGGCTATTCATCCCTGTTTTTTTAGTCTATGTAGCTGCTTTGGCACTAAGATCTATTCTTTTAACAAAGAAATCTCCATCGAAAAGTCACCTTTCGTAACTTGTATATAGAGGATGGACATGGTACAGTTAGTCGAATAAGTTATATGGATCGGTAGGAGGAAATTATGATCGAAATTGGTAAAGTATGTACATTGTTTGTCGCTCGAGAAGTAGACTTTGGTGTATTTTTAGAAGATGATAGAGGCGAATCTGTACTCTTGCATAATAATGAAATGACAGAAGAAGTCTTTGTAGACGATGAAGTAGATGTCTTTGTGTATCTTGATAAAGAAGGAAGATTAACAGCTACAATGAAACTTCCCAAAGTACAAAAAGGAAGATATGGTTGGGTAGATGTTGTCGCTGAACACGGGGAACATGGTGTATTTGTTAATATCGGTTTGTTAAAAGATGTGCTAGTCTCAAATGACGACCTACCTGCCTGGCATTCTGTATGGCCTGAAGCAGGGGATAGACTATTTGTTTCCCTAAAAGAAGACCAAATGGGAAGGTTGCTTGCGAAAGTGGCGACAGAAAATATTGTAGCATCTATTGCTAGAAAAGCACCTAAATCGATGTACAATCAAAAATTCGTGGGAACGGTTTATCGTTGTCAAAAAGTTGGTACTTACTTAATTTCAGATGAGGGCTATAAAGCGTTTGTCCATTATTCTGAGCGACAAGAAGAGCCAAGACTCGGTCAAAAAGTGGAAGGTCGAGTAATTGATGTAAAAGATGATGGCACGTTAAACGTATCTTTCTTACCACGTAAAGAAGTAAAAATGGATGATGATGCAGAGCAAATCTATTCTTATTTACTTCAACGTGGAGGACAAATGCCATATACGGATAAATCTACACCTGAAGATATTCAAGATCGCTTCCAGTTAAGTAAAGCTTCTTTCAAACGAGCTCTTGGTCGTCTAATGAAGGAAGGGAAAATCGAACAAAAAGATGGTTGGACGCGTGTAAAGGAAAACGTGAATAACTAATAAGGTAACCGTGAGTGATTCTTTTCGCTTACGGTTTTTTGTTCGTCCATGCTGGGCGAACAAAAAACCACCTTCAACGAATGATGCTCCTTTTTAAGAGTGGCAAAATTCTAGCTCTGTTATAACGCTGAATAAAGATAAAAGGAACATTTACTAGGACACCGTATAATACCATCCAACATAATAGAACAGTATCATTCATCCAAAAGAAAGGAAATACAGGTAAAATTTGTAGCCAGTGTGATTGCTCTGCACGGACCGTTTCGTAAAAGAAACTATTTATTTCATCGCGTTTTACTGTTTTTTTACTTTGGGATGAAGAGAACCAACCACCTGCATCTGGCAAGATATCCTTCCACTTAGAGATTCGGAGTTTTTGATAAAGGCTTTTCTCTCTATCATTTGGATATAACCACTTATTCGTAGAGAAAGATCTCCGTATTGCTGAATATGACCAAGAAGAACTCCATAAAGCAATGAGTAGTTGACAACATCCCCAATACAATACTAAGCCTACCCATCCCATTTTCTTAATTTCCTCCACTAATCGTCCGGTCTTTCCAAACCGTTTTTTATTAAAAACACCATTCCATACAGAACGAGTAAAGATGTAAAGGAAACCAAAGAAAAAGAGAGGGATAAGAAACATATCCGTCCATTTCATTTTTCCGAACAGATTAGCTTGCATCCAAAATAAGAAAGAGTAACTAAGCATGAAAGTTGCCCAAATCGAAAATGATACTTGGTCCGTAATGTGGAAAATCTCCATCGCTGCTGTGAAGTAAAACGTTAGCCAAATGGAAATTAAAAACAGCATAACTGAGTTTGTCATCATGGCTCCTTTTGCAAAACTCTTACTCCAACCATTTACTAGCTCCGACCAACCATTCGGATACATTCTCATATGAATAATGTCTTTCCCAATATACGCTTGAACTGGCAAGTTTCTTGATTTTACTTGTTGAATTAAAGCAAGATTCTCTACGACTTCCTCGTGAATCGCTTCATGACCACCAATCCCAATGTATGTATTACGGTTCATAACAAGTGCTTGACCATACCCCCCTACGGTTGAATCTTTTGAACGAAATAATTGAGTGGAGCCTGTTGAAGCAGCTGTAATGAAATGAAATAAGATGGAAAAGCGTTCTTTCCAATTCTTCATCTCATGGTAAGGCTGAATGCTCATGGCACCTTGGTAACGTTGTTTAGAGAATGCAGTATCGATTTTTTTTATCGCTTCAGGCTTAAGCCATGTATCAGCATCTAAAAAGATAAAGTGATTGCCTGTTGCATAGTTAACTCCATTCCATAAAGCCCATGATTTACCCATCCAATTTTGAGGTAGAGGAGGTGTATCAATAACAGTAGCACCAAATGATTCCGCTACTTCTCGAGTTTTATCGGTTGACTGATCATTAATCACAATTACTTCCTTTACTAACTCTTGACCTAGTACTGTTGGTAATAGAGTGATCAGATTATGTTGTTCATTACGAGCAGGAATTAATATCGTATACACAGCTTCGGACGATTGATTGGAATGACGACTCTTTAACATGTTAACCCTTGAAAATAGTAAAACGTGTAACCCTATTAAAACGATAAAAGTCCAAATCATTACTATACCTCCTTTTTCTATCATTCTTACCAACTATGTAGGTTCAAAAACCTTTTTCTATTTGATAGTTATGAAATTCAGTTTTTTTGTCAAAAAAGAGTAGAGAGAAGTTGAAAGAAGAAGGAGAGAATGTCATGAAGAAGAAAGTAGTAGTGGTTGGTGGAGGAATTGCTGGGATGAGTGCGAGCATTCGTCTAGCTGTAGCTGGCTATGATGTAACAATCATGGAAAAAGGCGAGAGGTTAGGTGGAAAGTTGAACGTCCGTGGAGGGATGGGGTATTCCTTTGATACAGGGCCTTCTATTTTAACAATGCCTTGGACGTTGGAAAAATTATTCGCTTCAGCAGGAAAGAATCTGCATGATTACGTAACTATTACTAGAGTAGAACCAGGTTGGAGAACGTTCTTTGAGGACGGTACTAAATTGGATTTACACGCAGATTTAGTTGAAATGATGGAAGAAATAGAGCGAGTAGCTCCAAAAGATAAAAATGCTTATTTAGACTATCTATCTTATGCAAATAAAATGTATGAATTAAATAAAAAGAGCTTTTATCATCAAAGTATTTCTGGTCTACCAGATCTACGTCAATTGCATTCTTTAAGAGAGTTATTACAAATGGATCCTTTAAAATCAATGGATCAAGCTACTAGAAAATATTTTAAGAGTAAGTACTTACAGCAACTGATGAACTTTTTAATCATGTATATTGGATCTTCCCCATACAATGCGCCAGCAGTTTTATCACAGCTTGCTCACGTTCAAGTCGGTGTGGGCGTGCATTATGTACAAGGTGGTATGTATAAGATAGCCGAAGCGATGAAAAGTTTATTAGAAGAGTTACAAGTGAAAGTGGTGCTTGATACAAAGGTAGAACAAATTAATGTGAATGGCAATCGAACTACGGGTGTAACTATTAACGGAGGAGAAGTAGTTCCTGCTGATTTAGTAGTATCTAACTTAGAAGCGATACCTGCTCACCAAACACTTTTAACAGACTATCCAAAACAACAACAGGCGTTGTCAGAGCTTCAAGATTTCCAGCCTACCGTATCAGGTTTAGTTTTATTATTAGGTGTTAATCGCGAGTATCCTGAGTTAAAACACCATAACTTCTTCTTTGCGAAAGATCAAAAGAAAGAGTTCGTGCAAATGTTTGATCAAGGGAAAATTACAGATGATCCAACCGTATACGTAGGTATTTCTAGTAAATCTGATTCGACGCAAGCGCCGGATGGAAAAGAGAATTTGTTTGTATTAACACATGTTCCACCACTAAAAGATGGAGAAGATTGGAATGTGTATAAAGATTCCTATCGTGAACTTGTTTTAAACAAGCTAGAAAGAATGGGAGTTACAGGCTTACGTCAACATATTGAATGGGAATATCAATTTACACCGAATGATATTCAACAACTTTACGGATCTAACGGTGGTTCCATCTATGGAGCTGTTACGGATCGTAAGTTAAATGGAGGATTTAAAGTTCCTAACCGTTCGGCTCATGTAGAAAATCTTTATTTTGTAGGAGGGTCTACTCACCCCGGTGGAGGAGTACCTATGGTGTGCTTATCAGGTCAATTGACGGCAGACTTAATCTTGAAAGACCAGGGAAAGAGTGGGAAAATGGACGATCGTCAAATAGGCTAAACTATCTTATCTCTAAAATGCAAAAAATACCGTTGCTAGCATGCAGCGGTATTTTTATTGTATTAATAGACACAACTCATCATCATGAAAGAAAATCTTTAACATCTATCATTTTTCCATTCTCATACTCTTCTCGATGATTCAGTAGAGTAAGAACTACCTTTGCTACGTCATAAGGAGAACGTAGCGCATTTTCTTCTTTGAACTGTTGGAACTTTTCTACTTCTTTAAAAGCTTGTTTGGAGGAGGACCTAATCTCTCCTTGCATGTCTGTATCCATAATTCCTGGATTAAATGCCATCGCTTTAAGCGGCAAGCCTTGCTCCAATACTTCCATATTTACGACTTCTGTAAAGTAATTTAATGCTGCCTTTGTTGCGCCGTACACACTCCAGCCATGTATTCCACGCGTTGCTGCCCCAGATGAAATATTTACAACCGTTGTGGTTACTTTAGTAGATTTTGCAAACAGTACCGCATGCTTACTTGCTATCATAGGTGCTTGAATGTTTAACTGAAGGGCTTTATTTACTTCAGAAGAAATTAAGTGTTCGACCGTGTCAATCGGTTGTACGGTGCCTGCGTTATTGACTACTACTAATTCACTAATAACGTCAGGTAAATCTTGATAAACACTTGTCCATGTTTCTTCCGCTTCTAGTTCATTCATTAAATCCACTGGGTAAAATCGAAAGTCTTTTCCAGATGATAAAGCTTGATCTTTTAGCTTTTCATTTTCGTTTCTAGAAAGAGCAATCACATTCCACTCGCCCTTTAGAGCCTCTAAAGCAATTGCTTCACCTAAACCTTTGGAAGTACCTGTGATCATCATATACTTCATTTTTATCCCCCTGACAAAAAGTTCTTAACACTATGTAGTTCCTATTATATCCTTGCGTCTTTTTAAAAGTCGAACAAAGCGAATGTAACGTTCTTGAAATAAATACGTCATATTTATGGAAATATTAAGTAGACATTAATTGTACTATGACATATAATACAGTTAAGACAGATAATACACTTATTGGTAAAGGAGGGAAAAAATGATACAGCTTGATATTAGAAGTAGACAACCAATCTATGAGCAGCTTATTGAAGGATTAAAGAATCGAATTATTCATGAAGAGTTGCAAGCAGATGAACAACTTCCATCCGTCCGTTCTTTAGCAAAAGACTTAACAATAAACCCTAACACCATTCAAAAAGCATACAGGGAACTAGAAAATCAAGGGTACATTTATTCAGTCCCAGGAAAAGGAAGCTTCATTGCTCCGCAAGCTAAACAAAAGAAAGAGGAGAAGGTGGAAGAAATGAAAGAACAATTGAAACAACTGTTCTCAGAAGCGCTTTTTCTAGGGGTTAAAAAAGAGGACATTATGCAGTTGTTACTAGAAGTAGAGACGGATTCGAAAGGAGGGCAAGTAAATGATCAAGGTGACAAACGTTTCTAAAAGCTTTGAAAAAGAAGCGGTAGTAAATCAATTATCGATGCACGTGAAAAAGGGTTCTATTTACGGACTATTAGGTTCAAATGGTGCTGGTAAAACGACGTTAATGAAAATGCTTGCGGGACTATATAAGCCGGATAGTGGATCGGTTGTAATTGACTCCCAGGAAGTATTTGAAAACGTTCCTTTAAAAGAAAGAGTTATTTTCCTACCAGATACGTTATACTTCTTTCACCAAGCCACCATTGAGCAAATGGCTACTTTTTATAGAAGAACTTATCCGCGTTGGAATGAAAAAAGATATCAACAATTGAAACAAGTCTTTGACATTGATACTTCCCGTAAAATTCACCGGTTGTCTAAAGGGATGCAACGTCAGGTTGCCTTTTGGCTAGTGTTCTCATCCATGCCAGATATTTTAATTTTAGATGAACCAATTGATGGTCTGGATGCTGTTATGCGTGGAAAAATAAAAAATATATTAGTCCAGGAAGTTGCGGAAAGAAACATGACAGTATTGATTTCTTCTCATAACTTGAGAGAAGTGGAAGATCTGTGTGACCATGTGGGAATTATGCATCGTGGACAATTACTTATAGAGCGTGATTTAGACGATTTGAAATCGGACGTTCACAAAATTCAAGTAGCGATTAGCGAGGAAAAAGAGGAGGGCTTCCTATCGGAATTAACAGTACTTCACAAAGAGAGAAGAGGGTCCATCTTAATTAGTATTGTTAAAGGGGAACCATCTAAAGTTGAGAAGTATGTGAAAACGTGGAATTCACCAGTGTTTGACATTCTACCTTTAACACTAGAAGAGATTTTTGTTTATGAAATGGGGGATCATGGCTATGCAATCGAAAACATCCTTATTCAGTAGGGCGATTATAGGGCAGAATATTCGTTCTGTTACTTGGTTGAGTGTTTTATATACTATTATTCTACTATTTGCTTATCCTGTTGCTATGCTGACCATCATTTCTAATGAGTATTCATCCAATACAGGAGAAGATTTAGCGAACTACATGCAATTTGGATCATTTGGGACTTCTGTCTTTTTGCTAATTGTACCGTTAATTTTTAGTATCGTTTTGTTCCGATATTTACACACACCATTAGCAAGTGATTATTTGCATTCACTTCCTTTTAAGAGAGATACACATTTCATTTCTAATTTTATTTGTGGACTTGTTGGATTAATTGCACCACTTATCATCTCCAGTATATCAATTCTGCTAGTAGTATCTTTGAATGGATACAGTGATGCGGTGGGTACAAGCGATGTTCTCGTTTGGATGGCAACAAATATCCTTGGTCACGTATTATTCTATATAATAGCGACGTTTGTTTTAATGATCACAGGGCTTACATTCGTCAATATTGTTTTATATTTCATTTTCATTTTTTATCCTTTTTTCATTACTTTGTTAGCAATTAGTAATATGAGACATAGTATTTTAGGATTCCCAATGGAGTATTACATTGAAGAATCATTTGAATACCTTCTTTATATCGCAACTTTTGTGCAGGCGTATACATCTCCCTTTACATTAGGGGAGTGGTTAACATTTAGTTTTATGGCAGCGGTACTATTTGCTTTAACCTGGTTAGCTTATAGAATTAGACCATTAGAAGTGGCAACCCAGTCTATAGCTTTCTCTGCTTTACGACCAGTCATTTTATACGGTATTACGTTCTTCTTTACATTAATGTTCGGAGCGTTTTTCTTTGAAACAAACGGGAAAGATTCCTGGGCATACTTTGGTTATGTAACAGGTTCTTTTTTAGGATTTACTATTACGGAAATGGTGTTACAAAAAAGTTGGAGAATTGGAAAGTCGTTCCGTAAGTTGGGCGTATATATGCTAGTCGTAGTAGCTATGGTTATTGGTCTGAAATTGGATATCACAGGGTTTGAAGGTCGTGTCCCTGAAGCTTCTGAAGTGAAGAGAGTGTGGTTCTCAGAGGATCAGTGGGCGTATCAAGAGTTTAAAAGATTTGAGCAGAACGAGAGTGAATTTTACCAAATGAATATTAATCAAGTAGGTTCACAATTTTATGCTCAACCCGAAAACGTGGAGGCTATCGTCCAGCTACATGAAAAGATTCTTTCAGAAAATTTAGCTAGGGAGTATGACCGTAACTATCGTCCAGATGATTTTAGATTATTTATAATTTATGAATTGGAAAATGGGAATGTACAATCAAGGTTGTATACAGTACCCGAAAAGGTTGTTAGTGAGATGTTGTCCCCTGTTTTAGAATCCTCTGAAACGAAAGACATGGTAGATTACTTTACTGATTTAGAAGAGAAGGATTACAAACTAAGCGATGTACGAATTGGATATCCAAATGGTAATTCAAAATTTGTTAGTAATGATGCCGAAATTTCGTCATTACTGAATGCCATTCAAAATGATTCTGATAATTTAAAAGGCGAAAATAGATTTGTAGAACCTGGGTATGCTAGTAACTATTATCTAGAGGTAACTTTTAAAAAGAAATATAAAACACAACATACTATTTATTTGGAAGTATATGATTCCTATAAAGATACAAAGAAATGGATCGAGAATTTCACAAATTAGGTAGGAGGAGAGCAGAGTTGAAACATAAAGTAATCTTTACAGTCATATGTTTCTGCTTTTGTTCCCTGTTCTTTGTAGCAGAAGAAAAAAGCAAACCTCTGACCCAAAATGAGCAAGCAACTTTTTTAGTGAAGCAATTGCCAATGAGAGATTTATTTTCAACTCTCTCTCTGACAGATGATGTGCTTGAAATTGCTTACACCAGTAACAAACCGTCAGTGTTACCTAAATCTGATCCCGTTATTGATAGTTCAACTGTGGACATTTTAAAAGGGAATCTTGCTTTGTTCTCCATCATTTCCGATGAAGTAACAAAGATAAAGATATCTTACGACGACATAACGATCGAAGCTAGTAGACAAGAGATAGAGAGAGAAATAGCTTCAGTGTTTGTTAATCTTCCAACCGATAAAGAGATGCATCAAAGTGAAATAATTGCTTCTTTTGTAGCAGAAAACCACGATGCAATGATACGTTTAGTAAAGACATGGAATGGATTTGTCACGGTAGACCGCGCCGCTGCAACTGCTATTTAAAACCCTTGCCGAGTGGCAAGGGTTTTTTGTGAAGTAAAAACATGATTTGTCATTTGTGGTGATTTATCTTACTTCCAGTTTGCTTCAATAAACTCGTCACGACCAGACTTTGCTCGATCTTCTTTATATTCCTTAGGATTCTTCTTATAAAAATCTTGATGATAGTCTTCAGCAGGAATAAATGCCAACGCAGGGCGAACTTCTGTCACAATTGGGTCTTTAAATCTTCCGCTGTCTGCGATTGCCTGCTTGCTTTTTTCTGCTAACTCACGTTGTTCTTCTGTGTGATAGAAGATGGCTGTTCTGTATTGGCTGCCTCTATCTTGGAATTGTCCTTCGTCGTCCGTAGGATCAATTTGTGGCCAATATAAATCTAATAATTGTTGATATGGAAAAACTGCTGGATCAAACGTAATTTGCACCACTTCTAAATGACCTGTTTCTCCTGTTTTCACTTCTTTATACGAAACGTTTTCCGACGAACCTCCCATATATCCTGAAACGATTCCTTCTATACCAGGAAGTTCATCAAAAGGCTTTACCATACACCAAAAACATCCACCTGCAAACGTGGCTTGTTCTACTTTTTTCATCATAAACTCCTCCTTTAATGATTTAGCTGATTATAACAAAATAGAGAAGCAGAATACACTATTTCTGCATAATAATAACATAATTTCTTAACAACCTATTTACATTGATTTGGTATAATTGGCGAACAATCATATTAGTTCATTACCCAAGGAGGATTATACACATGCCTATGAAGGCTGTTTTACGAAAACCCATATTCTCAAGAATGTGGGAGAGACATCCAAGAATCTGGAAAATAATTATTGACTTTGGAGTATTTTTGAAATATAAAACGATCAATTCAACTAAATTACCATCTAAAGTAACCTTGCCAACTGGACAAGGAATATTTGTCAATGCTGCTGAAAATCGCGGGAAAGCAATTCTATTAAAAGATGGTGTAACGCAAGAATCTCTTACGGCATTTTGGGTAAAAACGGTAGAAGAATTTAAGCCTACAATTGTGCTAGACATAGGAGTAAATTACGGGGAATGTATTTTTTCTACAGTCTATGACAAAAGTACGTCTATTTATGGAATAGAAGCAAATGAAAAATTACTTCCTTATATAATTCAGTCGAAAGAACAACATCCAAACCGAGAGCAAATGAACATTATTCAAGCATTTGCATCAGACCGTTCTAAAGGAGAGCAAATTTTTTACGTTGATACACATTGGTCTGGAACGTCATCTGCATCACATGAACCTCAACATAAGATGGTTGAGGCGACAACCGTTCAAACAATCTCTGTTGATGATTTATTAGAACAATCCGTTCAGGAAAGCGACAGGCTTCTGTTTAAAATCGATGTAGAAGGCTTTGAAGCGTATGTCATAAAAGGAATGGAACGGATTCTTCGTAGGATGGATAATGTTATTGGTTTTATGGAATTTGATAGTTATTACATTCAAAAATCTGGCGTCAATGTGGATATGTTTTTAGAAAAATTGCAGAGAGATTTTACTATCTCCTTTTATTCACATGAACAAACTATTGTTCAACTTGATGATATGAATGTAAACAATCTACAAAACTACTTTGGAACGGAATATGTGCATACGGATTTTATTTTAGAAAAAAGGGCTTCTACATTGTCATAACAGAGGGTTTCGTGCATATACTACTAGGTGTAAGGATTGTGAAATTTGACTTTGACGACAAATTTCGGTATTATTAATTAAATACCCAATTAATTCCTGCGCCTCAGTTGAATGATAACTAGTTGGATTTAGTTGAACTGGTGGTCGGCACGGAAGCTTAGGAGGTCCTACATGTATAACCGTAAACCACAGGAAGAGGTCGTGAAAGAAGAAACAAAAATTTGGGAATGTGCTTCTCCTGATTGCAATGGTTGGATTCGCGATAATTTTACATCCGAGGCTGAACCATTATGCCCACTATGTCAATCGTCTATGAGTGAGGCATCAAGATTATTAGAAGTAGTTCATAACCCAAGTCGAGTAATTTCATAGTTCCACTGTTCATTTAACGATTTTACAAGGACCAAGAACAACCCCCGTCATGTAGTTGATGGGGGTTTGTTTTTGCTAATTCCTTCATAGTTTTTGGCCCCACGCAGGAGGAACTTTTAGCCACCCTTTTTGAATCAGGGTTTTCTTCAATTTAATGTTATAGGTTAACGTGTTGCTTAATAGATCTGAGAAGAAATAGCCTACATCCATGCGGATGCATTGTGCAAGTGAAGTCCCCGCAAAAGAAATATACGTTGCTGTTTTAACGCTAAGGAAATTAGCTATTTCTTCATCTGTGAATCGAACCCCAATTGGTACATCTTTTGATTCACTATCAGGCTTTTCTTGACTCACAGGAGGAAGAGGAATACCTTCTCGTTTGAAAAAGTCTTTTAGTGTGTTAATACCACGTTCTGTTTCAATATGTGCTGATTGAATAGCATTAATTAGATCTTTATCTGTCGTCGTATTTAAAAACACACCGTAAAAAGCAATTGCTTCACACATCATGGTATAAATAGTCCAAAGTGCCATTACTTCTCCGACATGCAGATCTGTCTCTGGTTCTCCGTCAAATTTGGTTTTTAATGTACTCCAAATGGCCTCTAAAGGATTTTGCACAGATAACACCTCCCCTACTATGATGTCTCATATATCCAGAACTATTACGGGAGTTGTTAAAACTTCAAAATCTCTCCAAAAAGTAACTTTAATATAGCAAATAACTAATTTTTATTAGCCAACTTTATGGTATAATGTATGAAGGGAGTGAAAGTAGTGTATACAGAGAAGAAGTACTCATTACCATGGACAGTTGAATAATGAACCGTTACAATTTGGCGTCCTACTGATGTGCCATTAAATAGGAAATTACCTGTTATATATACATATGACGGCCTAAATATGTTTTTTGATAAAAAAGCACTTAGATGGGGCTTCGAATTGAATTGAACCCTTTCCACTATTACATTCCGCTATACAGAAAAAATACTTGACAGTAGTCCCGAAATTTTATACAATCCAATTCGTGAATGATTTCGGTTTTTACAAAGAAGGAGGCAGAACTATGCGCGTTAATATCACGTTACAATGCACTGAAACGGGTGACCGTAACTATATCACTAAAAAGAACAAGCGTAACAACCCAGACCGTTTAGAGCTTAAAAAGTACAGCCCACGCCTTAAGCGTGTGACTCTTCACCGCGAAACGAAGTAATACTTTTCTAAACGACTAGGTAAGCTCGTGCTTACTTATATTATTTTCTTGAAGAAAGGAGGAAAACAACATGAAAGCAGGAATTCATCCTAACTACCGTAAAGTAGTATTCATGGATACAAACAGTGGTTTCAAATTCATCACTGGTTCAACTATGCATACTGCAGAAACAATCGATTGGGAAGATGGTACTACTTACCCTCTAATTAAAGTAGAGGTAACTTCTGACACTCATCCATTCTACACTGGACGTCAAAAGTTCGCGGACAAAGGTGGCCGCGTAGACCGCTTCTTAGAGAAATACAACATGAAGAAGTAATTCTTTATGGGACAAGGAAGGCATTTGCTTTCCTTGTTTTTTTATGGCCTTTTTTGGATAAGCAGGCGGTTTAAGTAAAAGATAATCCTAAGACAAGCTTAGGAGGGAAAATCTATGAATGAAAAAGAGATGCAACAGCAAGAAGCGGCAGAAGCAAATGTAAAATTGGAACAGGAACTACATAGCGGTGCAGTAGAGCCAAAGATTGATTCTCAACGCCATTCACAGTTAGTAGGTGGTATGAGTTCTCCGATAGATGTAGAACAGACAGAAGCTAACATGGCCATTGAACGTTACTTCTATGGAGCAAATGCAGAAGAGGTAGAGGAAAATACGCTTCCTGCTTATGCTAATCCGGGTATGGCTACTGTTAGAGTAACAAAGCAGGAAGACTGAGTTTTATGGGCGTGCTATTCTCTCCTAAAGGAAAGTTTCCGCTACTGAGAACAGAATAGAGCAATTCCACTTCTAAAGTAAAAGGAAGCGACCATCAGCCGCTTCCTTTTACTTTTTATAAATATCATAATGAATGGTCAAGAATGGCAGCCCGAAAATTTTCATGTGATGAATTGCTTTAAGTGATTGTTCATCAACTTTTCTAATTAGAAAGTTCTCAGAAAGAGGTAAAGTAACTCTATATCCTTTAACGAAAAGATATACACCCGTTTGATCGTCTGAGGAACTAGTTATCTTAATAGATTCACGTAGATCTTCTGAGTGAACGGAAAGTATCCCCATCATCGTGCAAAATGGGAGAGGTAAGGAGATGCTCATATAATTAACTCCAGCATTATCTTCATAAATAGAATAAATAGCTTGGAATATTTTTTCCCCTTTAATTGCTCTACTCCAAACTCTAGGTTTTTCTCTTCCATCCAACTGTTTAGAAACGGATGAGATTTCTCCAGTCATTTCTTGTCTCGTTGAAATTACTGGCAAATGAAGCTGTTGAAACTTCTTTGATATCACATGCCAACAAAGTGCTAGAGGGTAAAACAAATAATTCCACCTAACAGAAGAGAACAAAGAATATTGTGAAGTGTTTTCATAAAAGTCTTTTATTACATCAGGACAATTAGATAGCTTAAATGTAGAGAAATCATCGACTAATCCACTAGGATGTAATCCAGCTTCAATAGGTACAACTACAGGAAGGCCACCAGTAACGTGACTCTTCTGAAAAGTAGGGGACATAAACCTCTGTCTAGGAAAGGATACTAACCATGATAAAATTCCTACTAATCCGAAGCAAAGACAATTTGTTATTCCATGGAATAGAATCATTGTTGCAATACTAATTTCGGTACCAAATCCAACTCTCGCTACAGCGTATAGTAATGACCAGCTAAGACTGAAAAACAAAGAACCAATACTGAAGAGCACTAGCATTTTTTGATACTTCTTAGGGAAGGTAGTTTTTAAAATATGCGTAAACAAAAAGCCAATTCCTATTAGATAAAACATTACGGAAAACAGTTCTAATAACCTGGAAACACTAATACCTATCGCTACCCAGATTGGAGCTAGTCCTATAAAGGTTGCAGCAATTTTGTAAACCATTGTTTTGTGTACTCTACCAACTAATCCTGTAAATATGAGAAGCAAGAATGCGGCATAGTGAAAGTGAATACTTGTCATCCAAGTAATGATAGGGGAGAAGCCTGTTTGAATTTCTCCAACATGCGCGAAATACCACATACCACCGATTGGCAAATAGATAAATGCCCAATCGATTATTCCTTCTTCTATGTACCGATTGCCACGTGAGAGTAGCCTCTCTAATCCAATTAGAGCTGTGACGGTTGTATATAGTAAATATACGCCAGCAAAGACTAGATCTAATGATGTAGAGGAGGTAACAGAGAGACAAGTGACGGATAGCACTCCTATTATAGAAGCAATGATCCAATATGGTGTTAACTTATGTGAACGAATGATTTGAAGTGTTATAATTGGAACTAAGACGACTTGAGCAAAAGTTAAAATAAGTTCATACCATGGTCCTTGATAAAAAAAGACAGAAACCATGAAGAGACAGATGTACACGATAAAAAGGATGTATTTTCTTTTTTGATATACTGCTGACATACTTCTTCCCCCATTTCTTCCCTATTATTCTAGCATACGTAAAATAGGATGTTTAGGGTAAGGACAACTATGGGAATAGTATGTATGTATATGCTTACGACAAGAAGGAGGAAAAATAATGCGATTAGAAGGTAAAAAGATATTGCAGATAGTGAGTGATGATTTTGAAGATTTGGAACTGTGGTATCCTGTGCTGCGTTTAAGAGAAGAAGGTGCTTCCGTAATCATAGCTGGAGAAGAAGGGCAAAAGACATACATAGGTAAATATGGTGTGCCAATTCAAAGTGATGTTTCTTTCTCCAAAGTAACAATTGAAGAGTTCGACGCACTTTTAGTTCCAGGTGGATGGTCTCCCGATAAGTTAAGAAGATATGATGAAGTGTTAAACTTTGTTAAACATATGGACAAAAAACAAAAGCCAATCGGCCAAATTTGCCATGCGGGTTGGGTGTTAATATCTGCTGATGTATTAAGAGGCAAGAAAGTAACAAGTACGCCAGGTATTAAGCATGACATGATGAATGCAGGTGCGGAGTGGGTAGATGAACCAGTTGTAGTAGATGGTCATATTATCTCTAGTCGACGCCCGCCAGACCTTCCTGACTATATGAGAGAATTTATTCAGGTGTTAGAAAAATAAAAGTAAGAACAAGCAAAGGGAAGTAAAACCCTTTGTTTTTTTATGAGGAACTTTTGAAGTTTATAGATGTAAAATTCGTTACAAGTATGTAAATCAATTAAACTATTGATACATATATGATTTTGCACAAACAGATTTACATCTGTAACGAACTTGTTAGGTAAAATACATCTAATTCCCTCTTGAATATAAAAAAACGAAACTAACTAACTAGAATGGATATTCTTTCATGGTACTTTTGATAGAACATTCGTCATCAACCTTTAATCTTCTATTTATCTTCTATTAACAAAAACTTGTTAAAGTATGTTCAAGCAAGTAATTGATAGGAGGAATAAAAATGTTAAAGAAAATGGCTAGTGTTGCATTAGTAAGCTCTATCGTTGTGTCAGGTGCATATGTAGGAATGAATGAGACTACCGCAGGAGCAAAGAAAAATTCAGATGAGCAATTCAAGAATGGAAAAGTTAAAAATGTTATCTATATGATTCCTGATGGATTTGATGCTAGTTATGCGACCAACTATCGCTGGTTTAATGGAGAAGATTCCTCTTTTGATCCTCATGTAAAAGGATTAATGAAAACTTATTCAGCAGATACAGAAGTAACAGATTCAGCTGCTGCTGGTACAGCTATGGCGACAGGTGTTAAAACGAATAATGGTATGGTGGGAGTAACACCTGATGGAGAAGAAGTAGATTCTATTTTAGATGCTGCAGAACGTGGAAAGAAAGCAACAGGTCTAGTAGCAACTTCTAGAATTACTCACGCAACTCCAGCTGTATTCGGTGCAAGTGTAAATGCAAGAAGTAACGAAGCTGGTATTGCACCCCAATACTTCCAAAATGGTGTAGATGTTCTTCTTGGTGGAGGCCGCGACTACTTCACAAGTGAAGAAGCCGGCGGGAAACAACCAGAAGGAGATCTAATTTCTAAAGCAAAAAATGATGGCTATGAATATATTACAAATAAAGAGGAATTATTGAATGCACAAGGCGGAAAATTACTTGGTTTATTTGCCGAGGGACCAATGTCTCCAGAAATGCATCGTAGTGAAACGGAAGAACCTAGTTTATCTGAGATGACAACTGCAGCTATTGGTGCATTAGAACAAGATAAAGATGGTTTCTTCTTAATGGTAGAAGGTTCACAAATTGATTGGGCTGGACATGCACACGATGCTGCTTGGGCGATGAACGATACAAAAGCTTTTGATGAAGCGGTAGAAGCAGCAATTGAGTATGCAAAGAAAGATGGAAACACTTTAGTAGTAGTGGCTGGTGACCATGAAACAGGAGGTATGTCTGTAGGTTCGAACGGACAGTATGATCTAAATATTGATATCCTTCATGATGTAAAAGCTACTGGAGACTATATGGTAACAAAGCTAAATGATGATAGGAGTAACCTAAAGGAAGTAGTGAAAGAATATACTTCTCTTGATTTAACAGAGGAAGAAGTTGCTAAGATTAAATCTGCTGAAAAAACGGCGATTGCTATTAATGAAGTAGTTTCTGATCGTGCGTTAATCGGATGGACAAGTACTGCTCATACAGGTACTGATTTACCAGTATATGCATTTGGTCCAAAATCTAACAAGTTTCATGGACTACTAGAAAATACGGATCTACCAAACATTATGGCTAAGGTTATGAAGGTAGATTTGAAAAATTAAGGTCAAAAAACGCCCCTATTCATTAGGAGCGTTTTTTCTCTTATATTGTAGATAGGATGTAAGCCAATCTTTTTTCTTCCATGCACTTTTATGCATGCGGCTTCTGTTAAAACCATTTTTTGAAATCGTATAAGCTTCGTAAAAATCTTTGATTAGCAATTCTTCTTTTGGAATATACCAGTCTTGTGTAGGCATAGGACGTATCGAGCGATCTTCCCATGCATGTTTTAACGACGGACTAAAGATTCTGTTGTTTTTTTGCCTGTTACTAGAAAAATGAAATGGCCAATAGTCTTGCCTAGAAGCGGTATGAGGTTGATTGGTTGCAAATGATAGATAGCTAGCAACTTTATCATTTGATTGGAATAGTAATTTGTACAAGGAAAAACCTGTTTGAATCCTACTTCTATCATCTAAAAAAGAATCGATACTTATCCCATACAAAGAATTCTTCCAGAACGTCTTTTTCGGAAAAACAATGTCTGTCCAACCCATTTTTTCTTGAAATCGATATTTAAGAGAATGAAAAAGGTCTACATAAGAAGAGGATTGATCAAGCAGTCGTGTTTGCAACATTTTTTGTTCATTTATTATTAAGGAGCACGTCATAAACATAGATGGAAAGATTTCTTGCTGAAACGCTTGTTGCCACTTTTCTATCATAAATTTACTAACTGAAAAAAGAGAAAGAAGAGGAAACAAGTCTTCTTTCTTTTTTTTACAGAATTCCCACATCAGTAATTGTGGATATGCGTCTTTAAAAATCCAAGCATTAGCGGTTTCTAATAAAGAGAAAGTTAGGTCAATTTCTTTGGAAGATAATACGGAAGGTAATATATCTCCCTTCAAATCCGTCATTTGATAGCCGCCATTGCGTGAAACCATATGCGCTAAAAAAGCCCAATGCACTTCAGGGTTCGCATGAAAGAAGGATAAGTAAGCAGCAGTTCTTGTAACATTGTTGCGATTATTTGTCTCAGTTTTCTTTTGTATGTTCTTTACTAATTCTCTTGTCTCTGGAAACAAAATAATCGGTGAACTACCATTAGTTTTCACCGACATGAACGTTTCCTTTCTGTAACAATTTATATAGTCCTGCTAAGCCAAGAAAAATCCCTAAAGCTAGGGCACTTAATGAAAAAACATAGTAAGGGTATGGTCCTAGTACATCTAAAAGGGAAGCGGTAGACGGTTTCCTTTGAAGGAACATATAATTTCCACCTGTAGATCGATTGATAAAAATAATGATACAAGCCAAAACTAATAAAGTAGAAAACGAGATAACAGCGTTACGGAATGTTGGAACGATGTCTTTTACTACAACTGCATAAATAGCTACTAAGATGATAGCCATATGAATATAGAAAAAATGGAAAAAACGAAAGTGCGGAAAGCCGATAAATAAGACCGGTGTTAGAACAGCTTGTAAAGCACCTGCAATACCTGCGTAATAAAGAAAAGTACCAGCAGGTTTCCAGCCAGTTAAAAGAAACAAGATACAAGTGTATAAGGTAATGCTACACAGTTCTAAAGGTAAAGAAGTAGAAACGCTCCAATACCCAGTTTGTAGTAACCACCAATAGTAACCCCATTCTACCGTAAGAAGTGTTATTCCTAGGAAGATTTCTATTTTTCGATTATTATTATTTCGTAATGAATTGCGTGAAAATATCATAATAGCTGCTATCGTGAAGAGTAGAAAAATCATGATGAGATGCGATAAACTTCCAAATGAAAAAGGATTACCTTTATCCGCCCAAAACCACTCCATTGTGTACCTCCAAAGTCCTAATGTTTTGTGACAATTCTGTCTTTATATTATACTAAAGGAAATCATAGTTTAGAAAGGATTGTTGAAAAAATGGCAAGAACAGAATCAAAAATGTTCCCATTAGGTAAACTAGCACCTGATTTTTCATTGATAGAACCAGCTAGTGGAAAGATGCGTTCTTTTGAAGAACTATCATCTTCTACAGCAACTGTCGTTATGTTCATTTGTAATCATTGTCCGTTTGTTATTCATGTAGCAGAAGAGCTATCAAAAATAGGGAAAGAGTATGGAGAAAAAGGTGTGTCATTTATTGCGATAAATTCAAATGACATAGAAAATTATCCAGCTGATTCTCCGGATAATATGGTGAAAATGGTGAATGAATGGGGGTTAACTTACCCATATTTGTTTGATGAAACGCAAGAAATTGCTAAAGCTTATGATGCAGCGTGTACTCCCGATTTCTACGTATTTAATGGAGAGAAACGCTGTGTATACAGAGGGCAACTTGATGGGTCTAGACCTGGCAACGATATACCGGTAACAGGTGAAGACTTACGTGCGGCTTTAGATGCTGTTTTAGAAGGACGAGAAGTGCCTCAAGACCAAAAGCCATCCCTTGGTTGTGGGATTAAGTGGAAATGATGAAAAGAGAAAAAAGCACCGCCTTAAGGGTGCTTTTTCTTATCCATATACTTTTGTTCTGTCGTCAGAGATAGAGTGAATTTCTAAATAATCAAATGCTGCAGAGAATCCTGCTTTGATAGGACTGCAAGCGTATAATCCCACTTTTGGGACAGTTTTTGGAACCATTGGCAGATGACCAATTCGAATTTGATACCAATTTATTTCATCTAAAGAATAGTCAATGTAACAAACTGGATCGATATAAGATAATCGAAAAGAAATAGATGTAACATCGTCTCCAATTGGTTGTGTGGACCAATCTGAAAAGCCTTGCTTTGTTACAACAGCTCCAAGTTTATTTTCTCCTTCTGTCATAAATTCAATAGAAGCCTTGACCCAATTATCTGCATCAAAACGGATATACAATCCTGCTTGATCATACTGATGAAGTGGATGCAAATGAACTTTTGTCTTTAATTGAAAGGGACCATGTTGTTCTTGGAAGAGAAAATGCCCATTATCATGTTGAAAGTCATAATGAGTTCGTTGCCAATAATCTGTTTCATCTTCTGGCTTAATCACCAATTGTTTTGTGTTCTCGTCAATCGACCAACTTTTAGGGGTATTCATCCATGTTAAGTTTAGGTTTGAAAAAGTAATGAAAGTCACAATAGGTCTCCTTATTAGTTGAGATGTGTAAGGTGCAAATACTTTTTTATATAGTCTAGCAATTATCTAAAACACTTACAATTTTGAAGCTTTGTGCTACTATTTATTTACATAGAATGAAGTGAGAAGGATAAGGAGTGAAAGATAAATATGTCTCTCCATTTAAAGAAAATATCAAAAAAATCTCTATCTAACCATGGTTGCTTCCCTTTCAATTTACCACTAATAGAAAACTTCTCTGAGCTTTCTATTACTAAACCTGTGACTATCTTTGTAGGAGATAATGGAACAGGAAAATCTACTTTTTTATCTGGTATCGCAAACGCTGCACAATGTATTACGGTCGGAGAGAAAGAGGCGGATTCAACTAGTTTAGGACAAGCTTTATCACTTACGTGGTCTGCTAGAACAAAAAAAGGATTTTATTTTCGAGCAAATGAATTCTCCCATTACATAAAGAGATTAGAAGAGATGAAAAGAGAAGCACAAGAAGCTATAGCAGAAATAAAAGAACAAGATCGAAGCCAATTAGAAATCTTACCTCATGCTAGACAGTTACATGATTTAAAACATTTTTATGGAGAAGGGTTGGAGTATCGTTCTCATGGCGAAAGCTTTTTAGATTTGTTTCATTCGAGATTTCAACCAAACGGATTGTATGTTTTAGATGAGCCTGAGGGACCTTTATCTCCAGTAAAACAGTTGACGTTGATCTCTATGATTAAAAATATGGTTGAAGAAAACGGACAATTTCTAATTGCTACGCACTCCCCTATATTAATGGCTATACCAGGTGCGGAAATTTTTTTATTAGAAGAAGATCGATTAGTTAAAAAATCTTATCAAGAATTAGAACATGTGACAATTATTAGAGATTTTTTGCAGAGTCCAGAGAGGTACTTGCGCTATCTTTAATTTCACTTTTGGAGGACTTTAAATGGAAACAATGTTATCTACCAAGCGAGAATTTAAAGAGATTCTTGCCATAGATGAAAAGATTATTGGCACTACATCACGTGCAGAGAATATACTTCAAGCCATTCTAGAAAACAGGTGTATTCATATTACCTTAGAAAAGCAGATTGCTGGATTTATACTATATGACAACTCTTTTTTCGAATATCCCTTTGTATCTCTAGTTATGGTTGATCCATTATATCAAGGAAAAGGATTAGCTGGAAAATTGCTAAGAAGTGTACTAGTAATGATAAATGCAGAAAAAGTCTTTTCTTCTACAAATGAATCTAACAAAAAAATGCAATCTGTCTTCCAAAAAGAAGGGTTCATTATAAGTGGAGTAATTGATCATTTAGACGACGGAGATCCAGAAATGATTTATGTACATTTAAAACAAAAAAACCATTCCTAGAAGAATGGTAGAAGCAACCTTACTTTTCCGTTTTATCTCTTGGGCCAGGTGTTTGGTAAGAATAAAAAACACACTATTAGAAAGTAGCACTTCATAAGTAGCCCATAAGAATAATACAATGCTCGTCTTTATATATAGAAATAACAAACAAGACATAGCAACTAACAAGAAAAAGCTATAAGAAGAAAGTTTCTTCATTACTATCTCTCCTAAATTGCGCTTGTCAACACACATGAATAGTGAGTTTTAACAGGTCTATCTATACATAAGTATAATTAGGGGAGATATAAATAAATGTAAGTAAGGTATCTGAGTATGAATAAGGTCCCTACAAATACACCAATCTTCACACAGCACAAATGACGCTATTTCAGTACCTAAAAATCATAATTATTCCATTTACAGGAACTTATCTTCAATAGCATCTATAATAAGTTCACACAATAATTCGTAGGTACCTTCTCCAAAGTGTAAACCATCATCCGCAACCCCTTTTAATAGAGAAGAACAATTCTTATGAAAATATAAATAATGAAAGAAATCAATAAATGGTACTTGGTATTGAGTTGCTACTAGCTTTGCTGTTTGAGCATATAAAACCATTACTTGATTAGTACGTTTATTTTGTTTGCATTCATCAACTGGTGGAGGAGAAATAAGTACTACTTGCTCCGGTCCAATTTGACGAATCATTTTCTCTAAATTTCTTCTGTATGTTAAAAGAGGTACTAATTTATGCAACCCGGCATCATTGGACCCAAGTAAAATAGTCACTATATCTGGTTTATGTGCCAACACATCTTTTTTTATTCTAGCTAAAGCTTGAGAAGAAGTATTACCAGGGACGCCAGAATTTATAATGTACCACTGTTCAAAATGGTCAGCTAGCATGGAGGTTAATAACGGCTCTTCATATCCTTCTTTACGTGCAGTTAAACTATCACCGAAACACACTAATCTTTTATGCATGTCATCACCTGCTTTCTATTTATGTGTTTACATAAGAAGTTACGTAGATTGATTATATTTTATCATTTTCATTCAGTTAATTGGAATTATTATTGGAAAACCCCTCTAGCTCTTCAAACTAGTCATCGACTTACTGTCAAGATTCTTCATAGATTATAAAATATACAATAAATCCTTAGAAAGAGAATATGTTGCTCCGCGGACTTGCCGCATGACGCCAAGAGGAATACACACGGCTTCACGTACTTGCCGCATGGTACCAAGAGGAAAACGTGCGGCTTCACAGACTTGCCGCATGGAACCAAGAGGAAAACGTGCGGCTTCACGGACTTGCCGCATGGAGACAGGAAAAAAACACACGGCTTCACAGACTTGCAGCATGACGCCAAGAGGAAAACACGCGGCTTCCGCGACTTACCGCATGGAACCAAGAGGAAAACGTGCGGCTTCACGGACTTGCCGCATGGAGACAGGAAGAAAACACACGGCTTCACAGACTTGCAGCATGACGCCAAGAGGAAAACACGCGGCTTCCGCGACTTGCCGCATGACAACAGGAGAAAAACGTGCGGCTTCACGGACTTGCCGCATAGTACCAAGAGGAAAACGCGCGACTTCACAGACTTGCCGCATGGAACCAAGAGGAAAACACACGGCTTCACGGACTTGCCGCATGGAACCAAGAGGAAAACGCGCGGCTTCTCCCACTTGCCGCATGACACCAGGCAGAAACCACGAGACTCCTCGGACTTACCACCTAGATCCAGAAAGATTCCCCACGGCTCCACGGACAAGCACACATTCACCCCTACATAACTCGTCCCAATCTCCATATACACCGATAATCACGAATTATTTGCTCTCAGAAGCTCTCTCGGGAGTTTATCTATAAATGATAACGCTTTCACTAACTATATGGAGTAAATTCTAACTATCTGGGAATTGTGACCAAAAAAATTCACCATACATGTTACGATTATTAGCGTTGAACAAAACGAACGGGAAAACGGAGGAGAGAACAATTATAAAACAAACAATCGGTTTTTTAGGTGCAGGTAATATGGCAGAAGCGATGATGAAAGGAATGATTACTTCCAAACAAATAAGTCCCAATCAGATCATCGTTACAAACAGACAAAACGCTGAAAGACTATCAGAGTTAGAAGAACGTTACGGACTTAGAACTGCCAAAAGAGAAAAATTTCCTTATAAACCTTTAACCGTATTATTTTTAGCAATGAAACCAAAAGATGCAGAAAATGTACTTTTATCCATTCGACCACATCTTTCAAAAGGTACGGTTGTTGCTTCAGTCATGGCAGGTATTTCATTAGAATTTATGGAATCACGATTACCAAAAGGGCAGCCAGTAGTTAGAGTAATGCCTAATACATCTAGTGGCATCGGTGAATCAGCCACTGCTATGAGTGTGGGAACAAGTGTAACGGCAGAACAGGAATTAGAAATAGAAGAAGTCCTGTTAACGATGGGAAAAGTATTTACCATAAAAGAAGATCAAATGGACCTATTTACAGGTATTGCTGGAAGTGGACCTGCTTATTTCTATTATATGATGGAAAATATGCAGAAAGTTGGAGAAGAAGCCGGCTGGGATGACGAACTTGTTCAAGAATTATGTGCTCAAACAATCCTTGGAGCTGCACAAATGGTGTTACAAGGATCCGATTCCCCAACCGAATTACGAAAAAAAGTAACCTCCCCAAATGGAACAACTGCAGCAGGTTTGGAGGCATTACACCAAAACGGCGGAGGAAAGGCAATTCAAGAAGCGATTTTAGGGGCCGCTTCTAGATCGGAAGAAATACAACAACAATTAGCACAACTATTGAAGAAAACATCGTAAGTTAGGAGATGGAAATTACTGTGAGTGACAATACCAATAAGCGCATTGTAATTAAAATTGGAAGTAGTTCATTAACAAGCCTACATGGAGAAGTTAGCAGAAGGAAGTTAGAGCGCTTAACAGATGAAATTGCTCAATTAAAAGACGAAGGACATGAGGTTATCTTAGTGTCTTCAGGAGCAGTAGCTGCTGGCTATCGTAAACTAGGTTGCTTAACAAGACCTGATTCACTACCAGAGAAACAAGCCGCTGCGTCAATTGGCCAAGGACTGTTAATGGAGGCGTATTCAGAGTTATTCATGTCTCACGGCTATGTAGCATCACAAATATTAATTACACGTAGTGATTTTTCAGATGAAAAACGTTACGGAAATGCGCGTAATACGTTACACGTGTTAATGGAACGAGGAATCATTCCTATCGTTAATGAAAATGACACGGTAACTATCGATCGTTTACGATTTGGTGATAATGATACGCTTTCTGCAAAGGTTGCTGCTCTAGTAGACGCAGATCAGTTAATCATCCTTTCAGATATAGACGGATTATATACAGATAATCCAATGGTTAATCCAGAGGCTACGTTAGTAGAAAAAGTGACGGAAATTACGGAAGAAATTGAAGCGAGTGCTGGTACAGCGGGAAGTTCGGTTGGAACTGGTGGAATGAAATCCAAAATTGATGCTTTCAAGATTGCGATGGCATCTGGCATTCCTTCCTTCTTAGGAAAAGCTGGAACACCAAATATCTTACTCGATGCTGTAAATGGTGATGCAAAAGGAACTTACTTTGATTCAGAAGAAGAAATAATTAATTTAAACCAGAAAAAACGCTGGATTGCATTTAACTCAGGTCCTCAAGGGACAGTGGTTGTTAATGAAATTGGTGAACACACATTAAAAGAAAAAGAAACACCAATTTACGCAAAAGAAATTATTCATTTTGAAGGTCGATTTAAAAAAGGTGATGTTGTACGTATCTTTACTCCTAATCAAGAAGAGATAGGTCTAGGTGTTATTATGATTGATTCGGAATCCTTGGCAGGAAAAGATATTGCACAAGAGGAGCCGATTATGGTGCGTGATGAACTTGTCTGTCACCAGGATATGTCCGTTAGTATTACAGGATAAAATAACGATTAATAAAGGAGACGATAACCATTAGTAAGACAATGATTAGTGTAAAAGAATTAGCAAAAGAAGCCAAGAAAGCATCAAAGGAATTAAGTTTAGTTACTACAGAACAAAAAAATACTGCTTTAAAAGCAATGGCAAAAAAGATTCGTGATATGGAAGTAGAAATTTTACGTGAAAACGAGAAAGATTTAGTAGCTGGAAAAGAAAAAGGATATGATCAAGCGTTATTAGACCGTCTAGCATTAACATCAGAACGCATCGAAGGTATGGCAAAAGGATTAGAGGATTTAACTAATTTAACAGATCCAGTAGGAAATGTTGTCTCCAACTGGACCTTAGATAATGGTTTAGATGTCGAGAAGGTTACCGTACCATTAGGTGTTATTGGGATGATTTATGAAGCAAGACCAAACGTAACTGTTGATGCTACTGGTATTGCATTGAAATCCGGTAATGCTATTGTGTTAAAAGGTGGTTCATCCGCTATTCATTCAAATAGAGCGATTGTAGCTGTCCTACACGAAGCGTTAGAGGAGACAGACATTCCAAAAGATGCTGTTCAGTTCATTAATACAACGGATCGTTCTGCTACACAAGAACTGTTTACGATGAACGATTATGTGGACGTTCTTATCCCGCGTGGTGGTGGCAAGTTGATTCAAACGGTCGTCCAAAATGCGACAGTACCTGTATTAGAGACTGGGGTAGGAAACTGTCATATCTATGTAGATGAGTTCGCTGATGTGACAAAAGCGCTATCTATTGTTAAAAATGCAAAAACAGATCGACCTGCAGTGTGTAATGCAGCGGAGACGTTAATTGTTCACGAAAAATGGTTAGAACAGCATAAAGAAGATTTACAAACTATGTTGGATCAAAATGATATTGAGCTTTATGGAGACCAAAAGGCAATGAAAGTACTAACTGATGTCCTACCAGCTGGTGAAGAAGACTGGTCTAATGAATATTTACGAAAAGCTATTGCTGTGAAAGTAGTTTCTTCTCTTGATGAAGCAGTTGATCATATTGAGAAATATGGTACCAAGCATTCAGAGGCAATCGTAACCGAAGATGGGTCTTCTGCTGAGCGATTTATGGCACTTGTCGATGCTGCTGCGTTGTATCACAACGCTTCTACTAGATTTACAGACGGTAGTGCCCTTGGTTTTGGAGCAGAGATTGGTATCTCTACGCAAAAATTACATGCGAGAGGACCTATGGGATTACCTGAAATGACAACGATTAAATTTAAAATGCGTGGGAATGGGCAAGTACGCTAAACTATTTCTGCCACGTGAACCACAAATGGACATATCGTTCATTTGTGGTTTTTTTAGGTTAATTATTTTACGAAAATTATAAACATTCAAACTAAAATAGTGTATCATAAAGGAATATTAAGGAAATGAAAGGAGCCGTAGGAACACTTATGATACATGCGGTTTTTCGTCAATTAGTTATTTATGTTGTAGTATTACTGTCCATTGTGACGATTGCACTTTTACCTTTAGCCATTACTCCAAATGTCGTAAACTACCAGTTGGTGTGGGATATTTCATGGAGTGTTTATAGTGAAGAATGGAAGAATTGGTGGATTCGCTTGTTTTCTTTAGAAGGACTAGGAACCACAAGTGTGGGTACTACAGTAGTGCAATCTGTTTTGTTTTATGTAAAACGTAGCTTAAGCATTATTATCCCTGCTTTGTTACTAAGCTTATGTGTAGGAATGTTGCTCGGAGTAGGAATATACAGATGGGTAGGGCAAAGAGCACCTTCCATCACACGAAAAATTTTATCGACAATTTTGTATTCTTTACCTGACTTTTTTATATTTATTGGGCTTCAAGTCATCCTATTGCAACTATATACAAACGGGTGGAGTTTTTTAGATCTATATGGGCACGAATCTTGGTATAACGCTATTTTACCTGTATTTGCTTTATGTATTTTTCCTATTAGTTATTTAGCTAAAGTAGTAATGGAAGAGCTAGGGAGAGAGTCTAAGCAAGACTATACTAGGACTGCTAGAGCAAAAGGAACAAAAGAGAGATGGGTAATTTCCCGCCATATGTTGCGAAATACATTAAGGACCATCACCGTTCATAGCGTGGCTGTATGTTCCATGATTTTATCAAGTTTACCAATAATTGAAATGTTATCTAATTATAACGGAGCAGGATATCATTTAATGGAAACGATCGCGAGAAATGAATCTTTTTTAGTAATCGGATATTTACTTGCATTCTTCTGCATCATGGTAGTGATGACGTGGTTTATTAGTACCGTCTATTACTTATTGATGAAGGAATGGATCATACCATCTTTCCGTAGCTCTACTTATTATGTAGAAAGAGGAGGAGAGATGCATGTGGAATAAACAATCTATTATTCTTTGGATTGGAATTATTTCTGTTTCTCTGTTGCTATGCATTTCTATTTTCGCGCCACTATTACCATTTGTACAGCCAGACTTAGAGAAACAGTTATATATTAAGCTAGAAGATGGCAGTATGCTAGTACCTCCATTACCAGCCTCAGAGGATTATCCAATTGGGACGGACCGAGTGGGAAGAGATTTACTTAGTGTGTTAATAATGGGGACAAAAGAGACATTGCTTATTGTTTTAACGGTAGCAGTTCTTCGCTTTTTACTTGGCGTTCCATTAGGTTTTTTAGCAAGTCAGAAAAAGCACTTTAAATCATTTTTAGGTTTTTGGAATCAATTATTTTCCTACATACCGTCCTTTTTTCTTGTAATGATCCTAGCGTTTTTACCATACATTGTTTTTTCTCCAAAGCGTTTTTGGTGGATGATTGGCATAATGGTGGTAGTGGAAGTTGGGAAAATTGCGATGACTTCCTGTAACACGTTTGAACAGATAAAGGAAAAAGAGTATGTACAAGCAGGAATCGTCGTTGGAACAAGTCCTTTTTTTCTGTTTTTACGATATTATTTAAAACCCACTAGAGCAGCATTGTTAGTCCAGTTTGTTTTTGATATAAGTAGGTCCATGTTATTATTAGCACAATTGGGTTTTGTTGGTATTTTTATCACGCATGTAGCAAAGCAACAGGAGGATGGAAGTTTTTATTTTTACAATACGTCATTAAACTGGCCTGTAGCATTAGAAAAGATTACCCTAAGTATGTTTGATGCGCTGTGGATCCCACTATGGTCGACAACATTTATGGTCATAGCTATTATTTCATTTAATCTTCTAGGAGAAGGATTAAAGCAGTATTTCCATTCTAAAGAACATCGTGCTTAAGCATACCAAATGACTTATAATGATGAAGGCATAGCTAGCATACGTTTTTCTAGGAGGTAGATAGAAATGAGTATTTTAACACTTTCTATTATTGTTTTTATCATCGTTACTCTGCAATATGTAGGGATCTTATTTAAAAAGGATACTAATAAACAAAATAAGAAGTTAGCATTAACATTGTATTTATTTACGATTATAGGCATTGTAGGAGTAAATCTATACTATGCATAAATTGAAGTTTCATTATTCTAATTAGAATGAATTGGTTAAAAAGTCCGATAATTGTCACATTTTTAACAATATTTCACTCTTGTAAATGGTAAAATGTCAGTAAGTGAAAGGTACGGGAGTGAAGAAAATGGCAACAACCGCTATAATTACAGATAAAAAAAATGAAGTTAAAAGAAATGAAGTTTTTCGGATGTTAGACTATCTAAAAATTGATCCAAATGAAATGGATGCTTTCGTAAAGAAGTACACAGATAGGAAAAATGGGAGAGAAGTATTTCGTGTGAAAGGGAAAAAGGTATTAACCTTCTCCCTAAAACCATCTTGTATCGATGACAAAGTGATTGTTGTAGTAGATCGACATTACTTAGAACAATAAAAAAGCATGGAACACACTCAACAGAGTATCGTTCCATGCTTTTTTCGTTAAGCAGCAGTCTTTTTATTCATAGTGCTACTAGTATAAGAAAGTGTTCTAGTAAGTCTAGGTGCTAGTACCGCTGCAAAAGCAGCTAACAAAATATCTTTTGGAAGTGGCACCACCATCCACGCCCATGCCATTTTGTAAGTGAACCCTTCTGGTGCTGCAGCCCATAGGACATATGCCGCATACATCCAATTTGTTCCGAAAACATAATTTATGATAAATCCAACAAAAGCGGCGACAAATATTGTTGTCTTAGAATTGTTGCGTTCTACCATTTTCCCAACTACATAAGCTACCAAAATATACGATAGGATAAATCCAAAAGTCGGTTTGATAAAGATAGAAGGTCCGCCAGTAAAACCTGCGAAAACAGGCGCTCCTACAAAACCGACCAAAGCATAGACCAACATAGAAAGAGCGCCAAGTCTACTTCCTAAAATAAGCCCTGCTAATATACAAAAGAACGTTGTCAACGTAATAGGTACCCCACCTACTACTAAAAAAGAAGTAACATTCGCACCAATTGCCATTAGTGCTGCAAACATCGCACACAAAGTAAGATCAATTGCTTTCAATTTCATCCCAAAATCCCCCTAGTAATATAGATTAATTATAGATTAATAGAAGGGATCACTATATGTCAACTTGTTTTATAATTTAGTTGACATATAAGACTAAACTCTACAAAAATAGACGAAAAACAACAAAATAGAGCCCGTTGGTAACGAGCTCTCGCGAAAAATTTAAATAAACATAGAAACAAAAATTGCGGTAATAAAACTTGCTAACGTACCACCCACAATTGCTTTCAACCCTAATTTAGCCACTAAAGGTTGTTTATTTGGCGCTAATGAGCCAAGACCTACAATTAGTTGACCAATAGAAGATAGGTTAGCAAAATTACAAAGAGCAACAGACATTATTGCAATAGTTTGTGGTGACAAGTCTTTCATCATTTCTTGTAAGGAAGCATAAGCTAAAAATTCATTGGAAGCGAGTTTTGTTCCAATTAGAGAAGCTGCTTCAAATGCATCAGAGAAAGGAATTCCAATAAGAATAGCAAAAGGATAAAATACATAACCAAAAATAGTAGCTAAATCAGTGTTGATAAATCCAAGTACACCATTTACAAGGGCAATAACACTAATGAAAGCGATTAGTAATCCACCGATATTAGCAGCTAATTTAACTCCATTTACTGCGCCGTCAGATATTGCTTCAAAAACGTTAACATGACTAGATTTCTCCATTTGAACATCATCATTTAATACTGATGTCTCTGTTTCTGGTTCTAGTAATTTTGTAATAATTAATGACACAAAAGGTACACTAAAAATAGAAATTAACAAGTAGTTTAAGTCAATACCCATACTAACGTATCCAACTAAAATTGCACCACTAGCAGAAGCTGTTCCTCCTACCATGATTGCAAATGTTTCCGATCTCGTCATACGGTCCAAATAAGGTTTAACCAATAAAGGTGCTTCTGCAACTCCTAAAAAGGTGTTTCCTACTGCACTAAATGACTCTACTTTTGATGTTTTAAGAAGTTTACCTACAATCGTACCAAGTATCTTTACGATAAAAGGTAATAGACGGATGTGATAAAGAGCAGAGATTAAAGCTGAAATAAAGATTAAAGCACCTAATACGTTGATAGCAAATAAAAAATTAATCTCCGTATTTTCAAATAGGGGACCAAATACAAAATTAATACCGGCTGAACTATAATCAATCACACGTTGAATAACAAAAGCCGTTTTACTTAAGATCATTTGTCCAATGGAAACATTCAGCATGGTGTAGACAAAAACGCCTTCTAATACCAAACCGACTAGAATAGTATGCCATTTCACCATTTTACGATTACTACTTAAAAGCCATGCAAGACCAATGATTACTGCTAGTGACAAAATACCTGTAAGAATGTTCAAGTAAATTCCTCCTTAGGAATTGACGAACCTTATAGTTGTTAAACGTCAGACCTGTAGAGAAAGTTTTTGTAAGCAATTTATCTCAGACCTAAAATAACATGATTTAGAGTGCAATTAGGTAAGGATACTCGGTTAAGTACAGACCACATCACGTGGTCAACGCCGAGTTGTTGCATCACGCAAAAAAAACTCTTTCCTAAACTAAAAGGAAAGAGTAGAAAGGTATACTAAATACCTAATAAACTTTCCTTATAGTCTAGCCATTTACGGTAGCCAGGTAGAGACTTGTGGACCATATTTCCACATTTATATAAGGTGTTCGTTCAAATGTAATGTTTTGAATTCTAGCAGAGGTCTGACGTCATGACAATACAAAAGTGAAATGTTCTAATATGGTTAATTTTCTATTTATTTAACGAAAAAAGGTTAGGCACGAAAGACCTAACCTTTTTAACGTGTATTCAAATTGCAAATAAAAGTGAAATGTAACCAGATATAACGCCCATTACACTTAAGAGAATAGATGCAATTGCTCTGTTTCTTTTTAGGAGAGCAATAACACTTGCAATAAACAGTATTGCTGCTAAAACACCGTAAATACTACTAATAATGTTCCACTCAAGTTGAATGTTTTCAACTTGGAAAAAGGAAGCCCACGGGATTAGATTATCCTTAATATCGTTCACTTCATGAGGAGGAGAACTAGTACTCATCACGCTTGTAGCTAGCAGAATAAAGGTAACCACTACAAATTCAATTTTAATAGACTTTAGTACTGGTAATTCAGAATTCTTCTTTAACCACCTTTTTGTTAAAGGCCCATTTATAAATGCGTAATACAATAAAGGTATTATGGATAAATGTTTTAAAAGCATAGCTGAACCATATGGTGTAACGATAGAGTCTGCATATTGGTTTAAAGGAACTATACTAATCATCATGGCAATTCCAGTACCAACCGTTAGAACAAAAGATCCTGATGCAGTAGGGGAATACCATTTTAAAAAAGCGCTCCAATTATTAGTGTCTTTAGCAAACCAAGACACTAATCCTAAAACACCAATCCATCCAACTACGCCAACATAGTGTAGAGTGTGATAAATACTCCCATAGATATTAGCCATAGAATTAGGATGGCCGCTAATGGTTAGAGAAAAGATAGTTCCAAAAAAGAGAACTAATGCGATGAAATAATCACTTTTACTCTTACTGATAGCAGTCCAACTAAGCAAGAACAAGGCGAAGATAACTAAAACCCACCATGTTTGCCCTACTTGAATTTCAAATAAAACGGCTGTTACAGCTGTTTGAAACCCAAAGTTTGGTGTTAATGCAATAATTAAATCCAACAATGGACCAGTACTAGATAGGATTAATCCTGCTATCGCTAAGAGAGCCCACTTCTTTTGAAGAACTAAGGTCGGTTTCTTATCTTCCGAGATAAACGAAAGTACGTAATATCCAGCTAGAAACGACAAAAACCCATACGTGAAAAGTTTTGCAACAATACTTATCATATTATTTCTTTCTGAGTGCGAAAATTAATAGCCCAGCGATTACAACTACTGCAACACCAATTGCTATTAATAAAGGTGTAGAGGAATACTCTACTTCTTCGTTTTCTACTTGTGGTTCTTCAGCTGGAATAGTTTCTGTCACATCTGTGTCTTCTGGTTTATCTGTTTCTTCTAATTCTTGCGTTGTTTCAGGTAGTGCCACCGTAAAAGGAATTTCTCCTTCTTGTAAATGGCCATCTGAGGCAACTATTTGCCATTTCAACGTATATTCACCGTTTGATAATGGTTGCTCTAATTCTCCTTGAATTGCCTGTTCCTCTACAGTTGTTTCTAATGGCATTTCCATACCAGATTCATCCACAATAGAAAAGGTACTAGTGCGTTCGATTCCACCTGTAAAGGTTATTCTATACGTTGTTTTTTCCGTTTCCACTATACTGTCTGCTGCTGGATCCGATGTGTCCAGAGCTGTATGAGCAAAAGTAGGTACAGTAAGTACGAAGAAGAGTAATGCTGTTGTTAAAATGGCATTTATTTTTTCAATCCGATCATCCCTTTCTTCCTTATAGTTACTATCTTACCATAAGAACTACACCTTATTACCTTTACAACATTATGAACGATTCGTTGAGAAACTGTGAACGATTTGTTGTAACCAGATGGATGCTTCTAAGCTATTTTACCTAATTACTTCAGAATGTATGTTCTGACAAGTTTTTTTTAGTAACATAGGAAGATACATCTATTTTTACTAGGGAGTGAACAACATGAATGGAACAACACATGCAGTAGTAGGGGGAACGGTAGGAGTATCAATAGGAATCGCATCAAATGTACCCACAGAAACTACCTTTTTCTTAGCTAGTGCTGGTATTGTGGCTGCATTAATGCCAGACATCGATACACAAGGGATTTTAGCAAATAAATTAGCAGCAGGGAAAAAGCTGATGTGCTCTGTATGCACTTTAGCTGCTATTTGTCTCGGTATCATGTGGTTTTTAGGAGAATTATCGTGGAATGCCTACATGCTCATACCAATTGTTATTGGTCTAATTGCCGTTCCACCTGTAATACCAAAAAAATACTTTGTGTCAGGAGCGGGTAGTTTGTTAGCAGGTATAGGTATATACACTCAGCTAAATGCAATAATCTATTTAGGAGTATTTATTTTAATTGGATCCCTATTACCTCATCGCTCCTACACACATAGCATCCTTGGTTTAGCATTTTGGGGAATAATATCTGTTTATTTAGAGTTATGGTTAGCAGTAGAACAACTAATGGTTACGCTCGTAATTGCCTATGCAAGTCATTTACTATTAGATTCAAAATATATTCCACCAAACAGAAGAGGGATTAAATTATTTTTACCTTTTTCTAACAAAAATTTTTAGAAATAACTATAAGACTGGTATATAATAGAAAATATGAAAAAGAGTTTAGCAAAAGGGGGAGAGAATTTGTTAGCCATTTCACATGATAATGTTCATGATTACGGAATTGGGATACTCATTGCTGGGATAATTTCCGTAATTTTGAGTTTTCCATTTGGATTAATTGCTGTCATGATGTACCAAGATATGTTTATCAAGCCAGAAAACTACTTATTATTTAGTACTAATCCAAATGCGTACTTTTATTTTGCAGCAGGTACCGTCATTATAGTAGTAGGAATAGCCATTATGGTGTTGTTTTTAAAGAAGGCAATGAAATCAATTGGTCTAATTATTGCAGGAATTGGTGTGCTTTGTATCTACTTTTCTATGATACATTCTACGGTTTTTAACTGGGATGGTATAGTCTTAAACCAAAAACTAATTCCATGGGAGAATGTAGAGTCAGTTACTCAAATTGTTGAAGATGGTACTAGTCTTCGATTAGAAATTGTTACAAAAGATGATGTAATTATTTTTAAAACAAATAATGATTGGAATAAAGATGGATCTAGAGTTCGAACATACATAGTAGAACAAGGCATACCATTTGAATTTGAAGACATTTCTAAGTAGGAATGTGCAGGAACAATTGCACATTCTTTTTTGTCTGAATTTAGTATACTAAAAAAGATATTGGTAGAAAGAGAGGTTGCGATTTTATGCAGATAGTACCATTTCACTCTAAGTATTTTGATCAAATTATCACCATGTGTGAAGAAGAAGGATGGACGAACTTAGTTCATAAACGAAATGATCTCTTGGAGGCATTTCAATCTTCCTCGATTGCTTTTTTGTTATTGGACGGGGAACAAGTAATTGGGTACATACGTGGAGTGACAGATACAAAGATTTCTACATTTATAGCAGAACTTCTAATCAAAAAGGACCATCGTCAAAAGGGACTTGGTACAAAATTGTTAAAATATGTACACGACCAATATCCAGAAACAAGAATGGAGTTGTTAGCTTCTTCTACTTCAAAAGATTATTACGAAGAAAAAGATTTTCGACCTTTTAATGGATATAGAAAAACATATATCGAATGGTAAATAAAAAGCGAACGCAACGACATGTACTCACACGTCACGTTCGCTCTGTTGTTGTTTCAATAGCTTCACAAACTCAGCTGTAATTCTTGCGGTCAAGCCCCAAATGCTATAACTTTTATAAGGATAAAAATACTCTTCATAAACTCGCTTTCTAAATGTATAATTCTTCCCACCTGGTACTAACTCATATGGGAAATTTTCTTCTGGGTGTGCCTCAAATTCCACTTTATGAATTGCCGGCTCTGTTGATAAAAAGTGAGAAAGCGGTACGGTAAACACTTCACTTACTTCATCTTCATTTGGAGCTGGTAACTCATTTACAGTTAAAAAACCAACAAAAGGATACACGATCATTCCATAAGGTGATACAAGATAATTTAATGGATAGACGGATTCGATCTGGTTGCTATTCACTTTTAACTCTTCCGTGGTTTCCCTAATAGCAGCGAATTGTGGTGACTCATCTGTCTTATCAATCTTCCCACCAGGAAAACAGATTTCTCCAGGTTGTCTACGTAAGCTTTCTGCTCTCACTTCATACACTAAATGTAGTTCATTTTCTATTTCTATTAATGGTAGTAGAACTGAAAACTTAGAGAATGATTCAGATCCAAGTATAATAGGATTATGTTGTTCCATAAGGGATAGGATAGTCTCTTTTCTCATCTTTAACACCCTTTCTACACTCAGTATAACAAAGGAAATACTGTTTAAAAAATATTCGCCTTTAGGAATATTCTTTCTTAAAAGAAATATGTCAGCATACATTATAAAATAACGATAAAAATTTGTGACCTTTTCTTACTATATAAGTCTAATTTACTAGAAGGAGGATGCCATGAATCGTCTGATAAAAACGAATACATATTGGGTTGTACTATTATTATGTTCCATAATAACTATGGGTTGTACTCATGAAACAACATTAGTTCGAGTTGGAGTTGGCGATGAAGAGTCTACCTTCATTACTATTTATGATGAAAATAAACTAGTACAATATGAATATTACTTTAAACAAGCAGATTGGAAGACAAAGAGTATAAATATGAATTCAAAAGAGGACTATGTGTTAGCGTTAACGTTTAAAAAAGGTGATATTGCGGAGGAAGAAGTATATAAACTCTGGTTAAAGGGAGAGGAGTCTGTCGAAATGTTGAATCACTCAACTGGAGAAATGGGAATTTTAATCGGAGAAAATGCAGCTATTATGAAAAAAATGATTTTATCGGAAGTACGGAACTAAATAGCGATACATAAAAACTTAAAAAGTACTAAAAAAGAGAGCCAACATTTTCGCTAGCTCTCTTTTCTAATATACCAATGTAAATCTTCCTCCTCTAGTATCTGCGAAAGAGAAGGATGTTTTTGCAACTCTAAAAATAAATATCCCGTCATTAAGGCATCGTTTAGCGCATGATGTCTTGAGTGAGAAAATAACTGGTACTCTTCTAATAAGTCATCTAACGCTATTTTTCTTTCCTTTTTCAATGCAAACGCCAATCCCCTAGAATCTACATACGTAAGTGGAAGAGGGGGTAGCTTCCATACCTTTGCCTGCGTTTGAATGAACGGTACATCAAATGCAGCAGGATGTGCTACTAATACTGTCCCTCGGCAAATTCTAAAAATCTATTTAATGCTTCAGAAAATGAAATGCCGTTACCTAATTCATCTTCCGTAAGGCCAGTAAGCTTCTTGATAAAAGAAGACACCTTACCGAAAGGTTTTACTACTTCATAGAACTGTTGGGATTTTAATACTTGGCCATCTTTCACTTTTACTGCGCCGATAGATAATACCTCGTCTCCCATATGAGGATAAAAACCTGTAGTTTCTAAATCAAAGACGGTGTAGGTAATGTTCTCCTCAAAAGGGGTAGCGGGACTCGGACTGGAAAAGTGTAAGATTCTTTCTGTTACTTGTGCATATTCAGTAGTTTGTTGTTCTTTTTTCACGCCACGTTTTACGACAAATTGATCAATAAAAAGATAACGTAATAATCTTAATTCGCTATTATTCATGTACCCACCCGATTTCGATTAAAACTAATCTTGATGACTTGATGCATTCGGTGTGCAACTTGAATGGCTTCTTTCCATTTTGCTCGATCTTCTTTTGAAATGGTCACAACCGGAATTTCGTTTTTTAATGGTGTGCCTTCATTCAAATGTTTCAACTCATTTTGTAAACGATAGGATAAGAAATAATGTAAGGCCGTCTTGGCATTTTCTGCATCACGGGGATGCATCCGTTTCTCTCTTTTTAAAGCTTCTAACCGTTTAATCGTACTTACTTCCATAATTCCATACTTAATTGCTTGGATTCGTACTGCATAGACAAGTTGCATCAAACCGGCTGTCTTTACGTGAATCACTTTATCTTTTTGCTTAATTAATCCAAAAGGATTGGATGGTAAGCGATAGCGCAGGGCATCTTTCATCAAGTGTTGTTGCATAACTAACGACTTAGCAGCTCGCTCGGATACATATTTTCGCAATTCTTTCGCCAAAGTATGATCTCCATATACAGGTCTAAAGTCAAAGAGCATCGTAAACGCTTGTATCTCTTCCGCATCAATCTCTTTCATCCATCGGTTTATATCGTCTTTATAAGCAGATAGTGACTTTCTCCATTGGGAGTGATTAGCCATTATTCCTCCTTTACAAAGAGGAAATCCGCATTTGACTAGTCTTTCATTCACCACTTTGGAAAGCTCCAGGAAATAGTTCTCAATGGACTTTTTATTTGCTAAGTGTTCATAATCTGACAAGATAATGCCATTATCTTGATCCGTATAGAAAGTTTGCTCTCTTCGTGCTTGTGATCCCATGACAATGAAAGCGTAAGGAATTGGGGGTTTCCCTAAACCATCCGCTTCTAATTGTTTTTCTGCCAACTGAATTGTACGTCTATACAACTGATCATGATATTTTGTTAACACTTCTGTCACGTCAAACGCATAGGCATCTGCATCTAATAAATCTTGGATAAATGTTTGAACAGGCACCTGTTCCTTAGAACCAAGTGAATGTAATTCTTCAGATGTATCAGCATCAACCACTTGGTGAGTGATATTTAAATATGGACTTTCATTTAAATAGAGGAATGAGCTTGGAGTTAACATTCCTACAACTCGTTCACCATCATAAACAGGAAGCACATGTAGATCCTCATTTTTCATAATAGATAATGCTTCATAAGCAAATGCATCCCATTGTAAAGAAAAAGGGACAGGTTTCATCCATTCTTTTACAATAGTTGGAGAGCTTGTAGAAACTATCATAGAACGAAGTAAATCTTTTTGTGTAATCATTCCTACAGTTTGATTTTGCCCATTTAGAACGATAAGACCAGATCTTGATTGGTCAATCATTTCCTTCGCAGCAACAGATAGTGGTTCGGAGTCTTTAATGGTATGTACTGGCCACATCAATGAATCCACTCTAGTACGGAGAAGGGTAAGTTGATCGTCATCTCCGCTATTCGCATCTTTCATTTCATCATAGACGGACTTCATACTTTCACCAATACGGTTCCAGATCCCCGTAGAGAAATCATCATTGATTTTCATTAAATTCATAATGGTTGCTTTATTCAACTCATATACCACACAATGTTCCATTGCTTGAACAGAATAAGTACGATTATTTGGAGCAAAAGCAATGACCAATCCAAGCAAGTCACCAGGATAATAGAATCGCAAAGAAACAGTAGAACCATTCTTTTTATGAAGAAGGTTTCGCGCTAAACCGTTCACCAAAAAATAGATTTTCACATCTTCATTTGGAGCGTCTTCATGAAAGATCCATTGATTTTTGGAAAATTGACGTGGAGTAGCATGATTGCTTAATTCTCTAAGTTGCTCCTCCGTAAGTTGAGTAAATGGGGGGAAGTCTTTACATAAAAGATGAAAAGGTTGTAATTCCACTAGTATTTCTCCTTTCATTCGTCTCCATGAAAGCAAGTTGAGACAGGAAAGGCTTGAGGAGACTGTATATGTCGTGTGGGTTGGTGTGTTTGTTACGTGAACAGTAACAACAAGGTGTTGACGACGTGATGTCGTCTGGTCTTAACTGAGTATCATCTTATATGATTTGTGTCTAGCTTCAGGTGCGCAACCGCTCGGGAAAGTACAAAATCCCTCCGGTGGCTGAAGAGCTGCCTCCTCAGGATTCTGAACTTTCCTGCCGCGGCTGGACGCGCGCCTGAAACTTTTGTTACGTGAACAGTAACAACTCAGTGTTGACGACGTGATGTCGTCTGGTCTTAACTGAGTATCATCTTATTATTAAAAGAAAATAGCCCTAGCCGGTCCGGTCAGTGGTTAAGTGTCCCGCAACAAGCGTTGTTAAGATCCGGTCTAGGGCTACGCCTACACAATATCATTTCCGAAAGCAAAAAGCAAAGAAGAGGGGGATTACTTCCTTTTCCATATGTAAAGTGGTATTATAAGCAATGATTAATGGAAAAGGAGTGATTCCCATGACGAAAAAAGGTAAAATCGAAATGGAAAATGGAGCAGTAATCGAATTTGATCTGTTTCCAAATGAAGCACCAGGAACTGTAGAAAACTTTGAAAAGCTGGCAAAAGAAGGGTATTATGACGGATTAAACTTCCACCGTGTCATTCCTGGATTTGTTTCTCAAGGCGGATGTCCTAACGGTACTGGTACAGGTGGCCCAGGTTATACAATCAAATGTGAAACTGCTGGTAACCCACATAAACACGTACCAGGGTCTCTTTCTATGGCTCATGCTGGTAAAGATACTGGTGGAAGTCAATTCTTCATCGTTCACGAATCTCAACCACACTTAAATGGAGTACATACTGTTTTCGGACAAGTAACTTCTGGGATGGAAGCGGTTCTTGATATGAAGAATGGCGATGTAATGAAGAAAGTAGAAGTATTCGAAGCTTAATTACATAAAGTGCGCAAAAAAGGCTGCTTTTTATTCAGATAACACTGGATAAAAGGTAGTCTTTTTTTGTGTGTACCCTTTTTATACATAGATGAGTATATAATTGGTAGAACAGCACATTTCACTTCACCAATCATCTTTGTCTCTCATATGGTAGATAGGTAAACAGATGACTAGGAGGAATAAAATGAGATACTCTATTACACAGGATTATATTTCCCAAGGGAATGCTAGACCTGGCACCGCAATTGATCCAGTTCAGTTTATTGTTGCTCATGACACTGGTAATGCAGGAAGTACAGCGTATGGCAACCGCAACTACTTTAACAACACACAACCCTCTGCATCCGCCCACACTTTTATCGATGACAGAGTTATTTTAGAAATTATTCCGTTGACAGAAAAAGCATTTCACGTTCGATATAATGTACCAGTTGATAATTCTCGCTACGGCGCAAACGCTAATGATGCAGCGATAGGTGTAGAATTATGTTGGGGAGGAGCTATTAACTTTGAAGAAGCGTATAATAGGTATGTTTGGTATCATGCATATTTAATGGACAGGTATGGGTTTAACCCTCGTGAAAAGATTGTTGGCCATAGTACGTTAGATCCAGCAAGAAGAACCGATCCTGAAAATGCACTAAATCGATATGGTATCTCATTTCAACAATTTATTGATGATGTGGAGGCTATGTTAGCAAGTGAATTTGGTGAAGGTGCTAGGGAGGGAGAGGAGACCCTAACTAGAGTTTCACCAGAAAGACCAGTAGTACGAGGCGTTATGACTACAAGACCAATAATCCAACGAGGTGCCTCCGGTGATTTCGTTAGAGACATTCAACGTGATTTAATTCGCGCAGGATTCTCTTTACCTGCATTTGGGGCAGATGGCGATTTTGGTGGAGAAACGGAGAGGGCGGTATTACGTTTTCAAAGAACGTATGGATTACAGGTAGACGGCATTGTCGGCCCTGAAACGTTAGCCAAACTGAAAGAAGTGACCAATACACCTTCTAGAATGCAAGAATTCCCTTTACCTACGGGTGTTGTAAGACCTGGAACAAGAGGGGATAACGTTCGGCAAATTCAACGAGCACTAAGCCAAATCGGAGAAAGATCGGGAGCTATTGATGGAATCTATGGTCCACAGACCACCTCTGCAGTTCGAGCATTCCAAAGCAGGTTTTCTGCTTTAGCGAGAGATGGTATATACGGACCAAACACAAAACGTTACTTGGAGATGGAATTAGAAGATATGTAAATGGGGAAAAGCCACGTTCCGTTTAAAATAGGAACATGGCTTTTTGCGTATATTGTTAGTTTCGATTGATTAACCATTCCAGCAGGTTATGAACATCATCTGGTTTCATAAACTCTATCGGTGTTACGCCTTTATCAAATTGTATTGTGTCTGCCTCTATCATCACCATATAGCGATTATTTACTTTGGCGATATGAATATGTTCTCCAAAATCAGCTAATTTTCCTTTAATGTGCGTATCTCCAAGACGCATTTTCAACTCTAATTCTGGCGATTGCTCTACCATTCTAGACGCAGCTTCTACAATTTGCTGTGGCTCAATTCTTTCTTGCAATTCTCTCGTTTCACTTGCATCCCAAACATCTAACTCCTGCTCAAACTGGGCAAGATCAATGGAACCTTCTTCAATCATCGGTTTTACTTGTTCTTGAACCATTTCTACAACTTGTTGTTTCATTAATACAGGAATTGGGTCACCATACTCAACAAATTTTAAAAAGTCTTCAAAGTACCTTGCATGAGAAGCTTGATGAACCTTTAATTCCGTATCTTCCACAATTCCTTCTTCCGGCATATGTGGGTATTGAATGGATTTCATGTTTTTAGTCGTAATGGCCATCTCTACGGTTTGAAGAAGACTTTTTTCATCAGAAATCCTAGCTACTTTAGGTTCAAAATCACACTTTAGGATAAAGGCCATTGGTGTATCAATCAGAGGCGGGAGGGAAGCGGTTATAACGATAAACGCTCCGCCTCTTACAGCAGTCGTATCTGCATAATGCTGGGCAAATACGTTACTTGCTTCCATAAATTGATCAACAGACCCTGCATGTCGAATACGTTGGAAAGCATTAAAGTTTGGATTACTTTCTAACGCTTGATCTGGTTCTATAATGAATGTTCCTATCTTTGTAGGAACAGTATCTGATTTTGGATGTCTTTCTGCTTTTCTCTTTACTATTTTCGCTAATTCACCATCTAAAAATTCTTTTAAGGAAGAATGCTGATAGTCTGTATGGTGAAGCGTTTGAAAGTGATTTAAGCGTTTATCTCCAGTATCTTGCTGAATTGTTAATACAAAAAATGAGGCATATTTAACATCGAATTCCATCTGTTCTCCTCTTTTCTTAAGGGGCTTGTTTCAGTATAGAAATGGAAGCGGGATACGTCAATTGAATAGCGTAAATTTCGCTCTATAGGTAATGATAAAAGGAAGGAGGTGAATACAATGGGTAGAGGTAAAGGTTTTGATGCAAAAAAGAAAAACCATCCAGGCGATTTTCCTGCAAACAGTCAAGTAGAAAAACATAATACAGAAGCAAATGAAGATGAAGAATACTTAGTGACACAAGAAGCTTTTAAAAATAGAGTAGGTTTTGATGATGGTCGTCCGTAAAATGTAGTGTAGCAGCAGAAGGGATATCCTTCGCAATGACAAGTAGTGTATGATAAACTAATCCCAAATAATACCCTTTTGTAGAAAGAAGGGGTTTGGGTATGAAAAGAAAATTACTTCTTTTTGCTCTTGGTTTAGTCACCATTACAGGTCTTGCATTTGTGGTACCTAGTACGCTTAGTAACCAGGACGAACCATTAGATAACCAAGATATAGAAAAATTTCGAAAAGAGTCTTTTACATTAGCGGAAGAACAACTTTCTTCTGCTAAGGATCAATTTTTCATTTTGTCGTATAAAGTAGATGAGATCACATTGCATGAAGGCAAGCCAGTAGCTGCAACAGTGACGGCATACACTTTTTTGGTATACCATATGCAATCGTCGATACTGACCAAGAGTCTGCAGGGGTAAGATTACGATAAACACATGAGAGATGCATCTCATGTGTTTTTTTCATGCCTTGGGGAGAAGTTATTGTGCGGCTAAAGCGCTTTTGTACCTGGTCTGCCGAGGAGAAATCAGCGGCTTTGACGATTTGTACCCGAAGTGTAAAGGCGATACCTGCGGCTAAAGCGCTTTTGTACCTTGTGTGCCGAGGACGAATCAGCGGCTTTGGCGATTTGTACCCGAAGTATAGAGGCGATACCTGCGGCTAAAGCGCTTTTGTACCTAGTCTGCCGAGGACAAATGAGCGGCTTTGGCGACTTGTACCCGAAGTGTAGAAGTGATACCTGCGGCTAAAGCGCTTTTGTACCCAAAATACCAAATCAAGGAGACTCAACTAAGAACAAGCCACATCACGTGGCTAACGATGAGTTGTTACTGGTCACGTAACAAAAAAAGATGGAACCAAAAAAGTTCCATCTTTTCTATAAATCCATTAAATTACTTAGCAAAATTATGGTTACCAATTTTCGTGATTACTTCGCGAGAGAAGATCCAATCACTTGTTGCAGTATCAGGGTTGTAAAAGAAAAGAGACCCGTTTCCTTGTCCACCAAATGTAATTGCTTCATCTACAGCTTTCTTCGCTTCTTGATCAGCTGGTTTATTAATGGAACCGTTTTGAACAGGTGTGAAAGCGTTACTTTGATTAATAACTTCTTTAATCGTATTAGGGAACTGGCTGCTGTTTACACGATTTAATACAACTGTTGCTACTGCTACTTTCCCTTCATACGGTTCACCCTTCGCTTCTGCATGAACTAAGCGTGAAAGTAAGTCACGCTCCTCTGCAGATACAGCAGTAGGGAGTGTTAGTACTTGTCCAGGATAGATTAATGATCCTTCGATGTCGTTCGTCTTTTGAAGATCTAATACAGATACACTGTATCTTTCTCCAATGGACCATAAAGTATCACCTTTAACAATTGTATAAGAATTTGCGCTCGCTGCTAGCGGTAGTGATGCAAGTAACCCTAGAGTTAGAGCGGATGAAATAAACCACTTTTTCATAAATTACATTTCCTCCTCCAAAGCTGTTTCGTCTAGGTAAAACTCTAGCAGATGTAATACTTTCTGACACGCAAAAACACGCCCCATTATTTACCTAACTGCTAGAGTAACTGTCATGACAGCACTGAAGAGAGGAAAAGTAAATTATACCAATTCCCTCATAAAACCTAATAAATTCCTGGACTTTCATTATTAGGAGTGAATATAACATAACGTAACAAAGCGATGACAATGTTACGGGTAGATCAATAAACGGGTTACTTTTTCAGATTTTCTTGTTTAATAGAAACTATATGCGCCAATTCTTCATTTCCAAAAAGAGAAAGTACCCCCATTAACGTTGTGAAAGATATCTCACCAGCTTCTTCTTTAGGAACTGTTAAGTCGGTCATTTGCTGTAAAATTGGGTTTTTCGCTTGATCTGGATATGCTTCTAAGTAGACCGTATGAGGATCTAAGTCATTATTCACGCACCATTGCGCAAAAACTAAGACCATCATGTGTTCATCTTTTTTATATTGTTCAATAATTTTGTCTTGAATTTGTCGGTCACTCATTTAAATGCTCCTTCACTGTTTCATAAATAGTAGTATATCAGATATTGATGATGAAATAGGTAGGAAAATTTAAGACCGTAGTAGGTGAAGTACCCTTATATAGAAAAAATCCGCCACAAGAACAAGTGTTCTCACAGCGGATTTTTAGCACTTTATAGATTGGAAACGGCTTCTTTTATACTTTGGTCGCCATTTGTCATTTCAAATAGTTTTCGACTAGTATTGCTTGTTTCTAAACTTTCTACAATAGTAGAAGCTACATCTTCACGTGTAACCGTAGAAGTATAATCTACCGTTTTACCTACAGTAATAAGTCCAGTTCCTTCGTCATTTGTTAATGTAACTGGACGAACTATCGTATAATCAAGTTCGGTATTTAATAAAAAGGCATCCGCCTCTTGTTTCATTTGAAGATAGTGTTGTAAACCTTCTGGCCCTTTGTCAGGTTGTTCTGTACCTACAGAACTTAACATAACGAATCTATTTACACCTTTTTCTAAAGCAGCTTTCATTAGGTGTATTGCTGCATCACGGTCAACTGCTGTTGTCTGTTCAGGTTTTGCTCCACCACCGGCACCAGCTGCAAATATGACAGCATCTTTTTTCTGAAGAGAAGAGGAGAGATCCTCGGTTAAGTCTGCTAAAATAGGACGAGCTTTTAATTGTTCCATTGTTTCTACTTGCTCTGGTTTTCTAACAATAGCATAGACTTCATGTCCGTTTTTCACTAATTTTTCTACGATCATTTTACCTGTTGTTCCATTAGCTCCTGCTACAACTACTTTCATCAAAAACACCTCCGTTAATACTGTACCCAGCCAATGTCGCTTTAAACATAGGTAAGGAACCTTGCAATAAACAATAGGAAAGGCTACCATTAAGGAAAATGAATTAAAGTGAGGATCCATATGTTAAAGAAACGTTACCAAGAATTTTTATCTCAGCATTCACAACAAAACGTTCCATTACAAGTTAGTGAACAAGAATATAATTATGTAAACCAATACTCTGAAATGAATGCAACAAATCTAGAAGTACTAGAAAAGCCAGAAAAGATTCTATCTCCGTATGTTGAAAGAGTGGAGAAAGAAACAGAAGAAACAGTAAAAATGATGGATGAAACGTTTTTACAACAAGATTTTAGCTTTTTATACCGTAAAAAGTCAGAGTATGTGTATATAGAATCGAAGTGGTTTGATGTTATTGCTATGGAAAGCTTATCAATAGAAGTAGATGATGTTTTTAACAATATAGAACTAATGTTCGGTTTAAGGCTGCAAAAGAAAAAAATGGACGAAATTAAGTCGTTTTTAACAGATCAGTTATCTCTAGAAAAGGGGAGACTTAGCGTTCTTTTTAACGGTCAAGATGGTTTATTTGATATAAATATTTCTTTAGAGACACTACCGAATTACCAAGAAGAAATGTCGTTCTCAGAAATTCTCAGTGCCTTATATGATTTGTTATTTACATTACACGTAGATCTAGAAACATAATCTACCGATTATTCAAACCAAGTGAACAATGTCACTTGGTTTTATTTTGTGTAGGCAAACAAAAGAATCCATCATCTTCTCGCCATTCCCCATATAACACATCTTCAAAATTAGTAAGGCCGTACTGTTGAATCTGGTTCATTAACCATGATTCAGTGAAACCTGATTGTTCTAAGTTATCCAAATCAACTACTCCATCACTAATAAGAGAAATAGGTAAATACACTGCCTTTGCTGTCATTTGGAATTCACTTGTAGTAGGAGTGTCATAGGGATATTTTTTTAGTGCACTGATTTTACCATTAGGCTCTAAGATAGCAAATTCAACTTCTCGAATAGAAAAGATATCCTTTTCTGTACGCAGCATCTGTAGTAGCTCGTTAATATCTAATTTGTTTTTGACTAATTGTTCTTTGTCAATTATTCCATTTCTAATTAAGATGGATGGATTTCCTTCCAGAAATGAACGGGTATGTCTAAATTTTTGGGTGATGTAAAGCACACCGTAAACCAAAACAGTCCAAACGACAATCGCATATAAAATGCTCCAAATCGTTACATCAGGATCGAATATACCGTTTCCAACTAATTCGCCAAGGACGATAGCAGAAATGAAGTCGAACGCAGTCAATTGAGAAATCTGTGTCTTACCTAGAATCTTAGTAGAAATTAAAAGTGCAAAGAAACCAGTAATTAATACAGCGCTTATATGAAGAATAATCGACATGTGAAAACCACCTTGATTAACTAATATATAAAGTAGCTTAACCAGAGCAAGCAAAGATATGAGGAGGTAGGTAAACTTGGTGACTTTACTAAAAAAATTAAAAGGTTTACATAATATAAAGTATAGGAAGTTGAACAATAATAATAAAAAACGTCTCAATTCATAAGTAATCTTATGATATTGAGACGTTAAAAGAAAAATGTAATGATTTTTACTTTGTTGGTCACACTATTCACTAGTAAAGTAAATTACATCGAGGTGTCCGAAATGTCCTATAAATTAAAACATGTTTCTAAGCGCGATGCTCGATACATTTTATATGCATTACTATGTTTACCGTGGTTATTACTTCCGTTTATCGGGAAAAATACATTTAAAACGTATGGTCCAGCAGCTATCTTTATGGCTCATCTCATACGTATCGAATCCGAGATTGCGGAAAAAAGAAATTGGTGGAAAATCAAACCTGTCATTCGTCCATTTAATAGATCTGAATCACCTTTAATTTGGGGAATATTCTTTATTGGCTCATTGGTTGTTTTAAAATGGTTTTACGGAAGATTTTGGTTGTATCTAGGTGCTAATCTCGTTTTGAATGCGCTATTTTCTTATCCATTTTATTATATAATGAGAAAACTTGGAATTGCTAAATTTGTTCGTTTGTCTAGAGCAGGAATGATGTTTCTCTTTTTATTAAAATCCATCATCATGTATGGGTATCATTGGTATTTTATTGATTCTTCTAAAAAAAGTACTCAAACTAAATAATCTCTAACCCTTCCCATCATATTGGTTTGCTGGAACACTGGTATAGACGATTGAAAATGGGTAACAATTGGAGCATCCAACAACCAAGGGCAATGTACAAAAAATGAATAATCACCGTACATCATTGCCCTAAGTGCTAGTGAAAGTTCCTTCTGAAATATCTCGTAACGAATACGACTTTCCTCAAAAGTAAACTCTCCATTAGTTATATATACATATATATTTAGTTGATACAGACCTAGTTGCCGGTCCCACTTCCCCACTACTTCATCACGTTTATCTTGGTCAATTACATTGTTGTATACTTTGCACCCTATATATAAAAACAAATCCCCTGTTTCATCCGAATGTGTTAACGTGTACGTACGATTATCTAAGGGTCCAAAGACGGTTGTCGGTGGTAATAATGTCGTGGTCAATTTTTCTGGAGTAAACATACTATAATCACTCCTTATGATTTTGTCTTTGTATACTATATGTCAAACGCCTAGTTCTGTGCACTTTACAAAGACTTATCAAGCGATCTATATGAATATAAATAAAGGCAAATTTGATGGTAGTCAAATTTGCCTTTATTTATATTCATACCTCTTTATTTAACGGACGGAGCCGGGACCCAACTAGATGTTATCACGTTCCACTTTCCTTGATCGTAATAATACATCGTTTCTACCGTACCAATGTTATCAGCTTGATATGCACCGTTGATGGATTGATAACCCTTTAGCCCTTTTCCTCTATAGCCTTTGATCTTTACAATCTGATAAAAAGATGTGGGGTTTACCATTAATTCTGTCGGTTCGTTTAATTTACCGTCTTGATATAACCCTAAGCGATTGTAATCTTCTTTCCTCGAAGATAAGTCCACAGTTATGGTTTCCAATCCAGGTATTTTAATAGATGCCTGGTAGTGATCTAGAAATCGCCCTTCAATAATTGGTGAATCTGGAAGAGGGATATTCCTTACCTCTCCACCCTTAAGCGTATCCAATTGATAATTGTAAAACCCGCCACTACCGCCTGTTGCGCTAAAATAAAATAAATCTTTTACCCCATCATGATTTAAGTCTTCAAATACAATTTTTGGCTCGTATCCATCCTCATATTGTATTTTTTTCGTTGATGATTCAGGCATTGTTATGGTTGCTTCTACGCTTGTAAAAAATGGTGATTTTTCTTCAAAAGGAGTTCCATATAAATCTATTTGATCTTTCTTTTTATCACCAGTTACATCAATGGATTTTTGTTGAATTAACAGTGGTTTTAATGTTTTTTCACCTGTTTCGGATTCTACTACTTCTTGCTCTGATACCACAGATCCAGCTAAAGCATGTAAGCTCATAAAAAAGAATGCGCCGAACGCTAGCATTAGTTCTTTTTTTCCTGTCATGGTTGAATCCTCCTCTAATTTTCCTTATTTTTCTCTAAAGAAAGGAAAATTATGTGCGAAATAACCAAAAAAAACACCCAAATCAAGTTTGGGTGCCTTAAATGAGTATACTTACTTTTGTGACGTTGGCTTCTTTTCCCACGCCTCTACATTCGGTAAGTTAGGAATAGAATCAGCGTAAAACACAGGGTTTTTGCCTTGTTTTCGTTGATTTGTGTAATCCTTTAGAGCAGCGATAGCAATTCGTCCTAATAACACAATAGCTAGGATATTAATTAGTGCCATGATTGCCATAAATAGATCTCCCATGTTCCATACTGATTGTAATGGTTGAGTTGTACCGTAATATACCATTCCAATTACTGCTAAACGATAGAGTGTTAGTGCTACTTTGTTATTACGGATAAACTCTAAATTTGTTTCTCCATAATAGTAGTTACCAACGATAGAACTAAAAGCGAATAAGAAAATTAATACTGCTAAGAACGGTGCACCAACAGCTCCGACAAACTCACCTAATGCATTTTGAGTTAGTTGAATTCCGTCTAACTCTGGATTCGTATAAACACCTGACAGAATAATGATAAACGCAGTGGCAGAACAAATTAGAATTGTATCAAAGAATACACCTAATGACTGAATGAAACCTTGTTTAGCAGGGTGAGATACAGTCGCGGTTGCTGCTGCGTTTGGTGCAGAACCCATACCAGCTTCATTAGAGAAAAGACCACGCTTAATCCCAAACATAATTGCAGCACCCATTCCTCCACTAACAACTTCTCTTAATCCAAAAGCGGACTCTACAATTAGTGAGATCATTGCTGGGATTTGTGTGATGTTTGTCAAAAGGACAAAGATTGCTACAAGAATGTAAATGATGGCCATTACCGGAACAATCGCTTGAGAAAGAATAGCAATGCGGTGAATTCCACCAAAGATAACAATACCTGTAATAACAGCTAGAACGATACCAACTAATTCAGGTTGTACTCCAGCTGCTTCTTCCATGGCAAGTGCAATCGTATTTGATTGGATGGAGTTAAAAATTAAACCAAAGCAGATCATGATGATAACGGCAAAAATAATTCCTAACCATCTCTTATTTAACCCTTTTTCCATGTAGTAGGCAGGTCCACCTCGGAATGCTCCACTGTCATCTTTTACTTTGTAGATTTGAGCTAGTGTACTTTCAATAAATGCCGAAGCACTACCGATTAAAGCAATGATCCACATCCAAAAAACAGCTCCAGGGCCACCACCCGCGATAGCAGTTGCTACTCCTGCAAGATTACCTGTTCCAACGCGAGATGCGGCGGAAATAGTGAATGCTTGGAAAGAAGAAATTGTTTTCTTTCCTTCTGTTGATAATGTTTCTTTTTCAGTTAAAAGACCAAACATCTCTTTTATGTACCTAAATTGTACAAATTTAGTGCTAATGGTAAAGTAAAGGCCCGCACCTATTAATACATAAATTAGGACCCAACCCCATAATTGATCATTGGCAACATTCACAAAGTTATTTATTCTTTCTGCAAATGTTATAGAGCTAAAAAACATATAAATCCTCCTTTTTCAAAGCAACACTTACTTTACCAAATATAAAATGATTGTACAATAGTTTTTTATTTCCTGTGTTATGTTTTCTGACATGTATAGAACATACGTTTTTTCATACCACTCAATTATTACTATTGCCATTTGGTACTACTTCAGTCTCTTTAAATAAAGGAGACTCATCTAAGAACAAGCCACATCACGTGGTTAACGATGAGTTGTTACTAATCACGAAACAAAAAAAGAGGAAACGTCTCCGTCTCCTCTTTTCTTATTTCGTCTCTGGCTTGATTGCCGTAGAGACTATTGGGTACATAGTAATTACCGTTCCTTGGTCCGTATCATCTACATAGAACGATCCATTTGAATACCTCTCTCCGAAACGTAAATCACCAGTAGATACTTCCTCTACATACCCTTTGGTTGTAACGAGATGCACTAGTACATCCTCCTCTGTCACAACTAAACTTACTAATCGATGCGGGTTGTTTTTTAATTCTCTTAACATGACAGAACCACGTTTAGCTCTGCTTGATTTCTCAAACTCATTTAATTTCATTTTTTTCATTGCTCCACGCTGTGTTGTAACAATGATATTTGGAGAAGTGTTGGCTCTGATTAAGCCAGCTCCTATGACCTTATCATCCTCTTTTAAGTTAATACCTTTTACACCTGCTGCTCTTGCACCTACTAACGACACTTCTTCTACACTAAACCATAGGCCATAACCGGTTGCGGTTGATAAGAACACATCATCAGCGTCAGTTGCCAGCATAACAGATATTAATTCATCACCAGACTTTACATTTAAAGCAACAAGAGGCTTGGAATAACGTTGAGCTTTATAAAGACTTAACTCAGATTTCTTGATCATCCCATTTTTCGTGACAAATAGAATGTATTGCCCTGTATCAAAGTTGCTGACATGTTCCACATGAATAACTTGTTCATCTTTATCGATTGGCACAATGGTTCCAATGTGCTGACCCATATCTTTCCACCTGATATCTGGTATTTCATGAATCGGTAGGAATATGTAATTTCCTTTGTTTGTGAAAGCAAGCATAGATTCGGTCGTGTTAACCTCTTTTGCAAAGATACAACGATCCGTTTCTTTCATCGCCAGGTCTTGTCCACCTGAAGCGGAATAAGAACGTAAACTAGTTCGTTTTAAGTAACCATCCTGCGTTACAGTTAACATAACGTCTTCACTCGCTACTAACACTTCCAAATTAATCTTTAACTCTTCAATCTTTTCTTCAATCAAAGTTCGTCTGCCATCAGCATATTGCTTTTTCACTTCTCTTAATTGCTTTTTTATTACACCCGTAAGTTTCGATTCACTATTTAGGATCTCTGTCAGCTCTTTAATCTTTTGATCCAGTTCATCAGCCTCTTGCTGAAGTGCTGTTATGTCTGTATTCGTTAATCGATATAACTGTAAGGAGACAATCGCTTCAGCCTGCACTTCTGTAAACTGATATTTAGAGATTAGATTATCCTTTGCATCACGTTTATCTTTAGATGCTCTGATTGTCGAAATAACTTCATCTAAAATTGACAGAGCTTTCATTAATCCCGCAACGATGTGTTGACGCTCTTTCGCTTTTCGTAAGTCGAATTGAGATCTTTTAGAAATCACTTCTTTTTGATGCTCGATATATGCATCTAGAAGCTCTCTTAATCCCATTAACTTAGGTCGTCTATGATGAATGGCAACCATATTAAAGTTGTATGTAATTTGTAAATCTGTATTCTTATATAGGAAATTTAGAACTCCTTGTGCATCTGCTTCTTTCTTAAGCTCTACAACTACTCGAAGTCCTGTACGATCCGTTTCATCTCTAATTTCGGAAATTCCTTCTACTTTACGGTCTAAACGAAGCTCGTCCATTTTTTTCACTAAATTAGCTTTATTAATCTCAAATGGAATTTCTGTAATAACAATTTGTTGTCTACCGCCGCGAAGATCCTCAATTACGGCTTTCCCGCGAATCATCATTTTTCCTTTTCCAGATTCATAAGCTTTCTTTATTCCATCTACCCCTTGAATAATACCGCCTGTTGGGAAGTCAGGACCTTTAATGATAGTCATTAAATCGTCCACAGAGCAATCTGGACGATCAATTCTAAGAATCGTACCATCGATGATTTCTTCTAGAGAATGAGGTGGTATTTCTGTTGCATATCCAGCAGAAATACCTGTAGAACCATTAACTAAAAGATTTGGAAAACGAGCTGGCAGAACAGTCGGCTCTTCTGCAGTATCATCAAAGTTAGGAATGAATTCTACTGTTTCTTTTTCGATATCTCTCAATAATTCAGAAGAAATCGCTGATAGCCTCGCTTCTGTATAACGCATTGCGGCAGGTGGATCTCCGTCAATACTTCCGTTGTTTCCGTGCATTTGAATTAATAAATTTCTAACTTTCCAATCTTGACTCATACGTACCATTGCATCGTAAACAGACGTGTCACCGTGAGGGTGATAGTTACCAATTACGTTCCCAACAGTTTTAGCTGATTTTCGGAAATTTCTTTCGAACGTATTTCCATCCATATGCATGGCAAAAAGAATACGTCGTTGAACTGGTTTTAATCCATCTCGTGCATCTGGTAGTGCGCGATCTTGAATAATATATTTACTGTAGCGACCAAAACGATCACCTACAACATCTTCTAATGGTAAATCTTGATACCTTTCAAACAATGACATAGATTAGTCCTCCTTCACGACCGAGATGTTTTCGTTTTCTAAAATATTTTGGTCGTCATCAAGGCCAAACGCTACGTTATTTTCAATCCACTTTCTTCTCGGTTCTACTTTGTCGCCCATTAACGTGGTAATCCTTCTCTCGGCACGAGCAGCATCGTCTATTCGAACGCGAATTAGTGTTCTAGATTCAGGATTCATGGTCGTTTCCCACAGTTGGTCTGCATTCATTTCTCCCAAACCTTTATAACGTTGAATCATATAACCTCTGCCAACTTTCTTAATTGCACCATTTAATTCTTCATCTGTCCAAGCGTATTCAATCACTTCTTTTTTTCCAGACCCTCTACTAACTTTGTAAAGAGGCGGAAGCGCAATATAGACTTTTCCAGCTTCAAGCATCGGTTTCATGTAACGGTAAAAGAACGTTAGTAATAATACTTGAATATGAGCGCCGTCCGTGTCAGCATCTGTCATAATGACAACTTTGTCATAATTCATATCACTAACCTCAAAGTCAGGACCAACACCTGCACCAATAGCATGGATGATGGTATTAATCTCTTCATTCTTAAAAATATCAGCTAATTTAGCTTTTTCTGTATTAATTACCTTACCTCGTAGTGGTAACACAGCTTGGAATTTTCGATCTCGACCTTGTTTTGCAGAACCACCTGCAGAGTCACCCTCTACAAGATAAAGTTCGTTTCGGTCAGGATTTCTCGACTGTGCAGGGGTTAACTTACCAGACAAAACTGTTTCCGATTTCTTTCTTTTCTTCCCACTTCTTGCTTCTTCTCTTGCTTTTCTAGCAGCTTCCCTTGCCTGAGCAGCTTTGATTGCTTTTTTAATTAGTAAGTTAGCAGTATCTGTGTTCTCTTGAAGATAGTAAGCAAGTTTCTCTGAAACGATTGCATCAATAGAAGAACGCGCTTCGCTAGTTCCTAATTTCCCTTTTGTTTGTCCTTCAAATTGAAGTAACTCTTCAGGAATTCGGACAGAAACAATCGCTGTTAAGCCTTCTCTAATATCTGATCCTTCCAGGTTTTTGTCACGATCTTTAAGCAATGACATTTTTCTTGCATGTTCATTAAATACCCTAGTCATGGCAGACTTGGCACCAGCTTCATGTGTTCCACCATCTTTTGTACGAACATTATTTACAAAAGACAATACATTCTCTGAAAAGCCATCATTGAACTGAAAAGCATATTCCATTTCAATTCCGTTTGATTCACCTTCAAAGAATACAACCGGGTGAATTTCATCTTTATCTTCATTTAAATACTCTACAAATGCTTCAATACCATTCTCAAAATGATACACTTCTTCTTGATCATGACGTAGATCTCTTAAAACAATTTTCATTCCTTTTAATAAAAAAGCAGATTCTCTTAATCGTTCTGATAACGTATCAAAGTTATATGTAATTGTGGAGAACATGGTTGGATCTGGTTTAAAATGAACAGTAGTTCCTGATTCTTTTGTTTTCCCTATCTTTTCTAATGTAGAGACAGGCTTTCCACCATTTTCAAATCGCTGCTCATAAATGATGCCATCTCTTTTAATTGTAACGGTTACCCATTCAGATAAAGCGTTCACAACCGAAGCACCAACACCATGAAGCCCACCACTTGTTTTGTAACCACCCTGGCCAAATTTTCCTCCTGCATGGAGCACCGTGAAAATTACTTCTGGAGTAGGCTTACCGAGTTTATGCATACCAGTAGGCATACCTCTACCCTTATCAATTACTTCTATACTGTTATCTTTATGTATGCTTACGATGATTTCGTTTCCGTATCCAGCAAGGGCTTCATCCACCGCGTTGTCTACAATTTCATAAACTAAATGGTGGAGTCCTCGTGCATCTGTTGAACCAATATACATACCAGGTCTTTTACGCACTGCTTCTAGCCCTTCTAGTACCTGAATGGCATCATCGTTATAATCGAATTGAACTGGCTTTTTTGCCACAAAAACTTCCCCCTTTATAAAACAACGTGCCCATAAAGAGCACGACTTTCCATTTCAACCAAAACGAACGTTTGTTCTTACGATACAAGAGTGTCGTTCCGTTGGCAACTATGACCTATTTTATCGTGAAAACGACTTTGTGAAAACGTATTTTTACAGAAAAGCTATAAAGTTTAAGGAAAAATGAAGCAAAATTCGTCTTTTTATTTCCTTTTCGTCATGCTATGTTCTACTTTAATGCAGCGGTCCATGATTACTTGGAATCCGTTTTTCACCAACTCGTTGTAAAAGTTTTCATCTACAACACCTAGTTGAGTCCAAATAATAGGTTTATACTTTAGCGACAAAATACCAGGTAACAAGTCTTGTAAAAATTCTGGTCGACGGAAGATATTCACAATGTCCACTTGATCATTTAAGTCATCAAGATGATCAAATGCTTTTTCACCTAATGATGTATTAATTGTAGGATTTATTGGGATTATTTTATATCCAGCTTGTTGCATAGCTGCAGATACCATATATGATGTTCTTGTAGGGTTGTCACTAAGCCCTATAACAGCAATTTTTTTACTACTACGGAGTATTTCTCCTAATTCCTCACGAGTCCAATCTTTCATTATATAATCACCTCTTCTCTTATTATGGTATGAGACTTCGTGTTTTCATGCAACAAAAGTGTTGAAAACAAAATCGTAATCATTATGGTTTACAGATGTTATTCACCATGTTATTGTTTAAAGCGGAATCATTACGTATACAATTAGAGGTGTAAAGATGAAAAAAGTCCCTGTTACAGTGTTAAGTGGGTATTTAGGTTCTGGTAAAACGACGTTATTGCAACATATTTTAAAGAATCGTGAAGGGTTACGTGTCGCTGTCATTGTAAATGATATGAGCGAAATCAATATAGATGGAATGCTCGTAAACAATGAAGAATTCATTCGTTCCGAAGAATCATTAGTAGAAATGCAAAATGGCTGTATTTGTTGTACACTACGTGAAGACTTAATGATTGAAGTAAACAATTTAGTACAAAAAGGAAACATTGATTACATCGTTATTGAATCAAGTGGGATAAGTGAACCAATCCCGGTTGCACAGACATTTGTTTATGAAGATGAAACTCTTTCTATTCAGTTGGCAGATGCAACAAGTTTAGATACAATGGTTACCGTTGTGGATGCAAATCGTTTCTTTACAGATTATGAATCTGGAGAAACATTAGTAGAAAGACAACAAGGAGTAGATTCAGAAGATCATCGAGATATTGCAGACTTATTGATTGATCAAATTGAATTTGCGAACGTTATTATACTAAATAAAGTGGATTTAGTGGAAGCGCATGTGGTAGAACAACTTGTACACTTGTTAACAACGATGAATCCAGAAGCAAAGATCTATCCGACAAGCCAAGCGAAGATTGAATTGAATAAAATTCTTCATACCAATCTTTTTGATTTTGACAAGGCCTCTCAAGGAGCTGGTTGGATTAAAGAGTTAAACAATGAGCACGTTCCTGAAAGCGAAGAGTACGGAATTTCCTCTTTTGTTTTTCGAGCTTCAAAGCCGTTTCATCCAGAAAGATTAATGAATTGGATGAATCAATGGCCGATGGAAATTGTTCGTTCTAAAGGTTTCTTATGGTTAGCTACTCGTAATAACATGTCCGGTTTACTATCTCAAGCTGGATCCTCTGTTACTCTTCAAGGTGCAGGAGAATGGGTAGCAACATATAGCGAAGAAGAACAGAAAGAACAATTTAAAGAAGATCCCTCTCTTCTAGAAAATTGGCACCCTATTTTTGGGGATAGAAAAAATGAGATCGTTTTAATCGGTATCCATATGGATGAGGAAGAAATCAGAAACGATTTAGAAAAGTGTCTATTAACTAATGAGGAACTAGAGCAAGATTGGACTTCGTTTAAAGACCCGCTTCCGGAATTCCTTATTTCGGAATAACGATAAATATAAAAAAAGGAGATATAAAATGAAGAAAAATATTTTTGCAGTAATTGGACTAACTGCAGCTCTTTTATTAGCCGGTTGCTCTTCTTCTAACAAAGAAAACAACTCAGGAAATACAGAGGAATCCGCTGATCAACTAACAGTTTATACCACTATCTTTCCTCTAGAGGATTTTGCAAAAAAAATTGGTGGAGAGTATGTCGATGTTAAATCAGTTTATCCAAATGGCGTTGATGCACATACTTACGAACCTAGTACAAAAGATATGACAGAAATCGCAGAAGCCGACCTTTTCTTTTATATTGGAATGAATTATGAAGCACTTACGCAAGTGGTAGAAGATACAATGGTTAATGAGAAAGTTTCATTAGTAAAAACAGCAGAAAATATTGAATTGATCTCTTCGAATGAAGGCGTTCATGTTCATGAAGAAGAAGGCCACAGTCATGACGAAGAACATGCTCATGAAGAAGAAGGTCACAATCATGACGAAGAACATGCACATGAAGAAGAAGGTCACAATCATGACGAAGAACATGCTCATGAAGAAAAAGGTCATGAAGGTCATAATCATGGTGATGAAGATCCGCATGTGTGGTTAGACCCCAAAAGGTCAATTCAGTTAGCAGAAGCAGTAAAAGAAGCACTAGTAGAAAAAATGCCTGAACAAGAGGAAACATTTAATAAAAACTTTGAAACGTTAAAGTCTGAATTAACAGCTTTAGATCAAGAGTTTACAGATGCGCTTTCAGCATATGAAGAAAAAGAAATTTTAGTATCCCACGCAGCATATGGATATTGGGGAGATCGATATGGTTTAGAGCAGATAGCTGTTACAGGACTATCCCCTACGCAGGAACCTTCTCAACGTGCTTTACAAGGTATTATTGAAGAAGCGCAAGCTCATAACATTAAGCATGTTTTATTTGAGCAAAATATCTCCCCAAAAGTTGTGGAAGTAATAAAAAATGAAATTGGTGCAGATAGCTTACAATTGCATAATTTAGAGGTTGCCACGGAAGAGGATCGCTCTTCTAACGAAACATATATCAGTCTTATGAAACGTAATTTAGATGTGCTAAAGACAGCACTAGACAAATAAAAAAATCCCCATTAGGGGATTTTTTTTATTCTATTAAACCCGCTTCCTTTAAGAAGTTGATTGCAACTTGCTTAGGGTCTTCTCCATCAATATCTACCTTTGCATTCATTTCTCGCATTTGATCCTCTGAAATTTTACCTGCTAATTCATTCAGCACGCCTTCTAGTTCAGGATATTGCTCTAACACTTCCTCACGAACTACTGGAGCAGCAAAATAAGACGGGAAGAATTTTTTGTCATCTTTCGCATAAGCCAACTCAAAACGATCAATCCGAGCATCTGTTGTAAAAGCTGGAATAACATCTACTTCTTTATTTTTCACAGCTTCGTACATGATGTTAGGATCAAAGCTCTTTTTTTCTTTAAACTGAAAACTATATGCTTCTGCCAAAGTATCATATCCATCTTCACGCTCATAAAATTCATGAGGTCCTCCAAAAGATAGGTCTCCTGACTTTGTAGCTAGGTCAGTAAATGTCTCTGCATCGATACCAGCATCGTTACGATACGCTAATACATACGTATTTTCGAAGCCAAGCGGCTCTAACCAAGTAGCATTTAATTGCTCTTCATAGCCAGCACGTACTCTCTTAAGAATTTCATCTGCCGTTTCTCCTTCTTTCGCTTTTTCTTTTAATACGGCCTCTAATCCAGTACCAGAGTATTCGACGTAAATGTCAATGTCTCCTTTTTCTAACGCTGGTGTAAGGATCGTTACCTCCCCTAATCCTTCATCAACCGTGACTTCATAATCGGTCTTTGCTTGAATATATTCAGACAGGATGTGTGGAAGAATATATTGTTCTGTCCATTTCTTTCCTGATATTTTTATCACATCCTCCTCATTTCCTCCTCCGTTTCCGCATCCAGCTAAAAGTAGCATCATTCCTAGACTTAGTCCTATTAATTTCTTCATAATAATCTCTCCTTTATGTATGTAAGCCTTTTGGTGTTGCTTTTTTTTCAATGAATCGTAACAATAAATCAAACCCTATCGCTAACAAAGCAGAAGGAATTGCACCAGCAAGGACCAAATTTGAATTGTATGTGGATAAACCACGATAAATAACATCACCTAAACCTCCTGCTCCTACAAAGGTTGCTAATGTTGCAACACCAACTGTCAGTACGGTAGCAGTTCTAATGCCGGCCATTAATACCGGAAGTGATAATGGCAACTCTACTTTTTGGAGAATTTGCCATTCTGTCATCCCCATTCCTTTTGCTGCTTCAATAATACTTCGGTCTACACCGCTAATACCCGTATAGGTGTTACGTAAGATTGGTAGTAAAGCGTATATAGTCAATGCTAATATAGCAATGGTATTGCCGGTACCTAAGAATGGTACCAAAAATCCGAATAGTGCTAAACTAGGAATTGTTTGAAAAATTGCTGTAATCCCAATAAACCACTCTGCCAGTCGTTGCTTCCTTGAAATGATGACTCCAAGCGGCACTGCAATGATTAATGCTATTACAATAGAAACGAAAGACAAGTATAAGTGTTGTAGTAAAGAAGTCCACAACAAATCTTGTCTACTAACTACGGTATCCAAAAACTCACCCAACAGAAGTCCTCCTCTCTTCTAAAGCTTCTAGTAAGACACGAACCAAGGTATTTGTTTCTACATATACATTTTTATCTTTTATTCCAACCATTGGCTCTCTTAATTGATATGCTTTTAAGAGGAAATCATGGATAGAGAAATCTTCCGTTACATACATTACATCATTTTCATCTACTTGAATGTTTCTAAAATAAGATAAATAGTCCTTCAAAAATTGTTTACCAGTCTGCCTATTTCCGATAAAGCTCTTAACGAACGATGTCTCAGGATTAGTTGTAATATCTTCTGGAGTACCTAGCTGCACTAATTGACCTTTATGTAAGATAGCTAGTTTATCTGACATCTTTAATGCTTCATCCATATCATGTGTTACAAAGACTACTGTTTTCTGTATTTCTTTTTGAATAATTTTTAATTCATCTTGTAGTTTTTCACGCGTAATGGGATCTAGTGCACTAAAAGGCTCATCCATGAGTATAATTGGAGGTTCTGCTGCTAAAGCTCTGATTACCCCTATACGCTGTTGTTGGCCCCCACTAAGCTCAAGTGGATACTTATATCTATAGACATTTGGATCAAGACCTACTAAATCCATCAACTCTTCTGTTTTCGATTTAATCTTTTGTTTTTCCCATCCAAGTAGCTTAGGAACGATTGCGACGTTTTCTTCTACTGTCATATGTGGTAATAATCCTATTTGTTGAATGACATAGCCAATAGATCTTCGCAATTCCACTGGAGACTGTTTCAATATACTGTTTCCTTCTATAAAAATATCTCCACTTGTTGGTTCTATTAAACGATTAATCATTTTCATCGTTGTCGTTTTACCACAGCCACTAGGACCAATTAATGAGACAAATTCACCTTTCTCTATTTTTAAGGATAAATTGTCCACACCAATTGTTCCATCTTGAAACTGTTTCGTAACTTGCTTGAATTCAATCATTTCTCCACCTACCATTATTTACTTCCTACCAATAAACGTTACCCTAAATCCACTCCTTTAAACGATAAGAACGAGCTTTAAACAGTTTATTTTATGAATTTCTGCGAAAAATATGAAAAACCCACTTTGACTACATCAAAGTGGGGTACATCTTTCTATAAATTAGGCATAGCATCTCCTCTGGCCTCTAGCGTTAAAAAGGTATCATGGAGCGTAGCGAATGCATCATCTGTTCCGAAGAATCTCGCCCATGTTGCCACTCCAGCTAAGTTATATTTGTTTGTTATTTTTGCTCTTTTCTTTAAAGAAGTTTCATTTTCCAACCACATTTTGTATGTTACATTTCCTTCTTGGTAGGAGACGAAATCTTGCCCTGTTTCTTCCTCATAAATAGGGGTCAAATTTCTTTCCTTTATCCATTTAGCGGCTTTTGACATACTTAATGCTTCAGATGACACACTTATATCTCCTGCATCTGTTACTTCTTCTTTCCATAGTCGTGTATAAAGAGGAACTCCTAGTACTACCTTTTCAGATGGTACTTGTTCTAAAAGTCGTTGTAAGTTTGCCTCTACCCATGGAATACTTGCAACAGATCCAGCGACTGGAGAAGATCCCCAGTGCTCATCATAAGCCATTACCATCATATAATCGACTACCTCTGCCAACTTTTCTCTCTCTAAGAAAGCACTCCAATTACCAGAGGTAGAAATAAACGTGACGTCTACAGAAACCACTTTCCCTACTTGATGGAGAGAGGCACTTACCTCTCTTACAAACTGGGTAAATAATGGGCCATCTTCTAAATTGACATTTTCAAAGTCGATATTAATTCCGTCCAATTTATAGATAGCAACATAGTGAAGAAGCGTATCAATCATTCTTTTCCTAGTTTCGTAGTCTTTTAATACTTGATGTGTGAGCTCAGGATCAAAATTATTTGAAAACAATGCCCATACATGATAATCACGACTCTTTGCCCACTCCATATAAGAGGAAGATGCTAGATTCTTAAGAGTTCCTTTTTCATCTTCTAGATGAAACCAAGTAGGAGAAACGACATTTAATCCATCCATTTTACCCAAATTAGACGGCGTTGGGTTTTTTGTATATACCGCTTCCCAAGTTAAGCGTATTGGTTCATTAATAGGCGCAGAAGGATAAATGGGAAGTGGACTATTAATAACAATCGCTTCTTCCTCTTTATGATCAACACTATCTTGGTTTACATACCCTTTCGTACCGTTCTTCGTTTCCACATATAGCATATCTCCTTTTTCAGAAAGGATTTGAATTTGTTCATGTATCTCTATTGTCTCATAATATGGAGAAAGTAAGGATGGTTCTTGACGAAGCTTTACTTCATCAATTAATGGTTGTTTAATAATCGTAGCAGTCGTTCGTTTGCCTTTGTCTTTTGCTAATTTTAATTCACCATTCTTTAGAATGGTAAATTTTACAGGGTATACTGCTTCAATCATTTCTTTGGATAAATATGCTTCTCCAGATTCCGTCACGTATGCAGGAATGGAAAGCTGGTTGATGTCATCATTTATTCTTACACTTTTTTCATTTTCTTTTAAAAATACAATGTTTTTTGACGGTGTTACAATCACCATTGTTTGATCCTCGTTCATATGAATTCCATCATCTATGTTCTCTATTAAAAAGTTGACAGATATATAGTTTTCTTTCTCCACAAGTATACGTGTATTTATTTGTTTTTCCTCGTTTACCCAAACAGCTGAGATGTCGCGTTGATAATCTATTTTTATGGGTGAGCCATTATATATAAGATAAAGAATGGTACCTCCAGTGGATAATAAGGCAAATAAAAAAATACTTATCCGTAATACATTGTTTTTGTTTCTAGTTTTGTTGTATTCTACTAAAGGTGTATTCATCGATCAATCTCCTCTCTTTTTTATCCTACTAAAATATGAGGAAAGTCTAAAGGTAAATTAATCATTTAAATGTGAGAATTTATGGTTAGAAACAGATGTTTGTCATAAATTATTTTCCATCACGTACACTATTCATGGTAAACTATAAGTGGGTATTAGTAGCAGGTAATATATTATGGAATTAGTAAAGGAGAAGTGATTAATGGATCAGGTGTGGATTATTCTTGTAGCTTATATACTCGGATCTATTCCTTCTGGATTAATTGTAGGGAAAGCTTTTTATGGAATTGACATAAGAGATCATGGTTCAGGAAATCTTGGTGGTACAAACACTTTTCGTACATTAGGAAAAAAAGCTGGAATCGTCGTAACGTTAGCGGATATATTAAAAGGAACATTAGCAGTTGTACTTGCTGCTTCTTTAACACCTGATATTCATGAACTGATTGCTGGTGTCTTCGCAGTAATAGGGCATATGTTTCCTATTTTCGCTAAGTTTAAAGGTGGAAAAGCCGTTGCAACTTCTGCTGGAGTTTTATTAGGATACGCACCTTTTATCTTCTTGCTTTTATTATTTGTGTTCTTAGGATCGTTAAAATGGACTAAATTTGTATCCTTATCTTCTATTATAGCTGCTGGTTCAGCTTTTATTGTAAGTCTCTTTACAAGAGATTTACCTTTAATTATTGTAATTGGTATATTAGCAATCTTTGTAGTGTATCGACACAGAGCAAATATTCAGCGTATAAAAAGTGGTACGGAACCAAAAATTAGTTGGATGGGAAAATGATATAGACTAACAAAAAAAACCCTTAATGCAGGGTTTTTTTCTTGTTTACATAAAATTTTAGCTTTTGTTCTAAATCTTCAAATAAAAACGGTTTGGTTAGGAAATCATCTGCACCAGCATGGATACTTTTTTCTTTCTCTGATTCACCTATTGCAGTAATTACAATTATTGGTATATCTTTAGTATCTTCATGGCTTTTCAAGAATTGCAAAACGTCGTAACCATCGATATCTGGTAAACCTAAATCTAATAGTATTAAATCTGGTATATTCAACTTAGCAAAATGAATCCCCATTTTTCCAGTAAGAGCAACAGAGAGCTCTCCTAAATTTTTACTCTCAAAGCAGCTCTCCATTATGTCGATATTACCTAGTGTATCCTCTATATAGAGAATTTGCTTGTCACTCATGGATTTTTGGCACGCCATACCTTTTACGATGGGAAACTTTACCCAAAACGTGGTATGTGAATTTTGTATAGAATAAGCACCACATTTCCCATTCATCTTTTCCGTTAGCTTTTTGACTAAGGCAAGCCCTAAACCGGAACCTTCTTCGTTCGTTCTTCGTAATCGATAAAAAGGTTGGAACACCGCCTCTAATTCTTCTTTTGGAATTCCTTTCCCATGGTCCGTAACGGATACTTTCATAAATTCATCCATTTCTTCAATAAGGATGTCAATTTCGTCATTCGTTGCTCCGTATTTAATGGCATTCGTTAATAAGTTGAGTATTATTTGTCTAAATCTTGTGCCGTCGATATGAATAACAGCATTGCTTGATGCATGGTCTCTCAATAGTAACGATTTATTTTTCTCTTCTGCTAAAACATTAACTAATCGAATGGAATCCTTTACTAAGTTTGTGATAGACATCTGTTGAGCAGAAATAGTTATTTTACCGTTATCCGCCTTAGAAAAATCTAGTAAGTCATTAAAGACACTTAACAAATGATTTCCAGCACGATTAATTTTATTTGCCATATCCATTTCTTTTGATCCCATTGGTAATAAATCAGCAAACAGTTGTGTGTATCCGAGAATACTATTTAATGGTGTACGCAATTCATGACTTACATGTGAAATAAATTCTGATTTCTCCTGATTTGCTTGTTCAGCTTGAGATTTTGCTATTATCAATGATTGATTGGAAGTTCTAAGTGCCTCTTCTTGCTCTTTCCTTTTTGTTTGATCGAATGTTTGAATTGCTATTCTTTTTAGCTTCTTTTGTATAAAGATAGGGAAAATAGTCCCTTCTACAAACTTTTCAACGCCATTTAAATAGAGATATGCTTCAAAAGAGGTTGCGTGACCCTTATGGACCTGTTCAATATAGCCCATAACGGATTTTCTATCTTTTTCAACTACTATTTCTTCGAATTTATTTACACCAATTTCCGTGTGAGCTATACCAAACCATTTTTTAAATGTTGGATTGGTTCGAATGATACAATTCTCTTCATCAAGTTCTACTACTAGGCCAGGATGAAAATAGTAAATAGAATCGATTTGATGCTCCAACCTATTCTCTTCTTTTTTTGAAAGTAGATACTGATAATACAATAAGCAAGAGTAAATACCGACCACACTAAAGGTGGAAATGGATAATAGTAAACCCATTTCAGTAGTAGATACTCGAGTAGCTTCATTTATCTCATTATGTGAAACGTGCCCATCAGCTGTAACAAACATTAAATAAAAATGTGTCATCATGATGGACGACGAAAATAGTAAAATACTCCACCACTTATGTCGAAATTGGAAGAAAACCCACTTAGATAAATACGTTAAAACAGTACCAAAGAATAAGGTAAACAAAATATCAGTAGTGCTAGGTTGAATAACATCCTGAAGAATGATCGCATTCATTCCATAGAGGTGAAATCCGTGTACGCAAAGAGAAAAAGCAATAGAATAAAACCATAGCCATCTTCCTCGGACTTGTTTATACATTAACGGAAGAATACATAAATAAGGGATAAATAGTAGCAAAAACGAGTAAAAAAGTACATCATAATGTATTTCCGAAGGGTATGGATTTGGGTGAGCTAAAATGCTTAAATAATGAAATGACCAGACAGTAGTGGTCAATACAAATGCTACAGATAATGCATGATAGATTTTCTTGGAGAATAGAGTACTCCCAGTTAAGAATAATTGATAATTTGTAATAATCCCCATTATTAATGTTAAGATTGCAATTAACATTAGAGAGGGTTGATGATCAGTAAGATAGGATAACAACTTCGACCCTCTTTTCTAAACTATTTCATTCTAGTAAGATGCTAAACTTTCTTATTTATAAATAGAAACCATCACTTTTTAATAGTGACGGTTAGTGCAGACTTATGTCTCCATAGAACTATTTATTTTTGAAAATAAATCTTTAATTTTTAGTTTAGAAGCATGTGCATAGTGGTCTATCTTATTAAAATAGACAAGATAGGTCTCATTTTTCGGTTTAATCTGCGATATATAATCGACATTGATAATGTATGATCGATGACATGGAAAAAATCGTTCATCTAATTGTTTTACTATCACACTTAAATTTTCATAGGTTTCATACTGTTCAAATTCTGTGTAGATAATAGATTTCTTTCCATTTTTCTCAATAAAGATGATATCTTCAAAAGAAATATACGAAACGATCCCCTTAAATTTTACGGATAATCTGCTATCCATTTTATTCATGGAACTTGTAGATTCTATTGTTGTTCTCATGTACACTATTTCTTTTTTTACTTTTTCTAACGCTTGATAAACTCTAAACTTTTCTATTGGTTTAACAATGTAATCTACTGCTGCTATCTCAAAAGCTTCTACAGCATACTGATCATATCCGGTAATAAAAACAACTTTTAAATCGGAATGAAAGGTCAGTGACTTTTTTACCGCTTCCATGCCATTCATTTGAGGCAAATTTATATCAGCAAAGACAAGATCTGGCTTTCGATTCATCACTTTTTCCACTAATTCATCTCCGCTTCGAGCCGTATCAAGTACAATAAATTCCTCTAGCTGATCGATAAATAGAGATAAAATCTCTTCTGACGCTTCATCGTCTTCTGCAATAATAATGGTAATCGGGTCCATGGTGATCTTCCTTTACAACAAAAATATTTATCATTTCTTTATTTTTCATTATAGCGAAAGCAACTAATTAATTTCTACAAATCCCGACATTTTAGGAAAATATCCTTATTTAATAAGTAGATGTAAAACAATAAACAAATACTTAGTAAAAAACAGGTAGACATAAGAAGTGTCTACCTGCCTTTAATTAGGATAATAAGGTTAGTTGATACAATACATCCGTATTATTCATGCTGTGCCTATTGTACTTTGCATGAACCTCAATGACCAGTATGGAAGATCATTGGTTGAAGGAATATCATTAAAACAGAAACTATTGCTAATGCAGTCATTCCAATAAACCAACTCTTACTTTCTTTCTTTGAAAGGGAAACAAATAAAAAGTAAATTACCCCAACGATCGCTAAGGTGATCCAAGCTTCCAAACGATATTTCATGCTATCTAGTTGAATAAAGCTTTGAAGCAAAATTCCACCGAAAATAAATACTCCAATAATTGGCCAAATCCTTTTTTCTGTCATGCTGTTCCTCCTTTTTGGTATACTACATAAAGAAATAGGCAGATTTCTACCGAACAATTTTTTATCATGTTACACTATAGCTAATATACTTGACAGCTGTCAAATGAAAGGAGTATTACCATGAAAATCACCATGTCAGAAGATGCTAAACAATGGTTTAAACATGAAATGGAAGTTAAAGCTAATGAAACGGTGAGATTTTTTGTAAGATATGGTGGTGCTAGTACACTACATACAGGCTTCTCTTTGGGAGTCACAAAAGAAGATCCTATCAACATTGGGTACTCTACGGAAATTGATAACGTTACCTACTTTATTGAGGAGAAAGATTTGTGGTACTTTAAGGACCATAATTTACATGTATCTTTCGATGATAAATGGAATGAACCATCTTATGAATACATGGAGAGATAACTCATTTCTGTTTAACCACATGTAGTATTTCCAAGCTTATTTACTCTATACAATAGGTAAAGCAGCCACTTCTTACGAAAGATGGCTGCTTCTTTTGTTTTCATTCAATAAACTACTTTTTATCGTTGCAGTTAACTCACTTGGTAAATATGGTTTTAGAAAATACTGATGTACACCAAGTTCTCTAGCGCGAGCCTTTTCATCTAGGGAGCTAGATATGATAATAGGAATACTACTTAATATAGGATCTTGTTTAATTTCCATTAGAATATCCCATCCTGATATCGCCGCATGCTGAAGCATTAAATCTAACACAATGATATCAGGTTGTGACTCCTTCATATGTTTTACAGCATGTTCACCAACTGAATCTACAACTACCCAAAAACCGTTTAAACCTAACTCGGAAGAAATCGCATTTGCTAATGCACTGTCATCTTCAATTAAGTAAATAATTCCACTCTTTTTAGACCCTTGCTCTTTAATTATTTTCGGAGTTTCTGTTTTAGGGAGTTGTATGATGAAAGTAGTGCCTATGCCTAATTCAGATTCTACAGAAATTTGACCTTGGTGAGCTCGAACAATTTCTTTTGAAATGGAAAGTCCAAGCCCTGTTCCACCTATTTTTCTTCGGTCTGTATTATCTACTCGATAAAACTTTGTAAATAACTGTGGTATCGCTTCTCTAGGAATTCCAAGACCGAAATCAACAACTTTTATGATCAAATTATCTTCATTTAAATCTACTCTTGTGATAACTTCCCCACCATGTGGAGAATATTTGATGGCATTCTGAATAATATTTTGAAAAAGTTGCTTAAGTTTATCTTTATCTCCATACATTTCAACTTCTGTGTCTTTCACTTCTAATTTCAATTGATGATTAGAGGAATGTACACTTAATTCCTCTAAAACTTCCTTTAGTAAAGGATAAATTTTTAGTTTCTCTCTAAAGTAATCTTGTTTGTTTGACTCCATCCTTTGTAGATCCAAGAAATCATTAATTAATGCTGTTAGCCTTTTTGATTCTTGATAGATATTGTTCAAATATTTTTGTTGTCTTTCTGGACTTAATGTTTTCTTTAACAGTAATTCGGTGAAACCAAGTATACTTGCAAGTGGTGTACGGAGTTCATGTGATACAGTGCTGACTAATTCAGACTTCATTTTGTCGGCGTTATATTCTGTCGTAATATCTCTATGAACTAAAATGAATCCTGTTAATTGCTCTTTTCTAAACAATGGTTCCCAGTACATTTGAACAGTTTTCAGCAGCTCATCTTCTATTTGATAAACGATGGATGAATTAAGGGTGGCTTTTTGTTCTAGGATAGCATGGATAAACTCGTTCATTTCTTCTCTATCTTTTATCTTCGCATGAAAGAATTCAAGCCAATTTGATAATTCTATTTTACTTGTTGGCAACTGAGGCTTAGAAAGGTTGAATAGTTCATACATTTTGTTATTAGACGATACAATATTCCCATTAGTATCTAAGACTAATACACCCTCATGAATAGTGTTTAGAATATCTTTATTTAGTTGCTTCTCTTCTTCTGTTGATTCATATAAGTCTATGTTTTGGATGGAAACAGAAATTTGTTTAGCTAACTCTTCTAATTCTCTTAATTCTTCTTCCATAAATCCTTTGGAAAACCTGGAATAGATCATGATAGCAATTACTTTCCCATCACCTTGAAGAACTGGAATATAGGCATCATAACAAATTTGCGTTTCATCATGAATTCCTTTTTCAGAACCTACTAATGCTCTTTTGATACAAACTGTTTCTTTCTCTAAAAGTAAATGTTCATGCAATCCACTATAAATGCTTTCTTTGAACTCATTAGCAGCAGAACTACTTACTCCCCACGATGAATGAGTTAATTCCTCATCTAATAATACAATCATCCCACGGTCTGCTTGTGTTACGTGTACAAATCCCTTCACAATACTTTCTGTTAAAAGTTGTTTATTAAGTGTATTGGCTAAGGATTCATTTAATTGCTGCCTTGATAGAAGTTTGCGTTCATTGGTCTCCATTTGACCTAACAACTTTTCTAACTCCAGTGCTTGCGCTTGTAATTCATCTTGTTGTTCCATCAATTCTTCATTTTTATCCGTTAAATATTCCTCATTTTGTTGAATGTGCTTCACCATTTTATCTAAACTAACAGCTAATACTCCAAGTTCATCTTCTCTATCTAATTGAAATGTTTCGGTATTAATCATACTACCTGCACTTACTAATTCTGACGCTTCCGTTAAACGACGCAAAGGAACGACAAATCTTGAAATAATGTATTTTGTAATAAAGAATAATACGAATAACATGATGACGATAAAGATTAATAGCATGAGTTGGAGATAGATATTTTTTTGTGTTACTTCTCCGTAATGAGAAAAAATCTGCTGATCGATAGCCGATCGGTAATTACTTGTTGTTTGTTGAAAGGCTTCAATTCGGTTCGTTAAGACTTGCTGTGCATCCTGAATTACTTGATCCTGTTGATTAGATTCTATATTCTCTCTAATTTCTGGGACTTTTTCTAAAAAATAATAATCGTAGAAACTAGCAACCTCGTTATAAAAAAATGTATCATCTTGTGACTGAGAGATTGTTCTTAACTTATTTATTTGGTCTTCAAGCTTTTGTTGATCTTTAGATACCTTTAGTAAAAAATCTTCGTTATTATAAGCGATGTACCCTCTCATATTAAAAAAAGCGTTCGCAAAATTTTTATCTATTGCTATCGCGATATCTTCTTTTGTTTCTAAATTAGTCTGTATCTCCAGCTCTTGTTGCTGAGAATAATACGAATAACCAAGTAATGTTCCAATACCAATAACAAGTAAAATCATGAAAGAGAACATAGTTAAGGTAAATTGTTTGGTGATACTATTTTTAATTTTCATTCCGTTCACCCAAGTAGTTCTTCTAGAAGTTCTATTAAATACATTGGGCTAAAAGGTTTAGACAAAAACATATCTGCTCCAACCGCTAACACCTTTTGTTGATCTTCTTGTTGACTCTTAGCAGATAGCATTAATATTTTCATAGAGGTAAGAGTTGGATTACTTTTTACTTCTTTAATAACTTCCAGCCCAGTTTTCCCGGGCATCATATAGTCCACAATCAATAGATCGAATTGCTCTTTATTTAAATAGGATATTGCTTCTTCCCCGTCTGCTGCCTCTACTATCTCGTATCCTTCATCTTCTAACGTATCAACTATAAGCATTCGTAAGATTTCTTCATCTTCTGCAAGTAATATTCTAACCATTGTTATCCCCTTCAATTATATGTTGGATAAAAAACTCCATCTTTTTTTGTAACAATTCAAACGAAAGTGGCTTATTAATATAATCAGTAGCCCCAGCAGCTATCATTTCCCTTAGCTCATCCTTATTTTTATTTGAAGTAATCAATAAGGAAAGGGGCAATATGTTTAGCCCTTTTAGATAATTTACTAATTCAACTCCGGAAATACCCGACAGAAAGTTACTTAAGATAATAAAGTTCTTCTTATTTGTTACAAGTGTCGAATTTAGGTAGCTTTCCGCTGTTTCAAATCTATGAACATGTAATTCTATTTGAAACTTCAAAGCTGATTCCTTTAAGTTAGAATGAATAATGGATTGCATGATGGGATCACCTTCTATAATGGAAACATGTATAGTGGGTAATGCCACTGGATTAAATTTATCTTTATAAGGTTGAACTCTGTTTCTACCATTTTCTTTTGCATCGTACAATGCTAAGTCAGCAAGATCTAACCAGTAGCTTATGTGAGGGTTCGTTGCCTGTACTTCTACTACACCAGCAGAAAATGATTGAAAGTGCGTTCCATTGTCTGTTTCAAAAGGAAGCTTAAAAAAAGAATTTTTCACTGCGTTTAATTTATTTACTACATTTTCGATTGTTTGATTTGCAAACAATAGGATAAATTCTTCTCCGCCATATCTAAATAAAATATCTTCAGATGAAAGGTTTGATTGAACAAATGTTGTAAATTCTTTTAACACCCTATCACCAACAAGATGTCCATACACATCATTTGTCTTTTTGAAGTAATCCAAATCCACAAATCCAACACAAAACGGTTGATTTGAGCTGATAAAGCGATCATGTAATCGTGTGAAAGCTTCTGTTAAATACTTCCTATTGTATGCCCTTGTTAATTCATCAATTATTATTAATGATTCAATTTGTTTTTTTCTTTCCATACACCTCTGAACTCTAGCTAATGCAGTGGGTAAAGATAACGGTTTACTCCAGTAATCATCTGCCCCTTTTGCAAGCTTTCAATTTCCAAGATAGGGTTCTTGTCTGCAGTCATCATCACTACTGGTATGTAACTTCTCTTCGTAATTTGTAGTACTTCTTCGAGTGTATCAATACCATTGCTATCTTCTAGCATAATATCTATTAGTAGACAATCTGGTTTTGTGTTTGCAAGCATTTGAATTGCTTGATTTGGGGAGGTGAATGCAAGGACATGCAACCCATTTTGTTCAAAATAATCCTTTAATACATGCAACAAGGTAATATCGTCATCAATAATAAATACGGTTAATGTTTCTTTATCCTTCAAAGATTTATTCATAACCGGGAATCCTTTAGATAAGGTATAGTGCAATTCCATAATAGGAGAGAGTATTTTCTCCATTTCTCCTCTACCTATTTCATGATCTAGGTCATTTGGGTGCTTATCTAAAATCAATTTTGCCAATTCCCCTAGCTCATTTAACTGAATAGTTGGTGCGGTACCAACTATTGAATGACAAAAACGTCTGATTTCTTTACCTGGAATTTTATCCGAAGTAAGCATGGATTTTAATTGATTCTCCACATTTTCTAGAAATCTTTGTTGATACTCTAATAAATTTTTCAAATTGACACCTACTTTTAATCTTAACTTTCTTTGGTTGATGCAAAAAGGAATAGAGTTTTTGTAAACCAACCAATGAAAATTGTATAATCTTCTATTAATGTATTTTAATAAAAACATCGTTTATGTTACGGTCCATTAGGAAAGGTGGAATTTATTCCATTGTTCTACTTTCCCTTCGACTTTTAAAATGTAGTATGCTTTATCACCAAATAAATCAAAGTGAGGAAACCCAGGTTTATAATCAATCCAATTGGGGTCTAAGTCATACTTGTTACCCCAACGTATTAATTTTTCCACATCGGTGCAACCCACTTTAGTAACTGTTTTTTGCCCTGGAAAACGGTCATCTACCCAATAATGTGTAAGAAACGCTACTTCCCCCATTCGAACTTGTCTTTTCCATTGATTAAGCTCTTCTCTAGTGATTCCAAATGCCATTACTATTCCTCTTTTGTTGCATCCACATAAGCTTGATGCCAATTTGGAAATTTCTTTTTAATAGATATCGGACGAAAACCGTCTTTCTTTACACATACATGATCACTTGTAGCAGAAAGTGCTACATCTCCATTTTCTTTTACCACTTCATATCCATATGTAACTCGGAGACCGTCGTAGTGTTCAATCCATGTTTTGATTAATGGTGTTTCACCATATTTAACGGGAGATTTATATTTCACTTGTAAACCAGTTACAGGGGATACAACTCCTTGTTCTTCCATATCTGCGTAGCGAAAGCCCAGTTTCTCTATTAATGAGGTTCTTCCTAACTCCATCCAAATGACATAGTTTGCATGATACACTACGCCCATTTGATCGGTTTCCGCGTAGCGGACTTGAATAGGATACTCTGAAATAATCATATTGCACCTTCTTCTTATGTAGTATAGTAAATAGTTTATCAAACAAAGTTAGAAAAAACATTTATTTACCTATTTTAAACAAAAAGGAGAGGCTTCTTAAAGAGAGCCTCTCCAATCGTACTTATGTTAAATCATGTTGTTGGTGTGCTTCATCTTTTACTTCACTTTTAAAGGCTTGAATGCTTTCACGTCTTCTTTCATTCTTTGCCTCTATCGCTGCCTTATCATGAGCAGTTCCATGAGCAATTGCTTCTTCTGCCTTATGGATATTTTCTTCCGTAGACTGAATTAGCTGTTGTAGTTTTTCTACGTTGTCTGAACGATCATCTGGATTTGATTTTTGCCATGCCATGGTAAATTCCTCCTCAAAATGGGTAACTATTCCCCTTTAGTTTGAATAACTTGTGGCTGATGTCCCGATTTGTCAGCCATTTGCTTACCATTATTTCGATGAGATACGCGAGATTTTGTCCCTAAATGGTCTTCACTAAAACGCTTTTGAAAGCTTTTTTGATTTCCCATTGACACTCCCTCCCCTCATCCTATAGTTTGGCTAACTAAACAGGAATTATGGTTGGCATTGTTAACCAAGACTTCTATATCTTAGCTTGGTGTCTAGAGTCAATTCGATCCTCTAACCGCTCCATAGCTTGAGCGTCTCTTAGTAACGCTTGTCTATTTTCTTTTACTAGGTCTGCAAAACTTCTTTTACGTATACGTTTCATTTACGTCACTCCTTTTTTTGTTTAGTATGGTCGAAGGAGATGTAATACAAACGTAAATATTCTCACAATTCCATATTTTCTTTTATGAAGAAATACCACTGTTCTGGATCCATAGCACCAAATTGTTCTTTCTTTATAAAGCCATCTTTATCAATATAAATAGTAGTTGGAACAGCAAAAATACTGTACTCTTTTTGGATTTTATTATTCTTATCAAGTAAAACTGGTAGAGTAACACCTGACTTTTCAATAAATTTTTTCACCTGTGCAGTAGAATCCACGTTTATAGTAATAATTTTTGGTGCTATATCCATCTGTTTCACCACTTCTTCCATTGCTGGAAGCTCGTCTTTACAAGGTGTACACCACGTTGCCCAGAAATGTAGAATAATGTCTTCTCCTTTAAATGAATCAAGTGTAACCGTTTTACCATTTAAGTCTTCTAAAGCAAATGTTGGAGCTTGTTTTGCATGTACTAACTGGCTAGTGGAAAAAGTAATCATGAACAGGATAATAAGGGAAGTACATATTTTTAGTCTCATTTTTTAGCCTCCTTATCCATATTGTTCCCGCATAATGTAATTTCATGATGAATGGTCTTTGTGATAGGAGCGCTTACGAAATAAACTTTCATTGGTCTGAAACTCGTTTTTCTATTAGCTTTAGCGTAAAAAAACAAAAGCCTGAAGCAGATAATCTACTTCAGGCTAATTGTATTCTTCCTTATGCTTGTAATTTTTGACGTAATACCATCGGAAGGATTCCACCATGACGGTAGTAATCTACTTCTACATCAGAGTCAAAGCGAACTAACACATCAAATGTTGTTACTTTTCCGTCTTCTGCAGTAGCTGTTACTGTCACGATATCACGTGGTTTAACAGATTCCGATACTTCTACGTGTAACGTTTCTTCACCAGTTAGACCAAGTGTTTCTGCGCTTTCTCCAGCTTTAAATTGAAGTGGAAGAACACCCATCATTACAAGGTTAGAACGGTGAATACGCTCATAGCTTTCTGCAATAACTGTCTTAATGCCTAAAAGGTTAGTACCTTTTGCAGCCCAGTCACGTGAAGATCCCATACCATAGTCTTTACCAGCTAAGATAGCTAAACCAGTGCCATCTGCTTGATACTTCATACATGCATCATAAATCGCCATTACTTCACCAGTTGGAAGATACGTAGTATATCCACCTTCCGTACCTGGTGCCATACCATTTCGGATACGAATGTTTGCGAACGTTCCACGCATCATAACTTCATGGTTACCACGACGAGAACCGTATGAATTAAAGTCTCTAATTTCTACACCATTCTCACGTAAGTAACGTCCTGCTGGTGTATCTTTACCAATTGCTCCTGCTGGAGAAATGTGGTCAGTAGTAACTGAATCACCGAACTTACCTACTACACGTAAACCTTTTAAAGGTTCAACTGTTCCAGCATCTCCAGCTAAGTTGCCAAAGAATGGAGGATTTTGAATGTACGTAGATTTGTCGTCAAAATCATAAAGTGGTTTGTTATCCGTTTTAATAGCATTCCATTTTGCATTATCTGTGAAGACATGCTCATACTCTTTACGGAATAATTCAGGTGTTACGGATGATTGAACTGCTTCTTTTACTTCCTCTGTCGTTGGCCAAATATCTTTAAAGAATACGTCGTTACCATCTTTATCTTTACCAAGTGGTTCCGTTGCGAAGTCGATGTTTACTGTACCAGCTAATGCGTATGCAACTACTAGTGGAGGTGATGCTAGATAGTTTGCTTTCACTAATGGATGAATACGACCTTCAAAGTTACGGTTACCAGATAATACAGATGTCACTAACAGATCATTCTCAGAAATTGTTTTTTCAATCTCTTCTTTTAATGGTCCAGAGTTACCAATACATGTTGTACAACCATACCCAACGATATTGAAACCTAGTTGGTTTAAGAACGGTTGTAACCCAGAATCACGTAAATATCCTGTTACAACTTTAGAACCTGGAGCTAACGAAGTTTTCACGAATGATGGAACCGTTAAACCTTTCTCTACTGCTTTTTTCGCAACAAGACCTGCACCTAACATTACATAAGGGTTAGATGTATTAGTACAAGATGTGATAGCAGCAATTGCTACAGCACCTGTTGTCATTTCTGTTGTTGATCCATCAGCAAAATTTACAGTTGCTGTCTTATCTAGTTCTTCTTCTTTTAAACCAAAGCCTTGGTTACCAGAAGGAGCTGTTACAGCAGACTTAAAAGAATCTTGCATTGCTGATAATGGAATTAAATCTTGTGGACGTTTTGGTCCTGAAAGATTTGCTTCAATTGCTGTTAAATCTATTTCAATTACGTCTGTATACGTTGGATCTGGATTCTCAGGAGTGAAGAACATGTTATTCGCTTCTAAGTAAGATTTTACTACTTGAATATGTTCTTCTTCTCTACCAGTTAATCGTAAATAATCAAGTGATTCTTCGTCTACAGGGAAAAATCCACACGTTGCACCATATTCAGGAGCCATGTTGGCAATCGTTGCACGATCAGCTAGAGGTAGGCTACTTACGCCCGCTCCAAAGAACTCTACAAATTTACCAACAACACCTTTGGAACGAAGTACTTGCGTTACTTTAAGCGCTAAGTCCGTTGCTGTTGCACCGTTTGGTAACTCACCTAAAAGTTTTACACCGATTACTTCTGGAATAGGGAAGTAAGAAGGCTGACCTAACATTCCAGCTTCTGCCTCAATTCCTCCAACACCCCAACCAAGTACACCAATACCATTAATCATTGTAGTATGAGAGTCGGTACCTACTAATGTATCTGGATACGTTTCGAAGTCTCCTTCCGTTGTTTCTACAGCATGCACTACATTCGCCAAGTACTCTAAGTTTACTTGGTGAACAATTCCTGTTGCAGGTGGAACGGCACGGTAGTTATCAAATGCTTTTTGTGCCCAGCTTAAGAACTGGTAACGTTCAGCATTACGTTCAAATTCTAAGTCCATGTTAAGATCTAGCGCATCTTGAGTACCATAGCGATCTACTTGAACCGAGTGATCAATTACTAGATCAACCGGAATTTCAGGATTAATTTTTTGAGGATCTCCACCAATATTTTTCATTGCATCACGCATTGCAGCTAAGTCAACTACTGCTGGAACCCCAGTGAAGTCTTGCAGAATTACGCGTGAAGGTTTGAATGGTACCTCTGCATCTTTTACATCTTTGTTTCCCCATTTAGCTAAGTTTTCAACGTGTTCTTTTGTAATAACACGGCCATCATATTGACGAAGCACTGATTCTAATAAAACCTTTACAGAGTATGGCAACTTAGATACATCCGCCACTCCAGCATTTGTTAGTGCATCTAAATGATAGTAATGATAGCGTTTACCATTTAGTTCAAAAGATTTTCTTGATGAAAAAACATCATTCTTTGCCATAATTCCTTCCCCCTTGTAACTATTTCAGTTACGATATGTTCTTTTATTCTCATGTATATCATATCGGATCGTTATGTATAAGTAAATTACAAGAATGTTATACAGAGCAATAAGATTTACTTATGTTCTACATTGAGAATAGTTATCAATGCAAATGCATACTCATTACTCTCGATATATTCTGAATGTTCACGATCCTTAATACTATGATAACATAATTTTTTCTCTATTTCCTTTCACAAACTTAACATTTTATGATTTCTTTTTACTTTTATGAACAAAAACAGGTGCGCCCCTTAAGGGACACACCTGTTTTTGCTTAAGCATTATGAATTAGAATGTAGTATTGTTTTTTCCTAAAATTGCATCTAAGTCATTTTTGTATTGCTCCAATTGACCTCTTTGGTGCTCACTTGCTACTTCTAGAGCATTTTCAATTTGTTGATATGCCTCATTGATTTCTTGTTCTAAATGAGCAAGTTGCTCCGCTGCACTGGCACCGTCCAATACCAATTCATGTTGCGCTTGTTCTGCTTGATGAACTCCTTGAACTGCTGCTTGGAAAGCTTGTTGTTTATCTTTATGATATGGCATGTTCCCTAACCCCTTTTCGGTAGTATCAATACTATTCTTCCAGCTTTTCACGTATTTATACGGAATAGAAAAAACAGATAAGAGCAATCTAAGCATACGTTCGAAGGGAGGGACAAACATGAATAAAAATGATTCTAAAGATATGCATAAGAACGCACCTAAAGGGGACAATCCAGGTCAACCAGCTCCATTAAGCGGTTCACATAAAGTAAAGAACCGCAACCATTCACGCCAAAAACATCACGCACACCACGATTTATAAGAAAAAGTTACGCACTGATTGCGTGGACTTTGCATACTATAACTCACCATATCATTAAGCTCCCAATTACGCCCTTTTATTAAGGGCGTTTTTTTCTTTATTAGAAAGGATAATATTTTGTAACCATTCAACAGCATTAGGACTATTTATTCGTATGCTTACATAAGGACGAAAAACTAAGTTAGGAATAGCAATCTGTAGCCATAATACTTTCTCATCTGCTATAAAAAAGCTAAATGTACAGTCCTTCTTCACATGCTCCCAGCCAGTTGGAGGGCTACACTCCCCCACCCAGACTTTCCTGACATCTCTAGAGGAAATGTGCTCTAATCCTTGGTTATTGCGAATTGGCCCACCCATTACAATGGATTTTTTGGAACGTTCAATATCACGATTCCACATAGCTGTATTACCGTTTGTGAAGAGTAATCTATTATCCAGCTGATGGATCCAATTTCCAATAGATTCTTTCGAAACAATAGTATTATGTTTTTGCTGTTCATGTATCCATTTCTGAAGTAGGTGTTCTTTTGGTAATTTTGTTTCTAAGAATCGTCGATGGCCAATATGAAAGAATTTTGATTTTGATCGTGTAAATGCAACCGTAAGCAGTCGTTCATGCTCTTCTTTCGTTAACATTAAACTTGCTCGGTACTCTGGAGGACTATCGACTGAATCGAAAATAACAAGATCTTTCTCTTCTCCTTGGAATTGGTGGACCGTTGCAGCAAAGATATCATGTTCCCCATTTATTAGAGGAAAGAAATCTTGAATCAAACGCTTCAATAATTGTGCCTGCGCTGCATATGGAGTCATTAAACCAATGGAAGTAATCCCATTGTTTACAGCTTCTAGTGTTAATTGAAGTTGTAGGATAGCATGAAAAGGATTAAGTCTAGATTGACCTCTACTATCTCGTAACGTAAACTCACCAAAACCTGTTGTATCAATAAATTGGCTCGCCTTATTTGGGAATGGAGCCAATGAATGTATACCCCTTTTTCCACTTAAGATAGAAGGATGGTCTCCAACTAAATCATGATATATATATTTGTTCGTAAAAGATGATATATCTTGATGCATTCTTCTTTGTTGTGTTAACAACACAGCCTGTGGATGACTATACGTTTTGTCAAAGGCTGAGGCTACTCCAGCGGCATGAAAAATGTCTTGCTGTAACCATTTCATGGCAAGTTTTTCACGTGACTGTGCAATAGGAGGTAGCTGTTTAAAGTCACCGGCAATTAGGGTTTTTTCTGCAAGCGTTGAACAGAAAGCAATTTGCGGTATATTGATCATACTAGCTTCGTCTATGACAACTAAATCATAGTATTTGGTATAGATTTGCTTATCGATAGACGCTTTAGATATAGTCGTACCAATAACTGCTGCGTCTTCAATAGCTTCTTTTTCTTTTTTTCTCCACTTAGAAAAAGATGTATTTTCATTATTCTCATGAGTTTGAATCTCATTCACTAATGCCTGTATGGAAGGTTTCGTTTTTTTATATTGTCGATCTAGCACTTTACTTGTTAGTCTGTCTATTTCTGGGTGTTGTTGAATTAAATATTTCCTTAACGTAACAGAAGGATGGTGCAATAAAAATGGGGTGATTGGTTGACCAATGCGCAAAACATCTCCATCTTTCCACTTTTTCTTCTCTGTAAGTACATGTACGAGATTCTCCATAAGCACATCGACAGCAGCGTTACTATGAGAAAGTACAAGTATTTTCTTTCCCTTTGTATAGTGTTGGGCGATTACACGACTTAAATTATACGTCTTTCCAGTTCCTGGAGGCCCCCAAACGAAGGTTACAGGATTTTTAAGTGTTCGAAAGTAAATATCTTCTAGGCTAGACGAAGCATTTGATGCAGTTTTTGCTTTTTTCTTCGGCTTCAGTACACTATGCACTTTTTGCAGCGGAGTTTTTTCTTCTCTCACTTCTTCTAAACGTTTCATTAGTTGCTTTAAAAGGAAACTTGATTCGACTAGTATTTCACCATTAGGAATTTCTGTTCCTAATGAGTGTCCTATTTCTAGAACGACATAATCATCTTCTCGGAATAATACTTCGGCAGCATACCTTTTTTTGTTTAACTCTATCTCTAAAGGCATGGAAACCGGTAAAGATTTACTATCTGAACCTGTTGAGAGCTGCGCTTCATAAATAGACACGTCTTCAGACTGTTCAATCCTAACTGCATCTATGAACGGAAAACGTTTAGCACCAAACTTCTGTACGTACTCCGCCTCCTGAAGCAATGCTTTTTCCCACTGCTTACATAGTTTTTGTAACGTTTCTAACATAGTATGACCCTCTCGTTAGTAATGAAAAAAAGTTCCTAAAGAGGAACCTTTAAAAAAATTGATTAAATAATCCTACTGTAATAGTTGTTTCACCATTTATAGGGTTTTTCGTTTCGTATAAACTAAAAATCACTAAATTATACGTTTTTGTAGAAGATTGAATGATAGGAGCTGCAATGTGTTTTTCTGCTGAATTTTGTAACAATCCCTCGCTTTGAAAAATTGTACCAGCAGCCCATTCTACATATTCTTCTTGTTTAGGATTGTTTAATGCAAACAATAATACAAATGCAGCAAATCCAAGTACTAGTATATATCTTCTCTTCAAAAAAATCACCTCTTGTCCTAGATTAGACAAGAGGTGATTTTTTTAAACGCTATTCTTTTTTCGTAGGAACTTTTCTTGGTCTAACATATAATCCAAGTTGTTTTTGTTCTTCTCTAAGCGATCGGTACAAAGCAATTACCATAAGAATCATAATGAATGAAAATGGAAATGCTCCTGCAATTAGTGCATTCTGTAACGCCTGTAACCCACCAGAATAAAGAAGAATCAATGCGACAGTTGATTGTGCAAGTCCCCAAGTTAATTTAACTGAATTGGATGGGTTGAGTGAACCGTGTGTCGTTTGCATTCCTAAAACATATGTAGCTGAGTCAGCAGATGTAATAAAGAATGTCGAAATTAGCAAAATTGCTACAATGGAAAGGACGGGACCTAAAGGTAGTTGATCAAACACAGCAAAGAGTGTTTGTTCTGTAGCAAACCCTGATAAATCAGCGATTCCTGACGATTGGATATCTATAGCTGTTGCTCCAAAAGCGGAGAACCACAGGAATCCGACTAAACAAGGTGCTAACAAGACACCTGTCAAAAATTCGCGAATGGTTCTTCCTCGAGATACACGTGCGATAAAGATCCCAACGAAAGGAGACCATGAAATCCACCATGCCCAATAAAAGATTGTCCAACCATCAATCCAAGCTCGATGATCCTCATTTAAAGGTGCAATTTGAAAACTCATACGTACAATGTTCTGAGCATAAGCTCCAATGGAGTCAGTAAACATATTTAAGATGAACAAAGTTGGTCCCACGATTAATACTGCTAGGAAAAGGATAATCGCTAAGACCATGTTGGCGTTACTTAAATATCTAATTCCTCGACTTACACCTGTTGTAGCAGAAATCATAAATAATACAGTAACAATTGCAATAATAATCAACTGTACATTAAATGAATTCGGAATGTTAAATAAATAACTCAGCCCGCCATTTATTTGTGAAGCACCAAACCCAAGTGTTGTAGCTACACCAACTACAGTTGCAAATACAGCAATAACATCTACTAATGTGCCTATTTTACCTTCAGAGTATTTTCCCAATATAGGAGATAACGTTGCTGAAATTAGACCTGGTTTTCCTTTACGGAACTTAAAATAAGCTAATGCTAATGCCACTATTGCATAAATAGCCCAAGCGTGTAATCCCCAATGGAAAAAGGCATATTTCATGGATTCTCTAATAGCTTCGTTTGTTTCTGGAGTAGCGGTAGGTGGAGCGAGATAATGAGAAAGAGGCTCTGCAGCTCCCCAAAACACAAGTCCAATTCCCATTCCAGCACTAAATAACATAGCAAACCATGATATTGTAGAATACTCAGGCTTTTCATCAGGTTTCCCTAGGCGAATACTTCCTAATGGGCTCACAATGAAAAACAAACAAACAATAACAAATATAGATACGATGATTAAATAATACCAACCAAACCCACTAGTAATCATGGACTGTAAATTACCAGTACTTGTTTCAAACCCTTGTGGATCAATTATTCCGTATATAACAGCTATTGCAACTAGCACAACGGTAATCCAAAATACATTACTTACTTTTTTCATATGTTCTCTCCTTCTTACATTGTTTATGTACTAAAAAAGTCCCAACCGTAATTTACCCTTTTTTAATAAGACATAAACATTTTTTTAGGAGTTTTACATACAAGTATTGTTCGTTACCTCTGGTACAGCTTTTAAAATAAGTTTTACTTCAATCCATTGGAACAATTTTTTAGCTAATTTAAGAGAAAGTTGAATACATGGACCAAGACCAAATGCCAATATAAATGTACCTATACCAACTGGTCCACCTAATAAATAACCGATAAACAAGACAACTATTTCCATCAACCCTCGGGTCTTTGCCACGCTCCATCCAGTCCGCTCAGAAAGCCACAGCATTAAATGATCTCTCGGACCTGCCCCAACACCACCAGATACATATAGTCCAATACCGGCACCTATTACAACAACTCCTCCAAAATAATAAACAGATTGCCAAAGAAAAGATGTCGTCTCAGGTAAAATCCATAAAAATAAGTCTATGAACATACCTACTGTTAGCATATTAATATAAGCTCCAACTTGAGGAGCTTTCTTCGTTATCAACCACGTGCTTATGATAATGGAGAGACCTACTAAAATGGACCAACTTCCTACTGTTAACCCTAATTGTGTATAAAGGCCATAATGTAATACATCCCATGAGCTAACACCATACCAACTTCCTTTAAACGTCATTGCAATGCCGCACCCTAAAATCACTAAACCTGTTAGGAAAAAGCTCCATTTCAAACCAAATTGTTTCATTGGGTAACCTCCGTTGTTTTCTTCATTCCATCATAACACGGAAGCATTTTATTGCTCCTTCCATCTACTTCATTTTTAAGTAGAATTGATAAAATAATTGTGGTGACATTTCGAGTTGTTGATATTGGCGGTGAAAGGCTTCGTGAAATCGCCGAGTCAACACTGCTCCTAGTCCGTGTTGATTATGTATAAGAAAGAAGCGGTCCCGGATCACATCATACTTAGGATAGAACCCAACAAATTCATGAGTATGTAATACCCACTCTTCGTCTAGTTCTCCTTCATCGATGAGTTCCATTACCGCTTCCCTTACTACCATACTAAAAGGATATAAATGATGTACCTCTAAGTTTTCTGTATCACCTGTAAACATACATTTATATTCTGCCGCCTGTAAAGATGCCTGTCTCCATTTATATAATTCTCTTCTTAATCTTCTTTTTAAAGGCCCAAGATTTGGCTCTAAAGTTGGATGTACGTTACACCAGGTATAAGAAGTAATACTACCACTCATTCTGTCGCCCCCTTTTTACAATTATATGGGGCATGGTTTAGCGCTATGATAGCAGAAAAAGAATTAACGAATGAAAAATCTAGCTTTACTTCCTTCTATGTCTGATTCCACTATTAAATGGGCGTCCAACCTTTCTTTTAACTCAGAAACGTGTGAAATAACACCAACAAGTCGACCTGCTTTTTGTATAGATAATAATGTCTCAATGGCTTGATCTAAAGACTCTGGATCTAATGTACCAAAACCCTCGTCAATAAACATTGTCTCCATGGATACGCCACCAGAACGTTCCTGTACTACATCTGCAAGACCTAATGCTAAGGATAGAGAAGCCTTAAAACTTTCTCCACCAGATAACGTTTTGACGTGGCGTTCTAAACCTGTATATTGATCGAAAACAAGTAATTCTAGCCCACTTTGAACATTTCCTTTTGAACGTTCTTGTTTTCGAACAAGTTGATATCTTCCATTCGTCATAGGAGCTAATCGATCGTTCGCAATAGATAAGATTTCATCTAAAAATGCTGTTAAAACAAATCGTTCAAACGTTAACTTTTGACTATTTTGTCCTCTTGCTATGTCTGAAAGGTTCCCAAGCACTTCATATTTCTTTTCTTTTTCGCCTATTTTCAAATCAATAGTACGAATTATCTCTACGTTGCGAGATATCTGTTGTACCATACTAAATTGTTCTTGATACATACTTTTCACAGACTGTAGTTTCTCTCTTTGATCAACTATTTGAGTTTCTATTTCATTTAAATCAGGCTTAGACTGATGCTTTAGTTCATTCATTAGCCAATTTTGACGTTCCACTAATGTTCGCTTCACGTCTTCAAAATGCGTTATTCTCTGTTCTAGCTTTGTGATCTCCTCATTAGATAGACTTGATTCAAAAAATTCTTCTAGATTACCAAATCCACTTTTGGTCAATTGTACGGTTCTTTGATGCATTGACTTATCTAATTGCTTAGACAAATCCTCTAATTGTAACTCTACTTCATGTACAGAGTTGGTAAGCATGATAAGTCTTTCTTTTAAACTGTCTCTCTCGTTCTCATTTTCCCTATATTGCTTATCAAATCTTACAATCCATTCTTCTAATTCCTCTTTCATTTGATGTAACTGGCTGAAAGTTGGGACATAAGAAAACTTTTTTTGTAGCTGCTGCTCTATCTGAGATATTTGAACTTGAGTAGTTTGTTGACTAGTCTTCGCAACATCTAGTTTTCTTTTTGTTTCTTCTAAGAAAAGTTGCCCTTGTTCTAGCCGATCTTTTCTATGCGCTATTTTTTCTTTCAATTCTGCATATTGTTTTTTGGAACGGAGCGTTTCATTCTTCTTCTTCTCTAACGTTTCCAAGTTCATACTACCATTAACTAATTCAGTTTCGATTTCATTTATCGTTAAATTCACTGAAAGATTAAGATCTTCTAGCGTCTCGTATATTCTCTCTTCTAACGTTGATGTTTTTGTCTTTTGTGCGGCGATTTCCATCTCTATCTGCCTAACATTTTTTTGACCATTTTCGTAGTCTACTAATGCTGCTTTCACGTCTTCACGAGTAAAAGATCCTTCACTTACTTTTTCTTGTCTAGCAGGATGATGTTCACTTCCACAAACTGGACAAGGCTCACCATCAACTAAATTTGATGACAGTTCATAAGCTTGATGTAAATGGAATTTTTCTTCTACTTTTTTATAAGTGAGATATGCATCTTTCTCTCTGCTTGTTTCAACACTCAATTTATCTTCTAAAATTATTAGCTCATTTGATAGTTGGACGTTCGATATCATTAATTGTTTTACTGTAGTAAGTTCTTTCAAACGATAGATTTCCTTGTTTAACTGAAGTTCAACTTTTTCAGAATTTGTTAAGAAATCTATTAGATGTGATATCTCTTTTTCTTCTGCTTGTTGATCATTTTTTAAAACGTGTACTTTGTGTGTAGCTAACTCTAATTTCTTAGCATTTTCTTTCTCATCTAAAAGTAGACCATTCTTTCTTTCCTGTAGTTTTTCTAAGTCACTAACATCCTCGACACTATTTTGAATAAGTGTAAGAGTATTTTTTTTCTTCTCTCGCTCTTCTTTTTGACCTATTAATGATTCTATCTTTTCATTTGCTTTCTTCAGTTGTAGTTCCGTCTCATTACGTTTGGTAATTTGCTTATCTTTTTTTACTACTAACTGTTGAACGGACGCTTCTATCTGCTTCACCTGTTCGTCATACGGTTTTACTTTTTCCGCTGCGATTGCCTCTTTCATTTTCGTTTTTACTAACTCCATATCTTGATTATCTTCTATTAGTTGATTAACTTTCTCATTAAGTTGATCAAGTTCTTCAAAAAGGGCTATGATTTGTTGATCTTTCTGTTTTTTGGAAATCAGTACTTCTAATTCCATTTCTTTTTCATTAATTTGACCGTTAAGATTTATTAGTGATTCTTTCATCTCACCAAGCCAATTTTCTATATCATGAAGAATTACGCTTTCTTCATGATCTATTTCCATCCAATTTTTAATTTGTAACTGAATACTTTCTTTTTCTTTTATAAAATCAGCTATTTCATCTCTAAGAGTTTGTGCACGTTCCTTTAGCTTTTCTTCCAATTTTTTATATAGTTCAGTATCGAATAAACGCTGTAAGATTTGCTCTTTTTCTTTGCTATCGGAGACAAGTAACTTTCTAAAATCCCCTTGAGGTATCATAACAATTTGCCTAAATTGTGTTACATCTAATTGCAACAAGTCCTTCATCTTTTCATCAACTTCTCTGACATTACTTCCCAGAAGCTTTTCTTCAGAACTAACTTCTACCAAAGTTGCTTTTGCATTGATTGTTGTATACCCTTCTCCTCTCGATTTCTTTTTTTCTTGCTGAGGAGAACGGGTAATTTTATAAATTTTTCCTTTCAGTTGAAAAACTAATTCAATTTCGGTAAGTATCTCATCTGAAGCAAACTGACTTCTTAGGTCAGTAGCTGCACGATCTTCTCCACTGGCACGTCCGTATAACCCGAAACAAATGGCATCAAAAATGGTAGTTTTTCCTGAACCAGTTTTACCGGTAATAACAAACATATTTCGATTTTTTAGCTGTGTAAAGTCAATAATCTCTTGTTTTGCATATGGACCAAAAGCTTGGATTTTCAAGGATATTGGTTTCATTGTTGTTCCTCCTTTATTTTCTTCATTAATTGAACAACAATTTCTCTTTTTTCCTCAGTAAATGGGCTATTGGTCATAGATTCATAAAACTCCGTAAACAAATCTAGTTCCTCTCTCTTTTTAACATCTAATTTATTAATGGGCACATTTTTCTTTGCATCTACTACTTCTTGGTGACGTTCTAAGTGTAGGATATTTGGATAGACCTGTCTTAATTTATATAATGGATCTATAAGTGCACCTTCATCCAATAAAACTACTTTTAAATAGTCATCTCGTTTTTGATTTTCATAGAAAGTAGGACTGAGTAAATCGTCAAGTTTTCCGACGATTTCTCTTAAATCATTCTTTCCTTTTAGCTCTTCTTCCCTCATCGTCCATTCATTATCTTCTATGGTAACTACTCTAACTATCTTTCTTTGTTTGATCTCAGAGAAGGAATACTTCATAAGGGAGCCACTATAAAAAATGGAATCATGTTTAATAGCATCTGGACTATGTAAATGTCCTAGAGCAGTATACGTAAATGGTTCAAATACATCTGCAGAAATGGCACCTGTTCCACCTACCGATAATGCTCTCTCTGATTCTGTTTCTTTTGCACCAATAACAAATGCATGAGCAACTAATACAGATGGACGGTTATCTTCCAATTCCATTGCAGCTATCATCGCTTTTGTTGCTTGTTCATGTGTTGTAATAGTCCCGTCATTTAAGAAGTACCTAACTTCTGCTGGTTCTGCATAAGGTAATAAATAAAAATCAACGCCATTAATCTTAATAGGGCGTAATGCTTCCTCTAGATTTGTCACTATATGCAAATTAGATTCCTTAAACCAACTAGAACCAAAACTCAACCTTTCTGCCGAATCATGATTTCCACTAATCGCCAGAACAGGACATTGTAAGGTAACATTAATATGATAAAGTACTTTATTTAGTAAATGGATTGCTTCTGTAGGAGGGATGGAGCGGTCATACAAGTCACCAGAAATAATTACTGCGTCCGGCTTTTCTTTTTCTACTAACTCTATAAAAGATTGTAATAAGTACTCTTGGTCTTCCGTCATATATCTTCCGTGCACTAATTTACCTAAGTGCCAATCTCCTGTATGAATAAATTTCATCATAACCCCTCCAAACGAACTAATGTTCTTATGTTAACAAATATCTATTATAATAGTCTACTAATAACAGAGTGAAAAGACTAGAGTCACTATTGTGACTCTAGCCTTTTTATTACGGACGATATAATTTATCTGGTAACATTACGATAGATTGGTTAACAGCTTCTAATTTAGCTTCAATTCTTGACAACAAGTACATGGTGACAAAAATCGGAAAACCAATTTCAGAGAGCAGATCAATCCACTCAGACATACGTTACAACTCCTTACTCCCAATCAAATTCTTCCACGTCTCGCCTTACTAACCTGGCACCAATTGCTTCAACAAGCTTCATACCACCTGAAGATAATAAGCTATCTTGTGCAATCATTTCTTCCATGACACTTTTAATTACCGTTTCATCCAGTGGCTGTTTTGGTTCATCTAAAGTAAAACGAAATGTTTTTTGATCTTCGGTTTTAAATAGCAGCTCCAATGTTACTTCCACCCTAATCACTCCTTAAATTAAATTTCTTCTAGAATAATATACTCTTCTGTTTTACGAGTTTCTAACAGTGGTCTAACTGTTAACGTTGCAAGTGCGTTTGCAATGGTGAAACAAGCTTCTTCTGTCACTGCTAAATCCAGGTAGGAAATTCGCTTTGTTTTAATAATCGTTTTACCCTTTTCATCTAATCCAGCATCGAAATAAAGTGTTAATGATGATCCTTTTTGTCTTTTTATTGCCATGTCTATCACCTCCTTTCGCTTCTTACATACAGATAAAATAAAAAAAAGGACACCCTAATGTAGTGTCCTTTCGTCTTTCAATGCTAAAATTCTACTGTGGAGTAGTTGAATCCTAACCAAATGCCCAGAAAAGCTTGGTGAGTGAGGACCTTCTTCCTGAAGTATTCGCAGCAAGACATCTATTTCTCTCACCATTTCTTCTAAGTTATAACTGGATTCCACTCTTGAGACAAAAGACTTTAATGTCATGAAGCTCGTCCTCCCTACAACTTCCACTTATACTGTATTCAATGTGTAAGCAATTGGAATGGACAAACCATCAAAATTATTGAATTAACCTTCTCTGAATGTGTTGTTGCTTATCTTCAAAAGATATTTGTATAATAGTAGTACAAACAATAAATTAGGTGATGAGATGAGTTTAAATGGATTCTTTTTATGGTTTATCCTTCTTTGGGTGGTAGTATTAATTAGTCTGTTTGCCATCGGTGGGTATTTTATGTTTAGAAAATTTCTTAAGAGAATGCCTAAACAAGATGGTTGGTCTGAATTAGATTGGCAAGAGCATTATATAAAAAATACTATACATCTATGGTCTAAGTCTGAAAAAGACTTGTTAGAAGAATTAGTTAGCCCGGTGCCAGAATTATTTAGAGACGTTGCAAGAGAAAGAATAGCCGGCCAAATAGGGAAGTTAGCATTGGAAGAAAATGCTTCTTCTATTACTAGAGCGCTGTTAATTAAAGGGTATATTGTGGCAACACCTAAGAGAGATCATAACTTTTTGCGAAAAAAATGTAAGGAACTACAAATTGACTTAACTCCTTACGAAGGTTTTTTTCAACAATCTCCAGAATTAGGGGTAACGTCAAAAATAGCTAAATAAAAAAAGAATGGGATATCCCATTCTTTTTTTATTTAGCTATTTAATGATTTGGATGGAATATTAGAAAAGAGCTTTTTGTATTGGATAAACATAGATATTCTCCAAGGTACAATCATGCCGAAAGCTAAGATCCAAAACATCCCACTTAATTCCCCAACGTTAATAGACTCACTAAGAATTATTTTTAACGTGATACGAAATAATAATAAGCCAATCAAAATAAACGCAAAAGCTTTAGATCTCTTTAGATAGATATCGTCCCCAACTACTTCAAATTTAGAAGATTTTATTAGAACAAAAGAAAAGAGAAGTCCAACTAGTAACGCTTCTATTATCTGGAGTGGCGATACTCGAAAAAACGGGAATATAAACATGAGAGAACCTGTGCTCATAAAAATAGGTGGTAGTATTATTCGCTTTGCATTAATCGGTCTTTCTGAAGCTTTCATGCGTATAAAAATGACTGCAGCTCCCATTACAATTGCTGCAATAGTTGATAACCATAAATACATTGTTTTCATCCTTTTTTCTAGGATCTGTACATTTTTTTAAAAAACGGTCTGAAAAACGAGAAGAGATCCAATGAAGTTGACTATTTTTTTCTTTGAAAGGAGTTAAGAAAGTACTCTTTTGATAGCTTCTAATACTCTTGATTCATCGAATGGTTTTACGATAAAATCTTTCGCTCCAGCTTCTATCGCTTCTACCACCATTTTTTGTTGGCCCATAGCGGAACACATGACAACTTTGGCAGAAGGATACTCCGTTTTAATGGTTTTTAAAGCATCAATACCTGACATAATAGGCATCGTAATATCCATCGTGACAATGTCCGGTTGAAGTTCTCGAAATAACTCTATGGCTTCTTGGCCGTTTTCTGCTTCTCCTACAATTTCATGATTACCATGAGATAACATATTGGTAAGCGTTAAACGCATAAATTTTGCATCATCCACTACTAATACTCTAGCCATTAGAGAACCTCCTTGCGCTCTTACTGAAATAGAAATGTTTTATTAAGAAAGTAAAATTAATTACCTCTATATACATCTCTCAATATACCAATATTTTCTGTTTATAATCAAGAAAAATTACGATTTTATCAAACAGGTTAAAATCCTGTAAAACCGCCAGTTAGTATAGTAAACCATGTTACAATAATTTGCATCCAATCAAAAAACAGTAAAATACCCATAAGCAGCATGATCGTTCCGCCAATTCTCATCATTTTTCTACTAGAACGTTGAATCCACTTTAACTTTGTAAGGAAAAATGAAAGAACAAAAAACGGAACAGCAAAGCCTAATACATAGGCTAACATATACCATATGCCTAAGGAAGGATTCGCAGCTGCTAAACCACTGACTGCAAGTAGAATCGGGCCTGAACAAGGAGTCCAACCAGCTGCAAATACTAAGCCTATTAAGGCACTTCCTAGATATCCTGTAGGTCTTGATGCAAAGTGAAATCTCTTTTCTTTCATTAAAAAAGAAATATTAAATACACCTAATAAAAATAAAGAAAAGAAAATAATCAAAATCGCACCTAATTGTCTAATTATATCATGATATTCACGGAACAATGAACCAATCAAGGACGTGGAAAATCCTAACGCAACGAAAATGACAGAAAACCCAACTAAAAAGAAAAATGTATGTATGATACTCTTTCGTCTAAACATTCCTTGGTCGTTTTTTAATTCATCTACACTAACACCTGTAATATAGGATAAAAATGCTGGGTAAATTGGCAAACAGCAAGGAGATATAAAACTTAAAAAACCAGCTCCGAATGCTAGCCAAATGGATAATTCATTCATGGCGTCCACCTCTTTCTATCATTATTTTACCAAAAAAACGATCCTATTATCGAAAGAATTTATGTGTCAATATCGTGAAGGTTTTTTACAAGATTTTATTCACTGGTATTTTTCATCCATTATCCTTTGATAAAGTGTAAAAGATTGGGTATAATAGATTTACAAAATTTGTAGGTGCTTTGACATAGAAATACGATGAAGGAGACTATCAACATGCGATCAAACAAAGAGTTAATGCAACAAATAGAAACGAAAAGAGCAGAACTGATAGTTGTCGCTACAAAAGAAGGTTTTAGTGCTCATCGTGCAGTAGAATTAAGTCAACAGCTCGACGTGTTAATTAATGAATTTAATAGAAGAACCTCTAAGAAGATTACAACTAAAACGGTTACGTCATTCTAATAGAACATAAACCTATTTATTGAAATAATAAAAACCCTTTCCAAAACGGAAAGGGTTTTTATTATTTCATTTGTTTATTCATTTGTGCCATCATTTGATTTATTTTCTTTTGTGAAGGCTTTTGCCCCATTTGCATCATCATTGTGCGAAGCATTTGTTCATTAATTGGTGGGTTTTGTTTTAAATAATTCATCATGTAGCGTCGAGCGATGAAAAATCCAATCACAACTCCGACCAAAATAGCAACTATTGCTACTAGTACATACCACAACATTCTTACTTCCTCCTTCAAACTGTCTGCTAACAAGTTTACTATTCCTTAAACAAATATACAAGATATGAACTAGATTTTCTCATGATAAAATGTCGTTTTTTCTTTTATTGGTTTTACCCAACCTACTTGTTCGTATTCCCAATCAACTACTAGTAAATGTTCGTCTAGTTTCCGTAATAATTCAAACAAGACTAACTCTTTGTATCTACCTCTCATTACTTTTAGTACCAACTGTCTTGGATGAAATTCTACAATTGCTTCCACTTCATGATCTTTCCCTTTTAATTCATAAGTAGGTAGTTGTGTTTGTGGTTGTATAGAAAATGAGCCATGCTGTTGTAATAAGCGTTCGATTGTAAAGAAAAATAGTGGCTTTGTTACAGCAGTAATTTGTTTTTCAATATGTGGTTTCATCCAATCAGAAGCTCTCCGATAGTGTTGAAATAAAGACAAAAACTTACTCTCTCTTCCGTAAAAAAAATAGGCAAATTCTTGTTCAATAGAATGAATATGATAGATTCTCATACTTCTTCCTCCTTATCTTCAACTAGTAACTCTAGTATAAAATAAGATGAAGAAGATTAATGTCACTTTACGATGTCAAAATCCATTCATTTTGTCGAACCGCATAAATTGATGAATGTAAACTGACTGCACAAACAAAAGGGTAGGTTTCATTTACTAATTATCAAAGAAAAAGACAGGTGAATCCATTAATGATTACACCTGTCTTTATGGTTTTAGTTCTAGGCTTTCAATTTAATATAAATTATTTTTGCAGTAATGCTTTTACTCTAGAAACAACGTTTTCTACAGTAAAGCCATACTCTTCTAAGATACGTTTTTCTGGAGCTGAAGCACCGAATGTATTGATGGCAAGAATGTCACCTTCATCTCCTGTGTAACGCTCCCATCCAAGTGGATTTGCCATTTCAATTGCAAGGCGCTTTTTCACAGATTTTGGTAGAACCGAATCTTTGTATTCTTGCGATTGCTCTTCAAAACGATCCCATGCAGGCATACTTACAACAGAGACACTAATTCCTTCAGAAGCCAATACTTTCTGAGCTTCTACAGCTAGTGGAACTTCTGATCCTGTAGCCAACAATAGAGCGTCATCGTTCTCTTTTCCAGAAGGAGAAACCACGTAAGCACCTTTCGAAACTCCATCTAAAGCTAATTCAGCAGTATGCTCTAAAGTAGGCAAGTTCTGACGTGATAATACTAATGCTGTTGGGCGGTCTGTCGAAGTAACTGCAACTTTCCATGCTGCAACCGTTTCATTAGCATCAGCAGGTCGAATAACAGATAAGTTCGGCATTGCACGAAGAGATGGTAATTGTTCAACAGGTTCATGAGTAGGTCCATCTTCTCCTACAGCAATACTATCATGTGTAAATACATATGTTACAGGTAAATTCATTAAAGCGGCTAAGCGGATAGCTGGACGTAAGTAGTCAGAGAAAACAAAGAATGTTCCGCCGAATACTTTTACTCCACCATGTAAAGCCATTCCGTTCATTGCTGCACCCATTGCGAACTCACGAACACCAAACCAAATGTTTCTACCTTGATAAGATGCAGGCATAAAATCTGCTTCGTTTTTAATCATTGTTTTGTTCGATCCAGCTAAGTCTGCAGATCCTCCGATGAAGGAAGGTAAACCTTTAGCAATTCCGTTTAGAACATCTCCACCTGAAGCACGTGTAGCAGTAGCCTTACCAACTTCAAAAGTTGGAATTTGCTTATCCCAACCTTCTGGAAGTTCTCCATTAATTGCTGATAATAGTTGATTTGCTAGTTCTGGATATTGTTCTTGGTATTGTGCGAATAGTTTGTTCCATTCCTCTTCTTTTACTGCACCCGGATCGACAATCGTTTCAGTAAATCGGTCATATACATCACTAGGCACATGGAAATCTTCATGTTCCCAACCGTATGTCTTACGAGTTAATGCTCTTTCATCCGTTCCAAGAGGAGCTCCGTGTGCAGATGAGCTGCCAGCTCGATTTGGGGAACCAAAACCAATAACTGTTTTCACTTCAATAAGTGTCGGACGTTCAACGTCTTGTTTTGCTGCATCCAGCGCTTTATTAATTTCTTCTAAACTGTTACCATCTTCCACTCGTAGTGTTTGCCATCCGTAAGCATCAAAACGTTGAAGTACATTTTCAGAGAAAGATTGACTTAAATCCCCATCTAGTGAAATATCATTAGAGTCGTACATGACAACTAAACGACCTAGTTTTAAGTGAGCTGCTAAAGAAGCTGCTTCAGCAGATACACCTTCCATTAAGTCCCCATCACCACAAATAGTATATGTAAAGTGATCAATCAGGTCATAGTTTGGTTTATTATATACTGCCGCTAAATGTCTCTCTGCCATTGCCATCCCAACTGCCATTGCGATCCCTTGTCCTAATGGACCTGTTGTTGCTTCAACGCCTGGAGTATGACCAAATTCTGGGTGACCAGGTGTTTTACTGCCCCATTGACGGAAGTTTTTTAACTCTTCCATAGATAAGTCGTAACCAGATAGATGAAGAAGGCTATAAAGAAGCGCAGAACCATGACCAGCGGATAGAACAAAACGGTCTCTATTAAACCATTTCGGATTTTTTGGATTATGGTTCATTTGTTGAGTCCATAAGGCATAAGCCATTGGCGCAGCACCCATAGGCATACCAGGGTGTCCTGAATTTGCTTTTTCAACTGCATCAATAGACAAATTCCTAATTGCATTAACTGCTACTTGATCTACTTGTGTGAATGACATGATAAATCCCCTTTCAAGATACATCTACATACCTAACTATGTAGCGATTTCCAATACTATTATACCCTTTAATATTAATAGAAAACAAAATCTCAACATGTAAAACATGTTGAGTGTTTATTGTAAGCGATTTTTCTTTTGACTTTCCACTACTTTTTTTGGAGTTACATCATCCCCATTTGGATCAATAACTTTTACATGCTCAATTGTGTCTCTCATAGTGGAACGAAAAACCTTTAGATATTCTTGTCGCAGTTCCTGTTGTTCTTTAGCTTCATCCTGACTTAATCCCGATGTCTTACTCTTCTTTGATAGTTCATTAATTCGATCTAATTTATGCTGCGGAAGCATACTAGCCCCTCCTATATTCATGTAGAATATCGTCATCGTAACGAAAAATACGTAGAAAGGCAAGATTTATGATTTTTTTTCTTGTAATGACTCCATTTTTTCTATGTATTCCAAATAACGTCTGTTTACAGTTGCCTTCGATACTGGATATCCTAATCCGCGTAATGTAGCTGCAATATCATTAAAAGACAATTTAGCTTTCCTTAATCGAACAATCTCTTCAATCGGAATGTCAATTCTTTCTCTACCTGCTTCATTACCTTTGTTGCCTAAGTTTCTAATTGGCTTATACCCGTTTTCTACCGCCTTCTTCATTCCTCTTTTAATTTTGGCATTGTGCAGCTTTCTTTGATACTCTTCTACCATCGAAACTATTTTCAATACCATTTCATCTGCATCAGATAATTGTAAATCACCCTGATTGGAAACCGTGTATAGTTTAATGTTATCTTTCATCAAAAGATGCAATAAAGCAATTTTAGCACTACCTCTACCAAGTCTTGTATCATCTTGTATTAGCAAACAATCTGCTTGTCTCAATTTAAACATTTCCATCATCTCAAATAATCCTTCACGTTCGAAATCATATCCACTAGCTTTTTCTTGAATGACTTGAATAACAGATAAATTGTGTTGTTTAGCCAATTCTTCTAATTCTGTTCTCTGCCTATTTAAAGATGATTCTTGTTCTTCATTTTTTGTACTAACTCTACAATAAATGATTGCATTACTCAAAAAACACTCATCTCCGTTCTTCACTAGTTGCGTAAACTATTTCTTTCTCCGTTACTTGAAATACGGGTACTCGTAAAATTTGACCAGCCTGTATTATATCATCCGTAATATTATTTTCTATTTTTATTAGATTAATAACTTCATGCGTTTCTCTAGAATTTTGATAAGAAGATGCAATCTCCCATAATGTATCACCTTCTGTAACGGTAATTGATTGGAAATCATGTTGATGTTTTTTATCTAGAAGCATAGGTCCTATTAAAGATAAAAAGAACAGTAAAGCTATCAGTGATATACAAGGTATATTGTTTTTCATAAAATTCATCACACTAATCCCTCCAAGAGAATGTTTGTTCGTATGTATAGTCTAAATATAATACGAACAAACATTCTCGTCAAGAACAAAATCGAACTTATGTTTGTACTAAATACGAACACGTGTTATACTAAGAGTATAATATGATACGAGACCGAGGTGCTATGATGACGAAATTAACGAAAAGGCAACAAGATATCCTTACATTTATAAAAGAAGAAGTTAAGGGTAAAGGGTATCCACCATCTGTTCGAGAAATCGGAGAAGCAGTTGGTTTAGCATCTAGTTCTACTGTTCATGGACATTTAGCTAGATTAGAAGCAAAAGGCCTAATTAGAAGAGACCCCACAAAACCAAGAGCAATCGAAGTAATTAATTTGGAAGAAGAATTAATTCCAGTTCCTAGAGTTACAAGCGTCCCATTAGTGGGTAAAGTCACTGCAGGTTCTCCTATTACTGCAATTGAAAATGTAGAAGAGTATTTTCCGTTACCTGAACGATTAGCACCTGCAGACGAAAATATCTTTATGCTTGAAATTATGGGAGAGAGTATGATTGAAGCCGGAATTTTAGATGGTGATTTTGTCATTGTTCGTCAACAGCATACAGCAAATAATGGCGATATTGTAGTTGCCATGACAGAAGATGATGAAGCTACCGTTAAAAGGTTCTTTAAGGAAAAAGACTTATTCCGTCTTCAACCAGAAAACTCTTCTATGGAGCCACTATTCTTACGCCAAGTAACGATCTTAGGAAAAGTCATCGGAGTTTACAGAGAGATATATTAATGTATAAGGTTATTCATAGCGAGGCATTGTTCTTTTGAACAGTGCTTTTTCTTTTACCTACAAAAGAGAAAGCCTCTCTGTAAACTACAGAGAGGCTTTCTACTATTTATTAATATTGCTTCATATATTGGTCGCGTTCCCAAGGGTGAACTGCTGTACGGAACATATCCCACTCAATTTCTTTTGCTTCAATAAAGTGTTCAAAGATATGCTCACCAAGTGCTGCAGTCATTGTTTCATTAGCTTTCAACTCATCTAACGCTAATGCAAGGGAACCTGGTAGATCTACAATTCCTGCTTCTTCACGCTCTTGTTTGTTCATAACATAAATATTACGATCAACTGGAGCTGGAGCCGATAATTTGTTCTTAATTCCATCAAGACCTGCAGCTAACAGAACTGCCATTGCTAAATATGGGTTAGCAGCTGGATCTACAGAACGTACTTCTACACGAGTAGAAAGACCACGTGAAGATGGAATACGAATTAATGGACTACGGTTACGTGCAGACCAAGCAACATAACATGGAGCTTCGTAACCTGGTACTAAACGCTTATAAGAGTTTACCGTTGGGTTTGTAACTGCTGTGAAGGCAGTTGCATTCTTAATAATACCCGCGATAAATTGGTAAGCTGTCTCACTTAGTTCAAGTTTACCAGTTGTATCGTAGAATGCATTTTCTTTACCTTTAAATAGAGATAAGTTAGCATGCATTCCAGAACCGTTAACACCAAATAGTGGTTTTGGCATGAATGTAGCATGTAAACCATGCTTACGAGCAATTGTTTTAACAACTAATTTAAACGTTTGAATATCGTCACATGCTTTTAAAGCATCTGCATATTTAAAGTCAATTTCGTGTTGACCTGGAGCTACTTCATGGTGAGATGCTTCAATTTCAAATCCCATTTCTTCTAGCTCAAGAACGATATCACGACGGCAGTTTTCTCCTAAATCTGTAGGTGCTAAGTCGAAATAACCACCGTTGTCATTTAGTTCTAGAGTAGGTTCGCCTTTTTCATCTAGTTTGAATAAGAAAAACTCAGGCTCTGGTCCAAGATTGAAATCAGTAAATCCTAACTCTTCCATTTCTTTTAACACTCGGCGTAAATTATTACGAGGATCTCCATCAAATGGCGTTCCGTCTGGATTATAAATATCACAGATTAAACGAGCAACTTTTCCTTTTTCTGCAGTCCAAGGGAATACAACCCATGTATCCAAATCTGGGTATAGTAACATATCAGATTCTTCAATACGAACAAATCCTTCAATAGAAGAACCGTCAAACATCATTTTGTTATCTAACGCTTTTTCTAACTGACTAACAGGGATTTCTACATTTTTAATTGTTCCTAAAATATCCGTAAACTGTAAACGAATATATTTTACGTTTTGTTCTTCAGCGAAGCGTCTAATGTCTTCACGAGTATACTTTGCCATTTGGTGGTTCCTCCTCTAATATCTGTTTAATTTTAATGAAAGAAGCGTGAAAGTTCTCCTTGTCTAATGGAATCTCGGGGATACTTTCCAGGCTGATACATTTCCTTTCGTAATAGCTTACGAAGTTCTTTATCAGATAATTCCTTTTGCTTACTTTCAGAATTTACAATTACAGGTTCTGTATTGCCAGGAATAAGTATACGCTTTATACCAGCCATATTAATTCCTTGGTCAATTAAATCTTTTATCTCCAATAAACGGTCAATGTCGTTTAAGGAGAATAATCGTCTGTTACCGTCTGTTCGCTCAGGAGTAATTAGTTCATGCTCTTCATAGTAGCGAATCTGACGTGCAGTTAAATCTGTTAACTTCATAACAGATCCCATGGAAAAAATGGCCATTGTACGTCTCAGCTGACTACTTCTCACTACTACATCCCTCCTTCGCTATGACGATAGTGTTAGTATATGATATGTAATAAATTATGTCAACTTCATGTTAGAAAATATAACATGACAATTTATTTACAACTATTTCAATCTTATCTTTATAGACAAAGACCCTATAGACTATTTAAAAATACAAGAAAGGTGCATTTAATAAATGCACCTTTCTTGTATAGTTTTAACTTTTATCTTAACTGATTTTATTACTTAAAGAGATTTAAAGTTCAATTAATTTTGTTTCCGCTAATCTATTTACTGCATGCATAACAGCCAATTTTACATGCTCATACGTTAATCCACCTTGTACGTATGCAAAATAAGGTGGTCTAAGTGGGCCATCCGCTGATAGCTCTATAGAAGCTCCTTGGATGAAAGTTCCGGCAGCCATAATGACATCATCTTCATAGCCAGGCATGTAAGCACCATATGGCGTAACATGCGAGTTAACCGGTGAAGCAAACTGGACTGCTTGGCAAAAGGCAATCATTCGATCTCTGTCATCAAACTGAACAGATTGAATTAGGTCCGTTCTTTTTGCGTCCCACTTTGGATATGTATGCAAGCCTACTGATTCTAAAAACGCTGAAGTAAACACAGCACCTTTTAATGCTTGACCCACAACATGTGGTGCCAAGAAAAATCCTTGATACATTTCTAGTAAACTATATAAAGACGCTCCCGCTTCTGCGCCAATACCAGGTGACGTCATTCTGAACGAACAAGCTTCAACTAAACTCTCTTTACCAACGATGTAACCACCAGTTTTAGCTATTCCACCACCAGGGTTTTTAATTAAAGAACCCGCCATCAAATCTGCGCCAACATGGCAAGGTTCTTCATCTTCTACAAATTCTCCGTAGCAATTATCTACAAAAACAATTACATCTTGTTTTATTTCTTTTACAAACTGAATCATTTCCTTAATTTGATCTATTGTAAAACTTGGTCTCGTTGCATATCCTTTCGAGCGTTGAATACCAATCATTTTCGTGTTTGGTCCAATAGATCTTTCAATCGCACTCCAGTCAGGCTCTCCTGTTGGTTGTAGGGAAACTGCGTTGTAGGAGATATTAAAATCCTGCAAGGAACCTACCCCGCTACCTCTAATGCCAACTATCTCTTCTAATGTATCGTATGGCTTGCCTGTTATATAAAGTAATTCATCCCCAGGTCTAAGAACCCCAAAGAGCGCAATGGAAATTGCATGCGTTCCAGAAATAATCTGGGGTCTCACCAATCCAGCTTCAGCTCCAAAAACGTTTGCATATATTTTTTCTAAGGTATCTCTTCCATGGTCGTCATATCCATAACCTGTTGTTGGAATGAAATGACCATCACTAACTTTATGTTCTTGAAAACTTTTTAATACACGATATTGATTTCTTTCTACTTGCTTGTCGATCTGCTTATGGACAGATTGAATTTTTTCTTCTACTTGATTACTAATACCTTCTAGTTGCTGACCATAGCCCCAATCATTCCACATCATGTTGATACTCCTTTTCTATCCTTGCAATCTCACCCCAGATAGGATGATTTTCTAGTGCGAACCCTTGACAATGATAACTTCTTTTCTCTTCATCATAATGTCTACTAGTTAAAATGGTTTCTTGCTTTAAAAGAGCATTTACCCTACCTTCTGAATCAGGAAGATAAAATCGGTAAGCTTTCATGGAAGAAACAACAGATTTTTCTATTCTTTTCTTTAACATTTCTCGGTCTTCTTCATTAAAAGCAGAAATCTGTATAGAGTCTATTCCTTCTGAAGGTATGAAGGAAGACAACTGTACATCTCTTTTATTATAAACCGTTAATTGAAGAGACTGCTCTACACCTAATTCCTCTAATAATTCTTCTACTGTTTTTTCATGTTGTACGTAATCTGCATTAGAGCTATCTACGACGTGAAGAATTAAATCAGCTTCTTTTACTTCTTCTAATGTAGAGCGAAACGCTGCCACTAAAGAAGTAGGTAGATCTTGAATAAAACCAACTGTATCTGTAATAAGCGTTGTATAACCACTTGGTAATACTAACTTTTTGGTCGTAGGATCTAAGGTCGCGAATAATTGGTTTTCTTCATAAACGTTCCCTTCCGATAACCTATTAAATAATGTTGATTTTCCAGCGTTTGTATACCCAACAATTGCTATTTGGTAAGTATTGTTTCGCTTTCTTCTATCGCGATATCTATCTCTATGACTCACTACCACCTGTAATTGTCTATTAATTTCATCAATCTTCTTTCTTATGTGTCTTCGGTCCGTTTCCAATTTTGTTTCTCCAGGACCTCTCGTTCCAATCCCTCCACCTAAACGAGACAATGACGTCCCCTGACCAGCCAGTCTAGGAAGCGAGTACTTTAATTGCGCTAACTCGACTTGCATTTTCCCTTCACGAGATTGTGCACGTTGAGCAAAAATATCTAATATTAACTGTGTTCGATCAATAACTCGAACTTCCAACTCTTTAGACAAATTTCTAATTTGAGAAGGAGAAAGTTCATCATTGAAAATGACAATATCAACTTCCAGCTCTTCTACCGCAGCTCTTAGTTCTTCTAATTTCCCTTTCCCTATATACGTAGCAGGGTGAACTCTATCTCGTTTTTGGATAAACGTCGTAATCACTTCACCATTTGCCGTCTCTGTTAGTCGAGCCAGCTCTTCCATTGAATAACCAAAGCGTTCGTCATTGTCATTTACTTGACAACCTACAAGAATCGCTTTCTCTAACGTCGCATCAACCAATGCGTTCCCTTCTTTCTCTTTCCAGACTATTTCACCATCATACCAAAATTATTAATAAAGCTCCATGTTTTCTAGTTAAACGTATCGTATCCATGATAAAATAAACTTTAGGAATTATCTTATCATGTAACTAACATCAGGAGACATCCCTCCAGTTGGTGTAGTGTCCAAGGAGGTCTCATCGTGACTTGGGAAGTATTTAGTATTTTAGGAACCATTGCTTTTGCTGTATCTGGTGCAATCATAGCTATGGAGGAAGAATATGATATTTTAGGAGTATATATATTAGGTATTGTAACGGCATTTGGTGGTGGAGCTATTCGCAACTTGTTAATTGGTGTACCTGTTTCAGCATTATGGGAGCAAGGTATCTATTTTCAAATTGCATTACTTTCTACAACGGCTGTCTTTTTATTTCCTAATAACTTACTAAAGCATTGGAGAAGGTGGGGTAATTTCTTTGACGCTATCGGACTCTCTGCTTTTGCAATTCAAGGCGCACTTTATGCAGATAATATGGAGCACCCACTAAGCGCTGTAATTGTAGCCGCAGTTTTAACAGGTAGCGGTGGAGGAATTGTGAGAGATTTACTAGCTGGAAGAAAACCAATCGTTTTGCGTTCTGAAATATATGCAGTGTGGGCAATTTTAGCTGGTTTATTTATTGGAACAGGTTTGGCTTCTTCCCCCTTTGAATTATATTTATTATTCGGTTTTGTAACTGCAATGAGAATTCTATCTTACACATTTAACTGGAGATTACCGAATAGGAGTCTACGAGCTGCACATACAAATCCCTCTTAAAGGAGAATCTTTATGAACAGAGTTGTTTTGTTTGATGGCGAATGTAACATGTGTAATTCTGCTGTACAGTTTATTATCAAGAGAGACTCACAAGCAAAATTTCTATTTACTTCTTTACAAAGCGAAAAAGGGAAAGAACTTTTACGTAACCACAAGTTAAGCATGGATTTAAATTCGATGGTGTATATAAAAAATAATAAGGCCTTCACTCGATCCACCGCTGTATTATTAATCGCCAGAGAATTAGATGGCTTATGGCCAATCACTAGTTGTGCATTCATTATTCCTGGATTTATTAGAGATTTCGTTTACCGTTATGTTGCAAAAAATAGGTTAAAATGGTTTGGCAAGAAAGATCTTTGTAGATTACCTACAGCCAAAGAGCGTGCTAGGTTTTTAGAGTAAAAGATATTGTCTAAGTACAAACAAAAAGGCTGGAACGAATTCGCATTCTCCGTTCCAGCCCTTTTTTATCCGATGTGTCTTTCTGATTGTTTTTCTTCTAAAGGTCTATCTCCCCAACTTTCTACACCCTTTAAACCAGGAATAGAATCTTTATAAAATTGAGGTATAACCCTTTTTTTCTTTGTTCTTGATAATCTTTTAATGCTTTAATAGCTATTGGAGAGATAAACAGAATGGATACTAAGTTTATGGAAGCAATAATGGCCATAAACAATTCTGCTAATGTCCAAACTGTTGCTAATGGGGCTAAAGCGCCATATGCAACCATTCCTAGAACTACTACACGATATGCAGTTAACACTTCTTTTCTATTATTTATATTAGTAATGTTTGTTTCACCATAGAAATAAGATCCGATAATCGTTGTAAACGCGAATAATAAAATACAAATCGCTACAAATTGTCCAGCCCAACCACCTAAATGTTCAGTAAGTGCTAACTGAAGTAATTCAATTCCTGTAGCATCTGTTTGTCCAAAAGCATCCGCCATTAAAATAATGACAGCAGTAGAAGTACAAATTAATAATGTATCTACATACACACCTAACGTTTGAATAATACCTTGTTTTGCTGGATGCGATACTGTTGCTGTTGCTGCTGCGTGAGGCGCAGAACCCATTCCTGCTTCATTTGAGAAAAGACCTCTCATTACACCCTGCATGACAGCTACACCAATTCCACCGCCTACAACCTGCTCTATCCCAAAAGCTTGCTTGAACATCGTCATAAGAACGGCAGGTATTTCTGTTACATTAAGAACCAATACTACAATGGATACCAGTAAATAAACAACCGCCATCACGGGTACAATTGTTGCAGATAATTTAGCAATTCGTTGTGTTCCTCCAAAGATTACTAATGCTGTTGCTACCGTTAAAATAACGGAACTTACAACTGGGCTAACAGAGAATGACTGATCAAATGCCAGCGCAATCGTATTGGACTGAACAGAATTAAAAATTAATCCAAAGGTAATTGCTACAAATACTCCAAATAATATTCCTAACCAACGCTTACCTAGTGCTCGTTCCATGTAGTAAGCAGGTCCACCTTTGAACCCTTGTCCATCTCTCACTTTATATATTTGAGCCAAAGTGGATTCTACAAAACTAGTTGCACCACCAAGAATTGCTACAAGCCACATCCAAATAATTGCTCCAGGTCCACCAATCGTAAGAGCCATCGCAACACCTGCCATGTTTCCTGTTCCAATTCTAGTAGCTGCTCCTATACAAAAAGATTGGAAGCTAGAAATTTCTCCCTTACCTCTATCTATAGCGGAATCTTCTGAAAATAATTTCCGAATATCTTTAAATAATCGTAATTGAAACCCTCTTACACGGATCGTAAAAAACAATCCAGCTCCAATCAGGAGAATAACTAACCACTTCGACATTAAAAAACCATTAATTTCTACAATCCATTGTGTCATATTCACACGCCCTTTTAGATGACTTTCGTGCTGTAACGCATATTCGCTGTCATGTATCGCATTATACATAGTCACGGAACACCTGTCTAGACAAATTGGCACTTTTCTAAAAATTAATGCATTTGGTAATAGTAACTAATTAGATTTAGTTCAAACTTCCTTTACTTAAGCTTTTAAAAAAAATAAAAAAAGACAGGTCACAGATCTGTCTTTTGGATAATAGTTAAATTTTATAATGCAATTCTTGATAACTCATCATAAAGGAGATTCATCTATTTGTATAGGTTAATCTATAACAATTTAGGAAATTTATACTACAAATCTCTTTTTTCTTCTGTTACCAAATTAAAATCTCTACTCCTTAACGTCATTAATTCATGGCGATCAAAACGATTTTCTACTAGTAATCTCATAGACTGTGCTCTAATTGCCTTTTCAATCACGTTTCTCACATATCTTCCATTAGAGAAGCCCGTAGGTCCAGTAGCGCTTTTGGTGTAGTAAAGATGTTCTTTCAGTTTTTTCTCCGCATCCTCACTCAATCTATATTCTTTATCCTCAAGCATTCTACTACTTATCTCCATTAACTGATCAATCGTATAATCTGGAAACTGAAAAACTACCGGAAACCTTGATTGCAAACCAGGATTTAAACTTAAGAAGTAATCCATCTCACGAGAATATCCAGCTAAAATTAAAATAAATTCATGCTGTTTATCTTCCATGTGTTTCACTAAAGTATCTATTGCTTCTTTCCCAAAATCTTTCTCGCCACCACGACTCAAGGAATACGCTTCGTCTATAAAAAGTATCCCACCCATTGCATTTTTTATTACTTGCCGAGTTTTTTGAGCAGTGTGTCCGATATATTCTCCAACAATATCTGCTCTTTCCACTTCTACAACATGCCCTTTAGATAGAACATTCATCTTTGCAAACAATTTACCAATTAACCTAGCTACTGTAGTTTTTCCTGTACCAGGATTTCCTTTAAACATCATGTGAAGAGCTTGTTTACCAGAACGAAGTCCAGCAGATTCCCTTACTTTATTTACATGTATCCAAGCATACACTTCTTTAATTAACTTCTTCATTTCTTCCATTCCTACTAATGTAGACAGCTCATCTTCTATTTCTTTTAAAGCAGCGTGTTGCACTGCGTGTTGTTTAACAACTTCATCTGAATGTTTTGGGAGTTCTTTTACTTTATTTCTTTTTTCAGACCCCAAAACAATACTTATTTGTCCATTATTTTTCATACGAAACGGTTGTTCCATCTTTCCACCTCACACCTTTAATCTGGATAGTATTTGAAGGATTGAATCCTTTAGCGTCGACTCGGTGTGACAAATCTCACCTTTCTTTGTCTGTTCTTGCGCTTTCCCGAGAAATAGTGAAAGATAGCCACTTTGTCTTATTTTATTCAAGCCATCAGAATTTCATTACATCTGAAGTATGGTAGCAAGAATATCAGTGAACATTAAGGGATCTCAAAATAAAAACAAATTTCACACTGGTCTAGTTACTTACATAATAAAAATACATGTTAGGCAAGGTGGAGTCACAATGTATGGATCCCTGTAAGAGTTGGAAGAAGAATTTTTACCAATAAATTAAAAAACAAAAAAACCGTGAAATTAATCACGGTTTTTTTGCTTCTATTCATAAGTCTTTGCAAAAATTTCAAAAGTAGCATGACATTTTTACAAAAGAACATCTTATTAAGATGAAGTATCTTCGTATTGGATAGAAACGTTTCGAGAAGGTGCAAAAGTTGAGATAGCATGCTTAAACACTAGTTGTTGTTTACCTTCAGACTCAAATAAAACAGTAAAGTTATCGAATCCTTTAATTAACCCACGGATTTGAAACCCATTTAAAAGAAAAACAGTTACCGGTGTTCCTTCTTTACGTAATTGATTTAAGAATTGATCTTGAATATTAACGCTTTGTTTCATGCGAACGCCTCCTAATCTCTCTCTACCCTTTACTTATTCTCTATCTATTTTGATTCTCCTTTAAAAATATGCAAAATTTCTTCATAAATTTCTCCGTGGGCTTTTTCATTTGTCAGATCAAACCATTGAACATCCATCTTATTTCTAAACCAAGTCAATTGTCTTTTGGCATACCTTCTGGACTGTTGTTTAATCAGTTCAATTGCTTCCTCTAGTGTATATTTCCCTTCTAGATAATCATACAACTCTTTATATCCAATAGCTTGAACGGATTGAACCTCATCCACACCAGCCTTCTTTAATGATTCCACTTCTTGTAACAGCCCTTTTGCCATCATTATATCTACACGTTGATTAATTCTTCTGTACAAAAGTTCTCTATCCATGGTAAGTCCGACAATCGGTGCATGATAAAGAGGAGCACTAACTTGATTTTGTTGTTGTTCACTAAGCGTCTTGCCTGTTTGATAAAAGATTTCTAGCGCTCGAATGACTCTACGGTGGTTGTTAGGATGAATCGCATCTTTTGCGGAAGGATCAATTCCAAGTAGCTCTTCGTAAAGTTTTTCTATCCCTTCTTGCTCACGTTTTTCTTCCAATTTTCTTCTAATCGTGTCATCTGTTTTCTCTTCTACAAATTGATAGTCATATAAAACAGCTTGTATGTATAAGCCTGTCCCACCAACAATTAACGGGAACTTATTTCTACTTTTGATCTCTGAGATTTTTTCTCTAACATCTCTTTGAAAGTCCGCAACAGAATATGACGCAGAAGGGTCTAGAAAATCAATTAAATGGTGAGGCACTCCTTCCATTTCATCTGAACTAATTTTCGCAGTCCCAATATCTAGCTGTTTGTAAATTTGCATAGAATCTCCACTAATAATTTCTGCATTAAGAGCTTTTGCTAATTTTATACTCATACTAGTTTTCCCTACAGCTGTAGGACCAATTATAATTCCAAAGTCAATTTCTTTCTTCATTTTTTCACTGCTTTCCAATTCATTAATGGTTATTATGCTATCACATTTAGTGATAAAAACGAATTCTTTGTAAGATGTTTTTTATTTTAATATGTAATTATAAAGATAGTAAAATAAATCATTTTTATTATATAAATTATTCTGAAAAAACTAATTTTTCGAATAGTTTTTAGTTGTTACTTTTTTTCAATAATATTTTTCGTGCATCCCGTTTTTTAATGTGAATAATCACCTAAATATAGACGACATCGCGTAACTAGGATTGAGTTGTAATGGATCACGCAAAAAAAACACCCGAGAAAATCTCGAGTGTTTATTTCTTCTCCACGTAATCACGGACCATTTTTTCCGTTACAACCAATCTTTGTGGCACAATTCCTTGCTTAGCTAGTTCATTAATTTTTTCTGTCCAAACATTTATGGCATCCACATTTATAGGATTACCAGCCTTACATTGTGCTATCGCTTCGTCAATTGCTTTTTCTCGTTGCGAATCTAAAAACGCAAATTGTTGAATTCTTTCATGCTGCTTTGCTGAATGAGCAGAAATTTCTTGGTGTACACTCATATTTTTTTCCTCCTATATAACTCGTTTAAACATTTTTTCTAACTCATACACGGAGAAAGATATAATAATTGGTCTTCCGTGCGGGCATGTGAATGGATCCTGAGAATCTCGTAATGTATCTAAAAGTTGTTGAATTTCATCATTTCGTAAATGATGATTGGCTTTTATAGAGGCTTTACAACTCATCATAATGGCTGTTTCTTCCCGTAGCTTTGCTATATCAACTTTTTTCGTTTGCTTCACTTGTTCTAAAATTCCTTCGACCATATCCACTTCTTCTCCCTTAGGAAACCATGTAGGATGTGCTCGTAAACAATAGCTATTATGACCAAAGTCTTCTAGATGAAGGCCGAACTTTTTTAAGATTTCTCTGTGCTCTTCCAAAGCCATCGCTTCACTTCCAGATACATCAAACGTTAGGGGGACCAGTAATTCTTGCACTTCATGGTCTACTTGGCCAATTTTATCTCGATAAAATTCGTATTTAATTCTCTCCTGAGCTGCATGTTGATCAACTAAATACAAACCTGTTTCATTTTGAGCAATGATATAGGTGCCATGCATTTGCCCAATAGGATATAGAGGCGGAATTCTTTCTTTATGATTATCCGGTTGCATTTCCATTTCCTGAACAACTAGTACATCTTCTAGAACTGGTTTTTCTTCTGGTTGATATACATCTTGTGATTCAGAAATAATATCCTTTTTCGGCGTTATTTCTACTTTTTCAACTTCAATAGGCTCTGTCTTTTGACCTTCTATTTGTTTATGATCCAATTCAAAACTAGGTTGTTCTGTTTTTGGTTGTTCTCTCGTCCGCTTTACATGAGGAGCAGTAGCAGATGGAATTAATGTTTCTTGTCGAAAAACGTCTTTGACTGATTGAGAAATTATCGCAAATAGTTCTTGCTCTTTACTAAGGCGAACTTCCATTTTAGATGGATGCACGTTTACATCTACAAGACTTGGATCCATCTCAATGTGTAGATGAGCTATGGGATATCTTCCTATTGGCAGAAGGGTATGAAATCCATCTTGTATAGCTCGGTTAATCATGCTATTTTTCACGTATCTCCCATTTACAATAGTGGATACATAATTACGTGATGCCCTACAAATTTCAGGTAAAGCTACAAATCCTTTGACTTGAAAGTCCAAAGATGAACCTTCAACATATCTCATCATTTTTGCAACGTTTAGCCCATAAATAGATGCTAGTACATGTCTAACATCCCCTTGTCCATTCGTCTGTAATAATGTCCGTTCCCCGTGACGAACTCGAAAGGATATCTCCGGGTGAGAAAGAGCTAAACGATTCATTACATCTGTAATTGTACCTAATTCTGTATGAATGGTTTTCACATATTTCAAACGTGCAGGTGTATTAAAGAATAAGTTCTCTACATGGATGTCCGTTCCTCTACGACTTGTGGTTTTATCATGTTGTTTTACAATTCCACCTTCAAGCTTCAGTAATGTACCAGCTGCATCACCAGTGCTTGTTCGAATGGTAAGATGCGAAACGGATGCAATACTAGGTAATGCTTCTCCTCTAAAACCTAAGGATTTAATACGAAACAAGTCACGTTCATCAACGATTTTACTTGTAGCATGTCTAGAAAAAGCAGTTAAGACGTCATCTTCTTGTATCCCAGATCCATTATCAATAATTCTAATGCTTTCTAATCCCGCTTCCACCAAGTCTACTTCTATGACCGTTGCTCCCGCATCAATAGAGTTTTCCACGAGTTCTTTCACTACAGAAGCGGGACGTTCTACCACCTCTCCAGCTGCTATCTTATTTGCTAAGGCGTCATCAAGCTGTCGAATAACTCCCATAGAAGTCCCCTCCTTTTCATTTCCTAGCTTTTTTCTGTAAAGCGTATAATGCATTCATTGCATCTAATGGTGTCATTTCCATTACGTTTAATGCAGTTAACTCCTTCATAATTGCATTTTCTTTACTAGAAGGTTTTTTTTCTAAAGATTTCGATTCTTCTTCTATGAATAGAGAAAGTTGTGATGGTTTTTCTTCTTTTGTCACTGCGATTTCTTTTTGGGCGTAATGTTCTTTGCCAGTTTCCAAAGAGTGGAGTATTTCTTCTGCCCGTTTAATGAGAGATTTCGGTAATTCTGCTAATTCAGCGACATGAATACCGTAACTTTTATCCGCTGCACCATCTCGAACACTGTGTAAGAAGACGACTTTTCCTTCATGCTCTGTAGCGCGTACGTGCACATTTTTTAGACCATGCAACTCGTTCTCTAAAGCAGTTAATTCATGGTAATGAGTGGAGAATAATGTCTTGGAACCAATATGCTCATGAATATGCTCCATCATTGCTTGAGCCAGCGCCATTCCATCATATGTGGAAGTTCCTCGACCAATTTCGTCAAACAGAATTAAGGAATCTTTTGTTGCATGAACAATGGCATTTCTCGCTTCTAACATTTCGACCATAAATGTACTTTGCCCTGATACTAAATCATCCGCCGCACCAATTCTAGTAAAAACTTGATCAAAAATTGGTAGCTGGGCTTCTTGCGCAGGGACATAGGAACCCATTTGAGCTAAGATGGAGATCAACGCTATTTGTCTCATATAAGTCGATTTACCAGACATATTTGGCCCAGTGATCAAGTACATGGAGCGTCCATCATGAAGTTTACAGTCGTTAGGAACATAGTTTTGAGAATTCATTACTTTCTCTACAACTGGATGACGTCCTTCTTTAATCATAAGACTGCCATCACTCGTAAACGTAGGTTTCACATAATGATATTTCTCCGCTACCGTAGCAAAACACTGTAAGACATCTAAAGTAGAAACTGTTTTCGCTAATTGTTGAAGCCTTGGAATAAACTCTTTTACTTGTTCTCTGATTTCTACAAATAAATGGTACTCTAGATCAATACTTTTTTCTTGAGCGGAAAGAATGACGGACTCTTTTTCTTTTAATTCAGGGGTAATGTATCTTTCTGCATTTGCAAGCGTCTGCTTTCGCTCATAACGATCATCGTTTAATAAAGAAATATTTGCTTTCGTAATTTCAATAAAGTACCCAAAAATTCGATTGTATCCTATTTTCAAATTCTTTATACCAGTTCGTTCGCGCTCTGTTTTCTCTAGCTCCGCTAACCAAGTTTTACCATTTGTACTAGCATCTTTATATTGATCCAGTTCATCGTTGAAGCCTTCTCGAATATACCCACCTTCTTTAATTGAGAGAGGAGGTTGCTCCACAATTGCTCTTTCTAACAGGTCCGTTAAGTCTTCACAAGGATCGATGGAAGAAACCAACTCATCCGCTACATCACTATTCAATGAATGAATAATGGAGGTAATCACTGGGATTTGTTGGAGTGATTTACGAAGTTGGACAAGGTCTCTAGCATTTACATTTCCAAATGCCACTCTTCCAGCAAGTCGTTCTAAGTCATACACTTCTTTCAATTGTTCACGCAAATCTTCTCTTTCAAAAAAGCGTTCTTTCCACAACTCAACTAGTTGAAGACGATACTCAATCGCATCCTTCGCTAACAACGGTCGATCCATCCATTGTTTTAAAAGACGACCTCCCATTGCTGTTTTAGTTTCATCCATTAGCCATAGAAGGGAACCTTTTCTTCCTTTTTCACGGATTGTCTCCGTTAACTCCAAATTTTTCTTAGAGAAATAATCAATCTTCACGAATTGCTTAGAAATAACTTGTTCAAATGGTTGCAAATGATCTAGTGATCTTTTTTGCGTTCGATATAGATAAGATAAGAGACGCTTTGCAGCTTCTTTAGCAGTTACTTGGAAAGTTGAATGTACGAGAGAGGATTCTACTAAATCATCTTCAAAGGAAACAATGATAGAGGTTCTCTCTTGTATAATCTTTGCTAAACTTTCCAAATCAGTAGAAAGTACTACTTCTTTTATTTCCAACAAAAGGAGTTCTTGCAGTAAGACTTCCTGTGTACCTTCCAATGAAAGCAAACGATTCTCTCCTGTAGTTAAGTCAGAAATTGCTACACCAAATGTGCTGCCATCACCCTTTTGAACCGCTCCCATAAAGTGATTTTCTTTATCATGAAGCCCAGATCCTTCCATAATCGTACCAGGTGTTATAAGCTGTACCACTTCACGTTTAACAACACCCTTTGTATGTTTAGGGTCCTCTACTTGTTCACAGATAGCAACTTTACACCCTTTGTCTAGGAGTCTTTCAATATAGTTTCTAGCTGAATGATATGGCACTCCACACATAGGAATTCTTTCTTTTCCACCACCATCTCGGCTAGTTAGTGTTATTTCTAGTAATTGAGATGCATCGATAGCATCTTGAAAAAACATCTCATAAAAATCACCAAGGCGGAAAAATAAAAACGCGTCTTGGTAATCTGCTTTTATTGATAAATATTGTTGAATCATCGGTGTATACTGCTGTGTCATATGATTACAACCCTTTCCGTTCTCACTTCTCAAATGTCAATTATAGCATAGTGAGCACTATTTTGGGCTGCGAAAGATTTCCTCTACTTATTACATAGTTGTTAACTCAAACCATGATTTCGTATTGATTTTTTCTTCGTTTCGATGGATGTATTCATTCGTTTTATTACAATAAAGATAATCGTTCTCTAAGTCTTCTAAATGATAAAGTATATATTTAATTGCATTACTTATATATTTCACTTCTTCATTTGTCATAGTTGGATGAAGAGAAATTCTTACCCAACCTGGCTTAGGCCGCTTATTACCATGGTCAATTTCTGACGTGATATAGTGTGACATTTCTTTAGATATCGAGAATAAATAATGACCATAAGTTCCTGCACAGGCACATCCTCCGCGCACTTGAACACCAAAAACATCATTTAATAGTTTCACCAACAAGTTATAGTGGCAATTTGGAGTAAAGACAGAGACAATTGGCAAACGATCTTTTCTAGTAGATTCTAATATAACCAAAGAATCTATTTGCTTTAAATGATGAAAGAGTAGATGTACTAATTCTTCCTCTCTTCTTTTAATGAATGTAGGATCCATTTGTTCTTTTAGTTTTACAGCGAGTGCTGCGCGAATGGCTTGTAAAATGCCAGGCGTTCCTCCGTCTTCTCTCGCTTCAATATCTTTTACGTATGATTTTTCTCCCCATGGATTAGTCCATTCAACCGTTCCTCCTCCTGGTTGGTCAGGGGTAGTATTTTTATATAAATCACTGGAGAAAACAACTACACCAGAAGCTCCAGGCCCTCCTAAAAATTTGTGAGGAGAAAAGAAGATAGCATCCAGCTTCTCCTCTTCGACAGCTGGATGCATAGTTATTGGCACATATGGTGCCGATGCAGAAAAATCGACAAAACATACACCACCATATTGATGCATCAACCTGGCCAAATCGTGATAATTCGTTTGAATTCCTGTTACATTAGAACAAGCGGTAAAAGAACCTATTTTTACTTTTCTGTTCTGGTATTTTTCTAAGGACTGTTCCAGGGAAGTTAGACATACATCACCATTCTTCGTAGCAGGGATAACCACCACTTCACATATTGTCTCTAACCAACTGGTATGATTGGAATGGTGTTCCATATGTGTGATAAAAACTATTGGTCGATCGTTTTCCGATAGTGGAACAAAAGATTGATACTTTTCGTGAATACAGAGTCCTAATATTCGTTGTAATTTACAAATTGCGCCAGTCATGCCTGTTCCAGTGAATAGTAATACGTCCTTATCCGCTGCACCTACATGTGACTTAATGATTTGTCTTGCTTCTTTATATGCTTCCGTCATGATGGTTCCAGTGATACTTGTTTCCGTGTGAGTATTTCCCATATATGCGCCGAACAAATAAGAGATTCTCTCCTCGATTGGTTCATATAATCTTCCACTTGCCGTCCAATCAGCATATAGAATTTTTTTCTTCCCATATGGACTAACGAATTCCGCCTCTCGACCAATGATTTGATTAGCTATTTGTTCATATACGCTTGTAGTATCTTTCAATGGTACACCTTCTTCCTAAAGAAAGTCTTATTCCTTATGTATGCTACTACGAACGAAAAACAGGCATGTCTCCCCCTAACAAAACAAAAAAGCTACCAAAACCTTCGACGAAAGGGCTTGGTAGCTAGCATTATTTCTTTTTATTAAAGAATACGGAGTATCCAACCCCACCAATATATAACAATAAAACTAAGTTAAACAATTTACCTGGGTACAGAATATCACTTGGCGCATTCCCCGTTACATAATGAAGGATAATACTTAGCGCCAATAATACTCCTACGATTAAGAACGTTATTTTCGAACTTGGCCACACATTAAAATTGGGATCATTATTTTTTAACTTATTTTCAATAAAGAAAGATCCAAACATTGCTACCGGAAACAGCATTAGTCCTATAGTCGACAACGTATTAGAAAATATTTGCTGCATCAAAGTAGGAAAATATTGCAAGACAACAAAACAGAAAAAGAAAAAAAATACATAGGATTGCGCAATTTTGTAGTATGTACGTATCATATACTCACCTCTCCCGTATTGTACCACAAGGGATTACAACATGGAGAGGTCGTTGTCTTTTACCTACAATGGCAAACGAACGGTTACTGTAAATAAATCACCATCTAACGTTACATCCAATGAACCATCATGTAATTCTGCGATAGATTGTGCAATCGCTAACCCTAGTCCAGAACCTTCGGTGTGTCTAGAAGTGTCCCCTCGTTTGAAACGTTGAACTAATTCATCAATATTTTCTCCAAGCTCATGGCTTGAAACATTCTTCATTGTTAAAATAAACTCCTGTCGCTCCACAGTTGCTTTTACATACACTCTAGTATTGCCTAATGCATATTTTGTTGCATTGATTAACAAATTATCTACTAATCTCCAAATCTTCTGTCCATCAACATATGCAAATGTTTCCGCTAGTGGTAAGGAAACACGTAATTCTAAATTAGCATCTTTTATTGCGTGTTCTTGTTCAGCAACAGCCTGTTGAATCAATTGCTTAAGATCTACTCTTTCTCGTTGTAATTCTACATTTCCACTAGACATCTTCGTTACTTCAAATAAATCATCTAACAGTTTCTTTAATCTTAAAGACTTCCTATCTAAAATAGAAATATAATTCGCTTTCTCTTCTTCCGTTCCTTCGCCTTTTTTCAACAAATCTGTATACGTGATGATTGCAGTTAACGGCGTACGTAAATCATGACTGACGTTAGAGATTAATTCTGTCTTTAGTCGTTCACTTTTTTGTTCATTGGCTTTAGAAGTTTGGATTCCGTTTTGAAGCTCATTTATGTTACGTGTTAATTCTTTTATGAGTTTGGTTCCTTTTAGTGGGATTGGATCTTTCACACCTTGTTGAATAATTACACCCGTTTGTTTCGTTAGTTTTCGTAGAACTCCTAATTGATATAGAACCCAAATAGTTGTAGGTAGCAGGATAAAAGCCATACACAAAAGATATACGACAAAAGCTTCGCCCCCATAACTTTGTGCTAACAACAAAGCAGTTCCAAAGCCCCAGCATGTAAAAACAAAGAGTACAATAAATACTTTTATTTCTACTAGTGACCATAATGGTAATGATCTTAAGCTATAGAAAAGGGTATATACATATGTGTCTTTCACTTTTCTATCGAAATTGTGCTTCGTATCTTCTACAATATTGCGGAAGATCGGTAAGGCAAAGAAGAGCCCTAATGATGAATAAAGTACTTTTTCACTTATCGATCTAGGTGTTAACCATAGCAATTCAAGTGGATAAAAAGCGTTAAAGAAAAACAAGTATGCAAACAACCAAAAAATTAAGAATTTAACATCTAGTTTATTGAAAACTCCACTCGTTTTTATAGGGTATAGCAACTCATGTCTTCCAAATTTCTTTACTAATATTAGCAGAGCAATGATACTGGTAAATAAGGTAATACTCAGAAGTATAAAATATGTTTTTGATTGTCTAAATTCTTCATAGTAAGGTAATAAATTATCCTTCATCATGGAATGAGAAATAGAAATACTGCCTTCAAATTTTCTTGTATTCTCTAGATTATAATAATCGTTTTCATTTTGAGCCCATTCCATCCAATAATAATCATTTGGATTTACCAATAACAATGGATAGGTAGTATTTTTGGTACTTCCATATAGTTTTTGATAATAGAGCTCTCCAGATTTAGTTCCATTAGAAAACACTCTGCCAGTGTCAATTTCCTTAAACTCATAGATGAAGTACGGGTATTGATTAAGTAAATCTTTCCTTCTATATTCTTTTTCTTTCGTTATTTTATCTATCTCTAAACTTAATTCATTTTTCATTTTTTCGATGACGACATCATCACTTGAAAAGTTTTCTTTTATAGCTTTTAACTTCTTATCTCGTTCCTCGACTAGCAGCTGTTTCGTATCTTCTTCCTTTTCCTCTGTTGCAATAGCAATCTGGTTTTCATATTGTTCTTTCACATTAGCTAATTGTGCATTCAAATCTCCATAGCGATATCGGTACTCCCTAATTTGCTCTTGCGATGGTGAAAAGTTCTCTACTAGTAAGTCTTTGTCAGGGATTGTTAAAGTGGAAGATATTAGTTCATCTATAAAATGGTTAACGTTTTCTTGAAATACATCGCTCTCGCTGTAGTCATTCTTCCAAACTAGTGAAATATTTTCCCAAAGTGTCACGGTGGAAATGGTGATTATGCTAATTAATAGTGAAAAAAGTATAGGTGCAACTAGTTTTTTCATAGGTCCTCCTTATTAACTTCGTTTTTCCATCTTATATCCCACACCCCAAACAACTTTGATGAATTCAGGATTTTTCGGATCACATTCGATTTTTTCTCTGATTTTTCTTATATGTACTGCCACGATGTTTTCAGCATTCAGGGCATTTTCTCCCCATACACGTTCATAAATTTCTGAAATAGAAAACACTCTTCCTTTATTCTTCATTAACAGCTCGGTAATCTTGTATTCTATCGGGGTTAGGTGAACAGCTTGGTCTTGTTTCATACATGTTTTAGCTTCTGAGTCTAAAGTAAGATCACCATTTTTCAACTCATTCGTAGCTACTTGATAAGATCCTAGCTGGGTAAAACGTCTTAAATGGGATTTAACCCTTGCTACTAGCTCCATTGGATGAAACGGTTTAGTCATGTAATCATCCGCTCCAACAGATAATCCCAATATCTTATCGCTATCCTCTACCTTTGCGCTTAACATAATGATAGGAATATTCTTGTCTTCACGTATTTTAAATGTTGCCGCAATTCCGTCCATTTCAGGCATCATCACATCCAGAATAATTAATTGAATAGAATCTGATTGGACAATTTGAAGTGCTTCCTTTCCATTGGACGCTTTAGAAACTTGAAACCCTTCATTTTTAAGATAAATCTCAATGCCGTCTCTAATATCTTGATCATCATCTACAACTAATATGTTGTACGTGCTCATATACCGCTCTCCTCTCTACATTCCTCATTATACAAGCCAAATCTTAACAATTGTTGAAGGAATTTATGAAGAAAGTCTTAACTTTAAGAAACATTTTTTAAACAAGAACAGCTTGAGGATCATTTAGTCCTCAAGCATCTCGCTTTTCATCTATTGATAGTGTAAATAAAAAGTTGATAAAACCTTTAGTAGTTTCCTGTAAAAAAACTTCTATATTTCCTTCTTGTATCCTAACACATCCGCTTACATCTTCTGGATCTAATCTTGGCACTTGTACATCATTTGTCATAAAGTTACCCGTATGAATAAACTTAGATCGCTGAGAATACCACTCCTCGGCTTCTTTCTTTGATAAGCTAGTATGAGTTTTATAAAAATCAACTACACGATCACCTATTGAATACTCTATTTGGCCACATGTTGAGCAGCGTTTCAAGTTACTTTCCGTTTGCAAACAAATAATTTCTATGGATGAAATAAGCAGAGTCACTCCAAGCTCTATATCACCCTTTTCGATAAGTTGCTTTTTCCCTTTTTGAAATAGTGTTAGAGCATGTTGAATAGTAGGTTTACATAATAAATTTATATTAAATCCAAGAGTTACTTCGTCCATTTCATCAGCAATTTCTATTAACTGTCTAAAAGCATTGCTTATAGGAAGGGATTGATATTGGGCATAGCTTTCCCATCTTGCTCGCAAAGAGATGGTTGTATCTCCAATAGGTATCTTCCAATTATCACTGTTTTTCGACTCCCATACTCTCGTTTTATCCATCATCCACTGTATTAAAGGGTGCGAAGATTTTAACGTTTCTCCTTTTTCGGAAAACCATTCTATAAAGTGGATTGTTCCTAATTTCTCATACTGAAGTTCTGCATGATAGAGTCTATCTTCTATACGTAAACTCCCTAATTGAATTCTTCTTATGCTTCCAAGTTTTTTAGGATTATAGTAAAACGTTGCAGATGAATCAAATTCTTTTATATATGTAAAAACAAACCATAACCACTCATTGGCATCTTCTATCGTTGTCGCATTCACGATAATTTGCACAAAAAAACCTCCGTCCTACTATTAATAAAATGGCTAGAACGGAGGTTTTTATTCTTTTTTACTTTATCACTACACCTTGTATGTCAACGGGCAAACAACGAATTTCGTATAATGGGAAATATTTTTGTACAGTTGTTGCTATGCTTTCACCTTGCCCTTTTTCTGTAATGACAAGTATACTTGGTCCTCCACCAGATAAAGCGACACCGAGCGCTCCATTAGATAGAAAACTGTGCTTTAAGTCTAACCAATGAGGGATAAAAGACTGTCGAAAAGGTTCATGAAAAACATCACTAGAGAAAACAGATTGAAGAGCTGGTAAATTATTTGTTGCTAAAGCTGCCACCAATACGTTCGCTAACGCACTTCCTTCAATACTAGTTACAAATGGAAAGTGAGATGGTAAAGCGTTTCTAGAGTCATCGGTTAATAATTCAAATGGTGGAATGGCAACAACAAAATCTATGTTTGGTGGATCTAATCTTGTATAATTCACCTTTCCTTGAACAAATGCACCTATAAAAAGTCCACCCGTCAGTGCAGGTCCCACATTATCAGGATGACCTTCTAATTCACTTGAAATCTGAATTTTTTCCTCCAATGTTAAATTTAATTGGCACATTTGATTTGCTAATTCCAATCCTGCTAGTAAGGCTGAAGAACTAGTTCCTAACCCTTTGGCTAAAGGAATGTCAGATCGTATGGAGATTCTACATGGTGGAAGCTCGACTTCATATCTTTCTGCAATTTTCAAAGCTGTTTGGACAATAAAATGTTCTTCATCGTTCGGTAAGTGTGCTAAATGCGGAGATTCCGCAACAACATGCCAGCGACTATATTTTTGTACTTCAAGCGTTAGGTATTTCCCTAACGCTATACCGACTGAATCAAAGCCAGGGCCCAAATTTGCAGAGCTTGCAGGCACTTGAATGGTTAGTTTCTTTTTCATGTGCTTGCCTCCAACCAAGCTTTCACAGCTTCTTTCGTCCCCTCGACTGTAAAGGTCTTACTTAATGAATAGTCGATAGCCGCTTCCGTGTCTTTTAAACCATTGCCAGTTAATATGGCAACTACTTGACTTCCTTTTGGTATTTCACCATTTTCGACTTGTTGGATGACACCTGCTACACTGCTACACGAGGATGGTTCTGCCAAGATACCTTCCTTCTTAGCGAGAAGTTGGTACGCTTCTATAATTTGATGATCTGTGACTGACTTAATCCAGCCATTTGAATGATCCCTAGCTACCATAGCTTGTTTACGCGAAGCAGGGTTACCAATACGTATAGCGGTTGCAATGGTTTCTGGTTGCAGTATTACTTTGTCTTGAACAATTGCTGCTGCTCCTTCTGCTTGATACCCTGCTAGTTTTGGCAAACCAGTCTGAAAGATATTATTATATTCTGTAAATCCTTTCCAGTAAGCTGTTATATTTCCTGCATTACCTACAGGAAGTGAAACGTAATCAGGTGCTTTTCCTAAGACGTCGATAATTTCAAACGCAGCTGTTTTTTGTCCTTCAATTCGGTAAGGATTTACAGAATTCACTAAAGTAATGGGATACTCTTTAGCTAAATCTTGTACGATGCGAAGAGCATCGTCAAAGTTTCCATCGACCTGAACAATCTTAGCTCCATACATCATGGCTTGTGCTAACTTACCTTTAGCAATTTTCCCCCTTGGGATCAACACGATACATTCTAAATCTGCATGTGCAGCATAAGCAGCAGCGGAAGCGGAAGTATTACCAGTAGACGCACAGATAATCTTGTTACTTCCATTTTCCATTGCTTTTGCCACAGCCATTACCATACCTCGATCTTTAAATGATCCTGTTGGGTTAGCACCTTCTAACTTTACATAGAGTTGGATGGATAAGTTTCTAGAAATGGTAGGTAGATAAACTAAAGGGGTACTCCCTTCTCCTAGTGAAATGTGTGGAGTTTTATCTGTCAGTGGTAGGTAAGAGGTGTAAGCTTCTAATAAACCACTTTTCATTTTATTCTCCCCCTTCTACTCTATAGTACGAGACTACACGATCTACATAGTCGGCATTAGATAAATCTTGTAAGACTTGTTGAAGCGATTCTTTATTGGCTTGGTGTGTGACAATGACGACATCACATAATTTTTCTGGTAGGATTGTTTGCCCTATTCGTTGAAAACTTACTTCTCGATCAGCAAAAAGCTTTGTAACTTTGGCTAAAACTCCTACTTCATCTTTCACAAACACTCGTAAAAACATAGAACAATACTGCTTGGATAAAGGCGCTATTTGCTTTCTATAACGTGGATGAACCACGCTTTTTCCGTTTACACCTAAGCGCATATTTTTCATGACACCAACTAGATCTGACACCACAGCTGTAGCCGTTGGTAAGCTTCCTGCACCTGGACCATAAAACATTGTTTCACCAACAGCTTCTCCATACACATATACGGCATTATACTCGTTGTGTACATTAGCAAGTGGATGTTGTTTAGGTAGCATAGTCGGTTCTACTGAGATAGAAACTTCGTCATCCAATCGCACTGCATGCCCAATAAGTTTCATTACATATCCTAATTGGTCTGCGTATTGTATGTCTTCTTTAGAAATGGAAGAGATTCCTTTGACTTGCACGTTTTGAAGAGCAATCTGCATAGAAAATCCTAATGTGGAGAGAATCGCCATTTTTCTAGCTGCGTCTAACCCCTCTACATCTGATGTTGGATCTGCTTCTGCAAAGCCTAAATGTTGTGCTTCTACTAATGCCTCTTCGTATGTTCTTCCTTGTGTTGTCATTTTTGTCAGCATGTAATTAGTTGTACCATTTACTATTCCCATCATTTTTTGAATTCGATCTGATGCTAATCCTTCAACAACACTGCGGAGGATAGGTATTCCACCTGCCACACTTGCTTCATAAAACAAATCACAATGGTGATCTACTGCAAGTTGTAATAATTCGGGTCCTCTTTCTGCCATCAAGTCTTTATTTGCCGTTACGACATGCTTTCCATTTCGCAACGCCTTCTCTATTATTTGATAGGTATAATCCATTCCCCCATTACCTCTATCACTATATCTATCTCTGAATCATTAACGATATCATAAGGATCTAATGTTAATGTTTTATGCTCAAACTCTATATTTCTCTCTTTTTCTAAGTCCTGTACTAATATTTTCGTAATCTTTACTGGACATCCTATCAAGTGGTGAAATTGTTCTTGTTGGCGATCAATCAGGGTGACAACACCAGTACCTACAGTCCCTAATCCTAACAATCCGATTTTGATTTCTTTATTTTCTAGGTTCATGTCATCACTCCTGTGTATTTTTATAATGTACATTTGTTTGTTTATAATGGACATTATAATCTTTATTGAGTGAATGCACAACCGAAATAAAAAGTGTAAACGGATACATTTGGAAATATTTTTTACATGTTTACTATATTGCGAAGTTTATTGTTTATATTCTCTTTTGGGATGGAGTTTTGATGCGAGAGGAGAGTTTAAGAATTTAAAGCAGAGACTACTTGTCCATTTAAGTTTATTATAGAAGCGAGACTTCGCTAACGCCAAGTTGTTGCGAAATTTTGAGTTATGGTAAGGAGACTCGTCTAAGAGCTAGCCACATAACAGATACTTCGCTAGGTTCCAGCGACTTCACGTCGCTAACGCCAAGTGGTCGCATCACGCGACCAACGACGAGTACCCACGTCACTATTTTTGAAACAATAATAAGGATACTTCGCTAAGTACCGGCCACATCACGGATACTTCGCTAATTTCAAGCGACTTCACGTCGCTAACGCCAAGTGGTCGCGTCACGCGACCAACGCCAAGTTGTTGCGAATTTTTGAGTTATGGTAAGGAGACTCGTCTAAGAGCTAGCCACATCACGTGGCTAACGACGAGTACCCACGTCACGTGGGCAACAAAAAACTAGGAGATGTCCTCTCCTAGTTACTCTTCTTCTCCACCAATTAAGAAATCAGGATCCAAGTCTTCTAATTCTTCATCTAATTCTTCTTCCCAATCGTCATCATCGCAGTCCTCACAAGCATGCGGATTTACTAGTACGCATACTTTTGTTTCTCCGATAACTTCTACAAGGAATTCTCTTTCCACGTGTACAATAATCTTTTCACCACATGGAGATATTACTGCTTCTGTACAGTTAGGGTTTTGCAATACTCTTGCTACTACTTCATCATCATGTAGTGCATCTGGATCACGGTGTTTTAACTTGATTACATCTGTATAGTGAACTGTTTCTGTTACTACACTAGTTTTCTTGTTACCCGAGTGGGAATACCATACATTGATGTCATAACATCCGCTAACTTCAACTTTCTTTCCAACTTTTTTAGCTTCAAAGGTGTGGTTAATAATCCAGCAACCTAAGATACTTGTTGGTTTATAAGGTGGGCAGATAATGTGCGTAGACTGTGTAAATTTGCGTCCTTTCGCCACGACCGCTTTCGTAATAATCTCTCTATAATCTGACATGCGAGCGTAACCTCCTCATTCTTTTTCACTTCATCCTATGCGTTTGACTAGTTCTTGGTGTCAAACTTTTCTAAAATATATAGGCATATAGGAACGAGCGATACTCCATACTATGCGGGCTTCTTATAAGGGTGTTTGACCTATTTATATGAATAATGTTGTCCATACATTCTACGTCTTTCGAACTCACCGTATGTCAGATAAAACAGGATTATTAATTCCTCTTGATAAAATAATACTCCTGCATATACATTGTGTTTTCTTTCACAAAGGAACCCTAGTCTCCGCTACAGACCTTAGTGAGCTCGCAAAAGGACATAATGTTCTTTTCCAAAAGAGACTCATCTAAGTATATGTCACATCACGTGGCTACCGATGAGATGTTAATCTTCTCGTAACAAAAAAGGCAGAGAGAACAAATGAATTGTTCCTCTGCCTTTTTACTATTAAGAACAGCTACCTGCAGGGCTATTCTTCACGTGTGAACCTGTTTCACCACGTAATAAATCCCCTTCTGTTTCTTTAATAATATTATCAGTTACTGTGTTGGAAATAGTGTTAGCTACGATTTGCAATAGATCATTAACATCTAGTTGCGACTGCTTAAACTCTTGCACTACTGGAATATCATCCAGTTCTGCTTGAAGCTTATCAATCTTTTCTTCTACCATACGTAGTGCTTCTGCTTTACCGTAATGTTGGAAGTTGACAGCTTGCTTTTGTAAGCTCTTGATGCTCGCTATTTTTTCGCGAATTTTTTTATTCTCATGAATTTGTGCCTCCGCACGTTTAAAGTAATCTACCTCATCCATTTGAGAAATCATATTCGCAAGCTCTTCTGCACGAGCAATAATATCGTCCTTTGTATACTTTACCATAGTTACTCCACCTCTACCCCTTCAAGGAATTCAGACCCGATTACTCCTTCTTCTATAAATTCCCCGTTTAGTGAGAAGGATCGAGCGTCTGTAATTTTCACTTTCACGATTTTACCAATAACTTCTTTTGGTGCTTTCACGTTTACCAATTTACTTCTACGAGTATATCCCGCTAAAATATCTGGATTATTTTTGCTTTCCCCTTCGATTAACACTTCTACAATTTGACCTTCATAACGCTTCATTGCTTCCTTGGCATACTCTCCAATTAAAGCATTTAGACGTTGAAGACGGTCTTTTTTCACTTCCATTGGCACATTATCAGTCATTTTAGCAGCAGGTGTACCTTCACGAGGAGAATAAATGAATGTGTATGCCGCTTCGAAACCAACTTCACGAACAAGACTTAACGTTTCTTCAAATTGCTCTTCTGTTTCATTTGGGAATCCCACAATAATATCTGTTGTTAATGCTACATTTGGCATCGCTTTTTTGATCTTACCAACAAGTTCTAGGAAGTGTTCACGAGAATACTTCCTCGCCATGATTTTTAAAATATCCGTTGAACCAAATTGAACTGGGAGGTGGATATGTTCAACCAAGTTCCCACCTTTGGCTAATACTTCAATTAAGTGGTCATCGAAGTCTCTTGGATGAGATGTTGTAAATCGTATTCTAGGAATATCGATTTTTCTTAATTCATCCATTAAATCTCCTAAACCATACGTTACGTCATCGAAGTCTTTTCCGTAAGCATTAACGTTTTGACCAAGTAGAGTAATCTCTTTATATCCTTGTGCAGCTAGCTGCCTTACTTCATGGATAATTTCTTCCGGTCTACGACTTCGTTCTTTTCCACGTGTGTAAGGAACGATACAATACGTACAAAACTTATCACAGCCGTACATAATGTTAACCCAACCTTTAATTTCACCACGACGAACTCTAGGAAGGTTTTCAATAATATCCCCTTCTTTAGACCACACTTCCACTACCATAGCTTTAGACATGTAAGCATCATGCAAGATGTTTGGTAAACGGTGGATATTATGCGTACCAAAGATCATATCTACATGTTGATGCGTTTTAAGAATCTTGTTTACTACTGATTCTTCCTGTGACATACATCCACAAACGCCAATTAATAAATCTGGTCTTTCACGTTTTAAAGATTTCAAATGTCCTAATTCACCAAATACTTTGTTCTCTGCGTTTTCACGAATTGCACAGGTGTTTAGTAAAATCACATCAGCATCTTCTGTAGAATTGGTAGCAGTATATCCAAGTGCCATAAAGATCCCAGCCATTACTTCTGTGTCATGCTCATTCATCTGACAGCCGTATGTACGGATATAAAACTTACGTCCTTCTCCTAAACCACGAAAGCGTTCTTCAATACCAAAGTCATTATGATAAGCAATCTTTTCTTTTCCACGTTTTTTAGCATCTTTTAAGGATGGTGGAATATAGACTGATTGAAAATATTTACTATAGTCTTTTTCTGTTTTAGTAGAAGAAGCATCTGATTTTACATTCTCTGTTTGATGCTTACGCTGTTCTTCATTCATGAATGTAACCCCTTTCGCACCGCTAAAACGATGAGTTTTACATTCTATCATTATAATGAATATTACTAGAGTTGACAAGGAATCGCTTTCAATAATTTAGGAATAAACAAGAGATTCAGTTGGTTTGTTGACAATTACTTTACTTTCATTATACCTGTATAAAAACCTGTACCCATTACAAGCTTCAGCAAGTTGCTTTTACTTGTAGTGGGTACAGGTAATCTAGAATTTTATTCGATTTAGCTTACATAAATTCTTTCATTAATGCTTGGAATTGACCTTCTTCTAGGGTCAGATCTTGCTTCACTAGAGAATCTTTATCATAACCAGGCACTAACTCTTGGTAAGAAGGTTGCTCTGTATTTTGATAGATAATCCCTGTTACTAAGCTATCATGTTCCATCAATGTAGCCATTGCTTTAGCACGATTAGAAGGATCATAGCCTTCGATGTCTGATAGCTTCGTTAAGTTCTCTTTAAACCAGTCATATGTGTTGATTTTGTTATACGTAACACATGGACTAAACACGTTAATTAGGGAGAATCCTTTGTGATTTAAACCAGCTTCGATAATGGCCGTTAGTTCTTTTAAATCAGTAGAGAAGCTTTGTGCCACAAATGTAGCGCCTGATGTAAGAGCTGTTTCCATTGGAGATAGTGCTGGTTCAATTGCGCCTTCTGGAGTCGACTTAGTCTTAAATCCTGCAGCAGATCGAGGGGACGTTTGCCCCTTTGTTAATCCATAAATTTGGTTATCCATTACAATATACGTAATGTCAATGTTTCGACGAATTGCATGAATGGTGTGTCCGAGACCAATGGCAAATCCATCACCATCACCACCAGAAGCAATAACGGTTAAGTCACGATTAGCCATTTTTACACCTTGTGCAATTGGCAATGCGCGTCCATGGATACCATGTAAGCCATAGGAATTAATGTATCCGGAAATTCTACCAGAACAACCAATACCAGAAACAACCGCTACTTGTTCTGGTTCTAATCCAACATTTGCCGAAGCACGCTGAATCGCTGCTTGTACAGAGAAATCACCACAACCTGGACACCAGTTTGGTTTTACATTATTTCGAAAGTCTTTAAATGTCGCCATTATCCCAGCTCCTTACTAAACGCCTGTAACTCATGCGGTAAAATTGGATTACCATCATATCGTAAGTAGTTTGTAATTTTATCTGCTTGCCCTACGTTCATCTTAATTAAACTAGCTAATTGTCCAGTAGCGTTATGCTCTACTACCACCACTTGCTTACTCGCAGTCATTAACGGAGCTAATTCTTCTTTCGGGAAAGGATGAAGAAGTCGAACATGAGCGTGGTTCACTTTCAGTCCTTCTTTCGTCAAACGCTCCATTGTCTCTTCAATGACACCTCTTGTAGAGTTGAATCCAACAAATAAAATGTCTGCTTCTTCATGAATTGCGTTTACATGCAGTGGACGGTCAAATTGAATAGAGTTAGTCTTACGCATACGCTTATCCATTTGCGCTTGGCGGTTAGAGGTAGATTCTGATGGCTTCCCGGTCTCATCATGTTCTACTCCAGTTACGTGATGAATCCCGTGCTTCATTCCAGGTACAACACGAGGAGAAACACCGTCTTCCGTAACCTGATAACGTTTAAAGTATTCTTTTGCTTCTAATTCTGGAAGCTCTTCGTTGTAAGACGCAAGCTTACCACGATTTATAGTAATTTTATTATAATCTAAAGGTTCTACTGTTTGTTTTCCAAGAGATAATTGTAGATCAGATAGAATGATAACAGGACATTGATACTGATCCGCTAAATTAAAAGCTTGGATGGTATCAAAGAAGGCTTCTTCTACCGTACTTGGAGCAAGAACAATCTTTGGAATTTCTCCATGCGTTCCATAAATCATCGCCATTAAATCAGACTGTTCTTGTTTCGTTGGTAAACCAGTAGATGGGCCACCACGTTGTGTGTCCACAACTACTAAAGGTTGTTCTGTCATCCCAGATAGTCCAATTGCTTCCATCATTAAAGATAAACCAGGACCAGCCGAGGCTGTAAAAGAACGAACTCCAGCGTAGTTAGAGCCAATTGCCATCGTTGCAGCTGCAATCTCATCCTCCGTCTGAATGACAGTACCACCGAATTTCGGTAGCTTCTTAATTAAATACTCCATTATCTCAGATGCTGGTGTAATTGGATAAGCAGCCATTAGTCGAACTCCTGCAGCTAAAGCTCCCATTGCAATAGCATCATTTCCAATCATGAACATACGTTGTTTTCCATCTGCTGGAGCTAATTGTTGTGATCCCGCATAGTCACCAAGAAGTTCAAGCATTTTTGAATAACCCTGTTGAATCGCTTCCATGTTTTTATCTACAACAGCTTCCCCTTTTCTACCGAAAATCTCTTCTACGACATCTCGGAACTGAGAAGGGTCTAAGTTCAATACTGCACATGTAGCACCAATAGCAACCATGTTTTTCATTAAAGATGTCCCTAATTCTTGTGCAATCTCTGTAAATGGAACGGAATATAAAACACCTTTTGAATTTTCAGGTTGTTCTGGATTAAACTTTGCGTCAGCAATCATTACACCTTGTTCATTTAGTTCGTGTGCATTTACATCCAACGTTTCTTGATCAAATGCAATTAGAATATCTAAGTCATCCGCAACAGCACGTGTTTCTCTAACACTTACACGGATTTTATTATTTGTATGTCCACCCTTAATACGGGAAGAAAAGTGACGATATCCATATAAGTAATACCCTAAGCGGTTTAGAGCGATAGCAAAGATTTCTCCAGTACTTTCAATACCTTCTCCTTGCTGGCCTCCCACTTTCCAGGAAAGTTGTTCTTTCATTCGTATGTACACCCCTTCTAATCCAACGTTCGACATCTGTCTTTCCTAAGTGTAGCATTTTTCGCACGAAATCACTACCGTCGGAAAGACACTATTCCATATTCAACTGAAAATCATTCTTAAGGAGTAGAGACCTATCTACTTAACTAGGTAGTCTTTTTAAAAAGTTTTCTCCTAAAAACCCTCTTACTAAACGTTCAGAATAGTGTTTTTGAAGCTCATTTATTAAGTTTGAATAGTCTTTATAAGAAGAGAGTCCTACCACCGTTTCTTTTATACCATCAAAATCTGATCCGAAACCAAGATTATTCTCTCCACCTAGAGAACAGACATATTCTACATGACGAAGTACATCCTGAATAGTCGCTTTTTCATTCTTCGTCAAAAAGAAAGGGACAAAAGTAATTCCCATCCAACCATCTACATCAATCATTGCTTTTATTTGATCGTCTTTTAAATTTCTTGGATGCGGACAAAGCGTTGCAACATTTGAGTGAGAGGCAATAGGGTATTCCGCCACTGTCAATACATCCCAAAATGCACGCTCTGATAAGTGACTTACATCCGTTAAGATAAGATGTTTATTTAAATGCTCTATCACTTTAAAACCTAAAGAAGTTAGACCTGCACCTCTTGGTTCCATGGCTCCGTCCGCTAGTTTGTTTACATGATTCCATGTAAGCCCAACAGCTTTAACACCTTTTCTTATCAAAAAAGTTAAGCGATCTAAATTCTCATCAATCCAATCACACCCTTCAACCGTAAGCATCGCTCCTATTTGATTAGCTGATAATTGTTGGAGATCTTTTTTTGATAGAATGGGTTTCATTCCTGCATGTTTTCCTAAGACTTCTTTTTCATAAAGTTGGAGCATCTCTAGAACTGCTTCATATTGCAAGTGAGTAGGAACAATTGGATCGACAAAAAGGGCGAATGCTTGCATTTTTGCTCCTTCGCTTACTAGTTGGTTGTATGTGAGATGGAGGTCTGGACTATTTGTAAACGATCTGGTTGGATCTTCATATAACTTCCAAAGGACATCACAGTGTGCGTCAATGATTTTCTTCATTTTTGTCATCTCCTTAGTATCAGATGATTGTGTTTATTTAGGTGTTTGACTTTTTGCGAATGATAAGTGTTACACCATTGGTAGTCTCTTACTTATTTCAAGGAGACTCATCTAAGAACGGGCCACATCACGTGGCTAACGATGAGTTGTTACTGTTCACGTAACAAAAGAACACCTTGTCCATATGAACAAGGTGTCCTTTGTTACGATCGAGGTTGGACAATTAATTTAATGGCTGTCCGCTCTTCTCCCTCTATTTGGATGTCCGTAAATGCTGGGATACACACTAAGTCTACTCCTGTAGGAGCTACAAACCCTCTTGCAATAGCAACTGCTTTTACCGCTTGATTTAATGCCCCAGCTCCGATAGCCTGAATTTCGGCTTCTTTACGTTCACGTAAAACACCAGCCAATGCTCCTGCTACTGAATTTGGGTTTGATTTAGCTGAAACTTTTAATATATCCATTTGCATGTTCCTCCTTGTCCTTAAAGGGCAATGTAAGCATGGCGGAAAAATGATTCCACTGTCATACTATTCAAGGAACAGACAAACTATGTCATGTATACGAGTACTTTCCTAAGTTATCGTCACAGTTTACCTTACGTTTCAGGAGTAAAAGGATTATCTTGATTAATTAAGATTCTCTCAATTTTTGTAGCTTTTCCTGATTTAGGATCAATTGTGATTAAACAAGCGCTTAACTGAGTAGGGCCATCTTTTGGTACTTCAAAACGAACTGGTAACTGTGTTAAAAATCTTTTAATAACAGCTTCCTTGGACATTCCTAATATTTCATTATATGGACCAGTCATTCCTACGTCCGTTAAATAAGCCGTTCCGTTTGGTAATACACGTTGATCAGCTGTTTGCACATGTGTGTGTGTACCAACGACTGCAGTAACTCTTCCGTCTAGGTACCAGCCCATTGCTAATTTTTCACTTGTTGCTTCCGCATGAAAATCAACGAAAATGATGGATGTTTTTTTCTTAGCCATTTCAATTAACTCATCTGCTTTTCTAAATGGATCGTCTAATGGAGGTAAAAAAGTAGTACCTTGAAGATTAATTACAGCAATGGTTTTCTGCATTACCGTATGGAATTGTATTCCTACCCCTGGGGTACCTTCTGGATAATTTGCCGGACGAACAAGTGCTTTCGCATCATCAATGAACTGAAAAATCTCCCGGTTATCCCAAGAATGATTTCCTAATGTCACCATATCAGCACCTGCGTGTAGGAATTGCTTATAAATCTTTTCTGTAATCCCTCTTCCAGATGCCGCATTTTCACCATTAATAATTGTCATCGCTGGCTGATATTTTTTCTTAAGCATTGGTACATATTCACTAACCATATCTCTACCTGGAGAACCGACTACGTCTCCTACAAATAATAACTTCATGTAAAAATCCTTTCTAGTTCAACTTGCGAATTTTATTATAGCATATAAAATTTTCATGCTCTTTCATTTATAAAATCTTGTTTATTCTTTCATTATTTTTCCCTTATATCAGAATGATACTCAAGCTATCACAACCTGTAGCACTAATCGCTTTTATTATGACAAATAAATAACCCGGATTAACTAAATAATAAGTTAATCCGGGTTATTCTTACCTATTACTTCGCATACTCTACTGCACGAGTTTCTCGAATGACTGTTACCTTTATATGGCCAGGATAATCAAGTTCACTTTCAATCTTCTTACGAATATCTCTTGCCAATCGGTGAGCTTGTAGATCATCGATTTGATCAGGTTTAACCATAATACGAACTTCACGTCCAGCTTGGATAGCAAAGGATTTTTCCACTCCATCATACGATTCCGAAATTTCTTCCAGTTTCTCTAAACGACGAATGTAGTTTTCTAATGTCTCACTTCTAGCTCCTGGTCTTGCTGCGGACAATGCATCGGCAGCTGCTACAAGAACAGCAATGATAGATGTTGGTTCTGTATCACCATGGTGAGAAGCAATCGAGTTGATAACAACTGGGTGTTCTTTATACTTGGTTGCCAACTCTACTCCAATTTCTACATGGCTACCTTCTACTTCATGATCGACCGCTTTACCGATATCGTGAAGTAGACCTGCACGACGTGCCAATGTTTCGTCTTCACCCAATTCAGCAGCTAGTAAGCCAGAAAGGTGAGCTACTTCCATGGAATGCTTTAATACATTTTGACCGTAACTTGTACGGAATTTTAATCGACCTAAAATTTTAATTAAATCAGGATGGAGACCGTGAACACCAACTTCAAAAGTTGTTTGTTCACCTATTTCACGGATATGCTCGTCCACTTCACGTCTCGCTTTATCCACCATTTCTTCAATGCGAGCAGGATGGATACGACCGTCTTGTACCAGTTTCTCTAATGCTAAACGAGCAGTTTCTCTACGAATAGGATCGAAACCAGATAGAATGACTGCCTCAGGTGTATCATCAATAATTAAATCGATTCCTGTAAGTGTTTCCAATGTTCGAATATTACGTCCTTCTCGTCCAATAATTCGACCTTTCATCTCATCATTAGGTAAGTTAACAACGGAAACAGTGGTCTCTGCTACATGGTCTGCTGCACAACGCTGAAGCGCAAGTGATAAGATGTCTTTTGCTTTCTTATCCGCTTCTTCTTTAGCGCGATTTTCAGAATCCTTCACCATATAGGCGATATCGGTAGCAAGTTCATTTTCTACTCGCTCCAAGATAATTCCTCGTGCTTCCTCGCGCGTCAAGTTCGAGATGCGTTCGAGTTCGGTCTTTTGCATACGTACCATCTCGTCCACTTTGCTTTCCATCTCTTCAATATGTTGTTGTCTTTCGGCTAATGCATCCTCGCGTCGTTCTAACATGAGTTCTTTTTTATTTACTGACTCATCTTTACGATCAAGGTTTTCTTCCTTCTGTAATAAGCGGTTCTCTTGCTTCTGAAGCTCATTTCGTCGCTCCTTTAGCTCTTGTTCCGTCTCAGTACGAAGGCGAAAGTTTTCATCTTTCGCTTCTAACAGCGCTTCTTTTTTCAATGCATCCGCTTCTCTTTTTGCATCTTCTACAAGTTGATTAGCAACATGCTTTGCGCCAGTAACTTTAGCATCTGATTGAGTTTTAAAAATGAAATAGCCAACAACTACACCGACGATAAGGCCAAGCAAAATGAAGATGATGATGTAGGTAATGTCGTCCATCTGTTCACCTCCTCTTGCTATTCAAATATGCCATGCTTTCAACATGTCGGCTTGTACATTGTGTTACGTTTGTCAACATACAGCACTAGGCTTTCAATTTTGTAAGAAAAAGAAATCCAAAATATACATGTTTTATTTTAATTCTCGAATTAATCATTGTCAAGGGGCTCTACTTACAACAATTAGAAATTTCAGAATGTATTACGCTTTTACATTTGAATAAAAGAAGAGAGCTGTCACGATAAAGCCGAAACTTTATGGACAACTCTCTCCTGTAATGACTTATTCTTCATCTAATAAACTGTTTAGCATTTCTTCTTGATCACCAGGATCTTCTTTCGGTTTATCTAATTGATAATGTTCACGAATCTTATACATGATGGAGTCACGAAGTTCTTTATGTTCTTTTAGATATTGCTTAGCGTTCTCTCTACCTTGCCCTAGACGCTCCTCATTATAGGAATACCAAGAACCACTTTTTTGAACAATATCCAACTCGGAACCGATATCGATAATTTCTCCTTCACGAGAAATCCCTTCTCCGTACATGATGTCTACTTCTGCAACACGGAATGGTGGTGCGACTTTATTTTTTACTACTTTTACTTTTGTTCTATTACCTACCATATCGTTACCTTGTTTAAGCGTTTCTGCACGGCGTACTTCTAAGCGAACGGATGAATAGAATTTTAAAGCTCTTCCTCCAGGAGTAGTCTCTGGATTCCCGAACATTACGCCTACTTTTTCACGAATTTGGTTAATGAAGATAGCAATAGTATTTGATTTATTAATAGCACCGGAAAGCTTTCTTAACGCTTGAGACATCAGACGAGCTTGTAACCCTACATGAGAATCACCCATCTCACCTTCAATTTCCGCTTTAGGAACTAACGCAGCAACTGAGTCAACTACGATAATATCAATAGCACCAGAGCGAACTAATGCTTCAGCAATTTCTAATGCTTGTTCACCAGTATCAGGTTGCGATAATAATAGCTCATCGATATTTACACCTAATTTTTGTGCATACACAGGGTCTAAAGCATGTTCCGCATCAATAAATGCTGCTTGTCCACCTTTCGCTTGAACTTCAGCAATAGCGTGTAGTGCAACTGTTGTTTTACCAGAGCTTTCTGGGCCATATATTTCTACCACACGTCCTCTTGGATATCCACCTACGCCAAGTGCAACGTCTAATGCTAGAGAGCCACTAGGACTCGTTGAGATTCTTCGTTCTGTTTGTTCCCCTAATTTCATGACAGATCCTTTTCCGAATTGCTTCTCAATCTGCTTTAATGCCATTTCTAATGCGGCTTGACGATCGCTCACTGTTTGTTCCTCCTCTATACGAATCACATAAAGTGTTTGTTTCTCTTAGTCTATCTTTACTATACCTTCTTTTCTGTCATTTGCCAAGCAAAAAATCGAACATTCATTCGCTTTTTTTCTTGTGTCTACTCTATCACAAAACGATAAAATACCATAGGAATTACATCAAAATCATAAAAGTAATATAAGGAAAAACAAAAAATAAGCCAAAAATCTTTTAATTCTTTTGGAACAAAAAGATTGTATGGCACATTTTTAGAGGCTGGGACAAAACCAAAAAGTGACTGCTCTTGAATTTATTCTGTAAAAGCACTAATTCTGCAGTTTTATTAACTCAAATACAACGCAAAAAAGGTACATTCGTTTATTCGGAGTGTACCTTTTCTAGTTTTGTCCCAGCCTCATCACACTTATTTAAGTTGTTCTACCTTTTTTCTTAAATGGTCTGCCATCCACTTTACTGCTCGATTCCGTATTGCTTCACGGCTACCTACTAAAGATAGTTTAACTGTCTCTACTTCTTCTTCACCCCAAGCAATTCCCATAAAAATCGTCCCTGGATCAACATTTGCATGTGCTCCTGGACCAGCAACTCCAGTAAAACTTATACCAATAGAAGTATTGAGCAATCGTCTGACAGATAACGCTAACTCCCTTGCACACCATTCGCTATATACGCCATTTGACTCAAGTGTTTCTTCATCTAGTTTTAAGAGTTTGGTCTTTACTGACTTGTCGTAACAAACTACCCCTCCTTTTAAAACACTACTTGCACCAGCCTCTGCTGCAAAAGTAGATTGAAATAACCCAGCTGTGAAACTTTCAGCAACTGCAAGGGTCAAGTTTTTGTGTCGTAACTTGTTAAGTAATGAAGACCATAACGTTTCTTGATCATATCCATAGATAAATGCACCGACTCTTTTAGCGATGGTACTTTCCATTTCATCTAATAATTTCTTATTAACGCTGCTATTTTCACCAAATGCGGTTAGACGCAGTGTTACTTCCCCATCTCCAGCTAGTGGAGCAACAGTAGGATTTGATTGTTCATCAATAATATCTTGAAGTTGATGCTCTAAATCAGCCTCTCCAATGCCATAAAACTTTAATACTCGAGATGTAAGCACACTACCATCTGATCTTTTTGATAAAAGATAAGGAATTAAGTAATTATCAACCATAGGTTTCATCTCATTAGGCGGACCAGGTAAGAGTACATATGTTTTCCCAGCTTTCTCATACACCATACCGGGAGCCATACCATAATCATTCTTTAAGACATAGGAACCTTCTAAGATTAACGCCTGCTTTTCATTATTAGGTGTCATTTCTCTATTCATTTTGGTAAACCAATCTTTGATATTCTCTAGCGCCATTTTATCTAAAACAAGTGGAGTACCCAAATGTTTTGCAATCGTTTCTTTCGTAAGATCATCTTTGGTTGGCCCTAAACCACCAGTGAAAATTAGTAGATCAGAACGATCCTCAGCTATTTGTATGACCTTTTCCAAACGATCTTTATTATCTCCAACCGCTGTATGATGATAGACAAAAATCCCCGCAGAAGCACTCTGCGAGGAAATATACGTAGCGTTGGAGTTTGTAATTTGCCCTAACAAAAGTTCTGTACCGATTGCAATAATCTCGGCCTTCATTTCGTCCAACTCCTTTTACATATCTGTTTGAGAAAATACCGCCTTGTTCTTCACAAAATAGTCCCATCCAGACCAAACAGTGAAAATTAACGCCACCCATAAAGAAATTACATCAAATGGAATACCCACATAGGCAAAAATGACGTTATGAAGTAACAAAGCAGATATTGCTATAATTTGCGTCCATGTTTTGATTTTCCCTAACATATTAGCCGCAACAACTTCACCAGATCCGGCTAAAATAAGTCGTAGGCCTGTAACAGCGAATTCTCTTGAAATAATCACTATAACAATCCAAGATGGTGCTAAGCCTAATTCTACTAATACGATTAATGCTGCAGATACAAGTAGCTTGTCTGCAAGTGGATCTAGAAACTTCCCTAAATTTGTCACTAAATTAAGCTTTCTAGCATAATAGCCATCCACCCAATCTGTTGTAGAAGCTATAATAAATAGCAAGCCTCCGATCAAGTGACTTACCGGCATTTGTGCACCTAAAAGTGAAATGGTTGTTTCTTGCCAAGGAGACGGCACTAACATAATTAATAAGAATACCGGAATTAATAAAATTCTAGAAACAGTTATTTTATTTGGTAAATTCATTTAGAAACCAACTTTCATCCTAATACTTTGCTTATTGTTCCTCTGGTACAAATTCTATAGTAATTTTTTGTTGCACTTGATCAGAAGGATTTGAAGGGAAATCTACTTTCTCACCATTAATATAAAGCTCTGCATCAAGAGTACGACCAATATTTAGGTAAACAGAATCACTTTTTAATTCTGCAGTAAACTCTCCCGGTTGCTCTCCTTGTGCAGCTAACGCTCCATAATAAAGTCTTTCGGAGTTTTCTTCCACTGTCAACCACGTTTCACCAGTTGTTGTTAGTGTAATGTTTCTCTCAGTAGCACCAGTTACCTGTAACGTTGCAGTACCACCAGAAACATTTATAGCCTCTACTGCCTGAGTAACAGTTTCCTCTACCTCTTCTTCCACTGGTTCTTCCTCTGTTGTATCCTCTTCTACCTCTTCTTCATCTGGAGTTGCAGCAATTTCTTCATTATCACCAAAATTTGTAGATTCCGTTTGTTCCGATTCATCCGTTAAAGGTTGTGAATTTTCATTTAATGAAGAGAAAATTAACCAAACAATAAAAACAACTGCGACAATAGCCACAATAGCAAGCGTTCTTGGTAAGAAATCCATTACTTTTGAAGAAGAACTATTCACTTGCGTCTTTCGTGTTTGTACACGTGATATCTTTTCTGGCAAATCGTCTTCATGTGCTGTTGGGATATCTTGTTTAAATTCTTCAAATATTTCTTCTGAAGAAAGACCAACTGCTTCAGCATATTGCTTAATGAATGCCCGAACGTAAAACTTACCTGGCATCATTTCATAATTACCTTCTTCAATGCCGATTAAATACCTTTTTTGGATTTTCGTCATACTTTGCAAATCATCCAAAGAAAAACCTTTTGATTCTCTCGCTTCTTTTAAGCGATTTCCTAATTCTGTCACCCGTAACACCTTCCACTTTTAAAAATCGAAGCCTCCAAAATCAGTTGCTGAAAATAGTTGATTTTTAGGCATATCTTCGTATGTAATTTCTTCATCTGCATCATTTCTAAGTTCTATAATATAGTCGAATTCATCTAGTGTATATTCTGTATTTTGGACAAATATATCCGGATGCTCAATCACTTTAACTGCTGGCATACGCATTACTTCACGAACTAGTTGCCAGTGTTTTTCACTAGCTCTTCTTGTAGAAACAATTCCGTCTAAAATAAAAATATTTTGTTCAGAGTACTCTGACTCAATTAGTTGATTACGCACTGTTTGTTTTAAAAGAGTGGAAGACACAAATAACCACCTTTTATTCGCACATACACTTGATGCGACAATCGATTCTGTTTTCCCTACTCTTGGCATACCTCTAATTCCAACTAGCTTGTGTCCTTCTTGTTTAAAAAGTTCTGCTAAAAAGTCCACCAGTAAACCTAGTTCATCTCGAACGAAACGAAATGTCTTTTTATCATCTGCATCTCGCTGGATATATCGTCCGTGTCTAACAGCAAGACGATCTCTTAGCTTAGGCTTTCGCAGCTTTGTTACGTTTATCGTGTCCATTGTATATAAAATAGATTCCAGCCTATCAATAGATTCGTTAGACTGAGCCAATAGTAACATACCTCGTCGCCCTTCATCCACACCATTAATTGTAATGATGTTAATGGCAAGCATCCCTAGAAGAGAAGAAATGTCTCCTAATAAACCAGGTCGGTTTCGTTGAATTTCATATTCTAAATACCATTCAGTAGGATTCATTATCGGCTCCTCCTTAAGAAATATTACCATTTCAATAAAACACCTAGGTTAATAATAAAACATTTCATATGAAGATGAAAGTAAAACGTGGAACAATGTGGAGAAATAACGAAATTTGAATCGAATTACATAACTAGCAATAAAAAAAGCCCCCACTATAGGGAGCCCTTACATTAACGGTGTGTACCGTCGTTTTGTACTAGTTTAACCATCATATTTGCAATGGCATGTTGCTCTTCTTTAGAAGCTACAGACCAAAGATCAGCTAGTACTTTTTCTTGATCGTTTTTCGCATCAACTTGTTTCGCTAGGTAATCACCAATTTCAAATGCTAAATCGTTAATAGTGTTGTCGTTCATACCTTCATTTTGCGCATGATGTAAACGGTCACCTAAGAAGTTCTTCCAATCGCCCCAGTTATCTAATACAGACATAAGTATTGCCTCCTTTTTCATTAATGGTACATGAATAGTATGGATTGGAAGATGCAACCTTATGCATTAATCATCCTTCCCAGCCACCATTTATCTTTAGTTGCTGACCTGTTATATAAGCAGAGCTTGAGGAGATTAAAAAACTTACTACTCCTGCAACATCATCCGCTACTCCCATCCTGCCTAATGGAATATCCGAAATAATCTCTTCTAATTCTTCTTCAGAAAACGTTTCATTCATTTTGGTATGTATTAATCCTGGTAAGACACTATTTATACGCACACCTGAAGAAGCCCATTCTTTCGCCATACTTTTGACAAATGTAATTTGTGCAGCTTTGACAGATGCATAAATACTTTCTAACGCAGCTCCTACATCTCCCCAAATAGAACTTACAATGATGATAGAGCTATTTTTCTTCGTTCTAAAGTTACTTGATAAATTTTTCATGATTAAAGCTGGAGCAACTACATGAACTTGCCAAAGATTATTTATCTCCTCTACAGTATAATCTTCTAGAAATCCATATAACGACTGTCCTGCACAATGAACAAATGCAGTTAATGGAGGTAGGTTGTGAGTAAGTTTTTTTATATCTTCTTCCTCCATTAAATTCGCTTTAATAAAATAAATATTCTCTCCATTATTTACTTGATCTTTCCACTTGATTAAATCAGCTTCATTGGATCGAAATTGTCCATAAACGTAAAAGCCATCTTTTAAAAGCCTCTCAGCAATAGCTTTTCCTATCCCACCACTAACTCCAGTTACCAATGCCACTTTCTCCAAAAATATCACCTCTTCCAAAACATCTTATAGGAAAACGTCTTTCTTAATCAAACTCAAAATAAAAAACGGATTTATATTAAAAAAAAGCTTATAGTAAAAGAAGGAGCACTCCTTCTCTCTATAAGCTTTCATAACTTAATCTAACGGAACAACTTGACAGTTAGTCACGCGGTTTTCTTCATAAAATGAATTTGCAACTTCTTCAATATCTTTTAAGGAAACAGACTCTAAAGTTTCTAGCACTTTGAACAAATCCATCTCATTAAATGCGTATCGTGTGAATTGGTTTGCGATATACTCAGGAGAATTTAACGACCGTAAGAAACCACCGATTTTCTTCTTCTTGGATCGTTCTACCGCTTCCTCAGATAAACCCTCCCCTTTAACAGCGGATTTTAGGACGGTAGTGATTTTCTCATGAAGCTGGTCTGGATTGTCTGTGTCCCCACCAATCGTAGCAAATCCATACCCTTCCTCTTGTGAATAATCATAAGAGAATGTGTCATCAATTAGCCCTTCGTTATACAAATCAAAATATGCTTTGGCACTCTTCCCAAACAGTACGTCTAGGTAAATGTTTGTAGAGATCTCCCTCTTCAACAACGCTTCTCCGTTTTCAACCGGCTTATTAGCTTTTACCCCAGTTAGTCCCTTAGGTGTTTGAACATTCATTTTCAACACTTTCTTCGCCTCAGCAACTGCATCTGGTTCTTCTTCAAAGAAGCGTTGAATTTTTTCTGGTTCTGCAAATGTTTTTTTATTTTGATTTTCTTTAATGAATGTCATCATCGACTCTGGATCAACAGCTCCCACCACAAAGAACAACATATTACTTGGGTGGTAGAAGGTGTTATAGCAAGTATAAAGCAATTTATCGGTTACCTTAGAAATAGATTCTACTGTACCCGCAATATCAATTCCTACTGGGTGATGATGATACATATTATCAATCATGCCAAAGTACAAACGCCAATCTGGATTATCATCATACATCGTAATCTCTTGCCCAATAATCCCTTTTTCTTTTTCTACCGTTTTCTCTGTAAAATAAGGTTCTTGCACAAAATCAAGAAGCGTCTCCATATTTTGTTCGACATTTGACGTACTTGAAAATAAATATGCTGTCCTGTTAAACGTAGTAAAAGCATTTGCTGAAGCACCTTGAACGCTAAATTGTTGGAAGACATCTCCATCTTCTTTTTCAAACAATTTATGCTCCAAAAAATGTGCGATTCCATCCGGTACTTTTAGCGGTTCTGTTTCACCTAGTGGCGTGAAATGGTTATCAATTGAACCATACTTCGTTGTAAACGTTGCATACGTTTTTTGAAAACCTTCTTTTGGTAAAATATAGACATCTAAACCATTATCTAGCTTTTCGTGATAAAGTGTCTCATTTATTTGCTCAAATTTCATTTGTTTCATGCCGTTTCCTCCTCCCCTGTTAGGAAGTAGATAGTGTCTAACTGGATTTTTTGCGCCACTTCTTCAATTTCTTTTTTCGTTACTGCTTCTACAGAAGTAAACCAATCATCTACAGAAGCATCAATCGCAGCAACTTCAATTTGGTAATATACTTCCACCAATCCTCTAGCTGTATCTAATGTCTCAAGCAGTTGATTTTTCATTACTGCTTTTGTTTGACTTAGATCTTTATCAGTAAAGTCACCAGTTTTCATAGCGTCTACTTGCTTTTGAATAATATCTACCGCTTGGTCATATTTAGAAAATTCAATACCTGACATGACCATTAATAAGCCTTTATGAGATTCCACTCTACTTGCAGCATAGTAGGCTAAACTTGCTTTTTCTCGGACATTAATAAATAGTTTTGAATGAGAGAATCCACCAAGAATCCCGTTATAGACTTGGAGCGCATAGTACTCTTTGTCCTTATAGGATATGTTCGTACGGAAACCAATATTTAATTTACCTTGCTTTACTGGCTGAGGCTCTTTTACTACATGTACATCCGAAACATTCTTTTGATATTCCGTTTCAAATCGATATGCTTCACGCTTTTGATAAGGGAATAATTTTTCTACTGATTGTTTAACAGCTTCTTCATCTAGATCTCCAACAACGTACAAATCCACATGATCCGTCTGAAGGAAAGTTTGGTAATACTCATACATGGAGGACTCAGTAAGCTGATCCACATCTTCTTTTTCCCCGTGCACATGGAGGGCATAGGCTTCCCCCTTGCACATCTCTTCCACCAATCTTGCGTTTCCATATCTCATTTTGTCATCATAAACAGCCTGAATTCGTTGCTTCGCATTTTTCTTTTCTTGAGATATGACATCTGATGTGAATGATCCATCATCTGCATTTGGTTGAAAAATTACTTCTGCTAAAAATTCTAGTGCTTTATCTAGCAATGGAGTAGAGTCTTTTAAATATTTTTCATTCGCAACTTCAATAGAGAATGTAAGAACGTGCTCCTCTCCCTTTTTCGCTACATCAACATAAAAGCTTGCTCCATATAACTCATCTAAGTAGGATCTAAAAGATGTCGTAGTAGGGTACTTCTTCGTACTACTTTGTAGGATATAAGGAAGTATTGCTCTTTTAGTAACTGTTTCTTTTGTAAGTGGTGCCCTGGATTTTAAAACGATTGTGTTGGTCTTAAATTTTTCTGATTTAACGGTATGTAGATTTAAGCCATTTAGTTGTGTTTTGTTTTCTGTATACATGATGAACCCCCTTTAAAAATTTGGACTATTTTTCAGTATTTGCTTTTCCATTAATTTATAAACGAATTTTCGTGAATAACAAAGGTTAACATAATAATATTATTGTTATTTTCATATTTTTTCATTTCTATCTAACTATTTCCTATTATATCTATTGTATGTATGGATAACAAAAAAACAGCACACTCTTTTAAAAAGGTTGTGCTGTTACTATGTCTTTATTATCTTTTCCCTTTAATATAAGGAGTTCCTAATGCTTTAGGAGCATCTGCTTTACCGATAAATCCAGCAAGAGCGATGATCGTTAAAACATATGGTGCAATTAGTAGTATCACGTTTGGAACATCTGCGATTAAAGGAATATTTTTCCCTACAAAACTCAACGATTGCGCTAAGCCGAAGAATAAAGCTGCTCCCATCGCACCAAGCGGATGCCATTTACCAAAAATTAACGCTGCTAACGCCATAAAACCTTGACCATTAATGGTTGCATGTCCGAAATCAGAAGAAATAGCTTGAGCGTATACAGCTCCTCCAACTCCAGCTAACATACCAGAAATAACTACAGCAATGTAGCGCATTTTTGTTACATTAATCCCCATCGTATCAGCAGCCATTGGATGTTCTCCTACTGATCGAAGCCTTAATCCAAATGGTGTTTTATACATAATCACATATACAAGTATTGCTACAGCGATTGCTAAAAAAGCTGGTGCATACGTGTTACGGAAGAAGATATCTCCTATTACAGGAATATCGCTAAGCACTGGAACATTCCATTTTCCGAAACTCTTTTGAATCATGTCTGTTTGTCCTTTTCCGTAAATCAGTTTAACTAAGTATAAACATAACCCGATTGCAAGAAGATTGATGGCAACCCCAGAAACAACTTGATCTGCACGGAAAGAGATTGTCGCAATCGCATGAAGAATAGCGAAAATTCCACCTGCTATCATAGCTACAAGTAACGCAACCCAAGGTGTGGCAGCTCCAAGCGTACTTGCTGCGGATAAATTGAAGACAATTGCGCTAAACGCTCCAATAACCATTAATCCTTCTAATCCAATATTTACAACACCCGAACGTTCTGAGAATGCTCCACCCAGTGCAGTAAAAATAAGTGGTGTTGCCCAAAGAAGCGTAGACGGGACGATAATCATTAAAATATCAATTATACTCATGATTAGTCCTCCTTCCTACTTAAGCGATCAAGGAATAAACGAATAACATAACTTGCCGCTACAAAGAAAATAATTAAAGCAATAATAATTTCAACAAGTTCATTAGGAACACCTGATTGTAGTGGCATGTTCAGCGCACCTACTTTTAGAGCACCGAATAAAAATGCTGCTAACACTACTCCAATTGCTGTGTTACCTCCAAGTAATGCTACAGCAATACCGTCGAACCCTACTCCTGTAAAGCCAGCTTTGATATTGGCATATTGGAAGGTTCCTAACCCCTCCATTGCTCCAGCTAATCCTGCAAAAGCTCCAGAAATAACCATAGATAAAACAATGTTTCGGTTAACGTTCATACCAGCATATTGTGAAGCATGTTGGTTAAATCCTACAGAACGTAATTCGTATCCTAGTGTTGTCTTTTCTAAAATAAACCACATTACCACTACACAGATAATGGAGATAACAAATCCCCAATGCAGACGAGAGTAATCTGTTAACTGTGCTAAAAACGGAGAAGCAAGTGAAGCCGATTCAGCAATTTTGTCTGTTTTATCGCTTTTTTCTGATAAAACAGTACGTATAATTGCATTTGCGACATGTAGCGCAATGTAGTTCATCATAATCGTGACAATTACTTCATGTACACGGAACTTAGCTTTTAAAATTCCTGGTATGAAGCCCCAAAGTGCACCTGCTAAACCAGCTGCAATCACAGCTAACGGAAGATGAATGATTTTTGGTGCATCGATAGCAACTCCAACCCATACTGCAGCTAGCCAACCAACGATTAACTGCCCTTCTACGCCTATATTAAACAACCCTGTACGGAAGGCAAATGCGACTGCTAAACCAGCCAGTACATATGGAGTCATCTGACGGATTGATTCCCCAAATGAATACACATCTCCAAAAACACCAGCAAAAAGGGAAGAAAATCCAGCAATGGGATTATACCCTGATATCAACATAATTATCGCTCCAACTACCATCCCTAACAGAACAGCAATAAGTGGAGTTAGTATGCTTTTGAGTCGGTTAGACATTACCTCCAACTCCTTTCTCACTTCTCTTAGAACCAGCCATTAATAAACCAAGCTCTTGTTCAGTCGTTTCTTTCGGATCAACCACAGCAACAATTTCACCTTCATATATAACAGCAATTCGATCTGCAACGTTCATAATTTCTTCTAATTCAAATGACACTAGTAATACTGCTTTTCCTCTATCTCTTTGATCAATCAGGCGCTGATGAATAAACTCAATAGCACCAACATCTAGACCACGAGTAGGCTGTGCAGCTATTAGTAAATCTGGATCTCTATCAATCTCTCGGCCAATAATTGCTTTTTGTTGGTTACCACCAGAAAGAGCTCTAGCTTCCGTATATTCACTTGGTGTTCTCACATCAAACTCTTTAATTAATTTGGTTGCATAATCATAAATAGTTTTAAATTGAAGTACACCTTTTGAAGAGAACGGCTTTTGATAGTATGTTTGGAGAACCATGTTTTCTCCTATTGGGAAATCTAGTACAAGTCCATGTTTATGTCGATCTTGCGGAATATGTCCTACGCCACTTTCCGTGATTTTTCTTGGAGAAAGTGATTGGACTTCTTTTCCCTTTACTAGAACAGAACCACTTTTAGATTTTCGAAGACCTGTAATCGCTTCAATTAGTTCTGTTTGTCCGTTTCCATCCACTCCAGCAATTCCGACAATTTCACCAGCTCGAACAGAAAGCGATAAATTGTTTACGGCAGCAATTCCCCTAGAGTCCTCAACGGTTAATTGATTAATTTGTAAAACTTCTTCTTTTGGAGAGGCAGTAATTTTCTCCGTAGTAAATTCTACTTCTCTTCCTACCATTAAATTAGCTAAATCGTTAGGGTTTGTATCACTAACATTAACTGTGCCTATTCCTTTACCCTTACGAATAACGGTAACACGATCACACACTTCCATAATCTCTTTTAATTTATGGGTGATCAGAATAATAGATTTTCCTTCATTTATTAAGTTTTTCATAATTTGTATTAGTTCTTGAATCTCTTGAGGAGTTAACACCGCTGTTGGTTCATCAAAAATCAAAATCTCTGCACCACGATAAAGTGTTTTTAAGATCTCTACCCTTTGTTGCATACCAACAGATATATCGGATATTTTTGCTTTAGGGTCTACAGCTAGACCATACTTTTGAGAAATTTCACCGACTTTTTGTTCGGCATCTTTCATATTTACGAAAGCACCAGCTTTTGTTGGTTCGCTACCTAAAACGATATTTTCAGTAACAGTAAATGTCTCCACCAACATAAAATGCTGATGTACCATACCAATTCCTAAATCATTTGCAACATTAGGGTTTGAGATATTAACTGTTTTCCCTTTGACTTTTATTTCTCCCTTTTCCGGTTGGTAAAGGCCAAACAACACGTTCATTAATGTTGATTTACCTGCACCATTTTCTCCAAGAAGCGCATGAATTTCTCCCTTTTTTACTTGGAGATTAATTTGATCATTTGCTACAATACCTGGAAATTCTTTTCGAATATCTAACATTTCAATAACGTATTCCAAACGGTGTCACTCCTTTGATCAAACAATAATATGAGCAATTGCCTTATTTACATAAAACACTCAATGAAGAGCAGAAACCTAAGGTGTAATGGTTTCTATGCTTCAGTAAAAGTTTTACAGTTGTCGGAGGTAAGACGACTGATATTAAGGATACTCATCTAAGGGCAAGCCACATCACGTGGCTAACGATGAGTTGTTACTGTTCACGTAACAAAAAGAGATGGCCTCGCTCTAACAGCGAGAGCTCATCTCCTAATCTTACTAATTAGTTTACTGAGAAACTTGCTAGTTCATCACGAGTTTGTGGAACTGTGATTTCACCAGATTTAATTTTTTCTGTCCACTCCGCTACTGCATCTAGAGCTTCTTTGGATACATTGTCTTGTGTTTCTGCTACACTTACACCGTTAGCATCAAGACCGTACTCGATTAACTCTCCACCTGGGAACTCACCGTTCTTCGTTTTGTTCGCTAAATCTTGAACAGCAATATCAACACGCTTAACCATTGAAGTTAATGTTACATTCTTCATTTCACCGTTAATTTCTACGTCACCTTCTGGAGCTTGGTCTTTATCAACTCCGATTACGTAAAGTTCACGCTCTGGATCTTGAACTTTTAAATCTTTTGCTTCTTTAAATACACCGTTACCTGTAGCTCCTGAAGCGTGATAAATAATATCTACTCCAGCACTATACATACCATTTGCAATAGATTGTCCTGCTTCAGGCTTATCAAACGCACCAGAATACTGTACATCTACGTTTGCATTTGGATTAACAGCTTTCACACCTGCTACAAATCCAGTTTCAAACTTTTCAATTAACGGAATCTCTACTCCACCAACGAATCCAATTTTATTAGTCTTAGTTGTTAATCCAGCGATTACCCCAACTAGGAATGAACCTTCATGCTCTTTAAACGTGATGCTAGCAACGTTTGGTTGATCTACAACTGCATCAACAATTGCAAAGTTTGATTCAGGTTGTTGCTGTGCAATCTCGTTTACCGCATCTTGCATTAAGAAACCGATTCCGTAGATTACGTCAAACTTTTCACGAGCAAGTTTATTTAAATTTGGCGCGTAATCTTGGTCACCTTGTGATTGAAGGTACTCGTAGCCACCAATTCCTTTTTCTAAACCATGCTCTGCACCAAATGCTTGTAAGCCTTCCCATGCAGATTGGTTAAATGACTTATCATCTACTCCACCAATATCTGTTACCATTGCTACTGAAAACGTGTCCTCATTGTTACCGCTATCACCAGTCTTTTCACTCGCTCCACAAGCTCCTAAAATAGTTCCTGCTGCAAGTACCAATGATAAACCTAAACCAAATTTACGCTTTTTCATTCCTTGTAACCCCCTATTGGAAATCGTTAGTAAAGAAGTATTCCGTCAAACTCTTTTTCGAACAACTTGGAATTGAAACTTATCTGCACGAAAGTAATTTACTGAATAGAGAATAGGCAATTCTTGAGAATTAAAGTGTAATTGTTTTAAAACTAGTAAAGATGTTTCTGGATCACACTCTAAGATTGGGGAGATTTTTTCGTGATAACCCATCGGTTCAATGTTAGCAACTGCATGAGTAATGACGTGATCTCCTTCTCTTTCTAATGCCGTAAACATCGAACCGTCTTTATGAGTAAAATCCTCTGGAAAATAGGAAAGAGGAATTTTATCCACACAATATACAATCGGTTCTCCATCAGCTGTCCTTACTCGCTCAACTGCCACTAGTAACTCCTCGTCTTCCAATTGGAATCTTCGGAGATCATCTTCTGTGGCCCTTGAGTAGTAGAACTTAAAAAGATCGTGCCTGGTTCCATTCCAGCTTGGCGAATCATATTCGTTACACTGTTTAGTTGTTCTATACCTGATGTTACGAGAGGCTTTACATTGACGAAAGTCCCTACACCGTGACGGCGAACAATAACGTTATCTTCTTCTAAGATTCGAAGAGCTTCACGAAGTGTTGCTCGACTAACACCAAGTTGTTTGGCTAAATCGAATTCAGAAGGCAATCTTTCTTTTTCTTTATAGACGCCATTCTCAATATCTTCTTTAAGTCGATCAATCACTTGTAAATATAAATGTCTTGCATCCGTCTTAATGCTCATAAATGTAATACCTCCGTCTGTTCATCTCCGTTCATCAGACATCTGACGAATATATTTCCTACTAATCGAAAATACTATAACACTATTTCTCTATAAAATAAATACTATTTATCTATTTTTGTCGAAAATAATTCAATTTCATTACAAAAAGGTAAAGATTTATTGACAAAAAATCCTATTGTTCTGTTTGAAATCGCTTCCTACGGTTTTCACTAGATAAATTTTGTTCCAAAAACGAACATTAACTAAAATATTTTATATTTAGTTCGTTACATATATATTTACAGTTGGCGGTTTCATTATGTCATACTAATTGTTGATAATAATTAAAAAGGTCAGACGTCTAGTCAATATCATCTAAAAAATTATATTAGAATACAAAAAAACTCCCTATCCTGGTGATAAAACCTTGATAAGGAGTAGTTCTTTAGATTCATCAACTATTGTGTATAACATAAACATTTGTTTACATTGTTTGGTCTTCTGAAGGTTTTCCTATTAAAACAGCTCTTGGCTTCGATCCTTCATATGGACCAACTACACCACGTTGTTCCATTGCATCAATCAATCTAGCTGCTCTCGTGTAACCTACTCTAAAACGTCTTTGTAGCATAGAAACGGAAGCTGTTTGCATTTCGGCTATTAACTGGACTGCTTCGTCATATAATTCATCTTCCACTTCTTCTGTTACTTCTACCGTTTCATCTGGGATCATTTCCTCTTGATATTGCGCTTTCTGTTGATCAATAACGAAATCCACTATTTCCTCTACCTCATCATCTGATAAAAAGGCGCCTTGTACACGTATAGGTTTAGATGCACCAATTGGCAAGAACAACATATCTCCCCTACCAAGTAGCTTTTCTGCCCCACCCATATCAAGTATGGTTCTAGAATCAATTTGAGAAGAAACGGCAAAGGCAATCCTTGAAGGAATATTCGCTTTGATTACCCCTGTAATTACATCCACGGAAGGTCGTTGTGTAGCGATAATTAAGTGTATTCCTGCAGCTCGTGCCATTTGAGCTAAGCGAGTGATGGCATCTTCCACCTCATTGCTAGCAACCATCATCAAGTCCGCTAGCTCATCTACAATCACCACAATAAAAGGTAATTTAGGTTGTTTTTCACCTGTTTGTTCATTATGTCTCGTTACGTGATCGTTGTATCCTTCAATATTTCTTGTTCCTGTATGAGAGAATAACTCGTATCTTCTCTCCATTTCGTTTACGACTTTCTTTAAAGCCTGTGAAGCTCGTTTTGGATCTGTTACTACTGGTGCCAATAAATGAGGAACTCCATTATAAACATTCAATTCCACCATTTTTGGATCAATCATCATTAATTTTACTTCGTGAGGCTTTGCTCTCATTAAAATAGATGTAATAATACCATTAATACAAACCGATTTTCCACTACCCGTTGCTCCTGCTACAAGTAAATGTGGCATTTTATTTAACTCAGCTAAAACCGCTTCCCCCGTGATGTCTCTACCTAAACCAATTCTCAATTTAGCTGCTGGATTATTATTTTGTTTTGATTCCAATACTTCTCTTAACGACACCATAGCTACTTCTGAGTTGGGTACTTCTATTCCTATAGCGGATTTTCCTGGGATAGGTGCTTCTATTCGAATATCTTTGGCAGCTAATGCTAACGCAAGATCGTCACTTAAACTTACAATCTTACTTACTTTTACACCAGTATTCGGTTGTACTTCGTATTTCGTCACAGCTGGTCCTAAGTGAACTTGTGTTACTTTCGCTTTAACTCCGAAACTCTCAAATGTTTCTTCAAGTTTTGCAGCATTTTTATGTATCATTTGATATTCATTACTTTGATCTGTTTGTTTCGGTCTTTTTAATAGCTTAATGGGTGGTAATTCATAGGATTGATTTTCTTCTTCGACAAAATTCATTGCGACAGGCGGTGATGGAATATCCGCCTCTTTTTTTGTTTCTGGTTTTTTCTCGATAATTTTCCCTGCATCTTCTACTTCCGTTTTATCTGTGAACATAGAAATTTTTGGAATAGTTCTCGCTTCACTAGTTTGTTTTTCGACAACCTCTTCTTTTTTACTTGAAGAAGAAGCATTTATAATAGTTGGAGGATTTTGTTTTTCTTCTTCTTTTCTTTCTTTAGCCAGTCTTTTTTCTTCTTTCTTTAACTCCCGTTTATTTGCTTGCTCTTCTTTCCATTGACGATAATCAGATTGAAAAGCTTCCCACTGTGTTTTTATCATTTCTGAAAATGATTGAGCAATTTTTCCCGCTATAGCTCCGAAAGAAATACCTGTTAAAAGAAAGACCCCGATTATGATTAAGATAAAGCACAAGATAAATGTTCCTAATGAATCAAATAAGAAGTGAGAAACTGCAAATAATACAGCACCAATCATCCCACCTCCTAAGTCTGAAGTGGTTACATCCCCTCTTAGGTCATTCCAGAACATATGCCACGTGTTCGCAATTACACTTGGACTATCAAATCTACCATTATTACTCATCAACTCAAAAAGTTTGACGTGACTTAATAGCAAAAAACTAACAGTTAGTGCGTACAAGCCAGCTAATCTTTTTGTAAACATTGGTGGTGGAGTTCTTTTCACCATCATATATAGTGCTGCTCCAATTAGAGACAAGCAAGCAACAATATACCATTCACCAAGGAAAAATCGGAATAAAAAGACAACACTCTTCCCAACTGCTCCTAGTTCTATAATGGCCATTAAACTTAGAGCAATAAGGGCCAGACCTATCACTTCATATTGTATGGTTCGTTTCACATCGTTTTGTGTCGATCTTTTTTTTCTTTTTGCCATGTCATCACCTATCACATCACTAAAATGTAAGAAAAGCAGCCTTTTCTAGGGGCTGCTTTTCGATTATTTCTAGTATACCATATGAGGGAATTCAAGGGAATCTATGTTCTACTACATCAACGTTAATGGTAGTTCACTACCAGGAGTAAAGTCCTCACGCAAATAGTCACTAGGATTACAGCTCATTACACGTACAACACGGAATGATTCTTGTCCTTTTTCCACTAATAATGGGACACCGTTTACCGTAATCAGCGATTGTTGTGCAGAGCTATAATCTGCAGGAAACACTTGCTCTAAAGGTACGTGTGTATAAAGGATCACTGTATTCTTCCCTCCGTCTCTTTTCTTCGCTCAATTAATTCATTCAATTTTTGCATAGCAGGACCTAACCCACCAACACCATCAATCAGACCGCTTGCTACAGCATCATGACCAACGACGTTCGTTCCAATATCTCTTGTTAAATTTCCTTTAGCGAACATTAATTCTTTGAAGTCTTCTTCGGTAATGTTGGAGTGTTTTTTTACAAATTTAATTACTCGCTCTTGCATTTTGTCTAAGTATTCAAAAGTTTGAGGTACACCAATAACTAATCCAGTCAAACGAATTGGATGTATCGTCATTGTTGCTGTTTCAGCAATGAAGGAATAGTCACAACTTACTGCAATTGGTACTCCAATAGAATGCCCTCCTCCTAAAACGATAGAAACTGTCGGTTTAGATAGGGACGCTAACATCTCAGAGATTGCTAAACCTGCTTCTACATCTCCTCCTACCGTATTTAGCACAACTAACAATCCTTCAATTTTTGGATTTTGTTCAATTGCAACCAATTGCGGAATGACATGTTCATATTTAGTCGTTTTATTTTGTGGTGGTAGTTGCATATGTCCTTCAATTTGACCCACAATTGTCATACAGTGAATATTAGAATCTTGAGACATTTGTGGTACATTTGTTTGTCCTAGTTGTGAGATTTTTTCCATTAAAGATGATTTTCCCTCTTCTTTTGGTTCTCCTTCTTTACCTGGCTCTTGCATAAAAAATGACATAAACTGATCCCCTTTCCAATAGATACTATTATTGTGCACCTATATAGGAAATTTATGTATACGGAAAAATAGGAGAATATAAAACCTTAGTGACTGCACTAGGATTTCCGCTGCAGGGGGACGCTTTCCACGGGGCGGCGTTAGTATGATAAGGATACTCAGTTAAAGACGGACGACATCACGTCGTCAACACTGAGTTGTTACTGTTCACGTAACAAAAGCGAAAGGCGCGCGTTCAGCCGCGGCAGAAAAGTTCAGAGGACTGAGGAGGCAGCTCTTCAGCCACCGGAGGGCTTTTGGACTTTTCCGAGCGGTTGCGCACCTGCAGCCGGACACGGCATCACTTTGCTTACGCTCCTGTGGGGTCTCAGAAACCCACCTTTCCCGTAGGAGTCGCCCCCTTCCGCTCCAATCCCAACATTTATTCTGTTAAAGCAATAACTCTGCAGTAATATTTACTTAAATACAATGTAAAAAAGCACATTCGTTTACTTCGAATGTGCCTTTTTAGTGTTGTTTAAGCATTTTTTTAGCGTAATTTTATTATAAAAAAGTGATTTATTTCTCTACAGATACCTGCTGCGCAGATCTGTTTTCCTTTGATACTTCCATGATGATTGGTAGTATCATTGGTCGACGCTTTGTTCTTTCGAATAGGAAGTTATACAGTTGGTCACGGACATTTTGTTTCATAGTCGACCAGTCCATTCCATCTTGTTGTAAGCTTTGTTCCACAATTGTTTTTACCAGTTCTTCTGATTGCGTCATCAGTTGTTCTGATTCGCGAACGTAAACAAAGCCTCTTGAGATAAGTTCAGGTCCCGAAATGATTTTTTTGTTTCGGCGATCTAATGTGACAACGACAATGAAGATTCCGTCTTGAGATAGTAATCTTCTATCTCGAAGGACGATATTTCCAATATCCCCAACACCGCTACCATCGATTAATGTGTTTCCAGCTTGAACTCTTCCAGCTGTTCTGAAAACACCATCTTTCCAAAGTAAACGGTCTCCTTTTTCTAATACATAGATATCTCGTGAAGGAATACCTAGTCCTTCTGCAATTCTTGCATGTGAACGTAAATGTCTGTCTTCACCTTGAACAGGGATAAAGATTTTTGGTTTTAAGAGATTGATCATTAGTTTTAAGTCTTCTTGGCTACCATGTCCTGTAGCGTATAATTTCTTATCCCCTGTAACAATCTCTGCTCCAGCTCTAGCAAGTGCATCGATTGTTTTCATCATCACTAACTCATTTCCAGGGTTAGGTGGTGTCATCATGACAACCGTATCACCAGTTTGAATTCGACCTAACTTATGCTGACCACGAGCCATACGTTGAAGTGCCTCTAAAGGTTCTCCAGAATGACCTGTTACAACTAAACATACTTCTTTAGGAGCGAACTCATTCACACTGTTTAAGGAAATTACTTGCTCTTGCAATTCTTCAGATAAATATCCTAAGTTACAAAGCGTTTCATAAAGTCGTAATAATGTACGCCCTACGATAGCTACTTTACGATTTGTTTTGATAGACGACTCTAAGACCTGTTGAAGTCGAACAACATTAGATGCATAGGAAGATACAATTACTCTACCCTCTGCTCTACTAAATGCTTTCACCATTGCTTGTGCAATAGTTGCCTCTGAAACAGCATGTCCAGGACGTTCAGCATCTAAGCTATCAGATAGTAAACATAGTACTCCTTTTTGTCCTAGTACAGCCATTTTACCCATTTCTGCTTCATAAGCACCCTTAGCAGATTGATCAAACTTAAAATCACCCGTATGAACAATTGCACCTTCTGATGTATGAATAGCGACACCAAAAGAACCTGGAATGGTATGAGCAGTTTGGAAGAAGCTTACTTTTACACCATCAAAGGTAAGTAATTGATCAGAATGTACTGCTCTGAAATCCGCTTCTCCTCGAAAATCTTGTTCTTTTAAACGATCTTTCGCTAAAGCAGTTGTAAGGGCAGATCCGTAAACAGGTACTCTTACTCGACGTAATAAATAAGATAAACCACCGATAGCCTCATCATGTCCATGTGTTAAAAAGATCGCTCTAACACGATCACGGTTTTCCATGACATATTGAAAATCCGGAACAACAATATCGATTCCTAACATATCTGTTTCTGGTGACTTAAGACCGACATCAATGATGAATAGTTGCTCATCTACTTCAATTACGGTCATGTTTTTTCCAATTTCCCCTAAACCACCTAAAGGGATAATTTGAATGTGTTCATGTTTCGTTTTACTCACAATTTGTTCCTCCCAAGCTGTACACATGCTTAGTATGAACCTAGGTATTTCAAACCATTTCATACTTCATTTGTCTACATTCTATTTATGTAATGTTGATTTACAAGCAATTAAGTATCTGTATCATTTTTCTTATCATACTATAATTCTTTTATATGATCTCTATTTCCTTCTATATCTTTCATTTTTTCGTTTATAAAATTGAAAACGAAAGCATGAGAGGAAATTATACGTGAAAATGTACGAAAACTGACTGCTAACTATTTAGCAGTCAGTACTACTATAGCATATTTATCCAGTAATTACGAAACAGTTACAGAAAGGAGTGAATGTAAAGCGGATCTTTCCGACTCTGTTAAAGGTACTAATGGCAGTCTCACGGGACCAACATCTAGACCACTCATTTGTAGTGCTGTTTTGATAGGTGTTGGACTTGGCGCCATAAAAATACCTTGCATCAATGGTAAAAGTTTGCGATGTAAGTCCCCAGCTTCTTTCACTTTACCATTAGAGTAAAGCTCAATCATTTCTTGCATCTGGTTACCGATTACATGAGATGCTACGGAAACAATTCCAGTCGCACCAACAGCGATAGCAGGTAATGTTAAATTGTCATCTCCACTATATACCATAAAATCATCTGATGTGCCAGAGATTAAAGCTGCCATGTTATCAAGGTCTCCACCAGCATCTTTGACCGCCACTACATTATCAATGGCAGATAATTTTATGACTGTTTCAGGTAATATGGAAACAATAGAACGACCCGGCACGTTGTATAGCATAACAGGTAGTGTTGTCGCTTCTGCTACAGCTTTAAAATGCTGATACAAACCTTCTTGGTTTGGTTTGTTGTAATATGGGGCAACGACCATGACTGCGTCTACGCCAGCATCTTCTGCTTTTTTCGTTAACTCAATGGAGGCATGTGTATTGTTAGAACCAGTGCCAGCAATGACAGGAATTCTACCTTTTACAACTTTTACTGCATGACGGAAAATAGCAACTTTTTCCTCAGAAGTTAAAGTAGGGGACTCACCAGTAGTCCCACCTACAACTAGAGAATCCGTACCATTTTCAATTAAATAATCAATTAACGTCGTCATTTTAGGAAAATCTATGTTCCCTTTTGCATCAAATGGTGTCACCATTGCAGTGGAAACTTTACCAAAATATATCATGTTTAAACCCCTTCCTAACCATTACTCTCTTTATAATTGTTCTTCATGTAATTCGAATGCATCGTGCAGTGCATTTATAGCTTCTTTTAACTCTTCTTGTTTCACTAGAACCCAAATCGTGGTATGACTATCTGCTGATTGAAGGATACGAATTCCTCTATCCGCTAAGGCATTAACGATAAGAGCTGTAATTCCAGGCACACCAGTCATTCCAGCACCAACTACTGATACCTTTGCACAGCCTTCTTCTAAACTAGGTTCATACCCTAGTTGCTTTAGTGTAAGTATTGCTTTAGGTGTCATTTCTTTTGTCACAGTATAAATTACTCCCGTTGGAGAGATGTTGATAAAATCAACAGAAATCTCTTCTTGGGCCATGGCACGAAATACTTCTGAGTGCAAGTCGTACTGAGCTTCTTTTGCTTGAACTTTAATCTGTGTTACATCAGAGACATGAGCAATACCTGTAACTGGTCTTTCACGTAAATCCGTACCGGCATGCTTAGTGTTTGTTGTAACTAACGTACCTAGACCCTTGCTGTACGTAGAGCGTATGCGGATTGGTACCTTGGCTTGCATAGCAATTTCCACAGCTCTTGGATGTATTACCTTTGCACCTTGATAAGCCATATTACAGACTTCTGTGTAAGTGACTACCCCTAATGGACGTGCTTTTTCTGCAATCCTAGGATCAGCAGTCATGATTCCTTCTACGTCTGTAAAGATATCAATAAAGTCTGCTTGCAACGCAGCTCCTAAAGCAGCAGCTGACGTATCAGACCCACCACGACCGATTGTTGTGATATCCCCATTCTTAGCTACACCTTGGAAACCAGCTACTACAACTACATCTACTGCTTCCAACTCTTCTAAAAGGCGCTCACAGCGCATGTTCATAATTTTTGCATTAGTATGTTCACTATTTGTATAGAATCCAGCTTGCCCTCCTGTTAAAGCAGTGGCTTTTATACCGGATTGTTGAAGCTCTTCTGTAAATACCAAGCTAGAAATAATCTCACCAGTGGATAACAATAGGTCCTGTTCACGCTTTGATAAAGTCGTTTTGGAGCTTCCTATTAATGACAGCAATGTATCTGTTGCATATGGCTCACCCTTACGTCCCATAGCAGAGACAACGACCACCACTTTGTATCCTTCTTTTAATGCACCCGTAATATGACCTCTAGCTTGTTCACGTGCACTTTCATCACGGACAGAAGTGCCCCGAATTTTTGAATAATAACTTTCATGTTGCCACCTCGATCGTCAGTTGTTCGTACAAATTTTTACACTAATTTTAATTTGACGAGACTCTCGGCGATTTGCACAGAATTCCAAGCTGCACCTTTTAATAAGTTATCGGATACTACCCACAAATGGAAACCATTAGGTGCATCAAGATCTTGTCGGATACGACCAACGAATACATCTGGTTTTCCTTCCGCTAGTGCCGGCATTGGGTAAAGTTGTTCAGCTGGGTTATCTTGCAATGTTACACCAGGAGCCCCTGATAACAATACACGAATATCGTCAACTGATTTAGACGTATCTTCTACTTCAATATAGACAGACTCAGAATGGCCTGTAACCACTGGAAGTCTCACACATGTTGCCGAAACATGTAATTCTGGCATATGCATGATTTTCTTCGTTTCATTAATCATCTTCATTTCTTCGTATGTGAAACCATTCTCTGTAAACACATCTATTTGTGGAATGGCATTGTAAGCGATTTGATAATGCTTTTCTGCAGATTTAACTGGAAGAATACTAGGCTCTACCGTATTTCCTTCTGCAATTTCTTTTGTTTGACGGTGTAACTCTTCAATTGCCGCTTGCCCTGCACCAGATACAGCTTGGTAAGTAGATACAACAACTTTAGTAAGACCTAGAGCTTGACGGATAGGCTCTAATGCTACAACCATCTGAATTGTAGAGCAGTTCGGGTTAGCAATAATTCCATTATGGCTCTTTAAATCTTCTTCATTTACTTCAGGGACTACTAAAGGAACTGTTTCATCCATTCTAAATGCGCTTGTATTATCTACTACTATTGCTCCTCTTTTTACCGCTTCAGGAGCTAGCGCTTTGGAAACAGAACCACCTGCACTGAACAATGCAATTTGAACACCTTCAAATGACTCTGGTGTTGCTTCTTCCACAGTATACTCTGTACCATTAAATTGAATTTTAGAACCTGCAGATCTAGCAGAAGATAATACTTTCAGTTTACTAACAGGAAAATTTTTTTCTTCTAATGTACGTAGCATTTGCTGACCTACTGCTCCTGTTGCTCCTACTACTGCTACATGGTATCCGTTTTGACTCATCTTTCATTCCCCCATTATCTCTTTCACTATGATAAAGAGGATTTGCTTTATAGAAATCCTCTTGGTCGTTAACCTATTAAACGTTATTTTATCATATGGGGCATCATTATTCCTATTAATTTCATTCACAAATTGAAACGGTTCTTTAGACTTATTCTTCGTCTAAAAAGCGCTCCACAATTACCGGTTGCAGTTGTTCTCCTTTTAATGCATGCTCAACAGTGGGAAGTAATTGTGTCATTCTAGCAACCATTGAGTTTGGCTTTGCTTGAGGTGCATCTTGACCGTAAGGAATGAAATAGATGTCCTTCGTTGCCATTAAACGCATCAAATTAACACCATTTAATCCTAGTGCATCGTTTGTAGAGATACCTAAAACAACTGGGCGGTGATTACGTAAAGTGGCTTTCGCTGCCATTAGTACAGGTGAGTCTGTTAGCGCATTTGCAAACTTACTCATGGAATTCCCTGTTAATGGGGCAATAATCATACAAGCAAGTGGCTTTTTCGGTCCAAGTGGTTCTGCTTCGACGATACTATCCACTACTTTATTCCCTGTTGCTTCTTCTATTCTTGCAATCCAGTCGTCCCCAGCTCCGAATCTTGTAGTAGTTTGTTTTACGGTATGAGTAACGATAGGAATCACATCCGCACCTGCTGCTACTAATTTTTGAATCTCTGGAAATACTGCATCATACGTACAATGAGAACCTGTTAAACCGAATCCTATTCGTTTACCTTCTAATGTCATGATTTTTTCTCCTCTCGCTTTTCTTTTAATAGTTGAGCTAATACATTAGCCAAAATTAATCCAGCCGTTTTCGGAGCAACGATTCCTGGTAATCCTGGTGCCAATAACGCCTTTATGCCACGTTTTTCTGCATATCGGAAGTCCGTTCCACCAGGTTTAGAAGCTAAATCAATAATCAAGGCATGACTAGGTAAATGAGCGATTATTTCAGGTCTAACAACTAGAGCTGGAATCGTATTAATTAGTAAGTCTGTGTGTTTTACTCTCTCTTTAAGTTCTTCCAACGAAAAACCATTTAAGCCCATTTCCACAGCTCGCGCAATATCCTCTGAGCTGCGTGTACCTACAGATACTTTCCCACCTAGGTGATGAAATGTCCGAGCGACACTCATACCCACTCTCCCAAGACCTAAAACGATTGTATTAGACCCATGTATAGTAAAGTCTGTGTGCTGAATGGCCATCATAATAGTTCCCTCTACAGTAGGGATAGAATTATAAATTGCAACATCATCACGATCAAATAATTGAATTAATTCTCTGTTACTTTCTGTCATGACTTTGTCTAAATATGGATTACTAATACCTGAAAAATAAATACAGTGTTCAGGGGTTCTTTTTACTAGCTCTTCATGTAAATAAATCACTTCATTTGAAAAGATTGAGTCAATCTTACCTTCAGGATTTGTTCCTGGGACGGGTAGAATAACAGCATCTAAGCTTTCCCATTGAACATCTTCTAACTTCTCTTTCACAGCACCTGAAAATGCATGATCTAATTGCTCAAAGCCTACTAATGATAAACGTGCATCTAACTCTGTTAGTTTACGAATAATTTCTAACTGACGAGCATCGCCACCCAGTACGGCTATTTGAACATCGGTTAACATGTAACCACCTTCCTCTCGGGTTCAAACCTAGCACGTCATTAGTCTATGAGTGTCCCTTAGAATGGGTGAAAGAAAAGCGGATTAGGAAAACATCGAAAAGACTGCACAGGGATTTCCGCTCCAATCCCTAAATATATTCATAAGAAAGCAATAAAACTGCAGTAATATGTTTTTTACTCCACTATCATTATTAAATGAATACAAACAGGCGCATTCATCTTGGAATGCACCTGTTTGTATAATCTATTAACTTTAAGTTACTTATTCACCTGGCAGACGTCCATTTGGACCTATTACCGCCATTGCAAACTCGTCTTTGAAAATTTGCTGCGCTAGACGGTTCACAGACTCTAGAGATACTTTATCAATCTCTTCCACAATTTGATCTAATGAACGGTGACGTCCTAACAATAGCTCATTCTTACCGTTTCTGCTCATTCGACTGTTGGTACTTTCTAAACTTAGCATTAAGCTACCTTTCAGTTGCTCTTTACTGTTTTTAAGTTCCTTATCCGACAATCCATCGGCTTTTAGTACGCTAAGCGTGCCCTGAATTGTTTCAAACAAATCATCAAGCTGATTCGCACCAGTACCACCGTATATAGTAACCATTCCATTATCTTGGAAAGAAGAGTGATAAGAGAATACAGAGTATGCTAAACCCCTAGACTCACGAACGTCTTGGAACAAGCGAGAAGACATACTGCCCCCTAGGACATTATTTAAAATAATTAAACTGTAAACGTCCTTATGCCCAACTTCTAAACCTTCAAAGCCCATTGTTAAATGTACTTGTTCTGTATCTTTTTTCTTCGCTACATGCTTCGGATAGAAAGAAGGCTTTATTTCTTCCTTTAGTGGAGATCCACCTTGGAAACCACCAAAAAGTTTTTCTACTTCTTTAATAAATGCTTCATTTACGTTACCTGCAATCGAGATAACTACTCTGTCAGGTGTATATAAATGGTGCATATAATCTCTTAAAGTTTGTCCATTAAAGGTAGATAGTGTTTCCTCCGTACCTAATATTGGATAGCCAAGAGAATGGTCACCGTAGGCTGCTTTTCCTAAAAGATCGTGTACAATATCATCAGGTGTATCTTCATACATCTTAATTTCTTCATATACAACATTTTTTTCTTTCTTAAGCTCTTCTTCATCAAAAGTAGAGTTAAAAAACATGTCCGCTAATGTTTCTAATGCAAAGGAAGAATATGTATCCAGAACTTTAGCATAGTAACATGTGTATTCTTTTGATGTAAAAGCATTCACTTGTCCACCAATAGAATCAAATGCTTCCGCTAATTCTCTAGCATTTTTTGTTTTTGTTCCTTTAAAAAACATATGTTCTAAGAAATGTGATACTCCATTAAGTTCCTTTGTTTCATGTCGAGAACCTGTATTAATCCATACTCCTATAGCTACTGAACGTACAGTAGGGATAGATTCCAATACAACTCGAACACCATTATTACATGTAAATGTGTTAATCAACGGTGTACCCCCTGTCTAGTTGCGTTTCTAAAAAACGAGGACTGACACTTGTCAACCCTCATTTTTTTACCAATCGCTCTTCATCTAGTAAATCAGAAATTGTTCCAATACGCAAATCTTTCTGTTTAGCTAACTGAATAATTAATGGAAGTGCTTCTACTGTTGATTCTGTTGGATGCATCAAGATGGTTCCCCCCGAATGCATTTTCTTTGACACACGTTCCATAATCTTACTAACAGGTGGCTTCTGCCAGTCAATGGTATCAATTGACCATAGTACCGTGTACATTCCAAGTTCATGAGCGACATCTACAGTAACTTGAGAGTAATCTCCACTTGGTGGTCCTAAAATGGTAGGCGTTTTTCCAGTTGTTGCTTCAATCACATCATTTGTTTTGACAATCTCCTCTCTATTTTGATCTCTTGTTAGGGAGCTCATATTAGGATGAGAAAAAGAATGATTTGCAATTTCGTGACCAGCTTCCGAGATTGTTTTCGCTAACTCTGGATTTTTCTTCGTCCAGTTTCCCTCTAAGAAAAATGTTGCTTTCACATGTTCTTCTTTTAACGTCGATAAAAGTCCCGGAATATACTCATTCCCCCATGCTACGTTAATCATTAAACTAACCATTTCTTTATCGGGGTGCCCAATATATATTGGTGCAGCCTTCAAATCTTTCAGTAATACTTGAGGAGAAACTTGTTCGAAAACAAGTAATTCTTCTTTGTACTCCCCTACTTCTTTCATCTTTTTGTATGATGATTCGACATCAACTTTTAACCCATTAATACCAGGAACTTTTTTCCAAACAGGATCTATTCTTGCATCTTTAGGTTCTACAAGTAAAGAGCTAGCCCGCTCTTTAATTTGATTTTTTAGAGTATCTTCACTAACAACAGGGACTCCTTCTTCCGTTAAGAGGGATACATAAGTTTCTACTATTGGAAGTTTCATATATGCAACTACGCCGAGTAGGAAAATGGCGCAAATCATCCAAATTGTTTTCATCGTCTTCAAGATATATCACTCTCCTCCTATTTACTTTATGAAATAGAAGGACAAGTTAGAACGAAATAACATGATCATCACTCATCATTTGGTCTACGAAATAACTTCAAAACACCAGAAGACATATTTTATGGATGTACCAACTTGTTAAGGTCCCGAATTAGTAGTTACAGACCTTCAAACAAAAAAAGCTGTCAGAAAAATAGTACTTCCCTATTTTCTGAACAGCTTCTTTATTATGCGTTATTTTCTGCTTCTTTTTGGTCTTTAAGAACTGCTTTACGAGAAAGGTTTACGCGTCCTTGGTTGTCGATTTCCGTAACTTTTACAAGTACTTCATCCCCAAGTTTTAGTACGTCTTCTACTTGTTTAATACGCTCTTCTGCAATCTCTGAGATGTGAAGTAATCCGTCTTTACCAGAGAAGATTTCTACGAATGCACCAAACTTCTCAATACGTTTTACTTTACCCAGATACAGTTGACCTACAACTGCTTCACGTACGATATCTTCAATGATCGATTTAGCTTTATCATTCATCTCTTGATTTGTAGATGCGATAAATACCGTTCCATCTTGTTCGATATCAATTTTTACGCCAGTTTCTTCAATAATCTTATTGATTTGTTTCCCACTTGGTCCAATAACATCACGAATTTTATCTGGATTAATCTTCATTGTAATGATTTTAGGAGCATATTGAGAAAGCTCATTACGAGGCTCTGCAATTGCTTCCATCATAGATTCTAGGATATGAATACGCCCGTGTTTCGCCTGAGTTAAAGCTTCTTCTAGAATTTCACGAGATAATCCATCGATCTTGATGTCCATTTGAAGTGCTGTTACACCTTTAGCCGTACCAGCTACTTTAAAGTCCATATCTCCTAGGTGATCTTCCATACCTTGAATGTCCGTTAAAATAGTGTAGTGCTCTCCAGACTTAACAAGTCCCATTGCAATACCAGCAACAGGTGCTTTAATTGGAACACCAGCATCCATCATTGCTAATGTACTTGCACAAATACTTGCTTGAGATGTAGAACCGTTTGATTCTAGTACCTCAGACACTAATCTTACTGTATATGGGAAATCCTCTTCATTAGGAATAATTGGCTCAAGTGCTCTTTCACCAAGTGCCCCGTGTCCAATTTCACGACGACCAGGACCACGAGAAGGACCAGTTTCCCCTACAGAGAATAGAGGGAAATTATAATGGTGCATGAAACGTTTCGTTTCTTCCACCCCTAAACCGTCTAGGATTTGTACATCTCCTAATGGTCCAAGCGTACACACACTTAGTGCTTGTGTTTGTCCACGAGTGAATAATCCAGAACCATGCGTACGAGATAGAAGACCAACTTGAGAAGCAAGTGGACGAATTTCGTCTTGTTTACGACCATCAGGACGAATTTTGTCTTCTGTAATTAAACGACGTACTTCTTGTTTTACCATTTTATCAAGTACTTGTTTCACTTGTTTCATTTCATCTTGGTCTACTTCATCTTTTTCTTCATAAGATGAAATAACACGGTCTTTTACTGCACGAATAGCTTCTTCACGTGCATGTTTTTCTACTACTTGAATCGCACTAATCATGTCAGCTTCACACTGTTCACGAACGGATTTTTCGATCTCTTCGTCAATTTTATATAAAGAGATTTCGCGTTTTTCTACACCTACAGCAGCTGCAATCTCTTCTTGGAAAGCGATTAGTTTTTTGATTTCTTCGTGACCATGCATGATAGCTTCTAACATAACTTCTTCTGGTACTTCATCGGCACCAGCTTCTACCATGTTAATAGCATATTTTGTTCCTGCTACAGCAAGGTGCATATCTGATTTCTCTTGTTGTTCCACAGTAGGATTGATAACAAACTCTCCATCAATTCTTCCTACTACCACTCCAGCAATCGGTCCTTCAAAAGGAATGTCTGAAATAGTTAAAGCTAGTGAGGAACCAAACATAGCTGCCATTTCGGAAGAACAGTTTTGATCAACGCTCATTACGATGTTGATTACTTGTACTTCATTACGGAATCCATCTGCAAATAAAGGACGAATTGGGCGGTCGATTAATCTACTTGCTAAGATAGCTTTTTCACTAGGACGACCTTCACGTTTAATGAAACCTCCTGGGATTTTACCGACTGCATATAAACGCTCTTCATAGTTTACTGTCAATGGGAAGAAATCCAATGGTTTCGGATCTTTAGAAGCTGTTGCTGTACTTAAGACAGCTGTATCTCCATAACGAATTAACGCAGCACCACTTGCTTGTTTGGCTAGTTGTCCAACTTCTACTACTAATGGACGACCTGCCCATTCGAAGGAGAAGGTTTGTTTGTCTTGTGACATAATTTAATACCCCTCTCTATTACTACTTGTTCTTAAATTTATGTACTGTACTATAAAAAAGTTAGTCCATCTCTATGATAAGTCAAAAATGAGAAAAATACACCTATAACGAAGATTTTTGCGTAATAAAAAAGCGGGACGAGCGCCCGCTTTAATAGTCTTATCGACGAAGACCTAGTTTATTGATTAGATCACGGTAACGAGTAACATCTTTATTACGTAGGTACGTTAAAAGGTTACGACGGTGTCCAACCATTTTTAGAAGACCACGACGAGAATGGTGATCTTTCTTATGAACACGTAAATGTTCGTTTAAACTGTTGATTTCTTCTGTAAGGATTGCAATTTGTACCTCTGGAGATCCAGTGTCACTTTCGTGTACGCGGTACTCAGCGATTAATTGATTTTTACGCTCTTGTGTGATTGCCATCCAAATCACCTCCAAAATATAAATTCCCCATCCCTCGCAGCCGTCGGTGAGTCGAGCTGCCAAGCATAGGTTCTTTTAGTACATGAGTTATCATACACTAATAAGTTGGTATTTGCAAGTAACATAGGGAAATTCTTATTCGCCATGAGAAATACATGTTTACTTACGGTCGTGAAAAAAAACAATAGCTTCTTGTTTATCCTTTTCAATCTGTTGGACTAATTCTTCAATTCCAGAAAACTTTTGTTCATTTCTAATTCTTTTTAACCAATGGAGGGTTATTTCTTCTCCATAAATAGACCTTTCAAATTGAAACAAATGCACCTCGATAGAAAGCTTCTTTTCATTTGGATCCTTAAAGGTAGGACGATAACCGATATTGCAAACCCCTTCGTAGCTTACTCCTTGAATGGTTACCTCCATAGCATAAACACCAGGGCTAGGGAGTAGATAGTCATCGGCTAGTTCAATATTTGCTGTTGGGAATCCAATCTTTCTACCACGTTTGTCACCATGAATGACAGTACCCTTCATGGTATAAGGTCTACCTAATAATTTTTCTACTAAATGAGTATCACCGACTCTAAGGGCTTCTCGTATTCTAGTAGAGCTTACTTTTTCATTGATAAAGTCTTGTTTTTGCACCACTTCAAAAGTAAACGCTTCTCTTGAGTGAAAAGAAATAGTTTCCATCGTTCCTTTCCCTAATCGACCATAGCTAAAATCAAATCCTGCAACGACATGCTTTACGTGCAAGCCAATTATATACTGGTCTATATATGATTGAGGATCTAAGCTAGCAAACTCTGACGTAAAACGAACGACAAAGATGTAGTCTACTCCCAGGTTTTCAAATAGCTTTATTTTATCCTTTAATGGGGTAATAAATTGGACATGCTTATGTTTAAAGCCAAGGACAACTGATGGATGAGGATCAAATGTCATTATGGCTGATTTACGGTCATTTTCTTTTGCATTTCTTACAGCACGTCTAATAACCTCTTGGTGTCCTAAATGAACGCCATCAAAGTACCCAAGAGCCATGGATAACTCTGGAAATTCTTCTTTCCTTAGTTGATGAGGATGATAAATGTGAATCAGTTCCAAGTCCTTCACCCCGATTAATGAAATTAGAAGGATGGAATTACTTTTCTCGGTTTCCACATTCCTTCTTTTGATGTGTGTTGCTCATACAGTGCTATTGTTTTACCTTGATAATTAAATCGTACAAGATCCTCCCCTTTAGGCCACTCTCTAAAAGCCTCTAGGACAGCTCCGTTCCTTACTTTCTCTGCTACTGTATCACTGATTTCCCATTTCGGCAAATGAGAAATTCCACGCTCTAGTGGGAGTAAATAACGAGTTAAATCTTGATTATTATCTTTTTCAGCTTTTAAATACTCTAGTGTTACACAGTCTTCTTTCGTGAATGTAGCAGATTTTGTTCTTACTAACTTTGACATGTGTGAAAGTAATCCTAGTTTCTCTCCTAGCATAACTGCTAACGTACGAATATAGGTACCTTTACTACATGCAACTTCAAATGATAGGGAAGCTGTTTTAGTGTCTTCATGAAAGGTAAGCGGAGTTAATAGAGAAAACGAATAAATAGTAACTGTACGTGTAGGCCTTTCCACCACTTCTCCTTTTCTTGCATACTCATACAGTCTCTTCCCATTGACCTTTACAGCAGAATACATTGGGGGAGTTTGGTCGATTACACCAGTTAACTCTTTTACTGCCTGTTCAATAGATTCTAGGGAGATGCTATTTGGCTGTATGTCTTGCTGTTCAACAATTTCTCCAGTTTGATCCTCCGTAGTAGTCGTATACCCGAATGTTACTTCACCAACATACGTTTTGCCAGCATCCGTTACATATTCTGCAATTCTAGTGGCTTTTCCGATGCAGATAGGAAGGACACCTTCTACTTCTGGATCTAGCGTACCTGTATGTCCTACTTTTTTTGTTCCTAAAATTTTTCTAAGTTGAAAAACACAGTCATGTGATGTCATGCCTCTTGTTTTCCATAATGGTAAAATTCCATCCATATGTAAACCCCTATTCTGATTAGTAACAGTTTTATTAAGCACTTAAGTATTCGAAAAAAAGTGATTTAATTCTATATTACCCTAATATCCTTCTCTAAGACGAGTTGATGAACGATTAAATACAACATACAAAAAGCCGGGGATATTTCTCCCGGCTTGGCTATTACTTGTTTAAATCATCAATCAAACGTTCGATACGATTACCGTATTCAATCGACTCATCAAATTCAAAAAGAAGTTCTGGCGTTTTACGCAAACGAATTCTTGTGCCTAATTCTGTTCGAATAAAGCCTTTTGCTTTCGCCAGCCCTTTTAGTGTTTCTTCACGATTATAATCAGTGCCTAGCACAGTGATATACACTTTAGCTTGTTGAAGATCTCCTGTAACTTTTACGTCTGTAACAGTCACAAAACCTACACGTGGATCTTTAATTTTTCGGCTGATAATCTCGCTTAGCTCTTTTTTCATCTGTTCTCCAACACGATTAGAACGTAAGCTCATATTTTTCACCTCTACCTTAAAAGTACATCTTCACAACCATTCATAACTCGTATATCCTCTTTCCCATTCAGGAAAAGAATCCATTAGAGCTAAACAGTAGTGAAGATTTTTCTCACATGCCTGTCGAGAAGAAGCCACTGTGACTAAAGCAATCGTTGTAAGCTGCCATTTGTCTTGATGGTCCACTTCTGCAATCGAGACATTTTGAGTTTGTTTCACCCTTGACATTACTCGTTGAAGGATGGCCCTCTTATCTTTTAACGATTGAGACAGTTCCATTCGCCATTCGCATTCAACGTAGCCAATCATTTGCGTTTAATTTCTTCCATAACGAAAGCTTCTAGCGTGTCGCCTTCTTTAACGTCATTGAAGTTTTTAATTGTAATACCACACTCATACCCACGCGCTACTTCTTTCGCGTCGTCTTTAAAACGTTTTAATGCATCGATTTCACCTTCAAATACAACGATACCATCACGAACGATACGAACGCTTGAATCACGAGTGATTTTTCCGTCCGTTACATATCCACCAGCAATTGTTCCAACTTTAGAAACTTTGAACGTTTGACGCACTTCTACTTGACCAATTACAACTTCTTCAAATTCAGGATCTAGAAGACCAGTCATAGCAGCTTCGATTTCCTCAATTACTTTATAGATGATGCGGTGTAAACGCATGTCAACGCCTTCTGCTTCTGCTGAACGCTTCGCATTAACGTCTGGACGTACGTTAAATCCAATGATGATCGCATTAGATGCAGCTGCTAATGTTACATCGTACTCAGAAATAGCTCCTACTGCGGAGTGAATGATGCGGATATTTACCCCTTCTACTTCTAGTTTCATTAGAGCAGAAGATAATGCTTCCACAGAACCTTGAACATCACCTTTTACGATGACGTTTAAGTCTTTCATTTCACCTTGTTTCATCTGTTCAAATAGATTATCTAATGTCACACGTGATTTCTCACTACGTTGAGCTTGGATCGCGTCTTTTGCACGAGACTCCCCAACAGAACGCGCAGTTTTCTCATCCTCAAACACTACAAATCGGTCACCAGCTTGAGGTACATCATTTAAACCTGTAATTTCAATAGGCGTAGATGGTCCAGCTTCTTTTACGCGTCGACCAAGGTCATTAACCATTGCACGAACACGTCCATAAGTATTACCAATTACGATAGGGTCTCCTACACGAAGAGTACCATTTTGTACTAGTAATGTTGCTACAGATCCACGACCTTTATCTAATTGCGCCTCAATAACTGTTCCGATTGCAGGACGTTTTGGATTAGCAGTTAATTCTTCTACTTCTGTTACAAGTAAGATCATTTCAATTAAATCATCTATTCCCTCACCAGTTAAAGCAGATAGGTTTACGAAGATAGTATCTCCACCCCAAGCTTCTGAAACAAGTCCATGTTCCGTTAACTCTTGCATCACACGGTCAGGGTTAGCTGTCGGCTTATCCATTTTGTTTACCGCAACAATAATTGGAACTTCTGCTGCTTTAGCATGGTTGATAGCTTCTACCGTTTGAGGCATAACACCGTCATCCGCTGCTACTACTAGAATTGTGATATCCGTTACTTTTGCTCCACGTGCACGCATTGTTGTAAACGCAGCATGTCCTGGAGTATCTAAGAACGTAATTTTTTTATTTTCATGCTTAATTTGGTATGCACCGATATGCTGTGTGATTCCTCCAGCTTCTCCAGATGTAACCTTTGTGTTACGGATAGAATCTAATAATGTTGTTTTACCATGGTCAACGTGACCCATGATTGTAACAACTGCTGGTCTTTCTTGTTTATCTTCATCTGCGTCTTCTGTGAAGTAGACATCTAAGTCCGTTTGATCAACTTTGATTTCTTCTTCTACTTCTACTCCGTACTCCGCACAGATTAACTCAATTGCATCTTTATCTAGCTCTTGGTTAATTGTCGCCATAACGCCAAGTAGGAATAATTTTTTGATTACTTCAGATGGTTCACGGTGAAGTTTTTTACCAAGTTCTGCAACTGTTAAAGATTCTGTAAAAGTAATCTTTTCCGGAAGCTCTTTTTGTTTTTTAGGAGCAGGTGGAGTAAAGGTTTGCTTTTGTTGTTTACCTTTAGCTTTTCCAGGTCCTTTTTTGTTTGCAGGCTTGTTCGCTGTATTTTTAGCATTTTTCGGTTTTGAAGCTGTATTATTTTTTGCTTTTGTTGTTACATCTTTATCAGTACTATTTGTAGTAGGTCGATCAGATGCTTTCATTTGTTCTTTATTCGTCACTAATTTTCCGTCTCCCTTTTGAGCCGCTTTTGGCGTTGATGTTTCGTTAGTTTGTGTAGAAAACTCTTTGTTTAATACATCTAACATCGAACCATCAATTGTCGCCATATGGTTACTTACGGCTATATTTGCTGCCTTCAACGTTTCGATTACTTTCTTACTAGGAACATTATATTGTTTCGCGTATTCATAAATGCGCTGTTTACTCATTTCTACACCCCCATTAAGATTCATCGAGCAACGTTTGTAGTGAACGAGCAAAGCCTCCATCTAAAATAGTTACAACAACACGTGCATCTTTTCCAATGGCATGTCCTAATTCATAGCGTGTTACTCCTCGAGCAACTGGCACATTAAACGAGCGACACTTATCCATAATTTTCTTTTCTGTATTTGGTGATGCATCATCAGATAGTATGACTAACTTTGCTCTCTGGTGTCTTACTTCTTTCACCACTAGTTCTTCACCAGAAATCACTTTACGTGCACGATTAGCTAATCCAAGTAGGTTCATCCATTTTGTACTTCTGTTCATTATTTTCCATCCCCATTGATCATCGACAGAAGTTCCTCATAAATCTCTTCTGGAATTTTTACTTGTAGTTGGTTAGCTAAGATATTTCTCTTTTTTGCAAGTTCTACTGCTTCCTTCGATTTAGAAAGATATGCACCTCGACCTGACTTCTTCCCCGTTAAGTCTACGGACACATCTCCTTCTTTTGATCGAACGATTCGAACTAGTTCTTTCTTTGGAAACATGTCACCGGTCGCAACGCATTTGCGCATCGGAACTTTCTTCTGTACTGACATGTTATTCACCTCTTATTCTGTTGCATCTTCGTCAAAATCGTATTCATATGAATCGTCATCATCTAAATCAGTGTCTTGGAATAATGGAGCATCTGGGCGAGGGTAAATACCTAATGCTCTTGCATCTGTCTCGCTCTTAATGTCAATTTTCCAACCAGTTAATTTAGCTGCTAATCTAGCATTCTGACCACGTTTACCGATAGCAAGTGATAATTGGAAGTCAGGTACAACTACAGTTGTAGACTTTTCCTCTTCATTCACTTGTACATCAAGTACTTGTGAAGGTGATAAAGCATTAGCGACAAATACGACTGGATCTTCAGACCATTTAACGATGTCGATTTTTTCTCCCTTTAATTCGTTAACAATTGCTTGTACACGAGCTCCTTTAGGACCAACACAAGCGCCAACAGGATCAACTTCTGGATTCGCTGCATAAACAGAAATCTTCGAGCGGTCTCCCGCTTCACGAGAAACAGAACGTATCTCCACTGTGCCATCAAAAATCTCTGGTACTTCAATTTCAAATAAACGCTTTAAAAGTCCAGGATGTGTTCTTGATACATAGATTTGAGGTCCTTTAGTAGTGCGTTCCACTTTTGTTAAAAATACTTTGATACGATCATGAGGCTTGTAAGATTCATTAGGCATTTGTTCACTTTGTGGTAAAATTGCTTCAATTTTACCTAAAGAAACGTAAATGAATCGGGAATCTTGACGCTCAACGATACCAGTCATAATATCTTCTTCGCGATCACTGAATTCAGAGTAGATAATACCTCTTTCCGCTTCACGAACTCTTTGCGTCACAACTTGCTTTGCCGTTTGAGCAGCAATACGACCAAAGTTCTTTGGTGTTACTTCGATTTCTACTACATCATTTAGTTCATATGATGGGTTAATTTTCTTGGCTTCTTCCTCTGATATTTCCAGACGAGAATCAAATACTTGCTCTACCACATCTTTACGAGCGAATACACGCATTGAACCGTTACCAAAATTTAAATCTACACGAACATTTTGCGCTTGGTTAAAGTTACGTTTGTAAGCTGAAACAACAGCCGCTTCAATTGCATCAATAATAACCTCACGAGAAATGCCTTTCTCTTTTTCTAACAAAGTTAGAGCATCAATAAATTCCGTGCTCATGAACCTCAAGTCCCCCTTTTGTTTCTATTAGTAAAGGCTATTTTATGCCTTTTCATTTTTCCATTTCGATAACTTTCATAAAACTGCAAAAGCAACACTTTCGCTTTATTAGAAAATTACTGCTAAGCGTGCTTTTGCCACTTTTGCTGTTGGCAAGGTAAAAAGTTTTTTACGAGTCTTAATGGTCACTTCAATCGTTAGTTCTTCTTCTGAATATGATTTAAGCGTACCCTCAAAAACCTTTTCTCCTTCAATTGGTTCGTACAATTTAACATGTACATGTTTTCCAATCGCATTTTCAAAATCGCTTGGCTTTTTCAATGGTCGCTCTGCCCCAGGGGAAGATACTTCTAAGAAGTAGTTTTCGCTAATCGGATCTAGTTCATCTAATTTTTCGCTAAGACGTTCACTTACCATCGCGCACTCTTCAATATCAACACCAGTTGGTTTATCAATGTAAACACGTAAAAACCAGTTAGAACCTTCTTTTACGTACTCTACATCCACAAGCTCCAAGCCAAAATCCTTCACTATAGGAGAAGCTAACTGTTCAACCGTCTCCGTTACTTTGCTCATGTGTACCTCCTACTATCATTCCTGCTTACGAGGAAAAATCTAACACAATACGAAAGAGTGGGTTTTTAGCCCACTCTTTGCTCGAACACTATAGATAGTATTTCCAATTTGATGATAGCACAAAAAATAATTTGTTGCAAACGCCCCCTTGGGATGCAGGAAACAAACTGTTTTGGGCTCATTTAGCAGATACGTATGACAAGTCGCCGGGAAAGCTAGCTTTCCCTAAAGACTTGGTATACGTATCTGCTACCTTTCAGCAAAGCTGAAAGGCGTGTGAAACAAGTTTCACACGAATGAGCCCAAAACGTGCAGTCACAAAGCGAAAGTGGTGCTTCTAAATCACACAATCAAAACAACGACAACTGGTTTTGCTCCGGCAAATCACCAAGGCATCCTTGTTGATCGAGGTACTCAATAACGGTTTTAGAAATCCTTGACCTCTGCTGAAGATCCTCTTTAGATAAGAACTCTCCGTCTTGACGTGCTTTTACTATATTGAAAGCAGCATTCGTACCCAATCCAGGAATAGAATTAAACGGTGGAATCAACGTATCTCCATCTATGATGAACTCACTTGCGCTCGAACGATATAGATCAATCTTTTGGAAAGAAAATGATCTTTCACACATCTCTAGCGCTAACTCTAACACTGTAAGTAAATTCTTTTCTTTTGGAGAAGCATCTAAACCTTTTGCATTAATCTCTTCTATTCTTGAACGAATGGATGTAGAACCCTTTACCATTGCATCCACGTCAAAATCTTCTGCTCTTACCGTAAAGTACGCTGCGTAATATAGTAGTGGATGGTGGACTTTAAAGTATGCAATACGTACTGCCATTAAGACATATGCAGCAGCATGGGCTTTCGGGAACATGTACTTAATTTTCTTACATGAATCAATATACCAATCAGGTACACCATTTTGGATCATCTCATCTTCCATTTCAGGTGTTAAACCTTTACCTTTACGAACAGACTCCATGATTTTGAATGCATTAGATGGTTCTAAACCCTGATAAATTAGGTATACCATGATGTCATCACGACAACCAATAACTTCAGATAGCGTACATGTTTTATTGTGTATTAATTCCTGTGCATTTCCAAGCCATACGTCTGTACCATGTGACAGACCGGAAATCTGTACTAATTCTGAAAAAGTAGAAGGCTTCGTATCTTCTAACATTTGACGTACGAATCTAGTACCAAACTCTGGAATGCCTAGTGTACCAGTTTTACACATGATTTGTTCTTTTGTGACACCCAATGACTCCGTACCACTAAATATTTTCATTACTTCCGGATCATCCGTCGGAATTGTCTTTGGGTCAATCCCAGATAAATCTTGTAGCATCCTAATTACGGTAGGATCATCGTGGCCAAGTATATCAAGTTTCAGCAAGTTATCATGAATGGAATGGAAGTCAAAATGGGTCGTTTTCCACTCAGAAGTAGAATCATCCGCAGGGAATTGTATTGGTGAGAAATCATAAATATCCATATAATCTGGAACAACTATGATACCACCTGGATGCTGTCCTGTTGTTCTCTTTACACCTGTACAACCAAGAGCTAATCTCTCTACCTCTGCATTCCGAAGCGTCAAATTTCTGTCTCCGGCATAGCCTTTCACATACCCAAAGGCAGTTTTTTCTGCTACTGTACCGATCGTACCTGCTCTAAATACATACTCCTCTCCAAAGAGGATCTTCGTATAATTATGGGCACGTGGTTGATATTCACCTGAAAAGTTCAAATCAATATCTGGTACTTTATCTCCCTTAAAGCCTAGGAATGTTTCAAACGGAATATCTTGTCCATCTTTTCGATAAACACTATTACAATCAGGACATTTTTTATCAGGTAAATCATACCCTGAACTAACGGAACCATCGTTAAAGAACTCAGATTTCTTACAGCTAGGACATACATAATGTGGTGGTAGGGGATTTACTTCCGTAATCTCCGTCATAGTTGCAACAAATGAAGATCCTACTGAACCACGGGATCCAACTAGATAGCCGTCATCTAATGATTTTTTTACAAGTTTATGTGAAATTAAATAGATAACCGCAAATCCATGTCCAATAATACTTTTTAGTTCTTTTTCTAAACGAGCTTCTACGATTTCTGGTAGTTCATCACCATAAATACTTCTCGCCATGTCGTAACTCATGGAACGAACTTCTTCGTCTGCACCTTCAATTTTAGGTGTATAAAGCTCATCACGTATTGGCTTTATAGGTTCTATTAAATCACTGACGAAATGAGTGTTATCAACTACAATCTTTTCCGCTAACTCTTCTCCTAAGAAAGAGAACTCTTCTAACATTTCATTGGTTGAACGGAAGTGAACATCTGGGAGTTCGTGGCGATTTAATGGATTCGCACCACCTTGTGACCTCACTAAGATAGTACGATGAATTTTATCCGTAGGATCCAAATAGTGAACATTACCGGTTGCCACAACTGGCTTTTCTAATTTTTCTCCAAGTTGGACTAAATTCTTAATAATTTCTTCTAACTTTTGTTCATTTGCCACTAACTCAAGCTCTAATAGGTGAGCGTAAACAGGTTTTGGGAATACCTCGATATAATCGTAAAAGCGCGCTACTTTCTCCGCTTCTTCCATACCTTTTTGCATCATGGCCTCAAATATTTCGCCACGATCACAGGCAGAGCTTACTAACAACCCATCTCTATGTTTCACTAATACAGATCTTGGAATTCTTGGTACTCGATAAAAATACTCTAAATGAGCAATCGACACTAATTTAAAAAGATTCTTTAGTCCAACCTCATTCTTCGCCATAATGATGGCATGGTAAGGTTTTGCTCGTTTATAAGCATCTCCTTCTCCCATATAATCATTAAATTGCTGATGATTCGTTATACCTTTTTCTTTCGCATCTTTTAGTAGACGCAAAAGAAGATATCCCGTTGCCTCTGCATCGTAAATGGCACGGTGATGTTGTGTTAACTCAATATCGAATTTTTTCGCTAGCGTATTTAGCCTGTGATTTTTCATAGTTGGATACAATAATCTAGCCAATTCTAATGTATCAATTACAGGTACTTCTTCTACTCCTAAATCATAACGCTCATATCCTTTTTGAAGGAAGCCCATATCAAAAGATGCATTATGAGCAACAAGAATAGTGTCTTGTGACCATTCTTTAAAGCGACTTAACACCTCTGAAACTTCTGGTGCATTTTTTACATCATCATCTGTAATTCCCGTTAAATTAATTGTTGTAGCAGATAATTTATGATGTGGATTTGCAAAAGATTCAAATCGGTCAATGACAGAGCCATTTTGTATTTTAACTGCAGCTAGCTCAATAATCGTGTCGTAAACTGCTGAAAGTCCAGTTGTTTCAACATCAAATACCACAAACGTTGCATCTTCTAAATCTATATCTCTATCGCCGTATGCAATAGGGACACCATCGTCTACCAAGTTAATTTCCACACCGTAATGCATCTTCAAACCATTTTTCTTTGCAGCACTGAATGCATCTGGGAAACCTTGTGCTCCCGCATGATCTGTGATGGTAAAGCCAGTGTGGCCCCAATCTTTTGCTCTTTTAACTAGAGAACCAATAGAAGAAACAGCATCCATTGAGCTCATTGGGGAATGAGCGTGAAGTTCAATACGTTTCTTACCTTCTTTAGCTGTGTCAACTTTAGGAGATTTTTTAATTTCATTAAGATCACGTGCGTTCATTACTAACTCACGCGCGAATGTATCCATCGTTACAGGACCACGGACTCTTAACCACATTCCTGACTTGATCATCCCGAATATAGCTTCGTCTTCCTTATCACGAGAGAACATTTTTATTTGTAGAGAATCGGTATAGTCTGTCATTTTTACCATTAATAAAGAACGACCACTTCGAAGCTCTCGAACTTCTACAGAGAATACCATTCCTTCTAGGATAACACTCTTTTCTTCCTCTACTATCTGTTCCATTAAAGAGATATTCTGCTGATCTTTTATGATTTGTCCTATCATGACAGGACCATCATAAGACCCTGGTTCTTGCTTCGCTGCTTGTTGTTCTAATTTTTGCATTTCTACAAGCGCCTGTTTTCCTCGCTCTTCATCTTCTTTGCGTTTTTCTTCCATGAATTTCTCGTATTCTTCCACTCCAGCATCTTCTTTCACCTGGACATCTAATTGAATTGGAGGAAATCCATAAGATGAATATATAGTAGACAGTAGTTCACTGTATCGGTTAGCTAGTGCTTTCGCTTCTGGTTCATTCGTTGCGGCAACTATTACTTTGTTCCCTTTAACACTAGGCATTCTAGTTTGCAACAACTTTAATAATGGTGGAGCAACACCTTGTAGAGAAGCAACGGAAGCATTCCAATAGGATAGAAGTAATTCTTCTGTGAAGCTAGGATCTTCTACAACGCATTCAAAGGAAATACTTGCAATGGGTGAAAAAGTTTGGTGTAAGCGCACTGTAAAAATCTCATAGATATTAGCAGGTAAAATTTTGGAGAATTGGAAAACAAAATGCCATTTCTTCTGTTTACGGTCTACTTGAAGTTTTACTATTGAGGCATCTTCAAAATTTGACATGTACACATCTTCCGTTAAAGAAAGTTGTTTTAATAAAAGTCGAAAGCGCTCTTTCCCTTCTAAGCGAGCTGAACTCGTCATACTTATCCCCCTTTACATCATTTACTTTTGCATACTTAAACATGGAAAAGGGAGGACCCTGTCACTATCAACGAAGATTCTCCCTTGTTTATTGTTACTTCACTTTGTCTGTAAGAATTTGAAGTATCTCATCCACAGAAGCCTCTATAACTTCTCCTGTTTGTCTCACTTTGATTTCTACCATTCCTTCACTAGCTCGTTTACCAACTGTTACTCTAGCTGGAATTCCAAATAAATCACTATCTGTGAATTTAACGCCAGCGCGTTCTTTTCGATCATCAATCAAAACATCCATACCAGCCTGTTGTAAAGTAGTATAAATCTTATCTGCTACTTCTACTTGCGTGTCATCTTTCACATTAACAGGAATCACATGAACGTTAAATGGTGCCATATGAGAAGGCCACGTTAAGCCATTTTCATCATGATATTGTTCTGCAATGGCAGCTAGTGTACGAGATACACCAATTCCATAACAACCCATGATATATGGTTGGTTTCTTCCGTTTTCATCCAGATATAAACCACCCATTGCTTCTGAATATTTTGTACCTAGTTTGAATACATGTCCAACTTCGATACCTTTTGCAAATGCAATAACGCCATTTCCATCCGGAGATACATCTCCTTCTTGGATAAAACGAAGGTCTGCATATTCTACATTCTCGATATCACGGTCAGGGTTGACGTTCTTGTAATGATATCCTTCTTCATTAGCTCCTGTCACCGCATTAACCATTGCTGCGACTGCGTTATCAGCAATAATTTTGATCCCTTCAGGTAAGGAAAGAGGTCCAATAGAACCAATGGATGTACCTATTACTGATTTCGTTTCTTCAGGAGAAGCAAACTCTACTACTGAAGCATTTAATAAGTTTTTAATCTTTATATCATTTAACTCGTGATCGCCACGAACAAGAGCAAGAACATATTCCTCATCCACTTTTACTACTAGTGATTTAATAATACTGTTTGAAGCAAGTTCATACTGTTCTTCTAATTGAGCAATCGTTTTTGCATCAGGCGTTTCAAATTTCTCTAGTGATAATTCTTCCTCATTAGAACGAGTATATTCTGTCACTACTGGTGCCATTTCTACATTGGCTGCATAGTCAGAATCAGTTGAATAAGCAATTGTATCTTCTCCAACCTCTGAAAGTACCATAAACTCATGTGTATCTTTACCACCCATTGCACCAGAGTCAGCTATAACTGCTCTAAAGTCCAATCCACAACGACGGAAAATGTTTTGATAAGCAGTAAATACTTTTTCATAATATTCATCTAAGCTTTCTTGAGAAGCATGAAATGAGTATCCATCTTTCATGATAAATTCTCTACCACGTAGAAGGCCAAAGCGTGGTCTTTGTTCATCACGGAACTTAGATTGAATTTGATATAGTGCTAAAGGAAGTCGTTTGTATGATTTCACTTCATCACGAACTAATTGAGTAATTACTTCTTCATGTGTTGCGCCAAGAGCAAAGTCACGATTATGTCTATCTTTAAGTCGGAAAAGTTCTGGACCATAAACATCCCATCTGCCAGACTCTTTCCATGTTTCAGCTGGATGAAGCGCTGGCATAAGAAGCTCTGAGGCACCTGTGTTATTCATTTCTTCACGAACTATTGTTTCAATTTTCTGAAGAACTTTCATAGCAAGTGGTAAATAACTATAAATCCCACTAGCTGTTTGTCTCATATACCCCGCTCGAAGAAGTAACTGATGACTTTTTATCTCAGCATCAGCTGGTACCTCACGAAGAGTTGGCATGAATAGCGTTGACTGTTTCATTACAAGCACCTCTAATTTAATAAACTATTCTCTTATTCTACTTACGAAAGTTGGTTACTGCAAGAAGAAATGTTGAATGTCATTCCAAGTTACAATTAACATAAGTAACATTAAAAGAGCAAATCCAACAAAATGGACTAAACCTTCTTTATGTCGATCAATAGGCTTACCTCTAACTGCTTCAACGGCGAAGAATAATAAGCGTCCTCCGTCAAGTGCCGGTATAGGAAGCAAGTTCATTATCCCTAAATTAATACTAAGAATTGCTGCCCAACGCATTAATTGATATATGCCAGATGCTGCAACAATTTCTGTCGATTTATAAATACCTACAGGTCCAGACAACATATCAATAGAAAATTGCCCTGTAACTAATAGACCTAACATACGAATGATCTGTATTGTCCAATTCTTTGTTTCTTCTAATCCATATGTAATGGACTTGAAAGCAGATTTTTCTACAGGGTTATATACCCCAATTCTTCCATACGAATCTTCTTCCGTTTCTACCTCCACCGTTTCCGGAGTTACTGCATATTGAAGCGTTTCTCCATCTCTGTTTACAGTAAACTGAAGTTCATCACCAGGGTGTTGTCTTACTTTATTCACAATCTCTTCCCATGAAGGCGTTCTCTCTCCGTCGATTGCGACAATTTCATCACCCTCTATTAGACCTGCTTCAGCAGCAGCTCCTGAAGGTTCTATTGTCCCGAGTCTAGGGGCATCAGACGGAACTCCTTGTAAGATTCCAATTATAACAAAGATAAAGAAAGCTAAGACAAAGTTCATTAAAGGCCCTGCGAAAATGGTAATAGCACGATGACCAAGAGATTTAGAAGCAAATTGTCTATTCCACGGGGCAATTTGCGTCTTAGTTGGTCCATCAATAATTAGTGCGTCTTCCGCTAAAGAGAACCTATGTAAATTTTCTTCCCCTTCTTCATACCCTTTAATAAACAGTTGGTGTTCTAAATCTGCTTCTTCAACTTCAATAGCACGAGAAGTAGGATATTTGTCTCTTCCAGATAAAATAATCTTTGTCACGAGCCCATCTGTATTTTCTACAATACCAATTCTGTGTCCAGGCTTTAGGTCTACTACCTCTGGGTCTTCACCAGCCATTCTCACATAACCACCAAGGGGCAACAACCTTATGGTATACAAAGTTTCATTCTTTTTAAATGCAAGCACTTTTGGTCCAAAACCTATTGCAAACTCACGACAAAGAATTCCAGCTCTTTTTGCAAAAACTAAATGTCCTAACTCATGAAAGAAAACTAAAGCTCCAAATATGACGATAAACGCAATTACCGTTTCCATTACAATATCCCCACCTTAGTTAAGGCTATCGACATAGCGTCTCGTCTCTACGTCAACCTCTTGAATTTGTTCTAGTGTTGGCTCATTTATCACATTGTGACGATTCATTGCTTTCTCAATCACTTCTTCAATTTGAAGGAAAGAGATCTGTTTGTTAAGAAATTGTGCTACTGCAACTTCATTAGCGGCATTTAATACGGTTGTCATCGTTCCACCGATTTTACCAGCTTCATACGCTAACTGCAAAGCATGATATCGTTCAAAGTCCATTTGTTTAAAATGAAGCGTTTGATATTCCTCGAGCCTTAATCTCTTCGTTTGAGGCAGACTCAATCTCTTTGGATACGTTAATGCATATTGAATAGGCACTCTCATATCTGGTGTACCTAATTGAGCCATTACAGAGCCGTCGTGAAACTCAACCATAGAGTGAATGATACTTTCCTTATGAAGTAAGCAATCAATCTTTTGATAAGGTAAATCAAAGAGCCAGTGCGCTTCAATAACTTCTAATCCTTTATTCATCATTGTCGCTGAATCAATTGTGATTTTCGATCCCATAGACCAGTTAGGATGATTTAAAGCGTCCTCAACTGTCACATTCGCTAATTGAGATCTATTGAGATCTCTAAAGCTTCCACCTGAAGCTGTAATAACTAACCGTTCTACATCTTTTGGATTCTCTCCGTTTAAACACTGATAGATAGCTGAATGCTCACTGTCAATTGGTAGAACGGGTACACCTTTTTCTCTTGCAGCATTCATGACAAGATGACCAGCAGTAACAAGTGTTTCCTTATTAGCTAAAGCGATCACTTTCCCTGCTTCAATAGCTTGGAGTGTCGGCTCTAGGCCAACACTACCAATCACTGCATTCACTAAAACATCCGCTGTTTCTTCGGTAGCTACCTCAATCAACCCTTCAGAACCATAAGTAAAGTGAGTCTTTGGGTATTCCATTGCTAACGTTTGTGCATCTTCTTTATTTTGGACAGATACGATTTTAGGTTGATGGTTAGCCAGCACCTCTCTTAGATACCCTATATTACGACCAACAGATAAACCAACTAATGCGAATTCCTCTTGATGCGTATTAATAACATCTATCGTCTGCGTTCCAATAGATCCGGATGCCCCCAATAAACTAATTCTTCTCATCCCATCACCTCAACAACTGACGTTTTCGATTAGCCAACTAATTTGCATAGCATGTCATGTGTAAATTAGTTATCCATTTGCTATTACTTAAATGAATTGT